>JAGWAS010000033.1:31412-48975 GCA_021296235.1 Paracoccaceae bacterium | reverse complement strand
ATTGGAGTTCATTGACTCACAATCGTGCGTCGGTGGGTTTTTTTTGAAGTGATATCAATAACTGTATAGAAAAATTTTACCCACTGGACAAAGCCGGACCGCAGGATCCATGAGATCACTCGTCATCCACAAAGCAAGGGAACTCAAGCTGAAGCTTTCAGAGGATGTTCGCGAACCGGGTCCGCGTGAAATACTGGTGCGCATTGTGGCGGGCGGCATCTGCGGGACCGATCTTCACTATTACAACCATGGCGGATTCGGCGCAGTACGGCTAATGGAGCCGATGATTTTGGGGCACGAAGTTTCCGGCCAAGTTGAGATCCTGGGAAAGGATGTATCCGGTTTTCAACCGGGCGACCCCGTTGCGGTTTCGCCATCTAGGCCGTGCCGCACTTGCAGCCACTGCCTCGATGGACTGTTCAACCAATGTGAACACATGCGGTTTTATGGCAGCGCGATGCCATTTCCACACATACAGGGCGCGTTCCGGGACTGGCTCGTGGCAGATGCAGATCAACTCGTTTTGGCGGATGGCTTGACCGCTGCCGAAGCCGCAATGGCTGAACCGTTGTCTGTTTGCCTGCACGCGTTGCAACACGCCGGCAGTCTGATCGGCAAGAGGATTTTGGTAACGGGGTGCGGGCCAATTGGCACATTGATGATTCTAGTTGCACGATGGGCAGGTGCAGATGAGATAATTGCCACCGATCTGTCGGAGTTTCCATTGACGAAAGCTGCCGAGGTCGGCGCCGGTCGAACAGTCAACGTGATGGCTGAACCGAATGGGCTTGAAGATTGCCAGGCGGGGAAGGGGCGCCTTGACGTGCTGTTCGAATGCTCTGGCGCCGCTTCCGCCCTTGCGGCTGGGATTGCCGCGCTGCGGCCGGGCGGAACGGTCATTCAATTGGGCCTCGGCGGTGACATGTCGGTTCCGATGCAGGCCCTTACCGCCAAGGAAATTTCGTTGAAAGGCTCGTTCCGGTTCCATCAGGAGTTCGGAACGGCAGTCGGACTGATGCAAAAGCGCCTGATCGACGTGCGGCCAATTCATACCCATACATTTGCGCTGGATGATGCTGTTGCTGCCCTTGAGACTGCGGGTGACCGGACCAAGGCGATGAAGGTCCAGCTGGATTTTGCATCCTGCTAACTGGAAAAATTACCGGGAGGGAATATGTCAAACGCTGACGTCGGGCTGATCGGGCTCGGAACCATGGGGGCGATGCTCTCACTCAATATCGCCGAGAATGGCTTCAAGATCGCGGTCTACAATCGAACAACCCAGGTTGTGCGGGACTTCTTTGATACTGCGGGCGAACTCGCGCCCAACATCCTGCCCTGCGAAACGATTGAGGAACTTGTTGCCAAGATCAAACCGCCGCACGCAATCATACTTATGGTCCCGGCCGGCGATCCGGTGGATCAGCAGATTTCGGAATTGTCCAAGTTTTTGAATCGGTCAGATCTCATTGTTGACGCTGGAAACGCAAATTTCCGCGACACGAACCGGCGAAGTGACGCAGCGCGCTCCGGCGGCATTCCCATCATGGGCATTGGTGTTTCGGGCGGAGAAGTAGGGGCTCGCTACGGCCCATCCATAATGGCTGGTGGCACTGCAGAGTCCTGGAATCGGATGCAACCAATTCTCTCCGCCATTGCCGCCAAGTATGAAGGAATCCCTTGCGCGACGCATATGGGGCCGGACGGTGCCGGTCACTTCGTAAAGGCTGTTCATAACGGCATTGAATATGCGGACATGCAGATCATCGCCGAGGCGTACGGCATTCTTCGGGATGGTATGTCATTCGACGCGGCAAAATGTGGTGAGGTTCTTGAGGATTGGAACACCCGTCTTCTGAAATCCTATCTGGTCGAGATCTCCGGAATGGTCGCTTCAGCGTTTGACCCCGAGACGGGTTGCGCCATGCTCGACATCATTGAGGACAGGGCCGGCCAAAAGGGCACTGGGCGTTGGACAGCAATCGAGGCCCAGCATCTTGGCGCGCCGATAACGGTTATTGAAGCGGCGGTTGCTGCGCGAAACATGTCGGCATTGAAGCACATGCGCGTTGACGGCGAGAAGCATTTCGCAGGGGCGCCTCAAGCAATCGGGAAGGATGTCATCACGATTGCGGACCTTGAAGGTGCATTGGTTGCGGGAAAGATCATTTGCTACGCGCAGGGGTTTGATCTGCTTAACGCGGCGAGGCGCGAATTCGGATGGTCACTGCCGATGGCCGCGATCGCGGAGGTTTGGCGCGAAGGCTGCATCATCCGGTCTGCTATGCTGGACGACATGGCCAGCGCCCTTCGCTCGGCACCGGACAAGAACTTGATGTTTGCGCCGTATTTTAGCGAACTTCTGAAATCACACGTTCCGGCCTTGCGCCGGATTGCATCACGCGCGCTGGACGCGGGACACCCAGTACCCGCGCTTGCCGCGGCACTCAGCTATTTCGATTCGATGCGAACCGCTCGGTCAACGGCAAACATGATCCAGGGGCAGCGCGATTTCTTCGGTGCTCACGGGTTTGAGCGCGTGGACCGCGATGGCACTGGATTCCACGGACCGTGGGGCAGCCACTGCCAATGACCATTTGAGTATTGCGGAATTGGAGGGTCAGGCGGCGAACGCTTCGCCCCTTACTTCTTGAGCACTCGACGAACCAGTTTTCCCAAGCCAAGCAGGTTCAGAACAATGAGCCCGGTCAGGCCGAACAATACAGCGGCTATGGGCGATTGGAAGAACCCCAAGACATTGCCATCAGTGAATACGAGGCCTTGGCGGAATGTGAACTCCAGTTGCTTGCCGAGAACAAACCCAATGATAATCGGCGCCGGAGGGAAGCGATTGAGACGTGCAAGGAGACCGATGACGCCGAAAACCAGGGCAACGATGAGATCGATGGGGTTGGAGCGAATTGCAAAAGTTCCAACCAGGGACATCAGCAGGACCAGTGGCATCAGTAGCGTGATCGGCAACTTCAGCAACCGAGAGAACACATTTGCTCCGAAGGCCCCGATGACCAGCATAAATATGTTCGCGATCCCAAGAAGGACAAAGATCAGCGTTACCAGGTCGGGTTGATCTTTGAATAGGCGCACGCCGGGGATAACTGCGTGGAGCGTGAGTGCACCCATCATGACCGCGGTGCTGCCGTCGCCAGGAATGCCAAGGCTCAGCATGGGCACCATTGCGCCGCCCGAGACCGAGTTGTTGGCAGACTCTGAGGCGATCAGGCCGCTTGGCTCACCTTTGCCGAAATCCTCCGGGTTCGGTGCACGCCGCTTTGCATCAGCGTAACTGACAAACACGGCTGCGGTCGCGCCAGTGCCCGGAAGGACGCCGATGAAACTCCCGATGGTGCAACTCCGCAACAGTACGCCGATTCGCCTCCGCCATTCCGTCCACGGCGCGACCTTGAACCCTCCACCTTTGACAGACGGTGCTCCAACATCCTTCAGGGTCCCGGCTTGGAAGAGAATCTCGGAGATCGCAAAAAAGCCGATCAGAAGCGGTATGATTGTAAGGCCGGCAGACAGGAAGAGATTGCCGAAATCGAACCGAGAATAGCCACTCATGTCGTCTGTTCCGATCATCGCAAGAAAAATGCCGATAAGTGCGGCAATAATTCCCTTCAGCAACTCCTTTCCGGATACCCAAGCCACCGTCATCAGCGCAAAGAGAAGGAGCGCGAATGTCTCGATTGGCCCAAACTCAAGCGACACTCTCGCCAACATCGGCGCGGCGAAGACCAACACGACGAGCGAGAAGATGCCGCCAACAAAACTCGCAATGGTGGCGTAGCCAAGTGCCAACGCACCATCACCGCGTTGGGCCATTGGGTAGCCATCAAACACCGATGCCGCTGATTGCGGCGTGCCCGGAACATTGATGAGGATCGCAGCAATGGACCCCCCGTAGATCGAACTCACATAGATCGACAACAACAGCGCAATTGCCATTGGGCCATCCATCGGAATCGTGAACGGTATGGCCATGACAAGGCCCAGAACGGTGCCCAGCCCGGGCAGGGCACCGACAATGATGCCGGCGATCGTTCCGATCAAGATCGTAAGGAGAATCGAAATCGAGAAACTTGATGCCAGCGCCGGAAGTACATGTTCCCACATATTGCGTGCCTTACCTTAGACCCAACAATGTCCGCCGGCCGTGTTGACAGACCCTGTGCCGGCCTTTCCCTTCTGCCAGAACCGACTCGTTACGGTTGAATGGCCAAGATTGGCCGAGACATCGGCGGACCTGCCGTTGAGTGTCCATGGCCACAACATAGTCGCCGGCAAATTGTGGATTCGGCATCACTTGTTGGACACGGGTAGCTCTAGCCTGAATTCCGTTGGGAATGTCACGGCCGCAAAATGGCCGAGAGCAACCCAAACGACAATTGTGGCAACAATTGCGGTTGCGGCCAGGATGAGTTTGTTTGGGTAGCCAAGCGCCCAGCCAGTCAAAAATATGCCGACGGGCATGACGTAGAAATACCCGACATACCAAAGGCCGGCGGCTGTCGCCGCCGACGCTCCGAGCACCAAAACGGCCCGGGTGAGGTTCACACTTGGCAACCGATCCCCCTCCGAAGAATTTTGGAGCCCTTTGATCATCAAACCCAAGGAGCATGCTATTATGCCGCCCAGGATGATGCGTGGGAAAAAGACCGTCGACACGCTTTCGATGAGCGGATTGAATTCATAACGATCGGAGAACGTGTGAATGAACAAAGCCGTTGCGACCGCAGCGATTGCCAATCCATAGAGAACGTCCGCGGACCAAGTGCGCATGTTGTTCATTCGTCCCCCCTGGGATTTTGTGCTGCATGCACTTCAACCCATGACGGTTCGTCGTGCGAGGGGGCCGCGTGCAATCGGCGTGGTGCCCGACTGGATTCGAAGATGTTGAACACCCTGATCAGGTTATCCTCAAGTCCGCCGAGCACCAAGTGCCGATCAAGGGGGTCAACGGCGGTCGATTCTGTTGTGCCAATTGTGGCGCAAGTGCGGGGTGCGTTCTTCAGGACGGATTCACCGTTCAGGAGACGCTCCATGCTTGGTTCCGCAATCCGTGCTCCGGCGGAAGATGCAACGACGAGTCCGGTCGGTTTTGACGGATCATCGTGGGCGAAAACAGCATCTGCGCACAAAACGAGTGCGGCAATTGAAAGGAATCCAACCACAGCACGGCCCACCCAAAAAGTCGTGGGAGTCTGGCCCGCATGGAATGCGGGCCAATCGGGGGTGGCCGATTACTTCAGGCCGGCGTCCGACAGCAATTCCGCATTCGTGTCGAATTCGGCCTGAAAGAATGCCTTGAAGTCCTGAGCCGCCAAGTATTTTGGTGAATTTCCCCGTTCGCTTGCAAGGGATGTGAACTCCATGGAGTTCACAACCTCACCACAAACGTCCGACAGTTTTTGGACGATGGCTGAATCCGTGCCAGCCGGAGCAAACAGCCCAAACCAGATCGAGATGTCCATCTCAGGTCCGCCAAGTTCTGCGGTCGTCGGAAGATCCGGGAAGTCCGGGTGGCGCTCTGGAGCCATCAGGGCCAGTGGCGTAAACTCAAATCTCTTCGCAAAATTGGGCGTGTTTATGAACACGTCGACATCGCCGGCGGTAAGCGCCTTCGCGGTCGGGCCACCTCCCTTGTACGGCACGTACTTGAAATTAAGCCCATAGGATTTTGCAAGGGCGGCTTGCCCAATATGCGGCAGTGAACCGGGAGGTGGGCCAGCCGAGATCAACTGATTGCCGCCACTCGCTGCGCCAATCAATTCGTCCATTGAGTTGATGCCGGAATGTTCCGGGTTTACCAGCACGGATACGGCGTCCGAAATCACCATGCAAATTGGTTCCCAACTGTCCGCGTTGTAGCTTGTTTTCCGGATATGCGGCTGTGTCGTCATTGTTCCAATTGGCATGTAACCAATTGAGTATCCGTCCGGGTCCATCTGGCTGAGCTGCGTCGCGCCTACGGTTCCGCCGGCGCCCTCAAGGTTACGAATTACAAGTTTTTGACCGAGAAGTTTCTCCAGCCCCGGCTGAACCATGCGGGCAGTGATGTCCGTGCCGCCCCCTGGCTCAAACGGCACGATCAAGTTGATTTGTTTCTCTGGGTATTCAGCGAAAGCAGCACCCGCGATTACAGCGGTCACAACAGCCGCTGCCAAATACGTTCTAGGCATGTGAGCCTCCCTAATGTTCTCTGTTATTTTTCTACATTTTTTTGGTCCTTCTGTCCAGAACTTCTGTGTGGAGATGGGGTGAGCGTTGGGAGAGTGCTCTATTTCATGTGCGATCTTGCTGTGGTCCATATTTATTAGGAACTTTCGGGGGTATCGGAGCGTGGAACGGGACCCTGCAAGTGAGCTGCGCTTCCAGAGATATGTAGAATAAATACATATCAACTTGAGGTGGCTGCACATCCAACTCGCGACTGGGGACGCGAAGCGGCTCGCGAATTGCATTGGCGGCAATCGAAACAGACAAGAGTTGAAACTGCGTTGAGCCGGATGCGCGGAAAGAGATGTTTCATTTGGCGAAGGGAAGGGCAGGCAGCGATCAAAAGGAGCGTTGGAAGCGGAGAGGCCAGGTCAGACAGCAAAGTGCGTTGGCAGTTGCGGCCCTCGCAATCGGGCGAAAAGCTTGCGGCAAACTGAGCCGGCACGGAACATTGCAGCCGATTTGTCGTTTCGCAGTGGAAGTGATGGTAGCCTTCGTGAAAGAGTCGGCAACCGCTGCCTTGCCTTCGCTGGGACGTCAACAATAGTCATCGTGGTTGGCGACCCCCCGCCGTGTAAAGTCGACGTCCTGTAAGACCCATCGGAACATCATATCCGTTTGGGCAGGGTCATTTTGCAAGACAGATGGGAACATTTGTTGCTAGACTGGGCGATGGGTTCCGATCCAAATTGCTTAGCGAATGGTTGAAGAGGTCTCGATTGCCTGTATCCGAAGCCAAGAACATGCGCCCAAGCAAGACAGCAGAGTTGGTTGCCGCAGCTCGCGCCGAACATCTACGAAATGCACTGTCCCCAATCTTTGAGGATCACTTAGCCATCTCAATGTGCGGACCCTTCTGGCGTACGGTGCTGTCAAGCCGGTTGCTGTCTCGGATTGTCAATGATGGTCTCCTGAGAAATGTCAGGCCTATCGTTCCGGTCATATTGACGCGCGCCCGTTTCGGCGAAGAGTGCGTGGAGGCGGCTATCCGCAATGGACTCGAACAATATGTGATTGTCGGTGCCGGCCATGAGACCTTTGCCATGCGGCGTACGGATCTCATGAAGCGGTTGGATGTTTATGAACTGGATCTGGCGCCAACCCAGGAATTGAAACTGCGTCGAATGCGTGAAGCCGGAATCGGGAAGCCGGATGGCGTGCGATATGTTCAGTGCGATCTGAATGCCGAAAGCCTTCACGAGGTGTTAGACCGAGCTGGCTTTGATGAAAAGCGCCCGGCAATGTTCTCTTGGTTCGGAGTTACCTACTACCTCGAAATCGATGCGATCCGGGCAACCCTTGCAGGCATCGCCACCAGAATGGCACCGGGATCAACTGTCCTGTTCGACTATCTCGCCGACCCAGCTTGGATCCCTGCCGGTTCGCAAAGCCTGTACCAACGATGCGCCAACTTTGTCGCCCGGCGCGGCGAGCCTTGGCTGTCCAGCTTCAATCCGACCGAGCTACCCGGAATCCTGGCAGATTTGGGCTATGAAGATATTGAAAATATTGAACCTGACCGTGTCGGCGAGCGATATTCTTCGCAACATCCGGATCTCGACTATCCGCCCATCATGGGCCTTTGCCGCGCCAGCACTTCCACCAAGTCACCCTAACAAACGGAAATTATCGCCCTGGATGCCGAAAGCATGCGATGCGGCCAAATTTCCAATACTCTTGTGCTCGAATTCGACCGAATTGAATTCGGGATAAAATCGGCAGCCTGGCCTTGAAATTGGCTGGCTCTGACGATGACGGGGAGGTAATCTTGTACAACTACGACCTTCTATCACCACATCTCGAATTCGGCAGCTGTCGCGTGCCCGCACATCACCCGTTGGTTCGTTGCATGGTTCAGTCGATGAGACTTCAGGAGTTGAGATCAACTGTTCGCAGAGGCCGACGATCCCAGTACCCCGCCATGCTTGAGGATTTTGCGTGTTCGGGGTGTGCAACCGCAACGCATGGCAACCCGCAGAATGAAAAGACCAGAATTCAGGAATCACTGAACTTGAACCATACGCGGATTGCATTGTTTCCGGCAATGTCTGTACATCTTCTGGCTGTGCCGGTCTTTGCGGCATGCTGTGACTTGCAACGAAATCTGATATCAACCACTACGGCACATTAGCGGCCCCTTAGCTCAACTGGATAGAGCAGCTGACTTCGAATCAGCAGGTTCGGGGTTCGAGTCCTCGAGGGGTCGCCAGTGTCGCGCTGAGCTCAGTTGTTCCACCGGATTCGAAACAACCCAGAATGGCCCGACACTTGGCTGGTGGTTGTGTTCCGGTTGATCGTCGCCAACCGGAGGAAAAAGGCCGTAAAGGAGAACGGAATGAAGGTTGTTAAAGCGAACGGTGTTCACCTGCACTACGCCGATGAAGGTATCCGGAATGGATATCCGATCGTATTCTCCAATTCGCTGGGGACCGATTTCCGAATTTGGGACCGGGTGATTGAACTGATGCCGAAAACTTTTCGATTCATCAGATACGACAAGCGCGGCCACGGCCTGAGTTCCTGCCCGGACGGTCCTTATTCGGTCAGCGAACTTGCCGCTGATTGCGCCGCGCTGCTGGAGCAGCTGGAAGTGGATCAATGTGTGTTTGTCGGACTTTCGATCGGGGGGTTGACTGCGCAGGAATTGGCACTTCGGCAGCCTGACTTGATAAAGGCCGCCGTTCTATCCAACACAGGTGCGCGAATTCGTGATGCAAAGTTCTGGCAGTCGAGAATTGATTCGGTTCGATCCGGCCGACTGTCCGAGATCTCGGACAGTGTGTTTGAGCGTTGGTTTTCGGCTAGGTTCAGGGAGGAGCGGCCCGAAGAATTGGAAGGTTGGCGGGCAATGCTCACCAGAACGACTGTGGAAGGCTATGCGGGTTGCTGCGAGGCGATCATGACTGCCGACTACAGTGGTGCCATTGGCACACTCGACATGCCTGTCCAGTTGATTGGCGGATCGGAGGATGGAGCAACGCCGCCAGACCTCGTGCAATGGACGGCCTCCCTTGTCCGAAATGCAGAGGTCAGGATCATAAATGGCGCTGGCCACCTGCCATGTATCGATTCCGCCGAGGAGTATGTTGATTGCATCACGAATTTCCTGAAGAATTCCGGGATTCCTGCTGACGCCTGAACGATCGGCACCGGTGGAGGCTGACGAATGAAAGCGCGGGAAACCTCGGCCCGTCCAGAGCCGGTTCAATTCGCCGTTCAAATCTCAATTTCCAAATGAGGGATTGGAAGCAGTGGCCACAACAGTTGCAGAGCTAACGGCGAACAGCCTGATCAACAACGGTGCACCGACCGTATATTGCCTTCCGGGTGTGCAGAACGACGATTTCTTCGATGCGCTGTACAGGTACAGGGACAGAATTCAGATTGTGCACACGCGACATGAGCAGACCGCCGCCTACATGGCAACGGGGGCGGCTCTGGCAACCGGAAGAAGCCAGGTTTTCTGTGTGGTTCCAGGGCCGGGCTTTCTGAATGCAACCGCGGCCCTTGCCACCGCAGGTGCCGTTAATGCCCGGGTATTGGCGATTGTTGGGGAGATTCCAAGCATTGCTCTCGGTAAGGGCTATGGGATGTTGCATGAGGTGGCGGACCAGATTGGGATCCTAAGCCGTCTCACCAAGCAGTCTTTCAATGTCTCCGGCGACCAAGATGCATTCGAGTCCCTGACCGGAGCTCTGAGTGCACTCGAATTTGGCAAACCTTCACCTGTCGGACTGAATGTTCCGACCGATCTATGGGCCGCCCAGGTTCCCGGGGGCAGGGCCGTGGCGGCCCCAATTGCTCATGAACCGCTTCCAGTTGACGAAGAGGCGCTGGAGCGGGCGGTTGATCTGCTGTGCGGAGCGGAACGACCGTTGATCGTGGTCGGTGGCGGTGCCCAGTCAGCCTTTGCCTCCGTTAGGAACTTTGCAGATGCTTTTGCGGCGCCGGTAACGGCGTTCCGCAACGGGCATGGTGTGGTGTCGGCTCTGGACCCCCTGTTTGCACCGCTTCCGGTTGCGCACGAGCTTTGGCGTCGTGCTGATGTCGTCGTCGGGCTGGGAACCCGTTTGCAGACGCAGCAAATGCAGTGGGGAGTCGATGACGACCTCAAGATAGTCCACATTGACATCGACAAGGGAGTGATTGGTCGGATTTCGAAACCTGCAGTGGGCATACATGCGGCGTTGGAGAACGCTCTCCCACCGCTCACCGCAGCAATCAAGGGCCGTTGCCACGATCGAAAGGCATGGCATGCCACGGCTGCTGAAATCAGCGATCAGGTTTCTCTTAGGATTGAGGCAAAGCTCTCGGGGCAACTTTCCTATCTGCGTGCGATCAGGAATGAACTTCCCGGAAACGGCATATTCGTCGATGAAGTCACACAGATGGGTTATGTGGCCAAATTCGCATTTCCATGCTCCGAGCCAAGGACATTCCTTTCGGCAGGCTATCAGGGAAATCTCGGCGGAGGATTTCCAACCGCACTTGGCGCCGCTCACGCCCGCCGGGACATTCCGGTTGTATCAATCTCCGGGGATGGTGGGTTCATGTATGCCGTTGGTGAACTTGCGACGGCGGTGAGGCACAACATTCCGCTGAAGACCATTGTTTTCACCGACAATGCGTTCGGGAATGTTCGCCGCATTCAACAGGAGGCCTATGAAGGCAGATTGATTGGGGTTGATCTGGTGAATCCTGACTTCGTCGCACTCGCTCGAAATTTCGGGGTTTCCGCTGCCCGGGCCCACTCGCCCGCAAGATTGAGGACGGAATTGCGCAAAGCACTGGAGACGGAGGGCCCTTATCTGATTGAGGTTCCGGTGGGAGAATTTGAGAGCCCTTGGGAGTTCATTCTGATGCCCTTGGTTCGCAGGCACCGACCCGTTGGAAGTGGCGCCGACAAACTGTTTTGAGCCGCAGCCGCCGACGGCGGGGAAGGGCTTCGCCTTTCGGCGCCGTTGCGCAGGAAGTGTGGCAAGTCGGAGATGAACGAGTGGCTTGGGAAGAAGAGAACCCGCCAGAATTCATGAATCGCACTGACGATTTGCAGAACTGCTCTGAATCGATGGTATCGTGGAACCGTTGAGTTGCTGCGGTTACTCTCCTCGCGAACCGGGTTGACGCTCACGAACGAAACACAAAACTGTTTGTCGCTCACAGGTGCAACTCAAACCATTTAGCTGCCATCGGCAATGTTGATTAGTTTGGGAAATGCCAGGATGGCCGCTTGCCGCCCGCGGCCTTCAACAATGACTCCGAGCAATTGACTGGCTTCGGCTCCGGGAAACCGAACCGCCACAGTGGAAGCAACTCGCAGGTCATTGGAATGGAACTCAAATCGCATCCTGTTGCGGCTCGTTGATCTTCAATTGTCGTGAGTCCTTTTTTGATCACAGGTAAAAAATTCGGTTGTAATCCCGTGTGATCTGGCAAGATTGCGAGGTGGCGCCGGATTGCGCTTAAGTTGAAATGGGAAATGCCATGAAGGCTGCACTCTGCAGGGAATTCGGACAACCGCTCACGATTGAAGATGTGCATCTGCGCGGCCCACTACGAGACGAGGCCGAAGTTACAATTGAGGCCTGTGCTGTTTGTCATTCCGACATCCACTACATGGAAGGGGCTTGGGGTGGCACCCTTCCGGTGGTTTACGGGCACGAAGCTGCAGGACGCATCTCTGCGCTTGGCACCGGAATTTCCGATCTTGCCGTCGGCGACCCGGTCTTGGTTACGCTCCTTAGAAATTGCGGTGAATGCCTGAACTGCAGGCAGGGCATGCCGGCGCGATGCGAATGCAAGGCGGATCCCAACAATACCCCGATCTCGGATTCCGCCGGCAACCCGGTGGCAAGAGGGTTGAACACTGCTGCATTTGCTGAGCGCACGGTCGTGCACCGAACGCAGCTTGCACAAATTCCCAACGACATGCCGATGGATGCAGCTTGCCTTTTGTCGTGTGGTGTCATCACGGGGGTTGGTGCAGCGGTCAACACCGCCAGGGTTTCGCCGGGTTCTTCAGTAGCTGTCATTGGAGCCGGTGGCGTTGGACTGAACGCGATCCAAGGCGCAAGGATAAGCGGCGCCTCGACCATAATCGCAGTCGACATTTCCGAATCGAAGCTCGAAGACGCACGGAAATTTGGCGCGACGCACGGAATCCTCGCTTCCACCGAAAAGCCGCACCGCGAGGTCAGAAAGCTAACTGGTGGGCGTGGTGTCGATTTTGCGCTGGTAACGGTCGGTTCCTGCACGGCCTGCGAAACGGCATTGCGCTTCCTGTGTCAGGGCGGAGAGCTAATCATTGCCGGGATGCCGCCAAATGGCGCCGAGATGAGCCTTCAGCCTGTCATCATTGCCGGCCTGAGCCAGAGCATCAAGGGATCATGCATGGGTGACACGGTTCTTGGCCGAGACATTCCCTGGCTCTTGAATCACTACCGGCAGGGACGGCTTAAGGTCGATGAACTGATTACCAACCGTTTTCCCTTGGCCCGAATCAATGAGGCGATCGAAAGCACTCTCCAGGGCAACGTCCGACGAAATGTGATCGTCTTCGACTGACGGAGTAAAGCGATGCGCTTGCGCGACCTTGAAGTCTTCGTGGTTGGAAACCCACCTCCCGGTTGGGGAGGGCGCTACTGGATTTTCACCAAGCTGACGACGGATGACGGGATTGTCGGATATGGAGAGGTCTATGCCTCAGCCGTCGGGCCCGCCGCCATGCGATTGGTCATTGAGGATGTGTTCGAAAGGCACATGTTGGGCGAGAACCCCGAGAACATTGAGATCATGTTCAGGCGGGCTTATTCGTCCGGCTTTACCCAACGGCCGGATCCAACGGTGATGGGCGCCTTCTCGGGGATGGAAATTGCCTGCTGGGACATAGTCGGAAAGGCAATCGGCAAACCCGTGCACGCCCTGCTCGGAGGTCTCGTCAATCATCGAATTCGATCATACAGCTATCTCTATCCGCCGGAGAACGAAGATGAGGACGCGTTTTGGCATGATCCGCATTTGTCGGCCGAATGTGCAGCGGAAATGGTGGAACTGGGGTTTACCGCAGTCAAGTTCGATCCGGCTGGCCCCTACACCATTCATGGCGGGCGTCAGCCATCTTTGGATGAGATAGAACGGTCGGTGGAGTTTTGCCGGTTGATTCGAGAGGCGGTGGGACGCAGGGCGGATATCCTGTTTGGCACTCATGGGCAATTCACTACGGCCGGAGCCATTCGTCTTGGCCAGCGACTGGAGGAATTTGATCCACTTTGGTTTGAGGAACCGGTTCCACCGGACAACCCGGAAGCGATGGCCAAGGTTGCCCGAGCCATTCGGGTGCCGATTGCCGCCGGCGAGAGGTTGACAACAAAGTCCGAATTCGCCTCACTCCTTCGCTGCGGCGGAGCCGAAATCCTGCAGCCTGCGACCGGTCGTTCCGGCGGGATCCTTGAGACAAAAAAAATTGCCGTCTTGGCGGAGGCATTCAATGCCCAGATGGCACCGCATCTATATGCCGGCCCGGTTGAATGGGCAGCAAATGTGCAGTTGGCGGCAACGTTGCCCAACCTACTCATCGTTGAAACAATAGAAACCGGAGGTGCCTTTCACCTTGATCTGATTGGAAATGCAATCAGGTGGGAAGAGGGTTGGATACTTCCGCCATCGGAACCCGGATTGGGCATTGAATTCAACGAGGACCTTGCCCGCAGGCACAAATACACCGGAGACCGCCTACACCTCGAGATGCAGGAAAATCCGGCGGCATGCTGACCCGCAGTCGTGCAGGTTCCCGCTCGGAAAGAGCTCAATCCGGCACGCGTTCCCGCGACGGCCGGAAATCGCGAAGCAAGTTTCGGGAACACCGCCTGCCTCTGATATTTGTCCTTTCGACTGTGGCGATCGACGCGATCGGGATTGGGATCATTGTTCCGGTCATGCCCGATCTCATTCTTGAGGTCGGGGGCGGTACGCTCGGGTCCGCTGCCGTCTGGGGCGGAATTCTGGCATCGGTGTTTGCGGTCATGCAACTTCTTTGCGGCCCAACAATCGGCAACCTGTCCGACCGCTATGGCAGGCGGCCGGTGCTTCTGATTTCGCTCTTTTTCATGGGGGTCGACTATTTGGTGATGGGCGTTGCTCACACGATCTGGCTGCTGCTCATCGGAAGAATTGTCGGTGGCATTACAGCATCAACCCAACCCACGGTCGCCGCCTACGTTGCCGACATATCCGATCCCGACGAAAAGGCACAGAATTTTGGCCTGATAGGTGCCGCATTCGGTGTGGGATTTGTGCTTGGCCCGCTCTTCGGAGCAGCGTTTGCGGAACTCGGGACCCGGGCGCCTTTCTATGCGGCGGCCGCCTTCTCGTTCGCAAACATGGTGTTCGGCTGGCTCGTTCTGCCCGAAACCGTTACCGACAAAATCCGAAGGCCATTTGACTGGAAGAGAGCAAATCCGCTTGGCGGACTCATTTACATTGGCCGGCTCCCGGGGTTGAAACTGCTGCTGCTCATACTGTTCTTCTTTCAGATTGCGTTCACGGTCTATCCCGCAATCTGGTCGTTCTACACATTGGAGCGCTTCGGTTGGGAACCCAGAATGATTGGAATTTCCTTGGCTGCCTACGGAGTTGCGATTGCGTTTGTCCAGGGTTGGTTCATTCGAGTGGTTCTCCGGTACATGAGCGAAAAGCAGGCAGTCCTATTTGGGTTCGTGTTTGAAATTGTTGGATTCGTTGGCTACGGATTTATTACCGAGACGTGGCAAGCATTCGTTCTGATTCCGCTCAGTTCGCTGGGAGCAGTGGCATTTCCCGCACTTCAGGGAATAATGTCGAGGATCGCCTTCGACAATCAGCAGGGCGAATTGCAGGGGGTGATGACGGGTGTGGTTTCACTTGCCCTAATTGTTTCACCATTGGTGATGACATTGATCTTTCGCGAATTTGTGGAAGCGGGTGCGCCAGTTTACCTGCCAGGTGCTCCATTTCTGCTGGCTTCCATTCTTACGGTTCTGTGCTTCGGCCTAATGTGCATGACGCCGGAGCGCCGCGTCGCACCATAGATCGACGAATTGGCCACGAGGTGTAGCTGCCGAACGAGAAAACTCGGGCAACGCTATACGCTGCGTCCCCCGTCCACCTCCAAAATGGAACCAGTGATGAAGGCAGCCTCGTCGGATGACAAGTAGAGAACCGCGTTCGCCACATCCTCCGGATCGCAAAGCCTGCCGAGTGGAATTGAGGACAGGAACTGCTTCCGGTTCTCAGGAGTGTCCGGTTTGCCAATGAAGGTCTCAAGCAGTCCTGTCGTTCCAAGAACCGGAGCAACGCCGCAAACCCGAATTTTGTCTGCAGCCAATTCGACGGCAAGTGATTTGGTCATCAAACTGACCGCGCCCTTGCTTGAATTGTACCAAGTCAACCCGGGCCTTGGCCTCAACCCAGCAGTTGAACTCACATTCACCATCACACCCCCGTTTCCGGTTCGGCGCCAGTGCGGCACGATTGCCTGCACCATGTGATAGATGGAAAACACGTTGATCTCGTAGACCCGGCGAAGCGTGTCTTCGTCCACGTCCAGAAGTGGTTGGTTGCGGTGACTCCAGCCCGCATTGTTCACGACAATGTCGAGAGTTCCGAATTCAGCAAGTGACTTCTTCACGGCATCTGCAACTTCGTTCGATTTTGACACGTCGCACGCGATTGCAATTGCGCTCCCACCCAATTCCCGGGCCTTTGAAACCGCTCCTTCATAATTGACGTCAACGACGGCGACGCGGGCACCCTCCGCAACGAACCTCCTGGCAATCGCAAGGCCAAACCCATCCGCCGCGCCGGTGATGAGTGCTGATTTTCCCTCAAGTCTCATTTTGTCTCCGATCTTGTTCATCCATGCTTGTGCACGACCGTTTTCACTTGGGAAAACTCGCGAAGCGCCTCAAAGCCCTTTTCCCGACCGTGCCCCGACCTTCGCAGGCCGCCGAACGGAAGTTCGATGCCGCCGCCGGCACCGAAGCAATTTATGAAGACCTGGCCGCAGCGCAGGGCTTTCGCCAACCTTGCTTGACGGTCGCCGTCCCGGGTCCAGATCGCTGCGACAAGTCCATAATCCGTCCCATTGGCAATCTTGATCGCCTCCTCTTCGGACCTGAACGGAATGCAGCACAGCACCGGGCCAAACACCTCTTCGCGTGCGATTGGCAGATCCGGGGACACCGGACCGTAGAGCAACGGTGCAATGTAATGTCCTGAAGGCGGAGCCGTGTCCGAAACCGATCCGGCTGCAATTGGATCGGGAACTCCTTCCGCTTCAAGAAATCCCTTCACGCGGCTCAGTTGCCGGTTTGAAATCAGTGGGCCAAGATCCCTGTCCTCAAAATGCGGCGCCGCCACAAGCTTCTCGAATCTCTGCGCCAGCATGCCAATGACCCGATCGAAAATCGAATGCTCGACAAGGATCCGTGAGCCGGCCGAGCAAGTCTGCCCGGCGTTCTGGACTATGGCATTGACGACAATCGGAAGGGCCTCGTCGAGATCGGAGTCCCCGAAAATTATCTGCGGCGACTTGCCTCCCAATTCGAGCGTGCAGCCGACATGATTGCCCGCCGCCGCAGCCTGCACCTCGGCACCAGTTTCGGGTGAACCGGTAAACGAAATGAAGTCGATTCCGGGGTGGCGGGCAAGTGCCGCTCCCGCGGTTTCACCGGCACCGGTTACGACGTTCAGCGAACCGGGCGGAAATCCGGCCCGCTGGAGAATTTGGGCCAATCTCAGGGGAGTCATGCATGCCTCCTCGGCTGGCTTGAGCACGACAGAATTTCCCATTGCCAGAGCCGGGGCGAGTGTCCGACCAAACATTTGGGCCGGGTAATTCCAGGGGGTGATGTGTGCAGTTACACCAAGCGGCTCGCGCATGGTTTGGACATGATGGGTTCGCAGGAATGGGATGGTCTCCCCGTGAACCTTGTCGGCGGCGCCACCGTAATATTCGAAGTAGCGAACCGTCGCCGCAATGTCGTTCCTTGCCTGCGTGGACGGTTTGCCCGTGTCGAGTGCCTCCAGTGCCGCAAGCTCCTCGCTCTCATCGGAAATGAGCCCGGCCGCCGCCAGCAGCAGCCGGCCGCGATCGGCTGCGGTCATTCGCGACCATGGACCGGACTCGAACGCCGTGCGCGCTGCGTTGACAGCGGCGTCGATATCGCGCCCGCCCGAAGCTTGGATGCAGCCAATTGTCAATCCGTCGGAAGGGGAAACAACATCAAGGGTTCCGCCTTCAAGGGAGTCCTGCCACGATTCACCCACAAGAATCCTGCCGTCAGGCAAT
>JAGWAS010000033.1:17720-31321 GCA_021296235.1 Paracoccaceae bacterium | reverse complement strand
GTGCCTCTCCCTTTGGTGCAACGCCGAAGTTCACCGTTCCTTGATGTAGGGTTCGCCGCCGGCGCGGGGCGGAATTGCCCTTCCGACGAATCCGGCGAGAATTATGACGGTGAGGATGTAGGGCAGGGCCTGCATCAATTGAAGCGGCACTGTCCCGACCCCAGAGATTTCGATGCTCTGGAATCTGATGGCGATCGCCTCCAGCAAGCCGAATAGCAGGCAGGCAAACAGGGCATATCCCGGTCGCCATTTTGCGAAGATCAGGGCAGCAAGGGCAATGAATCCCTTTCCGGCGGTCATGTCCCTGATGAAACCGGCAGCAAATCCCGTCGAGAGGTAAGCTCCTCCCAGTCCGCAGAGCAGTCCGCAGATCAGGGTCGCGCGGTATCGAAGGCCGGCCACGGAGAGTCCGCCGGTGTCAACTGCTTCGGGATTTTCACCTACCGCCCGCAAACGCAACCCGAAGCGCGTCCTGAACAAAACCCACCATGAGACCGGGGCCGCCAGTAGTGCCACGTAGACCAGAAGTGTGTGGCCGGACAGCAATTCGCTGTATACGGAACCCACCAGCGGAATTGCGCCGATCGTTTCCGCCAGCGGCCATTCAAGCGGCAGGAACCGGCTGTCGCCCGAAAGGGACGGTGTGCGGCCTCCCAGCTTGAACCAGTTCTGGCCAATGAGAGCCGTCATCCCAGACGCGAAGAAATTTATCGCAACCCCGGAAATCAACTGATTGCCGCGGAAGGTTATGGACGCCGCCCCGTGCAATGCGGCAAGCACCATCGACGCGAAGACACCGCAGGCCATTCCTGCCCAGACCGAACCGGTCGATGCTGCAACTGCTGCGGAGAAGAAGGCCGATGCAAGCATTTTGCCCTCAAGGCCGATGTCAAAAATTCCTGCACGCTCGGAGAACAAACCGGCGAGGCAGGCAAAAATCAACGGTGCCGAAAGGCGCAGCATCGAATCCAGGATCTGAATGAGCGTGGCAAAATCCATGGTTCAGCTCAGCTAACTTTCCGGAAATACAGGCGTTCAAGCGGAATTCTTATCATGTTGTCGAGAGCGCCGGTAAACATGATTACAAGCGCCTGAATGACGACAATCATCTCTCGGCTGACCGCCGGCATCTCGAATTCAAGCTCGACGCCACCCTGGTATAGAACCCCAAACAGGATTGCCGCCAGAAACGTGCCCGCAGGGTGGGAACGTCCCATCAGGGCAACTGCGATACCAACAAACCCCGCTCCCTGAACTGCATCAATCAGCAGTCGTTCGGCCTCTCCGACAACGCTGTTGACCGCCATCATGCCGGCAAGGCAACCGGAGATCAGCATGGAAGCCATGATGACCCTGAAGGGTGAAATGCCGGCATAGACCGCAGCAGGTTCGCTGAAACCAAATGCGCGGATTGCGTAGCCGAGCCTGGTTCGCCAGATGAGGGCCCAGACAAAGAAGCTGGCGGCGATGGCAAGCAGGAACGAAATGTTGACAGGCGGAGATTTGGGAAAGGACACGCCGAACCAGGCCAACATTTCATGCGCGGTGGGCAGGTGGGCCCCCTTCGGGAAATTCACTGTCTCCGGCGCCATCTGCCCCGGTGCCTTCAGGACATTGACGAGCAGATAGACAAGAAGCGCCGATGCAATGAAATTGAACATGATTGTCGTGATGACAATGTGACTGCCCTTTCTTGCCTGCAGCCATGCCGGAATCGCCGCCCATGCAGCCCCGAACAATCCCGCACCTGCGATCGCCGCCGGAAAGGCAAGGGTCCAGTGAGGCCACTCGATCGACAGGCACACCAATGCGGCGCCGAGTCCGCCAAGTGTTGCCTGGCCCTCTCCGCCTATGTTGAACATCCGTGCATGGAATGCCACGGCGACCGCAAGGCCGGTGAACACGAAGTTTGTTGCGTAATAGAGTGTGTAGCCCCAGCCATACGCGGAACCCACCGACCCCTTGATGATGATGTAGAGTGCCTCAAGCGGGTTTTCGCCGATCCAGAGAACGACAAGTCCCGAAATGATGAACGCGAGCGTCAGATTGATCAGCGGTATCAGGCCGATCTCCACCGCTTTCGGCAATCGCCTCATGACCGCCCACCATCGGCAACTCCGGCCATGAGGAGGCCCAACTCCCTTTCATCGGTTGCAGCGGTTTGGCGTTCACCGATGATTGTCCCGTCAAACATTACCGCCACCCGATCCGAGAGCGACAGAATTTCATCCAATTCAACACTAACCAGCAGCACCGCCGCCCCGGCTTGCCTGAGGTCGAGTATACTCTGGTGGATGAACTCGATGGCGCCGATGTCTACGCCCCTGGTCGGCTGGCCAACCACGAGAACCCGAGGATTCCTGTCGATTTCGCGGGCGAGCACGATCTTCTGCTGATTTCCGCCAGAGAAGTTCCGGGCCTGCGTGTCGGGAGTATCAGGTCGGATGTCGAATTTTCGCATTCGCTTGGCGGTGGCGGAGCGCATGGCCCTGTTGTCCATGAACACCCGGTTGTGATTGCAGTCGCGATCGTTGTGGTATCCGAAGGACATGTTTTCCCAAGCGAGAAAATCCATGATGAGCCCGAGCCTTTGGCGGTCCTCCGGCACATGGGCCAAGCCGCTTCGCCGTCGTGATCTTGCATCTGAGCCGGCACCGACAAGGCTGATTTCCTTTCCGCCGACCCGGATGTTTCCTTCAGCCTCGGTAATGCCTCCGAGCACTTCCAGGAGTTCGGTCTGTCCGTTTCCGGCGACACCTGCGATCCCAAGAATTTCCCCCTCCCTGACTTCGAACGAAACATTTTTCAGGGTATTGATGCCGCGCGAGTCGGTTACAGAAAGGTTGTGGACCTCAAGGATTCGCTTCCCAGCCTCAATGGCCTTCTTTTCAACCCTGAGAAGGACTTTTCGTCCGACCATCAGTTCGGCAAGCGTTTCGGGATCGGTCTGCGACGTCTTCACCGTCGCAGCCATTTCTCCCTGCCGCATCACGCTGACAGACTCGGTTACGGCCATGATTTCACGCAACTTGTGCGTGATGAGAATAATGGTCTTTCCCTCGTCGCGCAGGCTCTTCAGAATACGGAAAAGGTGGTCGGCTTCGGAAGGTGTCAGAACTCCGGTCGGTTCATCAAGAATCAGTATTTCGGCCTGCCGGTAGAGTGCCTTCAGAATTTCCACGCGCTGCTGATGTCCAACCGAAAGTTCCTCAACCACAGCGTCGGGGTCCACATGCAGTTCGTATTCGTCAGCCAATCTTGCGAGCAGGGACCGCGCCAATTTCAATGAAGGGCGCAGCAGCTGCCCTTCCTCGGCGCCCAGCACGACATTTTCCAGCACGGTAAAGTTGGGCACCAGCTTGAAGTGCTGATGAACCATGCCGATTCCGGCAGCGATCGCCGCCTGACTGTCGGGTATCTGGGTGGGTTTTCCGTTGATTCGAATTTCGCCGGCATCTGCCCGGTAGAATCCGTACAGTATCGACATCAGGGTCGATTTGCCGGCTCCGTTTTCACCGACAATTCCATGAATTGTGCCCCGCTGCACTGACATCGAAATGTCGCGGTTCGCGTGAACCGGTCCGAATGACTTGGAGATGCCGCACAGTTCGATTGCGGGCGCAGCAGCATCAGGCTGCGCCCGTCCATTGATTTCAGTCACCAAAGCCAGCGGTCAGCTTTGCGGGCAGCTGTCGTCCATGGTGTAGTCGTGGACCGCAATCTCGCCCGACATGATCTTGGAGCGATAATCGTCGACGGTACTTTTCATCTCCGCAGAAATCAGCGATGCGTTGTTTTCATCCAAGGCATAGCCCACGCCGTCCTCGGCAAGCCCGAGTACGACAATGCCAGTTTGGAGATCGCCGCCACCGCTGAATGCTTCCTCGACCGCAAGGTCGACGCGCTTGAGCATTGAGGTGAGCACTGAGCCGGGATGCAAATGGTTCTGGTTGGCGTCGACACCAATTCCAAGGATTCCCGCATCGGCCGCCGCCTGAAGTACGCCAACGCCGGTTCCGCCGGCGGCGTGATAAACAATATCGGCACCTTCAGCGATCTGCGCCCTTGTCAGTTCAGCACCTTTGACCGGATCATTCCAAGCCGAAGGTTCGTTGCCGGTCATGTTCTGAATGATCCTGATGTCGGCATTCGCGGCCTTGACGCCCTGAACGTACCCGCAGGCGAAACGGCGAATCAGCGGAATGTCCATGCCGCCGACAAAGCCGACCACATTTGATTCCGTTGTCAGGCCGGCGACGAGGCCAACCAAAAAGGAACCTTCATGTTCCTTAAAAACCACGGATCTGACATTGGGCTCATCCACCACCATGTCGATGATGGCGAACTTGGTGTCCGGAAATTCCGGTGCAACGGAGGAAAGCGCTGCGGCAAACGCAAAACCGGTCATGACGACGGGGTTGTTCCCGGCTTCGGCAAGGCGGCGAATAGCCTGTTCCCGCTGGGCCTGCGATTGGAGTTCAATTTCGCGGTACTCACCTCCTGACTTCTCCTTCCAAGTCTCCGCTCCCCGGAATGCGCTTTCATTGAACGACTTGTCGAACTTGCCACCAAGATCATAAATGATTGCCGGATCTGCAGCGGCCGTGAACGCTGCAGCCGAAACTGCGGCAGCGATGGCCAAGGTTCTGCTTGATTTTCCCATTTTCCAACTCCTGAATTTGTCAAGAAATTCGGCAGCATTGATGAGCGTCATTGCTCAAGCTGCGAATGAGTTACTTCTTTGCAACTAACTCCGAAAATTCAACCGAAATATTTGCAGGTCTTCAAAAAGACACGCCACAACCACAGATTTGAACGAAAAATCCATACCCGGCAACCACTCAAACGTGATGATTGCCAGGCCGTTTCCGGCCATCGGCGGGAAGCACCGCGGGCCGCAGATACTGCGGTTCAGGACGCGGGCCGGCAAACGGAAGCAATTCGGAGGCGATGCGCGCCGCGGCCTCACCTCCACGAAACTTGGGTGCACGTGGCCGGGCTCCCAGGACATCGGCAAGTTCAACCGCGTTTGGTCCCACGACCGTTACGTTTTCGGCAACCATGCTCGGCAATTTCCTGTACTCCACAAGGGTTGCGTTTCCGTCAGGACAGATCTTGGCATAGGCGCAATCCCGAACTGCATCAACGACTGCGAGCACTCGGCCAGGTGTGCCGAGTGCCGCCATTTCGAACGCGTTGATGCCAATGGCCGGAATTTCCAGAGACAGAGCAAGACCTCGGGCCGCCGCCACACCGAGTCTCACGCCGGTGAAGCTGCCCGGGCCCGTGCAGATCCCGATTGCACCAAGATCGCGCATTTCAAGGCCGGCTTCTCCCATTGAGTCCCGAATCAGAGGAAACAGCGCTTCAGCTTGCCCGCGATCCATTGCGGCATGACGGCCAGCCAGCAAAGTGCCGGCAAGGGTCACGGCAACCGAACAGTGCTTGGCTGATGTGTCGAGACCCAGAACGGGGTGCTCAGGGAGCAACCGGACGGACCTCAACCACCTCCGGAATATAGTGCCGCAGGAGGTTTTCTATGCCCATCTTCAATGTGATCGTCGATGATGGACAGCCTGCACAGGCACCCTGCATGTGAAGATAGACGACACCCCGGTCAAATCCGTAGAAGACTATGTCGCCTCCATCCTGAGCGACCGCAGGCCGCACCCTTGTGTCCAGCAACTCCCGAATCTGTTTGACGATCGGGTCATCGGAGGACTCATTGGGCGCGGCAACCCCTGCCTCGGGCTCCTCAATTAGCGGTTGACCGGATTGGAAATGCTCCATGATCGCACCGAGAATTGCCGGCTTGATGTGCATCCAATCAACATTTTCTGCCTTGGAAACCGAAATGAAATCGTGCCCATAGAATACGCCGACAACGCCTGTGATTTGGAACAGGCGCGTTGCGAGGTTCGATTTAGCTGCACTTTCGACATCCCGGAAATCCGCGGTTCCGGTCGGCATGACCGTTTCGCCGGGAATGAACTTCAGGGATGCCGGGTTGGGTGTCGACTCGGTTTGTATGAACATTTGCGCGACTCCAGCTGTACGAACCGATTACCGCCGAGGCCGCCCAATTGTCAAATTTGGGTCGCAGGAACGGTGTCGCGCAGTGGTTGCCCGACCTCAATTCAGGTTACGGATTCGAGTTGTTCCTTGGTCAATTGGCCGGGCACGATCGTTATGGGAATTGGAAGGGTTCCCGAGGACTTGCTCAGACTCGACACGAGTGGGCCGGGTCCGCCCGGATCCGTTCCCGCTCCGAGGACCAACACACCGATTTCCGGATCCTCCCGAATCAGCCCCAATATTTCCTGAACGGCGCTGCCTTCGCGAATGACAAGATCGGGATGGATGCCCTTGCGTGTTCGCATCCAGGTTGCGAAGACCTCATAATGCGTCTCAATCCGCTCCCTGGTCTCGGCGCGCATGAGATCCCCGACACCAATCCAGTGCTGAAACTCCTCGGGAGGGATGATCGAGAGAATGGTCACGGTGCCGCCCGACCTTGCCGCGCGCATGGCCGCAAAACGCATTGCATTAAGGCATTCCCGGCTGTCATCAAGGATAACCAGAAACTTCCTCATGTGTTCTTCCCCTTCAGGATTGCTGTGGCCTCAAACGCAACAATGCACTTAATTTCCGGTCATCGTCAAACGCAGTTGCACGAGGCGCGCCTGGCGGACACAACAACGCCGCCATGCCGATTGCATCTCGACCGATGCCGACGGATTCAGGCGGGCGGGATGATCTTGCCGGGATTCATGATGTCCAGGGGGTCGATGGCATTCTTGACCGCTGTCATCCAACCGACTGCCGCGCCGAGTTCCCTTTCCAGATACTTCATTTTGCCCTGACCGATGCCGTGCTCACCGGTGCAGGTGCCGTCCATGTCAACCGCATGCTCGGCCAACCATTCAACAAAACTGCATACGGCAGCGACCTCTTCGGGATCGTCCGGATCAATCAGTGGCAACATGTGGAAATTACCGTCACCGGCGTGGCCAACAATTGGCGCTATCAGTCCCATGGACTTTGCCTTTTCCTGAGCTGCAGAGACGCAGTCGGCCAGTCGCGATATCGGAACGCAAACATCGGTGGCAATGCCCTTGGCGCCCCTGCGCAATTCGAACGATGCCCAATACGCATCGTGACGTGCCTGCCAAAGCTTGCTGCGCTCCTCAGGCTTGACCGTCCATTGGAACTCGGATCCGTCATGATCGCGCATGATCTCGCCACAGGCTGCCGACTGCTCTGAAACGGACGCTTCAGTGCCGTGGAATTCAAGCAACAGCAGCGGCGATTCGGGCAAGGTCAAACCAGAATGGCTGTTGACCGCCTTGACGGTCAGTTCGTCCAGCAGCTCAATCCGGGCAACCGGTATGCCAAACTGGATGGTGTCAATTACCGCAGCACAGGCATTGAAAATGTTGGAAAAACTGCAGCTTGCCGACGCAATTGATTCCGGGATTCCATGCAACCGCAGGGTGAGTTCGGTGATGATCCCAAGAGTGCCCTCGGCGCCGATGAGGAGGCGGGTCAAATCGTAGCCGGCCGATGTCTTGCGAGCCCTCTGCGCTGTTCGGATGATTTCGCCGTTCGGCATTACGGCCTGAACGGCAATGACATTGTCACGCATGGTTCCGTAGCGGACGGCATTTGTTCCCGAAGCTCGGGTCGAGGCCATGCCGCCCAGGCTGGCATCAGCCCCCGGATCGATTGCAAAGAACAGACCGGTATCCCTGATCGATTCATTGAGTGCCTTGCGGGTTATCCCCGGTTGCACAATGCAATCCAAGTCTTCCTCATTGACTCTCAGGACCTGGTTCATCCTTAGGAGGTTCACTGAAATCCCTCCCAAGGGTGCATTGACTTGTCCTTCCAGAGACGTGCCGGTGCCGAATGGAATCACGGGCACCCGGAATTTGGAACAGGTCAAAACGACATCGGCGACCTCCTCGACCGAATGCGGAAAGACGACGCCGTCGGGAAGCTGCGGGCTGATGAGTGTTGTCGTATGGCAATGTTGACTTCTGACCGATTCGCCGGTGGTGAACCTGTCGCCAAATCTCTGGCGAAGAATGCCGCACACGGTTGCGGTGTTGTCTTCGTCTTGCCGGGATTCCTGCCCACCACCCATCCTGAGCCCGCCTGAAGTTCCAATTGACATTGTCTGCTCCATTCAATCGGAACCGAGGGCCGTCGGCAACACAGAATGTTGGCACCAACCGGAACATGCGCCGAGAGCCAAAGCCGAATATCGGCAAGAATCCGGTTCGGTCTTCGGGAGCTTGGGTGAGAACGCTTGATCAAAAGGGAAGTGGGAATCGGACTCGATTACATTCAAACCCCGGCGGTGCAGCCAGAAAGTGTTCGTCAAGCACTGAGCGATCATCAGATCTCTTGACCGAGAATTCTCCGGTTTTGATCTTGCCGGATCGTCTGTTGATGGAATCCAGTCCAAGTTGGGCAAAGTGGGCGGAAAAGCACGAGATGCTGTCGACGTCAGCGTTGATTTGCCCAATTTCATTGGATCGAACATCGGTTCGCCATTTGGTCGGTCAGGCTGGAAACTGACGAATTCGAATAGGTTCGGCGGAAGTCAAGTTGGCTTAAACGAATGCAGTGCAGGTTCAAGAAAACGCGTTTTGCCAATTCCGGCTGTGCATTGGAAGTGCTTGACGACCGCATCACCATACTGTCCCGTCAGTCAAATGCCACGCGCGTTTGTGTTGGGATCAATGTCAAAAAACACGTATCAGAAATCAGCGGCCACAATCCAGGGATTGGCGGCTTCATCGACCTCAACGCATTTCAAAATCAATGGTTTGTCACGATAACCAGCGGCCACGCGGCAAAGACGGTAGGGCCAATCAGGTGTATCGCTGTCAGCTGACCGGTCGGTCGCACCGCTTGCCTCTGCTATTGGCCATGTTTGGAGTTGGTTGTTTCTTCGTTCTGAATCATCGAGCCGTCGATTGTTCTGATTGTTGTCATTGACCTCGACAACCGTTTATTTCATCCGCTGAGCTTGATCCACGAACAGGAATCGGGGTTCCCCACTCCGAGGGACTGTGCAATCGGGAAATTGATGATGGAACTCAATGGAATGCGAAACCTGGCAGTGCCGCGGGAAACAGTTTGGCAGGCACTCAATGATCCTGAAATTCTTCGAGCCTGTATTCCTGGCTGCAGCGAATTGACCGGTTCGCCTGCCGATGGCTTCGAGGCAACGGTAACCCAAAAGGTCGGACCCGTTAAGGCCACGTTCAAGGGCGGCATTGAACTGTCAGATGTCGTTGAGCCCGAAAGCTACAGAATAACGGGTCAAGGCAAGGGGGGAGCGGCCGGCTTTGCCAAAGGCTCAGCGGCGGTAAAGCTGGTTGAAATTGAGGGTGGAACTGAACTGAACTATGAGGTCGAAGCGCGGGTTGGCGGCAAGTTGGCGCAGATTGGTTCACGCATCATAGCCGGAGTTGCCAAGAAGCTCACCAACGAGTTCTTTGAGCGGTTTCAGGCGGAAGTGGAGGGGCCCGAAAGCACCTCCGCATGACAGCAAACCCTTGCATGCGCACCCGTCGTATGGTTGGGAAACGATGTCATTTCGCGTTGGCGGCCCAACTCCAGTAAAGTTCAAGCGCCTCGGTTGCGACTGGGCCGCGCTGATAGTGAATGTCGTCGAACCGCGATACGGATACGACCTTGGCCATGTTTCCGGTCAGGAAAACCTCGTCTGCGGCACGCACGTCATCGAAGCTCAATACTGCTTCGTGTACGCTGTAGCCGGCGTCTTGCAGCAGACCCATGATCCGCGACCGAGTGATTCCCGCCAAGAATGTTCCGTTGGCAACCGGCGTGTAGACCTCCCCATTCTTGGCCATGAACACATTCGACGTTGCGGTCTCGGCAACGTTTCCCAGAGCATCGGCGACAAGTGCATTGTCGAATCCCTTTTCCATGGCCTCGCGCAGCATCCGGGCATTGTTGGGGTAAAGGCAGCCTGCTTTCGCATTGACAACCGATGAAGCCAGTACCGGCCTTTGGAAGCTGGTTGTGGTTAGGGTTGTGGTCTTGTTCGGGGAAGGCATGGGAATGTCCTCAAGGCAGATGCAGAATCCGGTTTCTCCGGCTTTCGGCATTACGGCCATGTGTTCGCCTTCCAAGGCCCAATACATTGGACGAATGTAGACGGCAGCACTCTTCGGATAGAACTTCAGGCCATCAACCGTGATGCTGTAGATCTCCTCAGCCGAATGTGTGGGCGTGATGCCCATGGCATGAGCCGAATTGTTAACTCTTCTGCAGTGTGCCAAGAGGTCGGGGTGCAAACCGTTTGCATGGCGGGCACCGTCAAAGACGCTGCTGCCAAGCCAAGCACCATGGTCGGCAGCGCGCATGACGTGGACGTCGCCTTCATGCCACGTGCCCTCGAAGTAAGTGCGGATGTTGGTTCCGGTTGCCATCGGGTTTCCTCTTGATTCTGCTGAGAATGTCGGCTTCAGCGGGAACCGATCATTCCCACAATGTCATGGGTTTGCCTTACGATGGGCTCGGCGATCAACGTCGCCTGTTCAGCACCGCTTGCAAGAATTCGGTCGATTTCAGCGGGATCCTTCATGAGGCGATTCAGTTCAGCCGTAACAGGTCCGATCCTGTCGACTGCCAATTCAGTCAGCACCGCCTTGAATTCAGAGAACATCCGTCCACCGAACTCGGAAGTTATGGTTTCGATTGACTGGTCCGACAACGCTGCAAATATATGCAGCAAGTTTGCCGCTTCGTGTCGTCCCACCAGCCCGTCCGGCGATTCCGGAACCGGGGCAGAATCGGTTTTGGCCTTGCGGATCTTGGCTGCGATCTTGTTGCTGTCGTCGGTGAGGTTTATCCGGCTCATGTCCGAGGGGTCCGATTTTGACATCTTCTTCGTGCCATCACGCAATGACATCACCCGAGTTGCGGTTCCTTCAATTATTGGTTCGATAACCGGAAAAAAATCGACCTCGAAATCGTTGTTGAACTTGATGGCAATGTCGCGCGTCAGTTCAAGGTGCTGCTTTTGGTCATCACCGACGGGAACATGCGTTGCGTGATAGACAAGTATGTCCGCTGCCATCAGCGCCGGATAGGCGAAAAGCCCAACTGACGCATTCTCGCGGTTCTTGCCGGCTTTATCCTTGAACTGGGTCATTCGGCCCAGCCAGCCCATTCTTGCCACGCAGTTGAATATCCAGGCAAGTTCGCTGTGTGCGGGAACTTGTGATTGATTGAACAGTATGGAACGGGCAGGATCAATTCCGGAAGCCATGAAGCCAGCTGCTGCTTCCCGTGTTGCATCAGACAGTTCCGCCGGATTTTGCCAAGTTGTTATCGCATGAAGATCGACCAGGCAGTAGATTGTTTCCACTCCCGAATCCTGAATCTCCACGAAGCGTTTCAGGGCGCCGAGATAATTTCCCAACGTAAGGTTGCCAGTCGGCTGGATTCCTGAAAAAACACGCTTGCTGCGGCGGCATGCGACCATGGATTTTGCCTTCGAACTTCGGTTGAACCAGTCTGCGTTATCGCTTCCGCTTCGGAAATCGTCAACCGGCACGGATAACCTTGCGATGGACAATCAGCATTCTAAGCTGCTCGGGTCAATGCGGCCCCGCGGCGCAGCCATTGCGCTGGCGGTTCTCATCGCAGCCCCGGAACTGCTGTTTTTCCTTGCGGAGTTGCCGTTCGGGTTGATTTTTGACCAAGTGGCCAACCTGCGGGGGCAGGCGGTGGTGAGTTTCGGCTTTTGGCCCGGACAGGTTGAGATTCAGGTCGATGACGGCAGCTTTGGCTTTCTGGACATGTTTGCATTTGTAACCTACCCCTTTATCCACCTGAGTGCGGTCAATGCGGTGTTCAGCATTCTGTTCGTTCTTGTGGTGCATCGCTTTGTTCTGGGGTTGGTTCAGGAAGTCAGTTGCCTGGCAATATTTCTTGGATCATCCGCGTTCGGTGCACTGGGCTACTATTTTTTTGCTGGAACAGACTTCCCTTTGATCGGTGCCTCACCCGGATACCTTGGTCTTTTCGGAGTTGCGGCGGCGATTGCGGTATTGATCGGACGATCAGCCGGAGATCCTTCATTGAATCCGATCGCGCGCACCGTGCTCATTCTGCCGGCACTGTTGATCGGGTTTGAGATCATTGCGTCGCTGCTATTCGGCGGCCGGAGCAGGTGGGTGGCCGATCTTGCCGGTTTCTCAGCGGGATTTCTTTTGGCTCCGCTGGTTTTGGACATTCCCTATTCTCGGCTTGTTGCAAAGATTATGCAATTGCTGAAATGAAGCAGCTCTGACACCGTCCGGTTCGCCAGCGCAATGACCCTCCCAAACAACCCCAGTGCCTGAACTTGATTTGAAGGCCAATTGTGAATCACGCTGCGGCACGACTTTCCCAGTTGCCGCCGGTTTTCGGATTTCGATTGGCTCGCTGTGGATCTGAATTGCACAATTTCAGGGAGCCGAAGGTGCAGTGCTGCACTGTCAATCGCCTTCAACTTGAAGACAACCGACCTGGATTTTCCGCGGCCAATCCTGCATTGGTGCGCCTCGGCGAGACGCCAGTCAATCCGGATTGCAGAAGCGCCGGCCGTTGAGCAGGGCGTGTGGCATGCGGCAAGGAGTCACATCAGCGATTTGCGGTGAATCCGATGCCCAACTCCCCAACTTGGGTGGAAAACTGGCCGGTTCGCGTTGCAGAATCAGCAAGCGAGGTTGAGCTCAATTGGATTTATGTCGGCCGCCAAGTTCATTTGCCTGCGATCATGTCTCAAATTCAGCAATTTGCGATACACATTCAGCCGTTGCCACACCGGGCAGCTGAATGAATCCGGAAATGCCGCATTGGATTTGTTTGGATGGTGATCTCCGAGGAACTGCGAGAACTTACATGCCACAAACCTATTTCGGATCCGCCAATCTGATGAAATACTGTTCGGGACCGCCTATCGAATTGAGGATGGACAACAGCGACTCAAACTTGGGATTCGCGATAGTGCCTGTGCCGAGTGGAGTCCCATTTGGCCACGATTTTGTTGTTGGTTACAATCTTGGAGTGAAGTGCTAACTTCTGGTGGCTGTTGGTGGCAGGTGTGGTGAAGTGAATTTGGACTCTTTCATTTCGATTGTTTTGGGCCGCCGATGGCTAACCATCCTGGTTGGCTCAATCGTCGTCTGTGCACTTGCCGCAGGCATGATGTTCATCGTGACCGTTGAGGTGGATGTTCGGAACCATTTCAGCGAAGGCGATCCTCGAATTGCTGCGCTGGATCGTCTCGAAAACACCTACTCCCTGACCGACACCGCACTGGTTGCAGTGGCGCCGCAGGACAACACCATTTTCACGCAGGATAACCTCGCTACAATTGAGGAGCTAACCGAGCAACTCTGGCTGACGCCCTACGTGTCGCGGGTGGACTCAATTGCAAACTATTCTCACAGCGAAGGATTTGAGGATGAGCTGATTGTTCAACCGCTGGTCGATTCCGCCGGTTCACTTGATGACAATGACATTGAACGAATTGAGAAAATTGCGCTGACCACCGAGGAAATAGCCGGGCG
>JAGWAS010000033.1:0-17576 GCA_021296235.1 Paracoccaceae bacterium | reverse complement strand
GACATTGTTCTGAATCGTGCCATGAGTGACGCGTTGAACAAGGAATTCAAAGTTCTTGGTCCAGTTGCGTTCGCAACGATGTTGCTCGTTGCGATACTCTTGTTGGGTTCAGCATGGGGAACCGTTGCAATTGTATTGATGCTCGCAGCAGTCATTCTGTCCGCCTTGGGTTTCGCCGGATGGGCCGGCATCAAATTCTACGGTGAAAGCGCTGCCGCTTTCTTTGTCCTGATGGCGGTCGCAGTTGCTCATTCCGTGCACATCATTGAGGCGGTGCTTTCGGCAATGCGCCAAGGGATGGACAGAAACCAGGCAACAGCTCGCGCTCTGAAGCTGAACGTATGGCCCGTTTTCCTGACATCACTTACGACCGCAATTGGGTTCCTCAGCCTGAATTTCTCGGACATGCCGCCGTTTCGGATCATGGGGAACATTGTGGCATTCGGCGCAATGTGTGCCTTCGTTTATTCAGTAACGCTGCTGCCCGCATTTCTTTCGATCGTACCCATCCGCGGCCGTGCGGGACGTGTTGGCAAAATCGGCATTTTCGATCACTTGGGACGGTTTGTCGTTTCCCGCCATATGACGTTGCTTTGGTCCTCCGGTGTCCTAATCGTCGTAATGGTTGCAGGTATCTCCCGAATAGAACTCCAGGAGAACTGGCTGGAGCTCTTGGACGAGAGCTATGAGTTCCGGCGGTCGACGGATTTCATCAGCGAGAATTTCACCGGTCTGGAGACGCTCGAATACTCGCTCGACTCAGGTCGGGAGGGCGGCGTTACGGATGTCAATTATCTGAACAGCGTCGATTCCTTTGCCGAGTGGTTTCGGGAACAACCGGAAGTCGCTCATGTCTTTGCCATATCCGATGTCATCAAGCGCCTGAACAAGAATCTGAACGCCGACGATCCGGACCAATACAGCATTCCGGACAATTCGGACCTCGCCGCACAGTATCTGCTCCTCTATGAGTTTTCCCTGCCAATGGGCAGGGATCTGAACAATCTTATCAATATTGGGCGATCGGAAACACGAATGACGGTTGTGCTGAGCAGTCTGACCACCAAGGAAAAGATTGAACTTGATGATCGTGCACAATCCTGGCTCCGGGAAAATGCCCCCGGCCTGGAATCCAGGGCCAGTGGAGTTGCGATTGTCGGTGCCCATTCGATTCAGAGGAACATAGAGAAAATGCTGATCGGCACCGTTACGGCAATGGCGGTGGTTTCGTTGCTTTTGGTATTTGTTTTCAGAAGCGTGCGGCTGGGATTGATCAGTCTGATTCCGAATTTTGTGCCTGCCGCCATGGCAATTGGCCTCTGGGGGTATCTGGTTGGGGATGTAGGGGTTGCAGCATCCGTTGTTACGGCGATCGCGTTCGGCATCATTGTGGATGACACCATCCATTTCATGACCAAATATATGGGCGCAAGAAAAGACGGGCAATCGCCGGCGGAGTCGGTTCAGTCCGCATTCAGTTCGGTGGGCAAGGCATTGTTGGCGACCAGCGCCGTGTTTGCTTTGGGTCTCCTGGTGTTTGGAGCATCGGGAATGACCAACAACCAGGACCTTGGTCTGTTGGTGGGGATTACGGTGATTTTTGCTCTTTTGGCCGACCTGCTGTTTCTTCCGCCTTTGCTGATGATTCTTGACGGGATCAAGAAGGAGGATCGTGGCAACAGTCTTGCGGGCGGAAAGGACAATTGATCAACAGGCGATTCGCTGAGCAGTTCGACCATGTTTCGCAATCTGGCGGGAACAGTGGGGGCACCTTATTTGGATTTGGTTGGTCCAGGATGGGTTGACTACTTTGTCGAATGCAGATGCCGACTTTGGATCCAGTGAAAATTCAAATGCGTATGTGCGAATGCGGTCGAAAGGGTTTTGCAATTCGGCAAGATGATCGTGATTCTTCACGAAGTTGCGCAATCGAAATTCGGATTCAACGAGAACGCACGCACCATAAGATGAAATGGCAAGACTGCCCGGATGCGTATTGGATCTGAACCTGCAACGCTCTGAAGGACAGCGATCAAACTGCACATCGCTGCTGCAATACTGGTTGGAGACGGTCGGAATCTTTTCCGGATGCCGGCTTCTGCGCGAAGTTAGGAGTTGGTTTGCGAAGTTGGAATCGCGGCACCGACCTCCATTTTGCAAAACGCCGGTTCTGTCCGAATTGGCCGTACAATACTGCTCATCGTGGGATTGAAGATCTTGAATTCTCCATTCGCAAATTGCCAACCCCGAGCGCCAAAAACAAAAAACCATATCGACACCTTGGACAGTTGTGCTTCCAGAAAAAAGTCAATTTCCTGCGACAGTCAGACAATGTATTGAATTTTGCAACTGTTGGGCGTAATAGCAACATGATGGATCGGACCCCTTGACTGACTACCTGATGCAGCGCCTATTGGCAATTTCAATGGCTCAGAAGTGTGGTGGCAGCAGGGTCCAAGGCTTGGAATTCATTGCGGGAAACTGTTGTGATTCTATGTGAGGGAGGCAGATTTATGGTTGATGGCGCTTCGCAACTGGCCAGGTCATTTTTGAAATTCGTTGTGAGATCAACTCCGTCGGCACTGGGCACAGTGGCTTTGTGCGGATTCTTGCAGGTGTTGCCGGCAGGGGCTCTTGAATTTGGCAGCGGGGCGTTTCAGGGAAACTTGGACATTACCATCTCCCATGGTGTCACTCTTCGTTTCGCAAAGCAAAACGATGCAATGACGAAAGGCAAGAATAACGCCAACCGGAATGACGGCAATTTGAACTACAATCGGGGTCTCGTGAGCAACACGTCTAAGTTCACCGCTGACATTGATGTCGAGACAAATCGGTTCGGTGTTTTCTTCCGGACAACTGGCTTTCTGGATTTTGAGAATCAGAACAGTGCGCGTGAACGAACACCCCTGAGTGCCAAAGCGAAGAACGCGGCTGTCAGGAATTTCGAGTTGCTTGACGCCTACGTAACGTCTGCGTTTGACGTTGACGATACCGCAATCGACGTGCGGCTCGGGAAGCATGTTCTCAATTGGGGTGAGAGCACATTTATTCCAAACGGGATCAATGCCTTTAATCCTTTCGATGTGAGCAAATTGAGGTTGCCGGGATCAGAAATTCGGGAAGCATTAATTCCAGTAAACATGGTTTCGGCATCTGTCGCACCGAGTTACAAGCTGTCGCTTGAGGGGTTCTACCAGTTTGCTTGGGAGAAAACCAAGATTGACCCGGTGGGGAGTTTTTTCTCGACCACTGACTATGCAGGACCGGGTGCAAGTAAAGCCTTCATAACCGAAATCATAGACAGCGATCAAGGTGGGGGTTTTGGAGATTTGACGCAATCAATTAATGAAGATTTGGATGCTAGTGATCAAAATTCTCCTGATAGGCCGCCACTGCCAGATCAACCCGAATTTGACCCGAATTTTGGAGCTGTGCTGAGAGGGGCTGACAAGATTCCTTCCAATTCCGGTCAGTGGGGGATCGCACTGCGATATCTTGCAGAAGAGCTTGGCCAAACCGAATTTGGATTCTACGCGGTCAATTACCACAGTCGTCTTCCCTTTGTGAATGCAACGACCTCTGATCCGCCGGAGTTGGTGGCTGCAGTTGATGCTGCCAGTGCAATTTTGGGCGGGAGCAGCACCCAAACGGCCGTTGCAGCTGATCCAAAAAATCAAGGTGACCCAGAAAAAATTGGGGAGGCCCTAGGGGGGGTCGCAGCAGCACTTGCAATTGACAGATATGCGAATTCTGCACGATACTCGCTCGAATACCCGGAAGACATCCAACTCTTGGGTCTCAGTTTTAACGCCGTGTTGGGTGCTTCCGGTTGGGCTCTGCAAGGAGAATACTCCTATCGTCGGGATGTGCCCCTGCAGAGGGCGGAACGGGAGATTTTCAAAGAAAGCCTCAATCCGGTTACTAAAGCAGTGAAGATATTGACGTCGCAAGATGAATATGAAGGTCAAACTGACAATGAACGCGACACAGCGCTCCAAAATCATCTCGGCAGTTATGCACCGTTTCGGTTGAACAGCTACGTCAGAAAAAATGTGAGCCAGATTCAGGCAACTGCCACAAAGGTGCTCGGACCCATCATGGGTGCGGACAGTTCTGTTGTCGCGGTTGAAGCTGCCATGATGCATGTGCACAACATGCCAGATGAGCCACTGGAAAGCCCTGCGGGCGGAGTCCTTTCGGCCGAGGAAGCTGATGCCGATGCCACTTCTTGGGGCTATCGGGTTGCGGCTCGCCTCGACTACAACAATGCACTTGGTCCAATCAATCTTTTTCCGTACACTCAGTTCCAGCACGACGTGAACGGCAACAGTCCGGCTCCGAGCGGACCGTTTGTTGAAGGGCGGACGACGCTCACATTGGGCTTGGGAGCCGATTACCTCAGCAGTTGGCAAGGCGATTTGAGCTACACGCGCTTTGCCGGCAAGGGCAACTCGCTGAGCGACCGGGATTTCATCTCGGCCTCTGTCAAATACTCATTCTGAGGTTGCGAAACATCATGAACTTCAAAAGATCGACGACAACTTGCCTCAGTGCCGCAATTATACTTGGCTGTGCTCTCGCATTGCCGGTTTCGGCCGAGATTTCAGCAGGCGAAGCGGCACGGCTCGGAAGAGATTTGACACCACTCGGCGGTGAGAGGGCCGGCAACGCCGAAGGCACCATTCCCAACTGGACAGGCGGGATCACCAAGCCGCCGGCCGGTTATTCAACCGGCGAGCACCACCGCGATCCGTTTGCGGGCGACAAACCGCTGTTCGTCATCAGCGCCGACAATGTCGACAACTACCGGGACCAGCTTTCGGTGGGGCACCAGCGCATGCTGGAATCCTACCCCAGCTTCAGAATGCCGGTCTATCCGACCCGGCGCAGTGCTTCCGTCCCAAAACGCATTTATGATGCCACCAGGAGCGTCGCAACAACCGCGAGACTTGTGGATGGCGGCAACGGTGTTGCCGATTCCGTGATCGGGATTCCGTTTGCAATTCCCGAAAATGGCCTTGAAGTGATCTGGAACCACCTCCTGCGCTATCGGGGCGAGTCGGTGGCCTGCACCAACGGCTTGGCGGCGGTTACCCGCAACGGCAGGTACACGTTGGTAAAGCAGAGAATTGAGTCCGAGCTTCGCTATTCGCTTCCTGGCATGACAGTCGAGGAACTCGGAAATACGATGATCCTGTTCAAGCAGAAGACATTGTCGCCGGCACGTCTCGCCGGCGGGATCGTTCTTGTGCATGAAACCATCAACCAGGTGCGCGAACCGCGCAACGCTTGGACCTACAATCCCGGTCAGCGCCGGGTTCGGCGGGCACCAAACCTCGCCTACGACAATCCAGGCACCTCATCTGACGGGCTTCGCACCGCCGACCAGCTCGACATGTTCAACGGGGCGGTGGATCGCTATGACTGGAAGCTCGTTGGGAAGCGGGAGATGTATGTGCCGTACAACTCCTACAAATTGCACAGCGACAAACTTTCATTCTCCGACATTCTCACGCCGCTGCATGTCAATCCAGATCACCTGCGCTACGAGTTGCACAGGGTTTGGGTCGTTGAAGCGACCCTCAAATCCGGAGCATCGCACATTTACAAGCGGCGAACCTTCTATGTTGACGAGGATTCCTGGCAGATATTGGTTGCTGACATTTATGACAACCGCGATCAACTCTGGCGCGTGTCCGAAGGTCATGTCATCAACTACTATGAGAAGCCGCTGATCTGGCCAACACTCGAGGTGCACACGGATCTTCAGGCAGGTCGGTACTTGGCCTTCGGTCTCGACAATGAATTCCCGATGTGCATTTGGGATGCAGAATTGAAATCCAGGGACTTCACACCGGCGGCTCTGCGCCGTGAAGGACGGTAATGAACGCACCGACACGTTCCGCCATGCATTCTCCACCACATGGAAATCCGCCTGACAGAGTCAGCATGAGCACCAAGCCGCCGGCCAATTGGCTTTCATCGGAGAGTAAGCAAACGACCTTGTCGACGTTGCATGGGCTACGGAGTCGGCAGGCTTTTGAACGATTGCCGAAATTCCCCGGAATTCTTGCCTCCGGTGTCCAGGCTGCATAGAGAAGGCGATGCTTCAGCACACGTGACTTGCGGTCGAAATTTCATCGGAACTGTTCAGGCTGCGACGGCACTTTGGCTGGGATTTTGTGGTCCAACCACAGCGAATTCCGATGCCTCAGTGATGGCTCCGCTTGTTGCCGAGTCACTATTGCTCGACGGGGCCGTTTCAGAATCGCGGCTCACCGTAGTTGGTGAGCGCGGTCACATAGTTATTTCCTCCGATGATGGCGCAAGTTGGAGGCAGGCCAATGTGCCAACCCGCGTTCTGTTGACCGCGGTGCACATGCACGACGCACTTGTCGGTTGGGCGGTGGGGCACGACGCGGTCATACTTCGCACATCTGACGGGGGTGAATCCTGGGCGATTGTTCACGAAGCACCAGAGGAACAACTCCCGCTTCTCGACGTCTGGTTCAAGGACCAATACCGGGGATTTGCAGTCGGCGCCTACGGATATGCCCTTGCCACAGAAGATGGGGGAGATACCTGGAGCAGGGTTGCCATCAGCGGGGACGACTATCACCTCAATGCGCTGATCCCGGCGACAGGGCAGGGAGCCGGACCAACGCGGCTATACATCGCGGCGGAGGCAGGTGTAATTTATCGTTCTGAAGACGGCGGCGATTCTTGGAAGGAGCTTGAGTCGCCTTATGCCGGATCATGGTTCGGCGGGCTCGCTCTCAACGAAGAGGAAGTGATACTGACGGGACTTCGGGGCAACTTGTTCCGCTCAGGGGACAGCGGAAATACCTGGCAGAGGATATCAACCGGAACTCAAGCTACATTGACGAGTGCCGTCCTTCTTTCATCCGGTGCTATCATGGTTACAGGCCTCGAAGGAGTTGTGCTGATAAGTCACAACGGCGGTCGCAGCGTTGTCTCCCGCAACTTGCCGACCCGCGAAGGAATTTCAACTGCCCTGCCTCTTGCCGACGGTGGGGTCTTGTTGGTCGGTGAATTTGGTGTCGTGCGTTTTTCGCAGAATGACTAATTCTCGCATGTTGGCATCGTCATCCGCAATTTGGCGACCCTGCCGCCAAACGTGTCAGAGTTCTGAATTTGCAAACTTCCATATTATGCCGATGGGTCAATTGCCCAGCCTGATGAGTGCCAAGAACTTGGGCACAAACCAATGGCCTGTCGCATGATTCATTTGATTGAGAGAATCGTGTTTGCCAAGCGCCGGGCTGTGCTAGCGGCGTTCGCGATTGTTACGATTGTCATGGGATGGCTCGCATCCGAGCTGCGTATCGATGCAGGATTCACCAAGTTGGTGCCGGTCAAGCATGAATACATGCAGACCTTTCTCAAATATCAGGACGAATTCGGTGGCGCCGACCGGGTGGTAATCGCAGTAACAGTACGCAACGGCGACATGTTCACGCCGGAATTCATCTCAACATTGAACGACGTCACTGACGCGACGTTCTTCCTGCCGGGCGTTGATCGGGCTCAGGTCTTCTCGATTCTTACTCCAAATGTTCGGTTCATAGAGGTGGTTGAGGATGGCATTTCAGCCGGAAACGTAATGCCGGTTGACTTTGAGCCAACCGACGCCGGATTTGCGCGGTTGCGGGAGAACATCATCAAGGCCGATTTGGTTGGCCGTCTTGTCGCGACGGATTTTGCCGGGGCGATCGTTTCCGCAAGACTGCAGGAATTCAATCCCAACACGGGCGAGCGCTTGGATTACATTGAAGTTGCTCATGAATTGGAGCGAATTCGCCGAGAGGCCGTCGGCGAGAACCCGAATGTTGATATGCATATCATTGGGTTTGCCAAATTGGTGGGTGACATTGCAGACGGTGCCATTCGGGTGGTGGCATTCTTCGGAATTGCTTTTCTGATCACTGCGCTGTTTGTGTTCGGTTACACTCGATCAATCCGTTTGACCGCGCCTCCACTCATTTGTTCACTTATTGCAGTGGTTTGGCAACTCGGCGGGCTCACCGCATTGGGGTATGGCATTGATCCAATGTCAATTTTGGTGCCATTCCTGGTCTTCGCGATTGGCGTCAGCCATGGAGTGCAAATGGTTGGTTCGGTGCAGGCGGAGGCCGCGGGTGGTGCCAACGGATTGGATGCTGCACGGGCGAGTGTACGACGCCTCCTCCTGCCAGGCGCAGCAGCACTTCTTTCCGATTCAGTCGGCTTCATAACGATTGCGTTCATTGATGTGCAGGTAATCAAGGAAATTGCGGTTGCCGCCAGTCTCGGAGTCGCCGCGATAATTCTCTCCAACCTGGTTCTTCTGCCAACTGTCCTCTCGTATTTCGACGCTGATGAAGATGCTCGTCAAGCGGTCCGGAAGCGCGATCGGATGTTGATGCCAATTTGGTCGCTCATCGCGAAGGTGGCGCATCGCGGCCCGGCCGCCGTTGTGCTTGGTGCAGCGGTGGTGGCAGTGGTGGCGGGCTGGCAGTTGGCACCGCAGGTTCGGGTGGGCGACGAACACCAGGGAGTACCTGAACTGCGGCCTGAGTCTGTGTACAATGTCGACTCTGCCGTGATAGCGAACAAGTTCGAAATCGGTGTTGATGTTTTGACGGTGATCTCGGAAACCGTCGCGGAGGGGTGCATAGAATTCGATGTCATGAGCACCTTGGACGAGTTTGAATGGCACATGCAGAATGTGGAGGGCGTCCAGTCCGTGCGCGGGATCGCCGGCGCCGCCCGAAGCATCAATGCCGGCTGGAACGAGGGGAGCCTCAAATGGCAGACACTTCCGAGAAATCAATACATGCTGGTTCAGTCAGTGTCCCCAATTCCAACCAGCAGCGGCCTTTTGAACCTCGACTGCAGTGTGATGCCGGTTTCAATCCACGCTGCAGATCACAAGGCCGAGACCATAGAGCGCATCGTTGATGCGGTTAAGGAATTCAATTCCGCGAATGCCAACAATCGCATTAGATTCCAGCTCGCATCGGGCAGCCTTGGCGTGATGGCGGCCACCAACGAAGAGGTCGAGGCATCTCAGTTTCCGATTCTCGCTTACGTCTACGCCGCGGTAATCGCGCTGTGCCTTATCTCGTTTCGTTCTTTCGTTGCGACAGTTTGCATAGTCGTGCCGCTTGCTGTGGTTTCCCTGCTCGCCTATTCGTTGATGGCTCTGCTTGAAATAGGACTCAAGGTATCAACTTTGCCGGTTGTGGCGCTGGGCGTCGGGATTGGTGTGGATTACGGCATATACATCTATGGGCGGTTGCGAGCGCATCTTGAGCAGGGTCTCGACTTTGCGGCGGCCTATGAAAAAACCCTGACCACGACCGGATCGGGTGTTGTGATCACAGGCCTGACGCTGGCGGCCGGGGTTGCAACCTGGGTCGTTGCTCCCCTCAAGTTCCAAGCCGACATGGGCACGGTCCTCACGTTCATGTTTCTGGTCAATATGATCGGTGCCGTAATACTCATGCCGGCAATCGGTGCTTGGCTCTTCAGAAGGTGAAAGCCGGAAGTCAATGAAAAATGCAGTTGATGGAGAGTGAACTCCCCGCAGGGGCGGTGATGGCATCCGAATGAAAATCCGTCAATTGCCGGAGAGGGACGTGCAATTCATGACTGACGGAATCTCTCGGCGGGACGTTGCGATCGCCGGGTGCACCGGTTGAACCTTGGGTTTGACTTGCGTCGGAACTACGATGGGGCTTTGCCTGCACATTTCTGGCACCGGCGGCACCGAAACTGACAAACGGTTCAGCATGCCCGGTATTGGTATCCTGCAATTAACTTAGGTGCCGGGGCTTTTGGCGTCATGCAAACTGATCCTCTGCTCGGCAATGTGGAACTTCAGCTTGCTGCTAGGTTTCATTGAAGGAAGCGGGTCGAACCGGAGCTTGTAGTTTGCCGGTGAAACCCTGATGGTGAAGTGGCGAGCGATCAACATCACATTCACACATAGTTGCAATTCCAGCCACCTGTGCCCAAGGCAAGTGTGCGTTCCAAGCCCGTATGGCGCGTAAACGGGACCGCGGTGCTCGTTGCGCGGTGGAAGATAGCGGTCAATGTCGAATGAGTGGGGATCCGGAAACAAGTCGCCCATGTAGTGAGTCGCTGTTTGGGCTATGAAGACTCGAGATCCCACGGGGAGTTCGAATCCTTCGACAACGCACGAGTTCATTACGTCCCGAAGAGCCATCGGAACTATCGGATACATGCGCAAGCACTCCTTAAGAAATCGTCCGGTTACGTCGGTTGCGGACTCTGTAAATTCATCTCCATGCGGATCGCCGTTGCCGAACAGCGCATCAGCTTCGCTCCGGATTTTGTCGTAGAGATCGGGTTGCGAGGCCATGGCATAAACCGCGAAGCTGAGTGCATCACCAAGATATACGCTGGCGATCAGCGCTGCCGAAAGAGCAAAGCGCAGATTCGACTCCGGCACCAGTTGCGGGTCGCTCGCGTGCAGGCCAAGGATTTCATCTGCAAGGTTCCTCGGACAGCCTGTCCGCTGGGCAGGTGTATGAACACTTTGGATGCGTTCCAGCAGGGTGTCGACGACTTTTGCCCGTCGTTTCATTCCGGGAGTTTTCAGCAGGAATTTCGGATAGGCCTTAATAATGTGGGTTTTGAGTGCTCTTTCCTTGTAGGCAATCAGATCATCAATGATGTCCTGTGAATCAACGGCCAGCGAAAGAGATGAAATTTGCGCATTGATCATTCGTCGGCACAAGCTCGTGGCCGGCAAGGTGTCACCAACCGACCAGCCCGCCATGTATTTGCGGGCATGATTGTAGACCTGATCCACCTGATCCGACAGCCTTGCTCGTGAATACCCTGGCCCCATTGCTCTTCGAAGCCGGAAGTGGTCGCTTCCATCCAGGGATGGCAATACTCCGGATGCACCGTAGATCTTCTCGAAATCGGCAAAATAATCTTTGGATCTAAGATGCATTCGCCCATTTCGATGCGCCCAACGATTTGTGTCAGGTCCAGCCAGGAAAATCATGGGATCTGCAAACGGCCGTCGAATTTCAAACACCGGGCCGTATTTTTCGGCAATTTCTGCAAAGAGAGCCGGAAGGTTGCCATCGCGCACATGCGGATTAAGCAGCAACCATCGCAACGAGACACGAGGAATTTCGTTGGTCAAGGCTGAATGTCGCAGCAGCGGATTGGCGATGCTGTGCTGAACCGCAGTGGCTATTGACCGGCCAATCAAATCCATCTTGCAAATGAGCTTGATGCGCTCCTCTGCGTTTTCATCAAGGTCAAAAATGAAGCGAAGGACGTCGCACGCATTTACGAGGCAAACAACTATGATATCGCGCGGATCAGGAATTGTGTTGGTGAAGATCGCATTGACGATTCGCGTTTTGATGTGATGACCTGCGGTGCCGTTCTCAGGGGCGCCGTCCTGCTCCCGTATCCATTCGGAACGAGCGAGCGTCCAGAACCCGCCATTGTGGTGCTTCAGAATCCTCAGTTCAACCAAGTTGTCCAATGTCGAATCAATGATTGATTCCGCATGAATGGCAAGCCGTTCAATCCAGTAGCGAGTGTTCCGCTGAACTGAATCATCTGCAATCTGCTCCAGAATGAAGTCGAGGGAATGATTGCCCGTTTTTGTTCGGTCAATAACGAGCAGTGAGTCCAAGTCCGTGTCGATGCGCGAAAGTAGGGAGAGTTCCGCAACGACTGCCCCAATCATGGCACAATTCAGTTTCCACCCGGGCACTTGGTGGAAATAGCCATTCTTCTCACTGAGGAGCATCAGAATGAGCTCCTCCGGCAGACTCAGATTTCGGCTCGTCAAACCAATCGCAGCAGTATCCATGTGGCTTGACCTCCTTGCATCTGGTTTCCGTGCCAAGTGCGCTACCGACCTAGCCAATTTCCCAGCCATAGAGAAATCCATAATTCACTGCACCCAATGATCGGGCAATGCATGAATGTCGGATCAGTGTCATTGAAATAAGGCCAAAAGGCAATCTCTTCGGCTCCAAATCGAGTTGTTTCGAGTTCAACCAAGGGCGATCGGAGGGCCGTTTCCGGATGTTACAATTTTGGTCGAGGACGGTGTCCGCAAGTTTTGCTGATTGATTGGTAAATCTCTGAGTTTGCCACAACGGTACCGCCTCAAACAGGTTGCCTAGATCACCCACCTTGCCGTTGACGTTTCCCCGGCGCATGACTTTCAACAGTTTTTCTTCTTTCTTCCAAAACAGATTGGATTTCGCCTCAATATCTGCAACTCGATACGCACATGTCAAATCTTCGGAAATTCCTGTGTTCGTTCAGTTTCTGCTGTCAGTTTCAGCTGGGTCACCGAGCTCTCAAATTCGGAGCAATTCGATAGGATGCGGCCACTTCAACAATGTCCGACCGGGCACTGGATTTTGCATTGGAGATTTGTGATTGTTATCCTGCAAATCCACAAACTACTGCGTGAACCGAGCCTCGGCCAACGGTACCCACACGTTCAGGTATTCCAAGTGTAGGACCGATGCCAAACAGATGGCGATGGCTCTCCAGCCAACAGAATTCGGACCCTGTTTGATGATCTGCCCAGCTTGGTTCTGATCGGGACATTTCCGCGCCGCGGAGTGTCCGGCATCAAACAGGCTGATACCCCGGGAACAGCCGAAAAGCTGCTCCACATTCTGCTCGTTTCAGCTCAACGGTTGGGATAAAACTGCCTGCAGTAATGTCGAAACTTGCCTATTTCGCCGTCCGAGCGGCAGAGAACCGGGCGGTGCAGATACTGTTTCCGGTTCCAAACAACGACATCCTGCATGACGTCGTGCCTCTGTGAAAAAATGATTATTTTGTTCATGATTCGAGTGCGCAGGCGCGACGGAAGGAATCGCATTCCGACAATTGGTCGTTTGGGTTTGAGCAGATGACGAACCTGGCTGACCAGCGTCATTTCGATGACTTTGCCGTCAATCGGGGTTGCAAGCACCCACAACCGGGATTCCATGTCGATTGAACGTTCGTGTACCTCGACGAAGGAATAGCCAAGCCCATGCACATGAGCCACGGCAGAAACATCGTAATTGAAGATGTTTATGCCGGCAACGGCCTGGGTTCGCTTGAAGTCGAAACTGCTGGTGAACTTGGATCCTTCAACCGAAACCGGCCCATTCCTTTTCACGCTGTCGTAACCGTGAACATAGCGCAAATGTCCCAAGTCAACGGAATTTTCGGTTGTCTCCTGGGGGTGCCCCGAAAATTGGACGCATTGGGTTTCCATGTTGCTCCAATCAGTTCCGCCGGGGGGTGGAGCGGGTAGTTCCCATTGTGCCTGCCGTCCGTCGAGTCCCCACCAGGCAAAGATCAAACCCAGGATTTCGCGTGTCTCGAAAACTTTGAGCTTGGCGGATCTTGGTGCCGGCGCATAGGGAGTCGCAACACATTTTCCGGTAACATCATATTCGAAACCGTGAAAGGGACAGATCAAGCACCCATTGCGCACTCGACCTCCAGCTTCGGGTCCTAGATCGGAGCCCAAATGGGGGCAAGTTGCATCAGCAACGCAAACCTCTCCCGTTTCGTTGACCCATGCGACAATGCACTCGCCAAGCCAATTTCTTCGGATCAGCTTTCGCATCTCCAAAGTTCTGCGGGTAGCGACAAAGTACCAACCTTCCGGAAAAGGAAAAAGCGCGGACTGGTCGTCGTCAATTGTACGCGACTCGCTGACCGCAGATCGACCAACATCTGACGCCTGCTCCACCGCCCTCACCCGCAATGCCTCAGGCATGCATAATCACCCAAATTGCGAAAAACCATTCTACAGACATCCAAAATTCAGCAAAAGAGCGCAAGGCGACATTTGTTCGGAATGAATCACAGAGTGCATCAAGAGAGTCATGCGCTGAACGACGCGATGAGCTCCTTTGGTTCGTGCGATCTCTCTTGGAACGCATGCCAGCCACCGGAAAGGGATTTTTCGGCGAATTCGGAAGAACGTGCATGCGCTTCTTTTCCCTTGTTCCGGTGGTTGGCCAAATGCTGTCCTGCAGATCGTTCAAATCCACCGTGGAATTCCTTAAAATCAAGACGGTTGATGGAGGGAGATGAGTGGTTGTGCCCAAAAGGATTGCGATTGTCGGTGCCGGTGTCTCGGGTCTTGGGGTGGCTTGGGCATTGAATCAACACCCTGACCGATTTGACTTTCGGGTGTTTGAAGCACATGCGCGGATCGGTGGGAACGCAGTAACTGCCGACATGCCGCAGGAGGACGGAACCACAATTCCGTTCGATATTTCAGTTACGGCATGCATTCCCTCCGTGTACCATCATATTCTCCTGTTCATGCGGCAGCATGGCCTGAAGCTTGCCGATACCAGGTTCAGCTACAGTGTCGGGTATCAGGGTGGAATCTATGCGCATGATTTTGACTCCGACATCAGGAGGCAACTGCAGACTGAGATCGAGAAATTTCAGAGGATTTTGAAGCGTTTGAAGTGGTTTGGACAACTCAACCGCTCAAGATCCAGATTTCTGAACGCTCTCAATCCGTTCAACTACATCAGCATGGGTGCGGTTCTCAATCTCGGCGGATTTTCCGGGGACTTCAGATACAAGGTGCTGAAGCCCATGTTCGTCAATTTCCTGATGGCGACGAACGTGTTCGACATGCCTGCATCTCTCTTTGCCAGATATCTGGAGTTCTTTGACATTGAATCTGCAACGCCGATGCAAACCTGGGATCAGGGATCAAGGCGGATCTACGAAAAAATGTCGGCAGGTTTCAGCGACAAAATATTCCTCAACCGTGCTATTCGCAAAGTTTATCGGAGCCCATCCGGAGTTGTTCTGGAAGATGAAGACGGAATCTCCGAAACGTATGATGAAGTTGTTTTCTCGTGCAATGCCAATCAAACCCTGATGATTTTGGACAGCCCAACCTTCCTTGAGCGATGTCTTCTTTCCTCAATCCGATACGAGAGCGAGTTGCACAATCATGCGATCGTTCATTCGGATGCCTCAGTGCTTCCTGACAACGCAGTTGAGCCGCTCTCCGTTCGAAGCAATCATATTGAGCAGTATGGAATTAGACCTGACAACTACGAAATTACCTACATCATGCACAACCAACAGCCATGGGCTCGTCGGTCGGACAAACCATGTCTGGTGACTTACAATCCGGTCAACCGCATTGATGACGGCAAGATTATCATGAGGTGGTGGTTTCAGCACATTGTGCACGATGTGCGGCATGTGGCGCTCTTGATCCATCTGTTTCGTTTTGTGCAGGGCAAGAGGCGCACTTGGCACTGCGGGGCGCACACTCTGGTCAACAGCCAAGAAACTTGCTTTGTTTCAGGTCTCGTTACCGCAAAACAGATTGGCGCGGATTACCCGTTTCAGGATTCTGAAGCGAGGAAGTGGTTCAATTTCTACGGTCGAATGATGTACGGCTGGCGTTTCAGAAAGGCATGACTTGAGATCTACACACATGACTCTGCCGCCTTGCCTGATGCAGGCAGAGGTGGTCGAATTCGCTTTGCCAATCTGATTTTGGAGCAATTGCATTTGGTGATGCGCGTTACCTCCAATTCGGCAGTGAAGTGAATTGGCAAACGGCATCAACACCGGGCAGTTTCGATTTCGAACGCACTTGGTTTTCCTGAAAGAGTTGGATGGTGGTTGCAGCAAGCCGATGCAAAATTCAAATAACAAGCGGCCGACCTCCGGGATCCATCAATTCCTTTACACCTGACTGTTGGATGTGGTGTTTTTGTTTCCTCATGGGATTCTGTGCTGATCGCGCATAGCCAAATTACCGACCTGAGGACGGCAGCTGAAATCAGGCTCACGTCCTGCCACAGTTGATTTGTACCGGGCATCGGCGTCGATTGCCGTTACGGAGCCAGGTAAAGTCGGCGACCGCGATGACAAATGTCTTGATATCAGGATTCGGAGCGCTTGCGGCATCTCGACTTGGAGCTTCACAGCAAATGCAAGCATCAATTCGATTTCGACGGACCGAGATGGGTGTTTGGAGGTTCTCGCGAACTGTCGCGTGCCGGAAATGTCAGACGGAATCGCGCTCAATTGCTATTGGAATCTACGATGACCTTGGGCGGGAGACGAAATGAACTTGCGACCAGGGTAGTTCAACCTTTGCACAAATAGCCGCTCAAGAACGGCTTCAACAAGAGGGGTATCCGGTGGCTGGGCAGAACAGCAGTGGTCGCGCGGGTGAATCGGGTGGAGCATTACGAGAGCGCCGTGCTGCGCTCCGCCAAGTCGGCATATGTCGCCTTTTCCAATTTCCGTGCCAAACACGACCTGTGCATAGGCATGGTCAAACAGAACGTTTCCGGATGCTACGGCAACTGCACGTTTGCCGAAGCCCATTGCCAAATCTCCAGCCCATGGCCAACCAAGGACGCAATCACATGGTGGCCAGTCAGAGTGCACTAGCCAACCGAATTGTCGAAATCTTGCCCGATTTGTTTCGAAGATTCGACGCCAGTCCACAGTCAGCGTTTGCCACCAAATCCTGCAAGAAGGTTGACAGCCTCACTCGTGTCCTGGAGTGTCCCGGCCATCTCCTCGTGTTCTGGCCCGTAAAATCCGCCGCTGACAATGCTTTTGCTGTCCGCAAATGCGTTGCCGACAACAACAATGTTGTAGTCCAGACCCGTTTTACGAAAGTCGTCAATCTGACCGTCTTCGATCACCTTCAGGTTATTGAAATTTGCCGTACCTAAAAGAGTCTCCAGCGAGACCCCGAGTTCGGCATTGCCGGAAACCGGAGGTAACGCATTGTGACCCAAATCGACGCCAATCAGATCCGCGGCCGCTTAAGCAGCCTCTGTAAATCCCGGATTCCATACACGCCGAACACTGAAAGCATAAATCCGTAGGACAGCATACCGGCGACAACCAGACCAACCAGGTAAAAGTATCTCAGACCGGGCTCCCGCATGAAGCCACCGGCAAGCTCCGACAGCCCCCAAACCACCACGCCCATGAGAGCGGCGGCGAGCAATATGCGCGGCAGCAGGCGGAGGAAACGTGAATCCGGCATTGCGGCGGCTCCAATCCTTCGGGATTTTACCCAGAGCATGACCAGCATGATCCAGGCCGCTGCTGTCGCGCCGAGCGCCGCCGACAGATAGCCCAGATGCTGAACCAGCCCGATCGCCACCGCGGCATTGACAAGCATTGAGAACGCAGCGATCCGGAAAGGTGTCGTCGTATCCTCTCGTGCGAAATAGAGCGGCAGCAGCACCTTCTGCAGGACAAAGGCGGGCAAACCGGCACCATAGATTATCAGGGCGATCGAAGTTGCCGCGGAATCCGCCGAACCAAACTGGCCACGCTCAAACAGGACGCTGACAAGCGAAAGCGGCACAACCGCAAGTGCAACAGCTGCAGGTAACGCGAGCCCAAGGCTCATTTCGGCAGCGCGGCTGAACGCGGCGCGTCCACCCGCCTCATCACCAGCGGCCAGTTTGCGGGAAAGTTCAGGAAGGAGCACCACTCCTATCGCAATCCCAACGACACCGAGGGGCAGTTGA
>JAGWAS010000032.1 GCA_021296235.1 Paracoccaceae bacterium | reverse complement strand
CACATTGTCTGAGTAGACGCTTTCAGTCATCCGCCACCGAATCCGAAACTGACGCCGGTCCCGCCCGACTTCCGGCCTGCCTTAACAAAAATGAGGCAAACAAAGAAAGCCGGAAAATAACAAGAGATTTTCGGAAGAATATCTCGCCGGTTTCAATCCTGTTCGTTCAATCGGTACCGATGGAGGAAAAATCAATGAAAATTGCAAGAAGTCGAGTCTGGCTTGCGGTCCTTTCGGGGACCTGCCTGGCCGGGATTCCGGCAAGCCATGCCGTCGCCGACGCCATGCCCACTGAAACAAGCCTGTCAAGCCTGGAGTACGAGTTGCTCGGGCGGGACGAACTTTGGACCTACCGGTCACTGGACAGCTATTCCGAAGCGCCGTTCTGCCGCCGGTCGAGGAACGTCTTCCCTCCGAGCCGCTCGTTCACCTGACCGGCGCAATGTCGGACGGGATCGGCGAGTATGGCGGGGTCTTCCGCCATGTCATCGGCGGGCGGCCGGAAGGCTGGAACTGGATGGCCGGTCAGCACCAGGGATGGGGCGGCATCAACATGGCCATGCAGGAATGCCTCGTGCGCGTCGGAGCACTCTGGCAGGTGAAGGCCGAGGATCAGTCCGGACCTTTGCCGAACCTCGCGACCAGCTGGAACTGGAACGACGAACGCACGGAACTGACGCTGAACCTGATTGAGGGCGCGCATTGGTCCGACGGCGACCCGTTCGATGCCGAGGATGTCAGGTTCTGGTGGGAGGACAACGCGCAGGACGAAAACGTCTCCGCCTGGATGTCCCCCAACGGAATGGGCGAGGGAACCATGCTTGAAGTTATCGACCCTGCTACCGTCCGTTTCAATTTCCAGTCGCCGCAGGGCCCGTCCCGGGTGCAGTCGCTGGCCTACATCCAAGGATGCCCGGGCCCCAGCCATGTGCTCAAGGAGCATCATCCGACCTACAACTCGGACGCGACCTATGACAGCTACCGCGGTGCGCTTCCGTCCGACCTTCTTCCTCCCGTGGTGATGGGACCGTGGGTTCCGGTCGTGCATCGTCCCGACGAGATCGTCATCATGCGGCGCAATCCGTACTACTGGAAGGTGGACGAGGCCGGAAACCAGCTGCCCTACATGAACGAGATGCACTTCAAGCTCACAACGTGGTCCGACCGAACAACCCAGGCGGTCGCCGGCACCGGCGATTTCTCCAACATGGAAAATCCCGGCAACTACGTTGAGGCGCTGAAGCAGAGTCAGGCCGCGGATTCGCCCACGAAGGCCCAGTTCGGACCCCGTGTGCTCTCCTGGGAACTGGAGTTGAACCTCTCCGAGACCTTGGGCGTCAAGGATGACGTCGACAGGGAACTGAGGGGCCTCTTCCGCACCAAGGACTTCCGCGTCGCGCTCAGCCATGCGCTGGACCGGGAAGCGATCGGTCAGTCGATTGCCCGCGGGCCGTTCTCGTACCCCTATCCCGGAGGTTTCTCCACCGGATCACCCTATTATGACGTCGATTCGACGGTCTACCGCCCGTTCGATCAAGCGAAGGCGAACGCCATGCTTGACGCTCTCGGCCTGACCGACACGGACGGGAACGGCCTCCGGAACCTTCCCGGAACCGGCGGCGACATGGTGATAGATCTGGTCTATGACACCAGCGAGCCAACCGACAAGAAGCAGGTCGATGCCGTCGTGTCGATGCTGGCCGAGGTCGGGATCAGCATCCTGCCGCGGACGGTCGAGGAAATCGAGGTCGTGGCGGACGCCGGCGACTTCAACATGCTTGAGCGTCGCCATCACTGGGTGATTCCGACAAGGCAGACCTGCGACTATGTTCCCATTTCCGATCCGTGCCCGGACTGGCACCGCGTCGACAATGACGGGAACCGGACCCTGTTCGACTGGGAGGTCGAAATGGTCGAGGCCGTCAACCTGATCCAGGAGACGTGGGACCCCGCAGCCGCAGCTGAGGCGGCGAGGACGATCCAGCGGATCTGGACGGAAAACGTCTACACGATCGGGCTGACGCAGGCTCCGGCCGCCCTGCTCATCAACAAGCGGATCAGGAACGCCCACCCGGGAACCCCTGTCTTCATGTTCGAGTGGGCAGAGGACGGCGTGGTCAGGGAAAGGCTCTGGGTGCCCGCAAGCGAGCAGCTGGAGGAGTTGCTCCCGGGAACGGCACCTGTATACTGACGACAACCGGCAGGCTCCGTTTCGCGGGGCCTGCCCCCAAATTCCGGTCGTTCATCGGCTAGCCCATGACCTAGGAAGGTAGACATGGGACTCCTTGTCTTCATGGTACAGCGTGTTCTCGCCACCATCCCATTGCTCATCGGAATTTCCATTGTTTCCTTCGGCCTGATCATCGCCGTGCCGGGCGACTATGTCGATGTCTGGCTCAATCAAACGATGTCCATGACCGGACAGACCCGGGCGGAACTGCAGGCACAGGCTGATGCCATGCGGATCGCGATGGGATTGGACAAGCCGGTTTGGGTCCAGTACCTCGTCTGGGTTAAAGGCATCGTGACCGCCTGGGACTTCGGTTATTCATACTCCTACAGCCAACCGGTCCTTGACGTCATTGGAACCAGGCTGCCCAGGTCCATCGGCATTGCCATCGTCACCCTGATCGTCGGCCAGACAATCGGTGCGCTGCTGGGCATATACGCCGCGATGAATCAGTACAAAATTGGCGATACCGTGGCCACCGTGTTCGCGTTTCTGGGGATCGTCATCCCGAAATTCGTGATTGCGCTCATCATCCTCTACTTCCTTGCGTTCGTGTGGCACTCCCCCTACATCGGTGCGCTGAACTCGGCCGAATACGTCATCCAGGACTACTGGACGTTCGGAAAGCTCTGGGACTTCTTCAAGCATGTCTGGCCGATACTCCTGATCTCGATCTGGGCCGGCCAAGCCTACACGCTGCGCATGATGCGCGGAAACCTGCTGGATGTCATGAATGCCCAATATGTCGAAACCGCGAGGTCGAAGGGGCTCTCGCGACGGCGCATCATGATCATCCATGCGATCCCCAATGCATTGCATCCCGTGATCATGAACATGGGATCCCGCTTCGACTACATGATCAAGGGCGAGCTTGAAATCGCCATCGTCCTGGGAATTCCAACCATCGGTCCGCTCATTCTCGGTTCGATCGCCAGCCAAGACATGCTTGTCATCGCGGCGATCTTCCTGATCGTCTCGGTCATCATTGTCGCCGGAAACCTGTTGGCCGACCTGATGCTGGCCCTTCTCGATCCCCGGGTCCGCCAGGCGACCCTGGAGGCACGAAGCTGATGACGGCCGAACTGCAGCCCCCCGAACTGTCGCACGGCGGCATGAATGCGGAGGCCCGGGCCGCGCATTCGCTGACCTATTGGCAGCTTGTCAGAAGGCGCTTCGCCAGGAACAGCTATGCAATGTCGGGCCTTGCCGGCTGCATCCTTGTCATTCTGACCGCCGTATTCGCCGGTTTCATCGCCCCCTACGCACCCCAGGCCTCCGACAGGTCGCTGCTCTATACGCCGCCGCAATGGGTCAAGTTCCACGAACCGGGCGAAGGATTCCAGAGGCCGTTCGTCTACGGATTCTCCGAGAGTATGGATCCCAACACCTTCGAGATCACCTTCGAGCCGGATCCGGAGATGAAATCCGTCATCCGGTTCTTCGTGCAGGGAAGCGAGTGGACCTTTCTCGGCATGACGTTCGAAACCCACCTGTTCGGCACGGACAGCGGGGCGCGGGTGCATCTGCTGGGCACCGACAATTTGGGGCGGGACGTGTTCTCGCGCGTCATTTGGGGAACCCGTATCTCGCTTCTGATGGGGTTCCTGGTGATGGCCGCCGCGCTGCTGATCGGAACCGTCGTCGGGGTAACGGCCGGATTCTTCGGCGGCCTCTATGATCTCGTCATTCAGCGGGTGGTCGAGTTCTTCAAGGCCTTTCCCGACCTGCCGCTTTACCTTGCGCTCACTGCGCTTCTGCCCAGGCGCGCCGACCCGATCATGGTTTTCATCATGTTCGCCTGCATCCTGGTCCTGTTGAGATGGGCGGACCTTTCGCGCGAGATCAGGGGCAAGGTCATCTCCATGCGAAGCCTTGAGTATGTTCGCGCCGCCGAGGCCGTCGGCGCGTCCAACGGCAGGATTCTCTTCCGGCACATCGTTCCCAACACATCGTCCCACCTGATCGTCTGGGCAACCTTCCAGTTGCCGGAGGTGATCCTGCTCGAGAGCTTCCTTTCGTTCCTGGGCGTGGGAATACAGCAACCGATGATCAGTTGGGGCGTCATGCTGAACCAGATACTGGATTTCCAGTCGTTCTCGGCGGCGCCATGGATGATGTCCCCCGTCGGGATGATCATCCTTTCGGTGCTTGCCTTCAATGCCTTCGGCGACGGGCTGCGCGACGCCATGGATCCGTACAGCAATGCGTGAGGGGAACACATCCAAAGCACCGCTTCTGGACGTTCGGGACGTTTCCGTCGACTTCCGGACCGTCGGCGGAACCGTGCGCGCGGTGCGGGGCAACAGCTTTTCGGTCGGAAAGGGTGAAACGTTGGCCTTGGTGGGGGAAAGCGGTTCTGGCAAGTCGGTGACGGCGCGCGCAATCATGCGGATGCTGGCGGAGAACGCCGAAGTGGGCGGCGGAACGAAGGTCCTCTTCAGGGGCCGGGACCTGATGGAACTGCCGGAAACCGAAATGCAGAGGATCCGCGGCGACAGGATAACGATGATCTTCCAGGAGCCGCTGACCAGCCTGAATCCGATCTACCGGGTCGGGGACCAGGTGGCCGAAATCATCCTCAGCCACCGCAAGGTCTCCAAGGCGGGTGCGAAGCGGGAGGTCATCCGGCTCCTTAAGGAGGTCCGCGTGCCCGAGCCGGAGGCCAGGTTCTCCCAATATCCCCATCAACTTTCGGGAGGCCAACGCCAGCGGGTTATGATCGCGATGGCACTTGCCAACGAGCCGGACCTGCTGATTGCCGACGAGCCCACCACGGCATTGGACGTCACCATCCAGGCCGAGATCCTGAAGCTCCTGAAGGACCTTCAGTCGAGGCACGGAATGGCGATCATCCTCATCACGCATGATCTCGGGGTGGTTCGGATGACCTCTGACCGGGTCTGCGTCATGCGCTACGGGGAAATTCTGGAGGATGGAACCACGGCGGATGTCTTTTCGAATCCGCAGCATCCCTACACCAAGCACCTGCTGGAAAGCGAACCCTCGGGCGTGCCGGATCCGTTGCCCGAGGATACCTCCGAAGTCATTCGGGGCACCTCGATGCGGACCGTCTTCAGGATCAAGCACGGAAGCTTCCTCAACAGGAGGTCCATGGATCTCGTTGCCGTCAACGACATTTCACTCAAGGTCCGGGCAGGTGAGACACTGGGGATCGTGGGCGAAAGCGGATCCGGAAAGTCCACGCTCGGCATGTCGCTCATCCGCCTGCAGCAGCCCACCGCCGGAGCGATCGAGTTCAGGGGCAACAGGATAGAGGGGCTGAGCAAGCGGCAAATGCGCCCTCTGCGCACCGACCTCCAGGTCGTGTTCCAGGATCCGTTCTCATCGCTCAATCCCAGAATGATCGTCCGCCAGATCCTCGGGGAGGGGCTGGTCGTCAACAACATCGGTGGCTCGGGCAGGGAACGCGAGCGGATGATCCGCGATGCGCTGGTCGAGGTTCAGATGGACCCGGAGGTCATGGATCGGTTCCCGAACGAGTTCTCCGGCGGCCAGCGGCAGCGGATTGCCATCGCACGCGCCATAATCCTGCGGCCCAGGTTCATCCTGCTGGACGAGCCGACCTCGGCGCTCGACCTGTCGATCCAGGCGCAGATCATCGACCTGCTGCGCGAACTTCGGCGCAGGCATGACCTCAGCTACCTTTTCATCAGCCACGACCTGAAAGTGGTGAAGGCACTGTGCCACAACGTCATCGTCATGCAGCACGGAAATGTGGTGGAGCAGGGTCCGACTGGCAAGGTTCTCCAGAACCCCGAAACCGAGTACACGAGACGATTGGTCGACGCGGCCCTGAATCCGGACATGGCCTGACGGCAGCCGTCACGCCTCCCCGGCCCTCCAGTCGATTTCGGGTGGCGTCCCGGCCTGCGCCAGCGCGCCGTGCAGGGGTTCGTCCGGGAGTTCCCTTTCCAGGATTTGGCGCACCGGAACGAGTCGCAGGGGGTCGATTCCGGTTGGCAGTCCGCAGCGCTCGCTAAGATAGGCAAGATCCTCGAACACGACGTTTCCGGTCGCTCCCGGGGCAAAGGGGCACCCGCCGAGCCCGCCGATGGTTCCGTCAAGTATGCGTATGCCGGCCTCGATTGCCGCATAGGCATTGGCGATTCTGGTGCCGCGGGTGTCGTGCAAGTGGACCTTGAGGGGAAAGTCGCCGAATTCATCGACCAGGCTGCAGCAGGTGCTGACTGCCCTTCGAACCGAGGTTCCGCCGCTTGGAAAAGACCGCTATCTCGCACCCGAGATTGAGACCGCCGCTGCGTTCGTGCGCTCTGGAACTGTTGCATCTGTCGCCGGATTGAGACTCCACCGCCGGATGTGGGAGGACAATTTCAACCGAATTCATGCATTCTGCCCGACCGGCAATATCATTGCAGTCTGACGACTTCCACTGCGGGCACGTCTGCTCTGGAATTCCGCTTCGATTTGGGTTTGGGTTCTCTCCAACAATTGTTCATCGACGCAACGGACCAATGCCCGCAACAAGGTCACAGATTTTGCTGACCATCCCGTCATGCCCTGAGGTGCCGACGCCCATTCGCCTGCCGTGATCCGGCTCCGCCTTGCGTTGTCGGTAATAATTGCGTCCCGATCGCACACCCTGAACTGAAAACTCCGGCGCAGAATCCCAAAGGCTGGGTCCGGTTCAAACCAAAACCACTTGAACAGCAACGCCGCTGCATGCCGTGCCACCCCGAAACGCAACTGCGGTCGAGTGCGCGCACTAAGCACCCTCTGCGTTCTGCATCGCGCCAGGCGGTCCGGTTAGTCCTTTGCCGTCCTTCGGTCCAAGGTCAACAGCAGCGGCGGAAGAAGAAGAAAGTCTGCAAGGAGTGCAAAAAAGAGTGTGGTCGTTACCAAGAGACCAAGTGACCAGCTCACTTCGAACCCAGAAGTGGCAAACACCAGAAATCCGAGACACAATATGGCTGTCGTTGTCAGCATCGCATGGCCCACGGTACGAAAAGTCTCGCGCACGGCCTCAGGCCCATCAAGTCCCTCGCGACGCGACCTGAGATAGTGGCTCAGAAAATGGATCGTATCATCAACGACGATTCCGAATCCAACGGCGGTCGCCACCGAACCCGCCAGACCAACCCGACCGACCAGGTAACCCCAAAGTCCGAAAGCCAGCGCCGCCGGAACGAAATTCGGCAAGAGACTAATGAGGCCCATGCGCAGGCTACGGAAAACAAAGATGAGAATCAGCGATATCAGAGTCATGGCGACAATGGTGCCAACAAGCATGCTCCTGATGTTTCTCTGGGAAAGGTGCGCGAAAACGATGGTTACGCCCGTGCCCCCGTCGGAAAGGCCCGGTGAGTTTTCACTGATCCAATTCTGAGCCCGGGCATCAAGTGAACGCTGCTGCTCGGATGTCAGACTTTGCAAAGTAACCGTCATGCGCGTTGCGGATTTGGATACATCCATCCTGTTGTTCAGGTCTGCACCGAACGGCAGCGACAGTTCGTAGAGGATCAGGTACTGGGCCGAGAGTTCAGGGTCGTCAGGTATCCTGTGGAATGCCGGATCATCACCGTGCAGGTTCCTGTTCAGGCGCTTCATGATGTCGGAGAAAGCTTGAACGTGCCTGACTTCGGGCTGCTGCCGGAACCACTCGGCAAATGCTTCAATCCTGTGGAGATAGTCCGGATCGGTGATGCCGCCTTCGTGTCCCGCATTGAGGGAGTATTCCAGAATCTCAATTCCGGTCAGATTATTGATGACGAAATCGGTGTCCCGTCGGAACTCATAGCGCTCGCTCAGATAGCGGGTCCAGTTGTCGGTCAGGTCTATGCGGGAAATGCCGCCAATCAGGGCAACCGCCAAGATTGCGGAACACCAAAGCAGCAGCTTCCTGTTGGCTGCGACAAAGACACCGAACCGATCAAAGAACGCACGCCGTTGGCTGTGCGACTGACGACCGCGCAGCGGCAGGAGCGACATCAGAGCGGGCAGGAACGTCATCGAATAAACAAATGCACATGCCACGCCGAACGCGACCAGATTTCCGAGGATGCGGAACGGCGGCGAATCCGAACTGTTGAGGCTGAGAAAACCGATGACGGTGGTCAGCGAAGTCAGGAAAACCGGCCATGCATTTATCCGGATTGACTCGGCAATCGCAGCATTGCGATCCATTCCCCGACCCATTGCCAATAGTGCGGAAGACACAATGTGGACTGAATGCGCAACCGCGACGGTCATGACAATGATTGGCACACCTGAACTGGCCGGGTTGAACACCGTTCCCAACCAGCCGGAGAATCCCACCGTCGTGTTTATGACAAATCCAAGAATGGCAACGATCGCCAACGTGCCAATCGCTGAACGAAGAAGAGCGGTGGCGGTAAGGACGATAACCAGAAAGACGAGCGGCGCACGAGATTTGAGGTCATCTTTTGTTGCGTCGGCAAATGCCCGGTTGAGGGGAACGGTACCGGTCATATGGAGGGATATGTCGGGATGATCAGCCCGAACCTCGTCGAGAACGCTGTCCAATCGGTCTGTGATTTCCACTACAGCCGCATCCGGATTGTCGGGCAAAATGAAACTGATCAGTACACCCCCAACGGTTCCGTCGGGTGAAACCAGCCTGCCGACAATTGAGGGTGCACCCAGCGCTATGCTTCTGATGCGCATCAGGTCGTCATTGTCGAGAGTCCCGGCATCTCCGACCAAGGGCTCCACGATGAGTTCGTCTTCCCTCCCTTCACTGTGGGAGTAGTTTGTGAGCGAATCGACCCGGGTGTTGTGCGGAATTTGCCAAGCTGCGTCGGTAAGGTATTCAATCACACCCAATGCTTCTCGAGTGAATACCGAACCCTCCCCGGGGGCAACTGCTATCAATACCGTATTGGATGCACCGTAGATGTCTTCGAAGGCATTCAACGCCACGAGCTGTGAATTGTCCTCGTCGAACAAGCTGCGATAGTCGTTGGTGACGCCGATAAAACGAGTTCCGAACGCAGCCGCCAGCATGATCACTGTGGCGATTGCGATGACCGGCCACCGATACTTCAGGATGAAGGCAATGTAGCCGTTCAGGGTCATTGGGCCGCCTTGTCTTCACGATTGCCCGCATCCGCAAGCTCCGAATTTCGAGCAGACAAGGGTGCAGACTCAGAGGGGCCGAAGAATATTGTGCAACCGTGATTGGATTCGGCAAATTCCATGCAGTCGCCTACCACTGGCTGGATCGCTCGGCATGGCCGTGGTCCGGCAACAGATATTGCAAGCCGGCATCGTCATACGCTGACGCCTGAAGGAGTTGCGAAAAATCACTTGCCTCGGCAAAACCGATACTCTGCTTCAATTTCTTGACGCGTTGATCCAGCCGGTATGCAAGCAGCGGAAAGAGCAATTTACCCTTCCCGGGAAAGTTCAGCTGATCGGAGAGTTCGTCGCCTACCAGACCGCGCGCTATCGGGTAAATGAGTTTGTTTACCAATCTGTCACGCTCATCCGGATCTTTGATGTTGGCGACCAGCGGGGCGGAGTTAATCAGCGCATTGGCCATGATTATGGCCTCCATGGTCGGAGGAGGTTCACAAATTGTTCCAATGCGGATCAATTCAAGGGCATGGCTCTCGTCGGTGAAGAGAATTGTGTCTGGAATTCCCATGAGAAAGCCGGCGTAGCGCCAGACATCGTGGAATCCACTCTGCTCCTCGGTGCTGTATCGTGCACCCAGCAACTTTGACTACTTGATCGAATGCGCAGCGAAAACTGCAACAGCGTAACCCAAATGCGCTGAACTGATCGGTGTGCCCCAAGCTTCATGATCCCATTCATTCGGCTGTGCCAACAGCCGCCGAACCTGCGCGTGCACAAACCGGATGCGTACAGACAGCTTCCAGCCATCACCATTGCGTTCCATCCCGCCGGGAAGGAACATTTCCAACTGATGCCGGTTGTTTTGCCGTAAACGCCAGACTCCATTGTCGAATATGCGCCCGGTTTGCACAAAGGACTTGCTTATCAGTGTTGCAAAACCGTTGATCAGCACACCTGCGACGAATGCGGAAAGAATAAGGACGGCATTCTTCTGGAAGGCGCAAACGCCCTCGAAAAAAGTCTCTCGATCAAGCCAGTCCGGATCAGGCTGCGGTGCATCAATGAAAAAATCGCGCAGGGATTGTGGCGCATTTCGCATGCCGGCACGATCCTCGCTCATCCCTGCATTGATGAATTCGTGAACCTGACTGCGAGGGAATGATGCCAATTCATCTACCAAAGCATCCATAACAGGATCGCCCAAATGGGTATGAGCGATGTAGTTGTCGGCAATTTCCCGGTTGATTTTGCGCGCCCTGCCGTATCCCTCAACGTAATCCGAGGGAGCATTTTGAATTCGGTTGGAAATGCCAGTTTTCGACATGTTTCGGCAATTGGACCTGCCGTTAAATCGCGCATTTTCTGCTGAGCTGCAATCGGGTGCGTCCCAGATTTTTCGTATTGAATGAATTTGGAGAAGTTTTGCGAGCGGGAGCTGCGTTATGCATGGGATGATGGTTGAATTGCCACGAATCCACTGGAGTGTCAGCGGTGCCGATGCGATCCAATTCATCAAATGCCGTGTCGAGATCAGGCGTTGGGTCGACTTCCTCAATTGGAAAGCACAACGGGCCGAGCCCGCCTGAACCAATCACTTGGGATGCACCTCACAGCAAGTGCAACTCCGTCCGGTGGCTGATCATCCACTGTCGCCGGATATACGGCAATTGACATGGCATCGTAACGCCATTGAAGGTTTTCAATGCCGGGCAATCATCACAGGATATTGATACAGTCGCAAACAGAACCGCCGCATCTTTCCGCATTCTGGAGCTGCAAGGCAGTTGCTGTTGAGTTGTGCAAAATGGGTGAGCGCTGTCGAAAACCCATCAACCGCCGGAAAATCACGTCCACAAATGCGGTCCAGAGATCATGATCGGCAAGGGCCCGTTGATTGCCCGACCACCAATTCGGATTCCAAAAGCACATTCCGGGGGACGGTTCCGGGTTGACCCAGGATTGACATCAGCAACTCGGCGGAAATCCGGCCGGCTTCGCGGACCGATGAACGGGTGGCGGTGAACACCGGCACGTCGTCCGGGTCGGTCAGATAGGAAATCATGTCATCGTGGGACACCACGGAAACGTCGTGCCCCATCCTGAGGCCCTGCTCTTCGATAGCACGGCGCACGCCCAAGCCGGAAATCGACGACGAAACCAGTATCGAGGTCGGCGGGTTCGCACTCTGCAGCATCGCCCGGGTTTCGCGATGGCCAAAATACTCGGTCATCTCGGCACTGCGCATCAACTCTGGATCAGGGTCAATTCCGCGCTCGCTCAGCGCCTCCATGTAGCCGTTTCGGCGGCGCACCGCAAAATCCATGCCCTCTAACCCATTGATCAGCGCAATGCGCTTGTGCCCCAGATCAAGGAGCAATTCGGTTGCCCGCTTGAATGATCGCCTATTGTTGACATCAACCCAACTGTACGGTTCCGTGATTCCGGAAGACCTTCCATGCACGACGAATGGTATTCCCAGCGAATTCAGCAACGCGATTCGGCTGTCGTTCAGGCGAGGTCCGTGTACGATAATGCCATCCAGCCGCCCCTTTGAGGCCAATTGCTGGTAGGCCTGTTCCTCGTCGTCGTCCTCGACCCGGGTCAACAACATGTCATATCCGTGCCTTGAATAGCACTGCGATGCACCTGCGACGAAGTCGCCGAATATCGGATTTACCATTTCATGCTCTGTCCAAACGGGAATGACATGTCCAATGGTCATGGCGCGTCCCGTCGCCAGCCCCCTTGCACGGCTGTCCGGCGAATAGTTCAGTCGGCGGGCCGCCTCCTGCACCCGCAGTCGCGTTGCCTCCTTGACCTCGGGATATCCGTTCAAGGCGCGGCTTACTGTGGTCTGCGACAATCCGAGCGCCTTGGAGAGCTGCTTCAGGTTCGTGGCCATTTTCAAACCGGTTTCATTTTTCTTGAGACGATTGGGGATGGTTCCGATCCTGCTGGTTGCACGCCTGATTGAATACGAATGCTTCATCAGATTGGCAATAGTTGGGAGAAAGCAAAGAACAGTTGACAATGTCCGGGCACGAATGTTAGACCAGAAAATCAAAGCGCTTTGAGGAATGTGTGCACGAAAAATTGCACGCATGCGCAGATCTCTGGAGGAAATCAATGAAACGCAACTTATTCGCCGGTGCTGCGGCTCTGGCAATGACTACTTCGGCGGCATTCGCAGAGCAGGTTACGGTTTTTGGACCCTGGCTCGGACCGGATCAGGAAAACGTCGAGGCAGTGCTGTCCGCCTTTGCGGAAGCTTCCGGACACGATGTCCGTTACACGGGGTCCGACAGTTTCGAACAGCAGATCCTTGTGGATTCTGAAGCCGGCTCCGCACCAAACATCGCCGTGTTTCCACAACCCGGGCTGGCCAATGAAATGGCTTCGCGCGGGTTCCTGGCCCCCTTGGCTGACGGCACCGATGACTGGGTCCGCGACAACTATGCCGCTGGACAGTCCTGGGTTGACCTCGGCACCTTCGCCGATCCCGAAGGAAACGATCAACTTTTCGGATTCTTCTACAAGGTCGATGTGAAATCGCTGGTTTGGTATGTGCCGGAAAATTTCGAGGATGCCGGCTACGAAATTCCGTCCTCCATGGAAGAACTGAAGGCACTGACCGATCAAATCGTTGCCGACGGCGAAACACCCTGGTGCATCGGACTGGGCTCCGGCGGAGCGACCGGCTGGCCGGCCACCGACTGGGTCGAAGATCTCCTGCTGCGCACCCAGACACCGGATGTCTATGATGGGTGGGTGGATAATTCGATTTCCTTCACTGATGCCCGCATCGTTGGCGCCATTGACGAATTTGGTGAGTTTGCCCGCAATGATGCATACGTTGCTGGTGGTTCCGGCGCAGTGGCGTCCACCGACTTCCGCGACAGTCCGAAAGGGATGTTCAGTTCGCCGCCGCAGTGCTACCTGCACCGTCAGGCCTCCTTTATTCCGGCTTTCTTTCCTGAAGGCACGGTTGTGGGTGAAGATGCCGATTTCTTCTATTTCCCGTCATACTCGGAAATGGATCTCGGAAACCCGGTTCTGGGCGCCGGCACGCTTTGGTCCATCACCAATGACAGCCAGGGCGCACACGATCTGATCGCATTTCTGCAGACGCCCGAGGCCCACGAAATCTGGATGGCGCGCAAGGGCTTTCTGACCCCGCACAAGGGCGTGAACCCGGATGCGTTCGGCGATCCGACACTCAGAAAGATGAACGACATCCTTCTCGGTGCCACGACATTCCGTTTCGACGGGTCGGATCTCATGCCCGGAGGCGTCGGCGCCGGTTCATTCTGGACGGGGATGGTCGATTATGCCGGAGGCAAGGACGCCTCAGATGTTGCGACCGAAATTCAGTCCTCCTGGGATGCGCTGAAATAGATGATCCTTTAATGCGGAGATCGGTTTGGTCCGGTCTCCGCATTCTCAATCAGCCAATCATCAAGTGGGAGGCACAAGATGCATCCAGCCATTCAGGGCCTGTTGACGATAGTCATAGGAGTTGTCGGTTGCGTCGGATACTTCTATTTTTCAAATCAAATACTTGATCGTTTCATCTTTCCGGCTAGGGGCGCCAACGCCGGGCGAAACATCAACCGGGCAAACATGGTGCGCCCTTGGTTGTTCCTGCTTCCTGCCATCGTGGCGCTGGGCGTTTATCTGGCCTACCCTGTCGTCGAAACGCTCAGACTTTCCCTGACCGACAGGGCCCTCGACGGAGCTTTCGTCGGCCTTGCCAATTATTCCCAGATGATCTCGGAACAAAAGTTCTGGGAAGCCATGCGCAACAACATGCTGTGGCTCATAGTCGTTCCGGCGGTGTCGACTGCCTTCGGACTTCTGTCAGCACAGCTAACCGACCGCATAGGCTGGGGGAACATCGCCAAGTCTCTGATTTTCATGCCAATGGCGATTTCCTTCGTTGGAGCCTCCGTAATATTTAAGCTCATCTATGACACCCGCCCGGTTGAGCAGGCACAAATCGGTGTCCTGAACGCCGTCTGGCTGCAGTTTGAAGGAGGTCCGGGGTCATTTCTGATGCTGAAGGCACTGCCGGCACTGATGCTTCTCTCCTTCGCCGCCATTGTTGCATATGCGGTCTACGTCGTCTGCCGTCCAATCGTGGCCGGCAATCGGGAACGTGCCCACTGGATGACCAAAGCGCTGCAATTGGCCTTGGGTGGTTTGGGACTCTACCTGGCAGCATTGGCCTTGTTGAATGTATTGCGCGTTCTCGGCGCCGACTATGCCTACGGCGAACCACAGCAGTGGCTGACTTTGCCGTTCTGGAACAACTTCTTCCTGATGGTCGTCCTGATCTGGATTCAGACCGGGTTTGCCATGGTCATCCTGTCGGCGGCACTGCGCGGAATTCCCGAAGAAACCATCGAAGCCGCGATCGTTGATGGCGCGAACCCCTTTGAGGTCTTCTTTCAGATCAAGGTACCGCAAATCATGGGCACGATCGTGGTGGTATGGACGACGATCACCCTGGTCGTCCTGAAAGTTTTCGACATCGTTTTCGCGATGACGAACGGTCAGTGGGAAACACAGGTTCTGGCCAACTACATGTTCGACAAGCTGTTCCGTTCCAACGATTGGGGCGTCGGTTCCGCAAGCGCAATTGTCATCATGCTGCTCGTGTCACCGATCCTGATCTGGAACGTGGTGAATGCGCGTCGCGAAATGCGCTGAGGAGAACCGGGATGGACAATATAGCAGGCACAAAATCTTCACTGACCTGGGTGGTCCACATCTCGGTAGCCCTGTTGATTGCCCTTTGGCTGTTCCCAACCGTTGGGCTCTTGGTATCCTCATTCAGAACCGCCGACCAGATTTCAACCAGCGGTTGGTGGAAGGCGATGGTGGCCTCCGAGCAGAATCTCATCCTGCGTGCCGCCGATCCGGATGAAGCCCGCGTTGAACGCAACGGATTGTTTGTCGTTGAGGGCAAGTTCTTCGGAGACAATGCCGATCCGGGCATCAGCGCCTGGGGGACATCCTCGCGCGCCGTTGACGCCTACTCCATTGGCGACGTTGCCGATCTTGGCGACGGCGAAACTTTGGAATTGCGCCAAGACGGCAGCTATGTCTGGTCGGGGTCTGAAGAACAGATCAGCGGACGGGGACAGCGCGTGTTCATAACCGCCAATATTCCACCGGATTTCACACTCGACAACTATGACAAGATCCTGTTGACCGGCAACAACACGGACAGCATGGCCAAGGCATTTTTCAACACGCTGACCGTCACCATTCCGGCGACAATCATACCAATTGTCGTGGCCGCATTTGCCGCCTATGCCCTGGCGTGGATGGATTTTCCCGGTCGGGCACTGCTCATCGCGATTGTTGTTGGACTGCTCGTGGTACCGCTGCAACTGGCCCTGATTCCACTTCTTAAGCTGCATCTCGGCATTGGAATCGGAAAGGGGTATCTTGGCGTGTGGCTGGCACATACGGGATTTGGTTTGCCACTCGCGGTCTATCTTTTGCGCAACTACATGGTCGGCCTGCCCCGGGACATCATTGAGAATGCCAAGGTCGACGGCGCGACCGATTTTCTGATCTTCACCCGCATCATCCTTCCCCTCAGTTTCCCTGCCCTGGCCTCGTTCGCCATCTTCCAGTTCCTTTGGACGTGGAATGACCTGCTGGTTGCCAAGGTCTTTCTGATAGACGCCACCGGCGAAACCACGGTCATGACCAACCAGATCGTTGAGATGTTGGGCACCCGTGGTGGAAACTGGGAAATTCTTGCTACCGCAGCGTTCGTATCCATCGCTGTTCCGCTGATTTTCTTCTTTGCAATGCAGCGCTATCTGGTTCGCGGCCTGCTGGCCGGCTCCGTGAAGTGAATGAACGATGAGACGTTCTGCCCAAACCCCAATTTCGTTCTGGCCCGCATGCAGCCCTGCTCGGCCGTACGGAGAAACAATCCATACCGGCGAAGCATTCGATCTCAATGAAACTGGCGACGCCATTGAATGTCAGCAGAACAATTTTGCCCGTGAGATCCAGCCGGACTTCAAATGGCGCTCCGGGTACACGGAACAAATTGAACCCTGCAGCCGGAATGCAAATGCCGGATCTTCGATTTCCAAGCTTCGGTCGCCGAGCGGTTGGAACCTACACGGGGGAGCGAGAGACAGGCGGAACGTACGCCTGCAATCAATTCCCAATGATCGCCGAAGGTTTGTCCCACCGCGGAAGAAGCCATCGATCGAATGTCGCATTTCCCGGATTGGCAATCGCAGGCATGCAGCGCTGCTGCATTGGCGACTGACACAGATCTGTGCGGAAGTCGGCATGGGATTTCGGAAACATGCGCCGAGCACCTCAGCTTCAGGCAATCGGCGGTCGAAGTGAAATGCAGATTAGGGGAAGGCAATGGCTGATGTAAAGCTGACCAACGTCGAGAAAACCTACGGCGGAAAGGTCAATGTTCTCAAAAACATCAATCTTGAAATCAAGCAGGGCGAGCTGATCGTATTCGTCGGACCTTCCGGATGTGGAAAATCCACTCTCCTGCGAATGGTTGCCGGTCTCGAAAAGATCACCGATGGAATTTTGGAAATCGATGGCCAGACTGTCAATGATGTGCCGCCCGCTCAGCGGGGCATTGCGATGGTCTTTCAGTCCTATGCGCTGTATCCGCACATGACTGTTCGCGACAACATGTCATTTGCGCTCAAGATTGCCGGAAAATCCAAGTCGGAAATCACGGAATCCGTAACGAACGCTGCAAAAATCCTTCAACTTGAACCCTTCCTCGACCGACTGCCCAAGGCCTTGTCCGGTGGCCAGCGCCAGAGGGTTGCGATCGGCCGCTCAATTGTGCGCGACCCCAAGGTCTACCTTTTTGATGAGCCGCTTTCGAACCTTGACGCCGCGCTGCGCGTCGCAACACGAATTGAAATCGCTCGACTGAAGGAATCCATGCCGGACAGCACGATGATCTATGTTACGCATGACCAGGTCGAGGCAATGACCCTCGCCAGCCGAATTGTCGTATTGGCAAACAAGGGCATTGCTCAGGTTGGTGCTCCGCTGGACCTTTACGAAAGACCCGAAAGCGAATTCGTTGCGCAATTCATCGGCTCGCCAGCCATGAACCTCATTGGTGGCAAGATCACCAAAACCGGGAGTGCCACGACGGTTGGGCTCGATAATGGCGGCGAAGTGACATCGGCAATCCCGACATCAGAAGCGGATTTGGGACGGGTTGTGAATGTAGGGGTCCGACCTGAGGATTTTGTGAAAACCGACGGTGTCTTTGTCCATGAGGGCCGTGTTGACATTACCGAGGCCCTTGGTGAGGTGACATTGTTGTATTTTGAGGCGCCGGAAGGCGATGCGCAGGTCATCGCAAAAATTCCGGGAACCCACGCTGCGTTGCGCAGACAGGCCGTGCGAGTTACCGCAGCCCCCGACAAAGTTCACCTGTTCAGCGAAGGCAAATCCCTGCGCAATCGTTGAGCCGCCGATCCGGCAAGTTTGATGCGACACGGGCTGAATTCGGGAAGCGATTGAGGCCACGAACCCGATTGGGTCGATCCCCTGACACTCTTGATCCATTGCCGACAAACGGAGTGTTTCGGCATCAGCACAGTTCAATGCAACAATTTGGGCATTGGGCTCAAGTTGTCCCATTCGCCTCCGGCGGTAGTTCCGTCCGCCAAATCGTCAGATTTTCCAAGTTCCTGCGATATCGTTGCCGCCACTCCTCGAAATTGGAGGAGCATTCTCGAACCATTCAACGATCAGTGCATTGAAAAAAATCACGGCCATGTTTCAAGGCACATTTC
>JAGWAS010000031.1:18965-37413 GCA_021296235.1 Paracoccaceae bacterium | reverse complement strand
CTGCGATCGTCGAGGCGGCGCAGCGCCCGACCATGCGGTTCGTTTCGGTGAAATCGCAGGAGGCACAGGCCGATGCCGACCCAATCGCAACAAATCGCCACTCACCGTCAAAATACTCTGCAACCCAACACCGTCGCCTCTTCCCATCCGGCGAGTGCCGAGACGACGACGATGGACGGTCGGGACGTCCATATCCGCTTCACCGACGAGCATGTCGGTCCCTGGGCGGCCGTCTTCGAGCATGACAGCACCCGTCCGCTTGTCATGACCTCGTCCGCCCATGGCCATGACCGATGACCGGGCCTAGATCATGGATCCCATTGCGTCGCTCTCCAGGAACTGACGTGGCGGGCAGCAGGGAGGACGGCACGCCGGATCGCGGAGGGAGCAGGTCCGGCGCAGGGACGCTCGAATTGCGCACCCGGGTGCTCTTATATGGCTACGGCCTCTTCGACGGCCTGATCCTCATCTATCCCGTCTATCTCCTCTATTTCCGGGACCAGGGGCTGAGCGAGACGGAGACCGCCACGCTTCTCATGCTGTGGCCGATCTCCTCGCTGCTCTTCGAACTGCCGTCGGGCTATCTCGCCGACCGATTTTCCAAGAAGGCGATCCTGATCATCGGCCATATCGTCTATCTCGGCTGCTTCGCGGTCTGGCATGTCATGCCGACCTTCATCGGCTTCGGTATCGGCCTCGCCTTGTGGGGCATGCGTGGGGCGCTCTCCTCCGGCGCCTTCCGCTCCTTCCTCTACGAGGAGATGGAGGCGCGCGGTGCCCGCGACGCCTTCGTGCGCGTGCTTGGCCAGATCAATGCGCTGAAATGGACGGCCATGCTGGTCGCCTATTCGGTCGGCCCGGCGCTGATGGCGTTCGGCTTCACCCTCGTCCTGGCCCTCACCGTCGCCGCCGCCCTGACGGCGCTCACCGCCCTCATTCTCGTGCGGAGGAGAGCGATCCCGATTGCCGACGACGGCACGGCCACCCTTTCCGGCTTTTTCCAGGCGCTGCACGGCCATGTGGTTCGGCAGCCGGCCGTGCTGCGGGTGATCCTGTTTGGCGGGGCGCTGCTCGGCACCGGCGCCGTCGACGAATACTGGCCATTGCTCGGCACCGATCTCGGCGTGCCGGAGGCCACTCTGGGCGTCTTTCTCGGCGCCATCATGGGCGCGCAGGCGCTCGGCGATCTCATCGCGCACCGGCTTGCGGCGCTGAAACCTCTCTTCATCGGGGCGACCATCGCCGGCGCGGGCGCAATTCTCCTCCTCGGCGTCGCCTTCGGCACGCTCGCCGTGGCGCTTCCGGCCGTCGTCGTCTTCGCCATGCTCTACCAAAGCGCGCTGACGGCCAATTCCGGGCTCCTGCACGACCGGGTCGAGGGCTCGGTGCGAGCAAGTGCTGCTTCGATCCTCGGCTTTGCCTCGAATGTCATCTCCATCCTGCTCTTCTATGCCATCGGCCAAATTTCCGAGCACGCCGGCGTGCCGTTCGCTATTGCCCTCGCTGGCGGGCTCTTCGTCGTCATCGGCCTTGCCGGCCTGCGCGCGGATTTGACGGCCGGGCGGTCAGCGGGCCAGGGCCGAGGCAAAGGCGCATAGGCCGAGAGGAACGGCAGCACCGCTGGGGAAACAAACTTGCGAAGAATTGGGTGCTGATCAATCTCATCAGATTCGCTGCCGACTGCGGGATTGATCTTACGGCGAAACTGCGCCGCCTAACCGGCGCCCCCTGAGAAAACTGGGAATTGCCGTTCGATCGGTTTCCCGATCGTGAAGTTTCGCCCTTCGGGACAGCTACTTGACGGCGCCCAAGGTAAGGCCAGCTATGAAATGGCGCTGCATCAGGAAAAACATGGCCACGGGCGGAAGGGCGGCAACGATTGAACCGGCGGAAACCAAATGCCAGGATGCGACCCACTGTCCATTCAGCGAATAGAGACCGGCGGTGATTGGCTGCGAGTCGGCTCCCTGCGTCAGAACCGTTGCCCAGAAATAATCGTTCCATATGAAAGTGAAAATCAGAACGCTCAGCGCGGCAATCGCGGGCTTCATCAAGGGAAGCACCACATACCAGAAAATGCGAACCTCGCTTACGCCCTCAACCCGGGCTGCCTCAATCAGCTCTTTCGGCAGAGCTTTTATGAAATTCCGCATGAACAGGGTGCAAAATCCGGTCTGGAATGCAATGTGAAACAGGGCAAGGCCGGTAATGGTGTTGTATAGCCCCATCTGCAGGGTCAGATCCCGAACCGGCACCATGAGAATCTGGAATGGCACAAAATTGCCGGCGACAAACATGAAGAACACCAGCAAATTGGCGCGAAACCCGTAGACTGCGAGCGCAAAGCCGGTCATGCAGGACAGTGCAACTGCACCCATCACCGTCGGTATCGTGACCCTGAAACTGTTCAGGATGTATTTCCCGATCGGCGTGTTTTCGAATATGGCAGTGTAATTCTCGACCAGATTGAACGAACTCGGCCAGCCCCAATAGTTGCCGGCGGTTATGTCGCCGGCCGACCGAACCGACGTCAGCGCCACAGCAATCAAGGGCAGCAACCACAGAACAAGCGCCACGGGCAGCGCAATCCTGTAGAGTGCCTGAACCGATGATGACTGCCGTTCTATGGGTGCCGGAAACATGTCAGTTGTCCTGCTCGTCCCGGTACATCTTGTAGAGGAACCCGGCGATATAGACGATCATGATCAGGAACAGGACCACGGCAATCGCGGCGCCATATCCCATTCGGAATCCGTATTCGGAAAACGCCTGTTCATACATGTAGAACGCAAGGACCCGGCTCGAACCCCACGGCCCTCCATCCGTCATGATCGAAATCAGGTCAAATGACCGCAGTGCCCCGATCACCGTAACGACGACGGCAATGAAGGTGGCCGGCTTAAGCTGCGGCAGAATCACGTACCAAAGCATCTTCCAGCCCTTGGCATTATCCAATCGTCCGGCTTCGATCTGCTCCGGATTCACTGCGTTGAGTCCGGTGAGGTAGAGGATCATGCAATATGCCGTTTGCGGCCAGAGGCCGGCGGCGATGATGCCGTAGGTTACGTACCGTTCGTCTGCCAGCACCGCAATTGCATCCAATCCAATACTCTTCAGCACAACATTCATCAGGCCGAAGGTGGGGTCGTAGAACCAGCTGAAGACGAGGCCAACAACGACCTGACTGATCACGAAGGGAAAGAAGAAGAGCGATTTGTATAGGCGAATTCCCCAGACAGTCTGGTTGAGAAAAAGCGCAATGAACAGACCGGCCGGAATGGCGAGCATGTATAGGACAAGCCATATGACATTGTTCTTGAGGGACGTGTAGAACGCCTCATCATCCATGAGCTCCACATAGTTGCCCATGCCGACATACGATTTTTCCCCGAGACCGTCCCATTCGTAGAGCGAAAGCCCGATCGATTGGAAAACCGGAAATATGACATAGAACAGGAACATCAGCACCCCAGGCGCCAGAAACAGCCATGGTGCCAGAGCTCTCTGATTTATCCTGTTGGCCAACCCGGCCATGCGCGGTCCTTTCAGAAATCCGGGTGCCGCACCCCACCGATCTTTGGCGGGATGCGCAGTTGTTGATGTCGGATCAGTTGTAGACCCGCTGACGCGCCTTTTCGAGGCGTTGGAGAATGGTGTCCAGCCTTTCCGGCTTCACCATGAATTCCTGGAAGCCTTCCATTCCGGCCTTGGCCATCTCCGCAGGCGCATCCCGGTCAAAGAACTGGGCGATGCCGCCGTCGGCCGCTGACAGCATTTCGAAGCCGGCGAGGAGGAACTTGTCGTCCGCAACCGTCGAACCCGAATTGATCGGCAACTGCCCAAGCGTTTTGTTGATCTTTGTCTGGACATCCGCACGGGCCACGAACGCAAGAAAGCGCTTGGCGTCCTCCTTGTTGGACGAATTGGCAGGAATGTGGATCGTGTCGGTTGGCGCCTCTTCCGCAACCGGAACTCCAGATGTGATCTCCGGGAACTGGAAAAAGCCAAGCTGGTCGTCGGTCAGTCCCGCTTCACGCAACGGGGCAACCGCGAAGTTGCCCATGACATACATGGCCGCGTCACCCTGAACCATCGGGGCCAGAGCCTCCTGCCATGAATATGCGGCGTGGTTCTCAAGGAAGAATCCGGCTTCGATCAATTCCATCCAATTGTTCATGGTGGCGCGGACGCGCTCGTCCGTCCAAGCGATTTCACCTCGGGTCAGGGCCATGTGGAAATCATAGCCATTGGTTCTGAGATTGAGGTAATCGAACACACCTGCAGCGGTCCAAAGATACTTGGTGCCGATCGTGATCGGGGTAATTCCGTTGTCGGAAAGCGTCATTCCGGCCTGCTTGAACTCCTCCCAGTTGGTCGGAACCGCAATGCCAAGATCATCGAAAATGTCCTTACGGTAATAGACGCCCCATTGGTAGTAAGTGTACGGAACACCCCATATCTTACCGTCTATCGTCATGGACGCGGTGGCGGATTTCAGCGACTCAGTCAGGCCATGTTCTTCCCAGACATCGTCCACCGGCTCGAACAGACCGGCATTCACATAGGGCAGCATCCGGTTTCCGGCATACCAGTTTGCAATGTCCGGGGCATCGGCGGTCAGGAAGTTTCGGATCGAAGTCTTGTAGCCTTCGTGGTCAAAGATGTTCCAAGTTACCGTCACATCAGGATTCTCAGCTTCAAAATCCGCAATCAACTGTTCAAATGCCGCTTTCGGCGCAGGGTCGGACGTATCCGTGTTGATTACAAGTTCTCCGGCCAGTGCAGATGACGACAATGCGGCGGTTGCCGCAATTGTTGCGACATTCCGAAGCAGTTTTCGGGTCATGGGTTTCCTCCAACAGTGTTTCAATTTATGGAAACTAGTTCCAACTATTGATTTAATCGCACGAATGCCTTAGCCTTGTCAACAATCGGGTGGCGGAGAGACCGAATGGCAAGAGGTGAAAGCAACAGTGGCACGGTGGTGAAGGCACTTGCCCTGTTGGATCTCGTTGCCCAATTCGGAAAGCCGATCCGATTTGCCGACCTTCACAGCAAAAGCGCCTTGCCGAAGGCGACACTGCACCGCTTTCTTCGCACCCTTTGCGACGAAGGAATGCTGGTCCAAAACCGCGAGAATCGGACATACAGTCTGGGAATGCGACTGGTGAAACTGGCGCACAACGCATGGAAGCACGCTTCACTCGGTGAAGTTGCCCGATGCCACCTCGACTCCCTGGCGGAGAGGGTCGGTGAGACCATTCATCTCGCCCAACTCGAAAACGGCCAGGTTCTCTACATCGACAAGCGAAATGCCGCCGCCCCGATCGAGATGTTCAGCAGCGCCGGCAAGGTCGGTCCGGCATACTGCACCGGGGTCGGCAAGGCGATGCTGGCCTATCTCGAGGAGCCTACGAAGTCCTTGGCGTTGGGTCAGCAGGCCTATTTCGCCTATACCCCCAACACGCTGACATGTCAGGACCGGCTTCGCCAGGAGCTTGACCGAATACGCGACCGCGGGCTGGCAATCGACCATGAAGAGCACGAACCTGGAATCATATGTGTTGCCACCCCGATCCGGTCCGGGCCGCGGGTTGTCGGTGCTCTCTCAATCACCAGTTCAGTCCGCCGGCACAACATTGACAGCCTTCTCGGCTACAAGCATTTGCTGGACCAGACTGCCCGCACCATCGGCGAGGAAGCGGCAATCTGGCAGTTCCCGGCAAGAAGAAACTAACGGAGTTCCCAAATGTCCGGAGTCGTCCTGCAGGATATCAGAAAGCGGTTTGGTGATGTTGAGGTCATCCACGGCGTTGATCTGGAGGTTGAGGACGGCGAATTCTGCGTCTTTGTCGGGCCATCCGGATGCGGCAAATCGACGTTGCTAAGGCTGGTTGCCGGCCTGGAGGAGGTAACATCCGGAGAAATCTCCATCGGCAACAGGGACGTAACCCGGGTGGATCCCGCGGCGAGGGGCATCGCCATGGTCTTTCAGACCTATGCCCTCTATCCGCACATGACTGTCGAAGAAAACATGGGATTCGGACTGCGCATGAGCGGGGTTCCCAAGAAGGAGATTGCCGAAAAAGTCGGCGCTGCCGCGGAGATTCTCCGGTTGGGCGAGTTTCTGAAGCGCAAACCGAAGGCGCTTTCTGGTGGCCAGCGCCAGCGTGTTGCCATCGGCAGGGCAATTGTCCGAGGGCCCGGCGTATTCCTTTTCGATGAACCGTTGTCCAACCTAGATGCCGAACTTCGAGTGGAGATGCGGGTCGAAATAGCCCGGCTTCACACGGAGCTTGGGGCGACAATGATCTATGTTACCCACGATCAGGTCGAGGCAATGACCCTTGCCGACAAGATCGTTGTCCTTCGGAACGGCAACATTGAGCAGGTGGGATCACCGCTTGAACTCTACCGCAATCCGAACAACCGGTTCGTTGCCGGCTTCATCGGTTCACCAAGCATGAATTTCCTCGAAGGCCGGATTGAAGATGGAGAAATCAGGATTTCTGCCCTCGGAAACACCAAGTTGGAAACAGATGTGGCTCTTCCGGACGGCAGGGACTCCGTCATCATTGGCCTGCGGCCGCAGATCATGGAACTGAGACCCGGGAAATCAGGCATTTCCATCGAACTTTCGGAAAAACTTGGCGGTGTGTCTTACGACTACCTGAAGACACCCACCGGTGAACGGGTTGTTGTTGAATCCCGAGGGGATGGGGAAGCGCCGACAGGAACGCCGGTCCAAGTGGTCTTCGACCATTCCGCCGCCCTGTTGTTCGACTCCCGGGACGGGCAACGCCTCAGATAGCTTATTTCTGCGGAATTTCCGGCATCTGCCGGGCCTGAAGCGAGGTGATGGCGATCAGATTGACGATGTCGTCGGTGGAACATCCTCGGGAAAGGTCATTGGCGGGACTCCGAAGCCCCTGAAGAACCGGACCAACAGCGGTCATCCCTCCCACCCGCTCAGCGATCTTGTAGCCGATGTTCGCCGCGGCAAGATTTGGAAATACGAACACATTCGGAATGCCTTCGCGGTTGCACTCCGGTGCTTTTCGCCTTCGGATTTCAGGATCGATTGCGGCATCGAACTGGATCTCCCCATCAATGATGAGATCCGGTTTGGACTTTCTCGAAAATGAAACGGCTTCGGCAACAACCCTTGCCTGACTATGGTTTGAACTTCCCATTGTCGAAAAGGACAACATTGCCACCCTTGGCCGTTCGCCGAGCAAACGGTGTGCCGAGTCGGCCGATTGAATGGCAATGTCGGCCAAGTCCTGTGAACCGGGGTCCACGACCAATGCGCAATCAGCAAAGACCACGGTTTTCCCAAACGGTCGTCGGTTGCCGGGAATCATCAAAAAAAATGACGACACAATTCGGGTGCCCGGTGTTTTTCCTATAATCTCGAGGGCAGCGCGTATCGTGTCTCCAGTGGTCGCAACGGCCCCGGCGATCGTGCCATCAGCTTGGCCGCTGCGAACCATCATCGCGGCATAGCCCAATGGACTCCTCATTGCCCTTCTTGCGGCATCGCGATCCACGCCCTTGTGCCTCCTCAATGCTTCGTAGGATTTCGCAAAATCCTCGGTGGCAACTTCTTCGGGAACAACGACGGCAATTCCGGAACTGTGATTGTGTCGCGAGCGAAGACCTTCAGCCGATTCCGAGTCGCACAGCAGGGTTATCCTGGCAATGCCGCGGTGAACCGCCTCAACCGCCGCCGTCTCGACACGATTGTCGCCGCCTTCGGCAAGCACGACATGTCCGGGGTTCCGCCTGGCTTCCCCGAATATGCGGTCGAGGAGGTCCAATTCCGATCCAGGTGGAGGCACGCGGCTTCATGCCGCCGCCGCCTGCCTTTCCCGCATGTCATACTCGTCGATTCCCGCCACCTTTTCGGGCGCCTTCATTGCGTCGCGACGGAAAGGTTCGCCAAGCTCTTGATTGAGAATGACTTCGATGAAGGTCGTGGCTTCGTTCCTCATCTGCGAAGCAACCGCTTGGCGCAATGCATCCGTTAACTCCTCTTGAGTGTTCACCCGCACACCCTTCAGACCGCAACCTTCGGCAATCTTGGCGAAGCTGACATTGTCATTGAGCTCGGTTCCGACGAAATTGTCGTCGAACCACAATGTGGTGTTTCGCTTCTCCGCCCCCCATTGGTAGTTCCTGAACACGACCATCGTGATGCTCGGCCATTCACTGCGGCCGCAGGAGGTCATTTCATTCATGGAAATTCCGAATGCACCGTCCCCGGCAAATCCAACCACCGGCGTGTCCGGACAACCGATTTTTGCGCCCAGTATGGCTGGAAAACCATATCCGCAGGGGCCGAAAAGCCCTGGAGCGAGATATTTCCGTCCCTGCTCGAATGTCGGGTAGGCGTTGCCAATGGCGCAGTTGTTGCCAATGTCCGAGGAGATTATGGCGTCCTGCGGCAATGCCGCCTGAATCGCCCGCCAAGCCATTCGGGGACTCATTCGTTTCGGATGCTTGGCGCGTGCACGCTCATTCCAAGTCGTGCCCGGATCATCCTCCTCGTGGTCCATTGATGCAAGCTGCTGCAACCATCTTGACTTCGTTGCCGCTATCAATTCCTTGCGTTCCCTGCGCCCCGCATCCCCGGCGGTTCCGGACAATCCGCCAAGAAGCTGCTCGGCCACCATGCCGGCATCACCTTGAATGGCAACGGAAACTCTCTTGGTGAGGCCAATGCGATCCGGATTGATGTCAACCTGAATTATCTTCGCATCCTTGGGCCAGTAGTCAATTCCGTATCCCGGCAAGGTGGAGAACGGATTCAATCTGGTGCCGAGCGCCAGAACAACATCGGCCTGGTTGATCAGTTCCATCGCAGCCCTTGAGCCGTTGTAGCCGAGCGGGCCGGCAAAGAGCGGATGTGAACCCGGAAACGCATCGTTGTGCTGGTAGCCGCAGCAAACCGGCGCATCCAAGCGTTCGGCCAGCAGGCGCGATGCCCCGATTGCGTTGCCAATGACAACTCCGGCGCCGTTCAGGATAACCGGGAACTTCGCGCCCGACAGAAGCCTTGCCGCCTCACTGATGGCCTTGCGTCCGCCTCTTGGACGTTCAAGCCGAACGGTTGACGGCAATTCGATGTCAATGACCTTGTTCCAATAGTCGCGGGGAATGTTGATCTGTGCCGGAGCGCATCCTCGCCATGCCTTTTCGATTACCCTGTTCAGAACCTCGGCCATCCGGCTTGGGTCCCTCACCTCCTCCTGGTAGCAAACCATGTCCTCAAACAGCTTCATTTGCTCGATTTCCTGGAAGCCGCCCTGGCCGATGGTCTTGTTCGCCGCCTGCGGCGTTACCAGAAGTACCGGCGAGTGATTCCAGTAGGCGGTTTTCACCGGAGTCACGAAATTGGTGATGCCCGGTCCATTCTGGGCGATCATCATCGACATCCTGCCGGTGGATCTGGTGTAGCCGTCAGCGCTCATGCCGGCATTGCACTCATGTGCGCAATCCCAGAATGTAATTCCGGCATTGGGAAAGAGATCGGAAACCGGCATCATCGCCGATCCAATGATCCCGAAGGCATGCTGGATGCCATGCATTTGCAGAACCTTAACAAAGGCTTCCTCAGTCGTCATTCTCATCGTTAATTTCCTTGTTCCCTGCGGCAGGACGCGGAGTCAGCCGCCTTGTTCCAAATCTTCAAGCACCATCCTGCTGGCCTTTTCGCCGATCATGATTGCCGCGGCATTGGTGTTGCCGGACACGATTTCAGGCATGATTGAGCAATCGGCCACCCTTAATCCACCGATATTCCGGACCCGCAGCCTTTCATCAACAACCGCATCATCCCCTTGGCCCATCTTGCATGTGCCTGTGGGATGGTAAATCGTAACTGCCGTGTTCCGGACCCAATCGAGAATTTCGTCGTTCTCGCTCACGCCAGATCCTGGTTGATGCTCGGATTTTATCATTGATGCAAGCGGATCTTCATGCGCAATTTTCCTTGCGATCTTTACTCCTTCGACGATTGTTCGCCGATCGGTTTCGGTTGCCAGGTAGTTCGGGTGAATTGCCGGATATTCCTCGGGTTTGGGAGATTTGAGCCTCAAATGACCCCGGCTTTCCGGACGCAACTGGCAAACCGAGGCGGTGAATGCGGAAAACGCATCGACACCGTTGCCAACGCTGTTGGCGGAAAAGGGTTGCACATGGAATTGAAGGTCGGGCGTTGCCGCGTCTTCGCTTGACTTCATGAATCCGCATACGAAACTTGCTGCCATCGTCATCGGTCCCGACCGGAAGACGGCATATTGAAGCCCCATGCCAATTCGGGCGAAAAGGCTGTTAACATCATCGTTTAGCGTCCGCGATTTGCACTTGAAGACGACCCGTGCCTGAAGGTGGTCCTGAAGGTTTCGACCCATTCCCTTCAGTTCCGCAACGGGTTGGATTCCGGCTTCCAACAGCATTTCCGCATCGCCAATACCTGAATGCATAAGAATGTGCGGTGAACCAATTGCGCCCGCGGAAAGAATGATTTCCCGCCGGGCGCGGACGGTGCGAACCTGTCCCGACCTGTTCCGATACCGAACGCCCGTTGCCCGCTTACCCTCAAAAGTCAATTTTTCGGTAAAAGCTCCGGTTTCAATCGCAAGATTGCTCCGGCCCTTGGCAGGATTGAGAAACGCAACCGCGGAGCTGCATCGCAGGCCATTGCGCGACGTTATCTGAAAATGGCCAACGCCCTCCTGAGATTCGCCGTTGTAGTCAGGGTTTCGCCGGTAGCCCGCCGCAACCGCAGTCTCCATCCAAACATCCGAAATTTCCCGGTGGACCTGAAGTTCGGTAACGCGCAGCGGTCCGGACCCGCCCCGAAGTGCATTGCTGCCGCCCTCATATGTTTCGGTCTCCCGGAACAGCGGCAGAACATCCTCCCATCCCCATCCAACGTTGCCCATTTGCCGCCAACGGTCGTAGTCCTGCGGCTGACCCCGCACATACAGAAGCCCGTTTATTGAGGAGGATCCGCCAAGAACTTTTCCTCGAGGCCAATCTATGCTTCTTCCGTTCAGCCCGGGGTCCGGCTCGGTCTTGTAGCACCAGTCGACTGAAGGATTGTGCATCGTCTTGAAATAGCCCACCGGAATGTGGATCCACGGATTGATGTCGCGCCCGCCGGCTTCAAGCAGCAGGACGCGGTTTTTTCGCTCGGCACTGAGCCTGTTGGCCAAAACACAGCCCGCTGACCCTCCCCCGACAACGACAAAATCGAATTCATCGACTTCTGCCATGAAGCCTCCGCTATTGTCCGTAGATCATGTTCGGCAACCAAAGGGCCAGTTGCGGGAACATGAACACCAGCGCAAGGCCAATGAGCTGGATGACCATGAACTGGAGCATCCCCTTATAGATGTCCGCCAAATCCCATTCCGGAACGACCCCCTTGAGAAAATAGGCCGAGAGGGCCACCGGTGGACTTAGCCACGCAGTCTGCAGGTTGACTGCGACCAGAATGCCGAACCATGTCAGGTTGATATCCAATTCTATGAGCGCCGGAATCAAGATCGGAACGATGATCAGAATGATCGGAACCCATTCGAGCGGCCAGCCCAGAAGGAATATCATCGCCATGATTATGATCAGGACCATCGTGGCCGAAAGATCCCACTGCAACAGCATGTGAGTCATCATCGTCGGGGTGCCCAAGCGCGAGAAAACTGCCCCGAAGAAATTGGACGCTGCAACCAGGAAGAGGATCAACACTGAGATCTCAAGCGTCTTGATGAGTGCTTCCCAGACGCGATCAACCGTCAGTTTCCGATAGCACACCGTCAGCACGACGGCTCCAAATGCGCCACATGCCGCACCCTCCGTGGGCGTTGCCCATCCGAACAGGATGGAGCCGAGCGCAAATGCGACCAGAGCCGAGGGTGGGACGAGCCCCATGAAAAACTCGTACCAAAGATCGGAAAAGAAAAAGCCTGCAGGTTTCGTATCCCTGACCCAACGTGCCACGCCCAGCATGAGCGCGCACCAAGCCAGCGGAACCACCAGCCAACTGAGCGGAAAAAGCCCCGTCAGTGCGCCGGACAGTGCAAGGAAGAGGAGGAGGAACAGAATAAGCAGCGAAGCAATGACAAGGATTGCCTCAAGCCAGTAGTGGGATGAAGTCTCAGGCCGCTCGTCCTCCGGAAGAACCGGCCCAAGCGACGGGTCCAGCCTGCACCGGATCATGGTGTATCCGGCATAGAGTCCCGCGAGCATGATGCCGGGAATGATTGCCGCGGCGAAGAGATCGATGACCGGAACCTCGAGAACCGGTCCCATCACAACCAGCATGATTGAGGGTGGAATCAGAATTCCGAGGGTTCCTCCGGCGGTGATTGCTCCGGCAGCGAGCCTCGGATTATAGCCGGCGCGGTTCATGGTCTTTGCAGCCATGATCCCCAAAATGGTCACCGACGCCCCTACGATGCCCGTCGCAGCCGCGAAAATCGTGGAAACAACCAGAACCGCCAAATACAGCGCACCGCGTGTTCTTGACAGCATCAGCTGGACCGACTTGAACAGACGTTCCATGAGGCCGGCCTGTTCCATCAGGATGCCCATGAAAACGAACAGCGGGACTGCGGCAAGTGTCTGCTGCAGCATCACCGAATTGAACTGCAGGGTCTGAAGATAGAAAACCAGACGACCGCCAAAGCCCCAGGCTCCAAATGCAAATCCGAGGAAAATCAGGGTGAAGGAAATCGGGAATCCCACGAATATGGCAAAGAGCATGACAGAGATCATCAGGACCCCGATCAGTTCCGGAGCAACTGTATCGGCACCGGTCGATGCCACCAATGCCGACCACCATCCACCGAACGGCAACGCATCCGGATAGAATGCACTCACGAACACGATGGCAAGGCCGACAACATAAAGCGGCAGGAACCGCAGGAAATTGCGTCCCCTCCGCGGGCCGCAATCGTGGATGCCTCGCAGGAGTTCGGCCACTCCCTGCAGCAGCAGGAAAAACGCCCCAACCGGCATCGCAGTGCGCGCCGGTGCAACCGGTGCCATCAACGTGGTGTCCATGGTTCGCTCCCATCTCACCCAAGCGTTGATGGTGTATTCAAGCGATATCCACAGAAAGAACAGCATCGCCGGAAAGTAGAAAGCCAAGTACAGTGCTGTGTCGACCGTTGCCTGCGTCCGTTTGGTCCAGCCGCGGTACAGAAAATCGGCCCTGATGTGCACGCCCTTCATCAGGGCGTATCCGGCACCGGCCATGAACATCGCACCGGCTGCCATCCGACTGACGTCATATGCCCAGACGGTCGGAGCAAGAAACAGTTTCCTGGCCACAACCTCGTAGACCATTGATACCATGACCGGAATCAGCAGAACGCAGGTCCCCCGGCCAACCCACAGATTCATGATGTCGATAACTGCAATGATTCGCCGCATCAGCGGCGGCATTCCCTCAGGAGTCTGTCCAGGTCCGGCGGATCGCCTTTCGGCGATGAGTTCGTCGGTTACATCAAGTTGGGAAGGAACTGTTGATTCGGTCATCTGCATGACCTCCGGATGCATTCCGGCCCGCAGCCGACATGGGCCGACCCGGCATCAGGAATTTGGATTGTGGTCCGGCGGCGGATGTTTCACTCCGCCGCCAGCTTGTTCAGGCTCTACTTGAGCGAGTCGGCAAAAGCCTTGCCGAGTTGCGCGTTGGAACTTTGGGCACCAGCCCAGAACGGTACCGCCAATTCGGCAAATGCCCTCTGGCTGTTCCAGACCTCGGCAAAGAACTCGTTGTCAGCCGCGTTCTTTTCGAGCGTTGCCCTCGCCGCGTTCATGTAGGCCGGGAAGTAATCGGCCGGCGTGTCGTGGAGAATGACACCATGATTGTCCGTGAGGTCCTTCAGCGCCTTGCCGTTCTCGAAAATCCGGTAGGCCACAGATTTGGTCAGCGATGCATTCGCGGCAACTTCGATGGCTCGTTTCTGATGGTCGGTAAGCGAGTCATAGACATCTCCATTTATGTAGATGTCCGCGTTGACCACGACTTGGTGCAGGCCTTGCAGGTAGTAGTTCTTGAGAACCTTCTGCAGACCGAACACGCTGTCAGGCTTCGGACAGCACCATTCGGCGGCATCGATCGTTCCGGCTTCCAGGGCTGGCAGAATGTCGCCTCCGCCCATGGCCACGGATGCCACACCGATATCCTTGTATGTCTGTCCGGGAATTCCAGGAGGTGTGCGGAAACGATATTTCCGGAAATCTTCCATGGAATTGATCGGCTCCTTGAACCAGCCCAGCGCTTCCGGTCCGACGGGCTGGAGCATGAAACCTTTCACATTGGCTCCCATTTCCTCCCAGAGACGGTCGTAGAGTTCCTTGCCGCCGCCATACATGAACCAGGAAATGAAGGCTATGTTGTCGAGTCCGACACCGGCACCGGCGACCGGCGAGCCAAACAGCATCGCCGCCGGGTGTTTTCCGGACCAATAGTGAGTCCAGGCAAATCCAGCTTCGATCAGACCTGAATCAACGGCGTCGAAAATCTCCTGAACACCGACGATGGCGCCAGCCGGGAGAACTTCGAAGTTGACCTCGCCGTTCGTCAAGGCTTCGACATCTGCGGCGAATTCCTTCAGCATGACCATTTCGTCCGCTGTGTCCGGAGTCGCTGATTGAACGCGGATTGTGACCTCGGCGGAGGCCGTGGCGGCGAAGAGGCCGAAGGCCGCAAATGCCGCGATTGTAACTCTTTTCATGTTCATGAGTTTCCTCCTTGAAATTGCCTTCCTGAGTTTTCCGATTCAGCCGGCGAAGGCAGAATTCCGGCATGGAATTCGGAATTTAACATTGCGGGTCATCTCAGGCCCACAACAATTGTGTCATGACATTTTTTCCAAGTATCACCATGCTTGGCTCAATATCGCAACCACATCGTGCCCACCCTCGTACAACAGACGAAGCGTCAGGTAAATTAGGAACAGAAGACCCGCCCAGGACAAGGCCGGATATCTCTTCATGATTTTCATGATGATTGTTGCGCAAAACGCCATGAGCAGTATTGCCAAGCCCAGACCGAAGACGAGCATCACCGTGTCTTCGCGGGCGATTGCAGCAACCGCGATGACATTGTCCAGCGACATTGAAACATCAGCGGCCGTTATGGTGACCAGCGCCTTCCTCAACTGACGACCGGGTGAAAGTCCCGCAGCCGCAGGCTGCATTTCCTGTTCGGCATCCACCTTCGATGAACGGTTGAATTCCCGCAAATCTTTGTAGAAGCGCCAGCAGACCCAAGCGAGCAGCAGACCTCCGACGAAGAGAATCCCCGGCACCTTCAGAAGGTGCGCAGCAATCAGTGCAAAAATTATTCGCAGGATCGCGGCCATTGCGAGGCCGAAAACAATCGCAAACCGCCGGTGTGATGCCGCGACCATTGAGGCTGCCATTCCGATCACAAGGGCGTTGTCCCCAGAGAGAATTATGTCGGCAAATATGATCTGGCCCGCCGTAAGGGCCTTTTCGTAAAGCCAGCCGCAATCGGCAGGACTGAATCGACATATGAACTCGCTCAAACCCTGCGCATTGTCGATCATTTGAGGGTCTGTCTCAGCCATTCGACTCACGAGACCCGGAAGCGGCGATGCAGCTTGCATTCCCGGAAAGGTGCCCGGAGCATTCCGAACCGTTTGCGGGCAACCAGCCCCCGCAGCGGTGTTTGGGGACCGCGCATGCTTCAATCTCAGGTGCGGTTATTGTTGGGAACATGACGGCGGGCTCAGTTTGAATTCGGTCGACTTGGAATTCGATATTCCATCCAAATAAACACATTTGCCACCTATTGAAATGGAATTTCACAAAGGTGTCAGGAAAGAGATCTGACCAACATCCTTTCGCGGCCGGTTTGGTTCCGCATCAATCTTGCGCAATGGTGCCTTCGTGGCACTCTCCGCCCAATTTCATCCCCAATCGGTCAAATTGCGGTTGCGGCACCTTCGTGATAACCGGCGGTTTCAGACTGCAGGAAACGGAGCGGGAATGAGCAACTCGGTACCAGAACAGCAATCGGGAGCACCCTTGCAGCAGGTCAAGGTACTCGGTCAATTCATCCGCGATCTTTCATTTGAGAACTTTCTTCTCCAGCGGGGCGAAAGAAACCACAAACCGGCTGAGTTTCATGTCAATGTCAATTTGGACGGCAAGCATCTTAAGGATGGTGTTCACGAAGCGCTGATTCGACTTCAGTTGACGTCGAGCGAGAAGGAGACGGATCAATCGATCTATTATCTGGAGCTTGAATTCTCAGGTCTGTTCCTGTTCGAGGGAATTCCGGACAACCATTTGCAGCAGCTTCTGATGGTTGAGTGTCCCCGGGTCCTTTTCCCATTCGTGAGAAGGATCGTGCACGATGTTACCCGGGATGGCGGGTTTCCGCCGTTCAACCTCGAAATGATAGACTTTGCCAGAATGTTCCAAGCCGCACTGGAGGAAAGGGCCAAGACCGAAGAGAAAGAAGGGAAAGACAAAAAGAAACTGTGACCTCCGGCCGCCGCATCAGTCCGCAGCAGGTAACTTCCGACTTTCGGGCACTGGATCCGATGCAGCTTTGGGGGCCGCAACGCTGTTCCAGAGAGCCGAGTCCCCAAGCGACCTGACGAACTCCGAATGCGCGACCGTCTCCTCCGATGTCAGAAGCGGCTTCAGCTTGTTTTTCCTCGGCTTTTGTTTGACCTGAACCACACTCGGAGCAGAGGTGGATCTTTCTTCAGGACCAAGCAGGTCGAATAAACCCTGACCACCACCGTTAAGTCGAAAGTAGACCTCAGTCAGCAGTTCCGCATCCAGCAGAGCTCCATGCTTGGTCCGCATCGACCGATCAATTCTGTAGTGCCGGCACAGAGCATCAAGGTTGTGAAACCCGATCGCCGGAAGCTCCTTGCGCGCTAGCTGGAGCGTGTCGAGGACTTGATCGGGTGGGATCCGGCTCCGGGAAACACCGGCCAATTCATGATTGATGAAACCCAAATCAAAATCGGCATTATGGATCACCAGCCTGGATTGCCCAATGAATTCGAGAAATTCGTCCGCCACTTCCCCGAACAGTGGTTTATCCTCAAGGAACTCATCCGTGAGACCGTGAATTTCGAGCGCCTCGCGCGGCATGGTGCGCTCGGGGTTTAGATAGCGGTGAAATACTCTGCCTGTCCTTGTGAACCCTTCAATCTCAACCATGCCGATCTCAACGATTCGATGGCCCTCCTTCGGCACAAGACCCGTTGTTTCCGTATCAACAACTATTTCCGTTGCCATGCCGCCTCCTTGATTTTCCTGACGATGTCGCCAACAGCGAATCGGGCCTCATCCAATGACCGGGATTCAATGACGAAATCGGCTCTCCTCATCTTCTCCCCGTTTGGCATTTGCCGCCGAAGCAGCCCCTCAAATTCGGTTTCCGTCATTGTTCCCCTGTTCAGCACACGGTGCCGTTGGGTGTTTTCGGGTGCCGTTACGACAACCACGGCATCAACACCCGTTTCGCCTCCCGTTTCATAGAGGAGAGGGATTTCGGCGACCACCAGTTCCGCCCCGTCAAGCTCTGCGGCACGGACGAATTCGTTCCTGTCCCTCGCGACCAGCGGATGTATGGCAGCTTCCAGCCTGCTCAGCAGACCGGTATCTTGTTCCAGGCAAAGTTTGAGCTTGTCCTTGTTCACCCCGAACCCGGGTTTCGGAACGGCCTCCGGACAAATCCGGCGAACCGTCTCTTCGCCGCCGCCGCCGGGACCGTAGAGTCGATTCACCGCTTCGTCGGCACTCCAAACCAGTGCTCCCGCTTCGGCAAACATTCCGGCGGTAGTCGTTTTTCCCGTTCCGATTGATCCCGTCAGCCCCAGGATGAAAGGCGGTGGCTTCATCCGGCCAACGCCAGGCTTCTCAGGGTCGGATTGATCTTTGGCCGAATTCCGTACCATGCATCGAAGGATGCGGCCGCCTGATGCAGGAGCATTCCAAGACCGTCCGCCACCTTGCAGCCTTTGATCGCCGCCCTCCTTAGAAGTTCGGTTTCAATCGGCGTGTAGACAAGATCGGTCACCACCGTTTCAGGGCGCAGGGCATTGTGGGGAAATGGCAGATGCGGCATTCCCTTCATGCCCAACGAAGTTGCGTTCACCACAATTGAAACTTCCTTGAGCAACTTCGGGACATCTGATTTTCTCTCGACTGAAACCCTGTTGCCGAAAACGTGTCTGAGCGTCTCGGCGCGATCCTTGGACCGATTGACGACATGGACAGCGGGAGCCCCCTCCGAAACCAATGAGTAGATCGCAGCCCGGGCCGCACCGCCGGCTCCGATCACGAGAGCAGGTCCGGCATTTGCCCTCCAATCCGGCACGCGCTCCCGCAGGTTTCGCAGGAAGCCATAGCTGTCGGTATTGTCGGCATGGACCCTTCC
>JAGWAS010000031.1:17964-18859 GCA_021296235.1 Paracoccaceae bacterium | reverse complement strand
AGGATGTCGATTACGTTGGCAAAGTCGCTGCGCTTCACTTCAATCGGAATGTAGTGCCCCTTCACGTCATGGTGTTGAAGCCAATAACCGTGGATTATCGGTGACTTGGAATGACCGACAGGGTGTCCAATAACCCCGACAAGTGACAGTTTCCTGTTGTCCATCACTGCTCCAAGATCCCCAGATCCTCCAGATATGCCAGCAACGGCAGCAGCGGCAAGCCACAAACCGTGAAGTAGTCTCCAGCAATCGCACCTATCAACCTGATTCCCTCCTCCTCAATCAGGTAGCAACCGACGCTGTCCAAGATCTTTCCGGCATTTCGTTGCACATATGCATCAAGAAATCCATCTGAATGATCCTTCATCAGGATCTTGGCGGTGGAGGTATGCCGCCAAATCGGCTTGGTTGAAAGGCATACCACTGCTGATGAGTGAAGCTGGTGCGATTTTCCGCGCAACTCCTTCAGCAACCGGAAAGCCTCCGTTGATGAGAGGCATTTCGAAACGGGCCTGCCATCAAATTCGAGTACCTGATCGCATCCTATGACGAGACATTCCGGATATCTTTGCGACATCCGTGGACATTTCCTTTGGACCTGCCCCTTCCTCCCGCAATGACGCGCCCATGGCTTCCTCATCAATTGCGGCCGGTTTGGCCAGCACCCGAACCCCGGCATTTCTCAGGAGCCTCAACCTGATCGCTGATCCGGAGGCCAGAATTATCGAATTCGGGCTGTGCATATCCCTGTTGAAATCCCCGCAACTGGTGATGAACTTGTGACTGGAAAAACGCCGAAACAAGTTTTCCCCAAAACCATACCGCCGCCACTCAGGCAATCTTCAGTTCGCAAAAGCGCCGGCAGCATTCCGGAACATCCGGGAACCGAACCATT
>JAGWAS010000031.1:776-17834 GCA_021296235.1 Paracoccaceae bacterium | reverse complement strand
ATGTTGGCCCTACTCGGCAATCTCTATCCTTGGTTGAAGGCTTTGCATGTGATTGCGGTGATCGCCTGGATGGCAGCGTTGTTATATCTTCCGAGGCTGTATCATTACCACCAACTCGAAAACAGCGCGGGGCGCGATGTTCAGCAGCTGTTCACCACAATGGAGTCGAGACTTCTGAGAATCATTGGCACACCGGCAATGATGGCGACATGGTTTTTTGGTCTGCTATTGATTTCGGTGCATGGGCTGATCGAATGGAGCCAGATCTGGCCATGGGTGAAATTGGCCGCGATTGTAACGATGACCTGGTTTCACTTCTGGTTGGCCGCGAGACGCAAGGATCTGGAGCGGGGTGAGTGTCGAATCAGCGCCAGAAGGTTCAAGTTACTGAACGAGATTCCATCGGTTCTGATTATCATCATCGTGATCATGGTCATTGTTCGGCCGTTTTGATGGATCAGTAATCTCATTGCACCCGATTTGCCCCGACAACCGGATCGTCGGTTGACATGGATGCGTGTTGAGGGCATTCAAGAAATTGCCCGTCGTCCGGCGGGCTATGTCCCATGTAGCCACCCTTCCGCGTTTTAGAAAAGCGCCCGCTCAAATGAGGTGTTCCGATGAGCAACAAACGTATTTCACTCGCTGAACTCAAAGCAAAGAGCCCAACTGAACTGTTGGGCATGGCGGAGAGCCTTGAAATCCAGAACGCCAGCAGCATGCGCAAGGGCGAGATGATGTTCGCCATCCTCAAGGAAAGGGCTGAACTCGGGTGGGAAATATACGGTGATGGTGTGCTGAAGGTGGCACAGGATCATTTCGGTTTCCTGAGATCAACGGAGGCGAACTACCTCCCCGGTCCGGATGACATTTACGTCAGCAAGGATATGATCAGGAAATTTGGCCTGAAGACCGGGGGCACGGTTGGGGGCCTGATACGCGCTCCGAAGGATCGGGAAAACTATTTCGGTCTTGTGGAAATCTCGGAAATCAACTTCACCGAACCGGAAACAGCGCGTCAAAGGGTGCACTTTGACAATCTGACTCCACTCTATCCGGACGAACGCCTTTGGATGGAGATAGCCGATCCCGCAAGCAAGGACCTGTCCACAAGGGTAATTGATCTGGTTGCCCCTCTCGGGAAGGGCCAGCGCGCCCTGATCGTGGCACCGCCCAGGACCGGAAAGACGGTTCTGCTGCAGAATATCGCACATGCGATCGAGGCAAATCATCCCGAGTGTTTTCTCATAGTCCTGCTGATTGACGAACGGCCCGAGGAGGTCACCGACATGCAGCGGAGCGTCAAGGGAGAAGTTGTCTCGTCAACCTTTGACGAGCCGGCCGAGAGGCATGTTGCCGTTTCCGAAATGGTGATGGAGAAGGCAAAGAGGCTGGTGGAGAACAAACGGGACGTGGTCATCCTGCTGGATTCGATCACAAGGCTTGGCCGTGCATTCAATGCCTATGTGCCATCCTCCGGCAAGGTGCTGAGCGGTGGTGTTGATGCCAATGCGCTGCAGCGACCGAAAAGGTTTTTCGGTGCGGCGCGCAACATTGAGGAGGGCGGATCCCTGACCATTATCGCAACCGCACTCATCGACACCGGCAGCCGCATGGATGAAGTGATTTTCGAAGAATTCAAGGGCACGGGCAATTCCGAAATCGTCCTCGACCGAAAGGTTGCCGACAAACGCGTTTTTCCGGCGATGGACATACTCAAATCCGGCACCCGCAAGGAGGAACTGTTGGTTCCAAAACTGGACCTGCAGAAAATGTTCGTCTTGCGTCGGGTGCTTAATCCAATGGGAACAACGGAGGCGATGGAGTTCCTGCTTCCAAAATTGAGGGTCGCCAAGACCAACGCGGATTTCTTCCAGTCAATGAACGCCTGAGGGAATTTCAATTCGGCACGGCCCAGCGGGTGGGTTGACGACTTCCGTGGCCGGAGCGGCCTTGGGGTTTGACGATGGACACGATTTACGCTCTTGCGACCGTTCGCGGCAGAGCCGGAATATCCGTGGTGCGAATTTCCGGAGAATATGCCAGTAAGGCATTGATTTATTTTGGAAGTTCTGTGCCGCAACCTCGTTGCGCCACCCTCAGAACCCTTGTTTCCCCCGATGGCGGCAAGTTGGATCAGGCTATCGTCATCCTCTTTCCGGAAGGATCAAGCTACACCGGCGAGGAAACTGTCGAATTGCATCTTCATGGCGGCATCGCCACCGCCGATGCTGTTCTGAGAGAGCTTTCCGCCCTGCCCGGATTTCGCTTGGCAACTCCTGGTGAGTTCAGCCTGCGTGCGCTTCATGCCGGACGGTTGAGCCTGACCGAAATTGAGGGGCTGTCCGACCTGGTGAATGCGGAGACCGAAGTGCAGCGCCGACAGGCTCGCCGGCTGCTTGATGGCGAATTGGCGAAAAAGGCATCACTTTGGCGCCAAGCCCTGCTCCGATGCACGGCGCTTCTTGAAGCGGTGATGGAGTTTGCCGATGAGGATTTGCCACAGGATTCTGTTCCCGAGGCATTGGAGCTGATGATTGAGTTGCGCAACGGATTGGCCGAGGAATTGGCCGGGATTGACGCAGGTGAACGCATTCGCGATGGCTTTGAGGTGGCCATAATCGGGCCGCCAAACGTTGGCAAGTCAACCCTGCTCAACCGCCTTGCCGGGCGGGAGGCTGCGCTGACTTCGGAATTTGCCGGAACCACGAGGGACGTTCTTGAGGTGCGAATGGATCTTGAGGGCATTCCGGTGACATTTCTGGACACTGCAGGAATCCGCGAGTCTGAAGACCCGATCGAACAATTGGGCGTGGAGCGCGCTTTGGCGCGCGCCGAAAAAGCAGATATGCGCGTCTTCCTTGTCGAAGACTCAACGGCAGTGGATTCCGGCCCGCCGCGCCGCCCGGCGGATCTTGTTCTGCGGGCAAAGGGGGACCTTCTTCCGGAGTGCCGACATGGAACCATCTCGGGAAGAACCGGTCAAGGGGTTCGTAACATGCTTGAGCAGGTGGTCGTTGAGTTGTCGGGAAAAACTGCGACCGCCGGGGCAGCTTCAACGGAACGGCACCGGATTTCGCTGTCGGCATCAATCGCGTCTCTGGCAGAAGCCATTTCCGAAATCGAGGGACGCGGCAGGCACGAGATCGCAGCCGATGAACTCCGTCAAGCATCACAGCAGCTTGCAATTCTGCTGGGGGAAGTTGATATTGAACATGTTCTGGATGAGCTGTTCTCCGGACTTTGCATCGGCAAATAGAAGAAGTTTCACGTGAAACAGAGCAACTTTGATGCGGTAGTCGTTGGCGGTGGCCATGCCGGAGCCGAAGCAGCTTCAGCCGCGGCTCGGTCCGGCGGCTCGTTGGCGCTTGTAACTCTGCGCATCGATGGGATCGGCATCATGTCGTGCAATCCCGCAATTGGAGGGGTCGGAAAAGGGCATCTCGTTAGGGAAATTGACGCGCTTGACGGAATTATGGGGAGGGTCGGCGATCAGGCAGGAATTCAATTCCGGCTGCTGAACCGAAGCAAGGGGCCGGCGGTGCAGGGGCCAAGGGCGCAGATGGACCGCAAACTCTACCGGCTCGGCATCCAACGGGAATTGGAGACGGTTGAACGGATCACGGTGATTGAAGGCGAAGTAACGGATTTCATTGTGGACGGTGGTGGCCGGATCGGTGGAGTTCAACTCGCGGACGGCTCTGAAATTAGATCAAGGGCCGTGGTTCTCACCACGGGAACCTTTTTGAGGGGTGTGATCCGGCTGGGGGAGGAAGCTCGTCATGCAGGTCGCGTCGGCGACCGGGCGTCAACCAGGCTTGCGGAAAGGATGGAATCACTTGATCTTCCGCTGGGCCGGATGAAGACTGGAACGCCACCAAGGCTTGATGGGCGAACGATCTGCTGGGACGGACTTGAGGATCAACCGGGCGACGGGGCTCCGGTGATGCTGTCCTTCCTCTCAAAGGGGCCGCTTGCCCGGCAAATTTCCTGTGCCATCACCCATACAGTTGAGGCAACACATTGCATTATAAGGGACAATCTTAACCGTTCGGCGATATATGGCGGGCATTTCCACGGCATTGGACCGCGCTATTGCCCGTCGATTGAGGACAAGGTGGTGCGGTTTGCAGACAAGGTCTCCCATCAGGTGTTTCTTGAGCCTGAGGGCTTGGATGACTGCACCGTCTATCCGAACGGAATTTCAACCTCGCTTCCCACTGAGGTTCAGGAGCGGTTTGTCCGCACCATCCCGGGATTGGAGAATGTGATGATCCTGCAGCCGGGTTATGCAATCGAGTATGATTTCGTCGATCCCAAGGCGTTGAGGCCAACTCTTGAACTTCCGGCTTTACCGGGATTGTTCCTTGCGGGCCAAATCAACGGCACCACCGGATATGAAGAAGCGGCGGCGCAGGGAATTGTCGCCGGAATCAACGCGGCGCGCCATGCATTCGAACTCGAACCGGTCATGTTCCCGCGTTCGGAATCCTATATCGGCGTCATGATCGACGATCTTACCGCAAGGGGTGTGTCGGAGCCCTATCGCATGTTCACATCCAGGGCTGAATACCGGTTGTCACTGAGAGCAGACAATGCCGATCAGCGTTTGACCCCCAAAGCATGCAGCCTGGGAATCATTTCGAACAGGCGGAAGGAGCTCTTCGATGCGAAGATGGCGGATCTGACTTCCGCAAAGGCTGCGATCGGGGATTGCTCTCTCACGCCGACTGAAGCGGCGAAGCACGGTATCAGGATTGCAGCTGATGGCGCACGACGGAGTGGAATGGACCTTCTGGCCTTTCCTGATGTCACAGTTGATCGTTTGGTGCAGATATGGCCTGAGTTGGGCGGCATCGGATCCGACTTGGCCAAACAGGTTGAGTTTGATGCAATCTACGGCAAATATCTGGAGCGTCAGCAGCGAAGCGTTGAGGCACTCAAACGAGATGAAGGCCGCAGAATTCCCGGCGGGATCGACTATGCATCAATTGCGGGATTGTCCAATGAACTCTCCGGAAAGCTTGGTTCGGCCAGACCGGAGACCCTCGGCCAAGCGAGGCGGATTGACGGCATGACACCGGCGGCGCTTGCGCTGATTCTCGCCAGAATTCGGCTGACGGAACGGCAGACGGCGTGAGTGCCGGAGGATTCGGGCCAAGGGAATTCCGCGTGTCGGAAGATGTTTCACGTGAAACAATGGACCGGCTTGAGATCTTTGCCGAACTTCTGACGAAATGGAACCGCACCGCACGGCTGGTGGCCGCATCAACGCTGAAGGGGCTGTGGAGGCGTCACCTGCTGGACTCTGCCCAACTTATGGATCACATTCCGGGGGATGCAGACAAATTGCTTGACGTCGGAACGGGCGGAGGATTTCCGGGTTTGGTGCTGGCGATCATGGCGGCGGACAGGCAACCGGGAATAAAATTTGTTCTGGTGGACAGCAATGAAAGGAAATGCGATTTCCTCCGGGAGGTTTGCCGTCAGACCGGAACCAATGCAGAGATCCGCGACGTCCGGGACAGGGAATTGGAGCCGCAAAGGGCCGATGTCATGACCGCGCGTGCCGTTGCACCTCTTGACGGGCTACTTGGCATTGCCAGCAGGCACCTGACCAAGGATGGCCTCTGCATGTTTCTGAAGGGAAAGGGCTTCATGACCGAAATCCAATTGGCCAAAGGACATTGGAACTTTGGGTTGACTGACTTGCAAAGCCGGTCGCATGACAGTGGCCGAATTTTGCTGATCCGGGATTTGAAACGTGGCTGAAACACAACGAATTCAGGCAGGGATCTGCCGGGTGATCGCCGTTGCAAATCAGAAAGGCGGGGTCGGAAAAACCACGACCGTGATGAACCTTGGAGCTGCATTGGCTGAAAAGGGCATGAAGGTTCTGATTATTGATGCTGACCCGCAGGGCAATGCCTCGACGGGCCTCGGAAAGTCGGCGGTCAACCGTTCAAGGTCCCTGAAGGATGTGATGGAAGGAACCGGATCAGCGGTTGAATTCGCGGTGGAAACGGACAGTCCCCGTCTATTTTTGCTCCCCTCCTCCGGCGACCTGAACTCGGCCGATATCGAGATGGCGGCGAATCCTCGCAGAGCGCTTGTCCTGAAGGACGCGCTGGACCGGGCGGAGCTGTCGGAGGCGGGGTTCACGCATGTGCTGATCGACTGTCCCCCATCTCTCAATCTTCTGACTGTGAACGCCGCTGTGGCGGCAAATTCAATCCTGGTTCCGCTGCAGGCCGAATTCTTTGCCCTCGAAGGCCTGTCTCAGCTTGTCGTTTCGATCCGGGAAATTCGTGCAAGTGTGCATCCCCAACTCTATATTGAGGGCATTCTTCTGACCATGATTGACCGGCGCAACAATCTGTCCAGGCAGGTTGAACGGGATGTCAGGGCAAATTTGGGGGATCTTGTAATGCAAACAACCATTCCGCGGAATGTTCGTTTGAGCGAAGCGCCGTCGCATGGGAGACCGGCAACATCATATGACCGCAGTTCGGCGGGAAGCATGGCCTACATGAATGCAGCAGCTGAATTTCTGAAAAGGGAAGGCAGGATAACCTGAAAGGGGGTGCCACATGACGGAACACCAGGATCGGAAAAACCTGGGACGGGGACTCTCGTCGCTCTTGGGAGATTTGTCACTGCAAGACGAGAAGCGAATGGGTTCGGACTCAACCGGCAGCCGTTTCGGTCAACAGATTCCAATTGAGAAGCTGAAACCAAACCCTTCGCAGCCCAGACAACATTTCGATCTTGCGGATTTGCAGGAATTGGCGGCATCAATACGGGCCGGCGGAATTATCCAACCACTGATTGTCCGTCCAAGCTCCGACAATGGCGATGAATACATCATAGTTGCAGGGGAGCGGCGCTGGAGGGCAGCGCAGCAGGCCCGTCTGCATGAAATTCCGGTGATCATCAGGAATTTCACCGAAAGTGAAAGCTTGCAGGTTGCACTTGTCGAGAACATCCAAAGAACCGATTTGAACCCCATGGAGGAAGCATCGGCCTTTCGGCAACTCATGAACCAGTTCGGTCACACTCAGGAAGAATTGTCTGCATCTCTCGGCAGGTCGAGAAGCGCAATCGCCAATTTGCTCAGATTGCTGACGCTGCCTGATGAAGTGCAGGAACTGGTCAGGTCACGCATCCTTTCGGCCGGTCATGCGAGAGCACTTGTCGGAGCAGAAAATGCGCTGGCGTTGGCAAGGCAGGTGGTCAATCTGAACCTGTCCGTGCGCCAAACCGAGGAGTTGGTGAAGAAGGCGGGGAGAGAACCCAACCTTGAGTTTCGGCGAAGGGGCAAGGATGCAAACACCAGGGTTCTGGAGGCATCACTCTCCTCTGCGCTCAATGCCAAAGTATCCCTGGACCTTTCCGGCTCGGGCGAAGATGGCAAAATTGTCGTAAAATTCAAGGATTTGAACCACCTTGACCGTCTCTGCAAACTGTTCAACAGCGCTGGAGCGGATCTGAGAAAGGAGTTATGACCCGCGCTGATGCCCGGTCATGCGCTCCGCAGAATGTGCGCCTGGTAGGATCGTTGTCGCCAGCCGGACTTGGCAAGCCATTGCGATTCCGGCTGACGGGCGGCCATGAGCTCATTAATGACAACCTCGTCAAAGCCGCTGCGGCGCGCTTGGGAATATTGATCGGCGATCAGATGGCCGAAGGCGCCGAGGCGGCCTCCATAGCCAAGCTGGCGCAGGCGTGCGGCAAGGCTGAAACCCCTGCCGTCAGTGAAATTCGGAAAATGGATGCGTATGCCTGAAATCCAGGCGAAATGACGCGGCAGGTCGCTGGGGTCGGCATCGGGTTCCAACTGCAGCAGGACCGGTGCCTCAACACCCGCCTCCAGCCGCTCGAGGGTCAGGAATTCACCATGCTCAAGATCGTCAGGATGGAATCCATCATCGCGCACAATTCGGTTCATGCCGCCTTCCTAGCCGAATCCGGGTAGAGCGCTGTCTTGAACGGCTGGTCCCCCAACCTCCGGTAGCACTGCAGAAAGGTCTCATTTCCGGACAGCCGGATGGTGAGATAGGCATCCAGGAGACGCTCAAGCGCAGGTATGAGTTCCTCAGCCGAAAAGCCCGGTCCTGGCCGTTTTCCGATTGCTGCCGTTTCGGTTGCATCGCCGCCAAGCGTGATTTGGTAGTTTTCCACTCCGGCGCGATCAAGCCCCAGGATACCGATATGCCCGACATGATGATGCCCGCAGGCATTGATGCAGCCGGAGATCTTGATCTTCAATGGCCCAATCTTCCGCTCAAGGCGCAACTCGTCAAACCGCTGTGAGATTTCCTGTGCGATCGGAATGGACCGGGCGGTTGCCAGGGCGCAGTAATCCATTCCGGGGCAAGCGATTATGTCCGAAATCAGTCCGATATTCGCGGTTGCAAGCCCGGAACGCTTCAGCCGGTCATGGATTCGCGGCAGGAATGCCTTCGGCACATGCGGAAGAATGATATTCTGCTCATGACTGACCCGGATTTCGTCGTGAGCAAAGCTCTTCGCCAGATCGGCAATGGTCCGCATCTGGTCGGCGGTTGCGTCACCAGGTGTGCCAGCCACCGGTTTCAGGGAGATTGTGACAATTGCAAGGTTTGGATCCCTGTGACGGTTGAGGTTGGTGTCGCACCATGTGCGAAACAGTGGATCCCGGGTGCGTCGCAGCTCGTATTCGGAAGATTCTGCGTCCACGAATTCGGGCGGAGCGAAGTGGGCATTCAAGCTTTCAAGAAGCCGTTGGTTGACTCCGGGAAAGACGCGCCGGCGTGCAGTGAATTCAGTTTCAATCTGATCCTTCAGTTCATCAAGCCCAGTTTCATGAACAAGTATCTTGATGCGCGCCTTGTATTTGTTGTCGCGTCTTCCGCTCAGATTGTAGACCCTGAGGATTGCCTCCATGTACGGCAGAAGATCGTCCTTGGGCAGAAAACTGCGGATGACCTTTCCTATCATGGGCGTCCGCCCCAGTCCGCCGCCGACCAGGATCTCATAGCCCGTTTCATCGCCTTTCCCGCGGACCGCCCGTATGCCGATGTCATGTGCCCTCGTTACCGCGCGGTCGTTCGGTGAGCCCGACACTGCGATCTTGAACTTGCGGGGCAGATACTGGAATTCCGGATGATCCGTTGACCATTGCCTCAAGAGCTCCGCGGTCGGTCTTGGATCCTCAATTTCGTCATCCGCAGCCCCGGCAAAATGGTCGGCGGTTACGTTCCTGATGCAATTTCCTGAAGTCTGGATCGCATGCATTGAAACATCTGCAAGTGCCTCAAGCATGTCGGGAACATCCGCAAGCTTTGGCCAGTTGAACTGAATGTTCTGACGTGTGGTGAAATGGCCATAGCCCTTGTCCCAAACTTCAGCAATGTGTGCCAACTGGTGCATTTGCCGGCTGTCCAGCGTGCCATAAGGAATTGCCACCCGAAGCATGTAGGCGTGAAGTTGCAGATAGAGACCATTCTTCAATCTCAGTGGCTTGAATTCCTCTTCGGTCAGCGAACCGTTGATCCGACGATTGACCTGGTCCCGAAATTCGGCAACCCTGGCACGAACGAATGCATCATCAAATTCACTGTACCTGTACATCACCCGTCTCCGCCTGTTTGCCGTGAAAGTAGTTCGATGGGCCGGTTGCCCGGAACTGTTCACGGAAATGCACCGGTTGCGGTCGGCCATCAATGCCTGTCTCCGCATCGGCCAGATAGGCACCGACGTGAATGTCCTGCCTGGTTTCGATGCGCGCGAGTGCCGCCTCCGCCTCCGCCTGCTCAAGGAACAGCTTGGCGTCGCTGAACCTGCGGGTCCAAGATCCGTCGGCGGTGAGATAAATCACATCACCCTCCAAGAGATCGTTGGTCGTGATGATTTTCGGTGTGAATCTTCGGGCCATCAGCAGGCACCTTCCATGATTGCGGGAGCTGCGCGAGCGTAAGCGGAAGCAAGAATATCGCATTTGATCCCGCAAACCTCCAAATGGCGCCGGAATGCATCCATGCGCGCAAATGCAGCATCCACAGAGTAGAGGCACACCACCAACTCGCCATTCAATCCGTGCCGAACAAGATTGGATTCCGGAACCTCTTCAATTCGGCAAACGGTGTAATCGGCTTCGCGTCGTCCCAACTCCAGGATTGCAGGAGCAGTGGCCGGGTCGTGAATGATCCGGTCGGCGGCTTCGAGCAGCCTTTTTGCCCGGACCGAAAGAAAATCCGGGTCTCCGGAACCGGGATCAACGAACTGGATCGATCCCATTTCAGGAGTTTCCGCAAGTGTTTCAACCAGCAGGCTTCGGAGCCTGTCCTTGGCCAAGGCTTCGCCTCCATCCGACCATGCCTTTGGACCGTCCCGATCAAAGAACCTTGCCCAGAACTCCCTGCGCTTGCGCGGCGAGCCGATCATGGCAGCCCTGTTGCGGAAGGATCGGGCGATTTCTGCCAAGGCACCGGTTGCCGCCGGCAGGCGTGTTTCCAAGTCGGACTTGAGCTGACGCGCAAGGACCGGTGCAGCACCTTCGGTTCCGATCGCCACCGTAACAGGGTCCCGGTCGACAATGGCGGGGGTGATGAAATTGCTGTCCTCAAGATTGTCGACGACGTTCACGAGGACACCGCCCGCCTCTCCAAGCGCTGCGGCATCCCGATCGGCCTCATGCCTTCCGTTTGCGCAATAGAGCAGTGCCGCACCTTGTAGATCGGACGCCTGCAGGGGCCTTCCATGCAATGCGATCCTGCCTGCATTGGCCCAGTTGCGAACCTGTTGGCTTGGTTCATTGCCGTAAACCTCGACAATGGCATTGGTTTTCAGAATAAGCCGGATCTTCGGTTCGGCTATGTCGCCGGCCCCGGAAACAAGAACACGGCGGTCGGTGAGATCAAGGAAGATCGGAAAATGGCGCATGAACACCTCGGCTTAAAGAAACCAATATATCTCCTATTTGGGAATTTTTTTCAATATTGAAGACTGCGTGATCCGTTTTAGGGAAGATATCCGTAAAATACGGGTATCGTAGAACATCATTTGCAAGCGGGAGGAAGATTCCGAATTTTGACCTGCCGGGGCATCTGATCGCAAAACGCTTCGTCAGGCATCATCGCGGCGCCAGTTGGTTGGATGGAATCGGTCCGCCGATGAAAGTGTAAAAATTTCGCAGCCGTTCTCGGTAACACCGACCGAGTGCTCGTACTGGGCAGAGAGCGACCTGTCCCGGGTAACCGCCGTCCAGTTGTCCTGAAGAATCTTGGTGCCCGGCTTACCAAGATTGATCATCGGTTCCACGGTGAAGAACATGCCCTCAATCAGTGTCGGACCTGTGCCGGGCCTGCCGAAATGCACGACATTCGGCGGCAAATGGAATTCGCGGCCCAAACCATGACCGCAGAATTCGCGCACAACCGACATTCTGTGGCTTTCCGCATGGTGCTGAATTGCGGCACCGATGTCGCCGAAGGTGTTGCCTGGCATTATCTGTCCGATTGCCAGCATCAATGCGTCATGGGTAACATCCATCAGCCGCTTGGCTCGGCGGTTTGCAGTGCCGGCAACGTACATGCGCGAGCTGTCGCCGTACCAGCCGTCGACAACGACGGTAACGTCGATGTTCAGGATATCGCCATCCTCAAGCCGCTTGCGACCAGGAATTCCGTGGCAGACAACATGGTTGACCGAAATGCAGCTGGCGTGCTCATAACCCCGGTATCCGATCGTTGCGGACTTTGCGCCGCGCTCCTCAATCATGGTTCGGGTGAGATCATCAATTTCCCCGGTCGATACTCCGGGACGAACCGCGTCGCAGAGATCATCCAGAATTTCCGCAGCGACGGCACCTGCCGTGCGCATGCCCGCAAAATCCTCCCTTGAATGAAGCCGGATGCCTTCGCGCGTCGCGCTCCGCCCGAAAATGACCAATCGAATGCCCTCAACGTGGTGTCTGTCGCAAAGCGCAACGCCTACACCCCGAAGGGACAGAATTCCAGTTGAGAACGTTGACATCCTTCAAATGCGCCTGGAAATGATCCGCGGATCAAGGTTGTTGGGGATCTGCGTCCGGAGGGATGCGAAGGCTGTCAAAGTCGCAGATGCCATGGAGCCGCAACAGCTTTCCAACTTCGGCGAAATCGCAGTGAGCCGGTGTTGGTCGAAAAACCATTTCCAGACACGATCCAGGTAGTGGATCTTGCGCAATCAATGGAATTCACTATTCGATCCAGATTGAATTGGCGGTCGCTTGGGAGGGCCATCATCATTGCCGGAACTGCGCGGATCATGTTCCGTATGGTTTCCTCCGGGAAAAACGCGTTCCAGGCCAAGGTCCGGTTGGATATGCCGACGGAGAAAGATCAGCACTTGGACAATGAATCTGAGCTCTGCCGGCAGCGGGTTGCCGGATTGAATGCAGGTTCTGTTCCCGGATACGAAGAACCAGCCTGGAGAGAAGCCTCTGCGCATTGAGTCGAGGCCGGCACCCGGAACGAGGATTGGAGGGGCAATTGGAGATTGATTCAGGTTTCAGGCCGCTGGACGGAATTCGCGTGATTGAGATGAGCCACATGGTCTTTGGCCCGTCCTGCGGGATGTTCCTTGCGTTTTCGGGCGCCGAAGTCATCAAGGTCGAACCCCCTTCGGGCGACAAAACGCGCCATCTTACCGGAATGGGCGCGTCCTTCTTTCCCACCTTCAATCGCGGCAAGAAATCCGTGGTGCTTGATCTGGATTCCGGAGAGGGTCAGGAGGCGTTCGGGAAATTGCTGGTGAGCGCAGACGTGTTCATTGAGAATTTCCGCCGTTCGCCTTTGGAAAAGCTTGGGCTGAGCAAAGCTGAACTTCGCCGGACCAATCCCGGAATCATAAATGTGGCGTGCAAGGGGTTCCTTCACGGACCATATGAGGACAGGAGCGCACTCGACGAGGTTGTTCAAATGATGACCGGACTTGCCTACATGACCGGCCCGCCGGGCCGACCCCTGAGAGTTGGATCCTCCGTGAATGACATCATGGGCGGACTATTTGGCGCCTACAGCGTCATGGGGGCTCTCAGGGAACGGACCCAAACCGGCAAGGGTCGGGATGTTCGCGTCGGCCTCTTTGAAAACAGTCTTCTGCTGGTTGCCCAGCATATGGTGCAGTTTGAACTTCTTGGTGTCGAACCACCGCCCATGCCCGACCGGGAGTTTTCATGGCCGGTCTACGACATCTTCAAAACGGCCGACGGAAAATCCATGTTCGTCGGAGCGGTTACCGAAGGCCAGTGGGACACATTGTGCGGGCTTCTGGAGCTTGAGAATCTTCTTGCCGATCAGACATTGCGGACCCGAGTGGACCAGATCGCCGCGAGGGACAGAACCCTGCCCGAATTTCGGAAGGCGATTTCGCTGAGGGAGTTCACGGACTTGCAGGCGGCGTTTGAGGAAAACGGAATTCCATTCGCGCCCGTGGCAAGACCGGCTGAAATGTATGACGATCCGCAGGCGACTTCTGGTCGAATGCCGGTGTCGGCGCTTCCGGGCGGATCATCCATGCGCGCCCCGGGGTTTCCCGTGGAGATTGATGATGACCGCACCGAGGCCGCAACAGACGTTCCGGCCAAGGGGGCCGATACCGCTGAGGTCCTGGCGTCACTCGGGTTTTCTGCGGACTTCATTGAACGGGCAAAAGGCGCACGGGCTTGAACGGGATGAGCAACGCAAGGCATCTTTATCCGAAGGGGGCACTGATCCTGCGGGAATTGGGGCTGCGGGACGGGCTGCAGATGACAGCCGGCTGGCTTGGAACGGCCGCAAAAATCGAGTGGATCAATCTCGCATTCGCTGCAGGAGTGAGGCACTTTGAGGTTGGCTCGTTCCTTCCACCTTCCCGTTTTCCGCAATTCGCGGATTTGAGGGAACTGATTGCCGCGGTTGATGCCCTTCCGGGAGCGGTATCATCCGCACTTGTCCTCAATGAGAGGGGAATTGCCGACGCGCTGGAAACGCCGGTTGATGAGATTGTGATCCCGGTGTCGGTTACGGAGGCGCACAGCATGGCAAACATGCGCCGGTCGCGCTCTTCGGCAGTCGGACTCATTCGCACGGCAATTGGCAAGAAGGGGTTGTCGGACACCGGACCGGTGATCAATGCCGCAGCGGCCGTTGCGTTCGGTTGTTCCATTTCCGGTGAGGTCCGGGTCGATGATGTCCTTGATCTGATCGGGGAATGTGTCGAGGCCGGTGCAGAAGCTCTCGCAGTGGCGGACACGGTTGGCTTTGCCGGACCTGCGCAGGTTGCCGGGCTTTGCAGCCGGCTTGTCAATGAATTCGATGACTTTCCCATCAAGGTACATCTCCACGACACACGCGGTACAGGGATTGCAAAGGCATCCGTATCCTTGACGGAACGGTCGGAGGGCTGGGCGGATGTCCCTTTGCTCCGGGAGCAACCGGAAATGTCGTATTTGAGGATCTCGTATTCCTCTGCGAGCGCTGCGGCCTTTCCACGGGAATTGATCTGGAGAAACTCATGCGGGTGCGTCATATCTTGGAAAGGGAACTCCCAGGTGAATCGCTGCACGGAGCATTGGCAGGAGCCGGAGTTCCGACGGGCATCGATTGGCAAGCCCGGAATTCTGCGATTTTTGGCCCCTGAGCCGGGCAGCAATGACCCCATTCGGTCAAGCAACCGCAATGGTGCATCTCCGGCACCAACAGGTGCAATGTGAAGGATGATACCGTCAACTGCAGTTCCCATCGGGGGAACGTTTCACATTGGAGAACGTCTTGGTACAGAATGAAAAAGTTCCGTTTCTGTAGAGGATGGGCGACATTGTCCAACCAAGGAAGGTCGATAAAGGCAACCTCCGAGTCTACGAAACACTCAAATCGGTTCCACGACCAAATCCAGTACGGTTTCACACGGTTTGCCACTTCACTCCAATCTTTCCAAGTCAGGTTGCGGACACCGGACTTTGTGGTGGCATGTCCCCCATTCTCGACTTAAGGCGTGCTCATGTCCCATGTAATTGGCATTGACGGCGGAACTGAAAGCCTCAGGGCGTTCGTTTTTGATCTTGCCGGTCATCCGGTGGCGTCATGCGCCACACCCTATTCAACGACATTTCCCGAACCTGGATGGGCCGAACAGGATCCTTCAGATTGGTGGGCGGCGCTGGGTGCATCCGTCAGCGGTGCAATGGCGCAAGCCGGTCTTTCCGCCAAGGATGTGCTGGCATTGTGTGTGGATACAACATGCTGCTCGGTGGTTGCCCTTGACGTTGCCGGCAAGGCACTGTGTCCGGCAATGATCTGGATGGATGTCCGAGCGGCAGTGGAGGCCGATGCCATAGCTGAATCGGGCGATCCGGCTTTGCGCATCAACAGTGCCGGTGCCGGACCGGTCTCTGCAGAGTGGATGTTGCCAAAGGCTCTCTGGCTGAAACGGAACCGGCCCGATGTCTTTGCCGCAGCAGCGAAAGTTGGTGAATACCAGGATTATCTGAATTTCCACCTGACCGGTGTGTGGGCAGCATCACTGAACAACATGGCTGTGCGTTGGCACCATCAGCCGGACCATGGCGGTTTGCCGGGATCCTTGATGGAGGCGGTGGGACTTGGTGATCTGGCGGGAAAATGGCCGCAGAGAATCTGTACACCCGGGGAAGTGATTGAGGGATTGACGGATGCGGCCGCGCGCCATCTTGGCCTCAAATCCGGAATTCCCGTTGTTCAAGGCGGAGCGGATGCCTTCATCGCGATGATTGGAATGGGTGTGCTGCAGGCCGGTGAGATGAGCCTCATCACGGGATCATCTCACCTGCAGTTGGGAGTTTGCGATCGAGAAATTCATGGCCCCGGCATATGGGGAACCTATTCAAATGCCGTATATCCCGGAAAGTGCATCATAGAGGGGGGGCAAACATCGACCGGATCCGTAGTTAATTGGTTCAAGCGGAACTTTGCCGAAAAGATTGGATTTGATGAGCTGAACAAGGTTGCACAGGCGCTTCCGCCGGGAGCCGAAGGTTTGTTGGTGCTGGATCATTTCCAGGGCAATCGAACACCATACACTGATCCGTTTTCAAGAGGAGCCATCACCGGATTGAGTCTTAAGCATGAGCCGGCGCACATCTTCCGCGCAATCATTGAGGGCATTTGCATGGGAACAAGGTTGATCGTCGACAATTTCGGAGAAGCGTTTCAGATCCGCCGCCTCGTTGTGGCAGGTGGCGCAACAAACTCTCCGTTGTGGCTCCGGATCCATGCAGACACCCTCGGTGTTCCCCTTGAGCTGACCGAAGTTCCGGATGCTCCCGCATTGGGTTGTGCCGTACTGGCGGCATTCGGTGCTGGCGAGTACAAGAACGTGGAAGCGGGAATTGACGCAATGGTCCGCGTTTCGGACACAATTGAACCGAATCCGGCCAACACCGCCGCCTATGACGGGATCTTCAACAGATACAGGGAACTCTACTCGGCCATGAAAGCCGTCCGCGAAGTTTCGCAATGACCAACGCCTGCCGATTGATTGAACTCCATCACACCATGCGCCGAATCCGCACCTTTGAGGAACGGGTTGGTGAAATGTTCGTTCGCCAATGCACTGCTGGCTCAATGCTGCACCTTTCCGTTGGCGAGGAGGGGGTTGCAGGCATATGCGCCGAAATGGCCGAAGATGACAGTTTCACCGCACATCACCGCGGTCATGGGATCTTCCTTGCACGTGGTGGCGAACCCCACCGGATGTTTGCCGAGATCGGCGGCAGGCAGGCAGGCTATTGTGCAGGAAAGGGTGGTTCAATGCACATTGCCAATATCGACTTGGGGCATCTGGGGGCAAACGCGATCGTCGGTGGCGGCATTCCGCATGCCGTTGGGGCAGCGCTGACTTACAGAACGAAGAAGCTTGACCGGGTTTCGGTGGCGTTTTTCGGTGATGGCGCCATGCAGCAGGGCATACTCCATGAATCCATGAATTTGGCGGCACTGTGGTCCCTTCCTGTCTTGTTTGTGTGCATCAACAACCGCTACGGAATGGGCACCCGCATCGACCGGGCTTCAGCCAGCA
>JAGWAS010000031.1:0-551 GCA_021296235.1 Paracoccaceae bacterium | reverse complement strand
CGGGAAAGGTTGGTCGAGAAGGGGCTTGCCACGGTGGAAGTGCTTGATCTGGCCGACGACGGAATTGCCAAGGAGATGGATGCAGCTCTGGAGTGGGCAATCAGCCAACCACCCGCATCGCCGGCAGCTATATTCAGTGATGTTTACGGTGAAGGCGAGCCAGCACCGGTTCCGGTTCGGGCACGTCTTTCGCAAATCCTTGGGGAGTCGCGATCTTGAGCGGTCAGGGCCGGCCTCCGATCACCTACAGTGAGGCGCTGCGGGAGGCACTGATCGATGAAATGGCCAGCGCCGACGACGTCATCGTCATTGGAGAGGATGTGGGACTCTATGGCGGTGCCTATGGGGTAACCAAGGGCCTACAGGAACGTTTTGGCCCGCAACGGGTGCTGGACACCCCCATTTCCGAAGCATGCATTGTCGGCACGGCAGTGGGTGCGGCGATGACAGGCCTTCGACCCATCGCAGAAATCATGTATGTTGATTTTGCCGGGTTGGTGATGGATCAACTCGCCAATCAGGCGGCGAAAATACGCTACATGTTCGGTGGC
>JAGWAS010000030.1:1837-36711 GCA_021296235.1 Paracoccaceae bacterium | reverse complement strand
ACCGTCAGTTCCTCTGCTTCCCCGAGCCGGCTTGGGCGTGCGACAAGTTCGATCTCGCTCAGCGCATCCGGGTAGTAACGCAATCGCAGTGCATCGACACCCCTGCGATATTCGCGGAAGGTGTCTGTTGGCGAAAAGGGAACAAAAGGGTCTGCCGGCGTAAAGTACAGTGTCGTTGCCCAGGATATGGCCTGACGGCCAATTGTCAGGTCAGCGGCTTTTGTCGGGTTCCAGGAAATCTGAAGCCTGTCCAGCCTGTGACGGGTTTCCAGTTCGTCGCCGCGAGAAGTTGTCTCCTGCAGATTCAGCCAGTCAGTATCGTATCCCTGGTCGGGGTTTGCCCTGTCGACCTGAAACTCATACGCAGCGCCAATCTTCAGCGATCCAAACCCATGATCCAGGGACAGCCGGACCCCGTTATACCAATCTGCATCCGGCTGACCCTCTCTGATTCCCGAAATCGCCACTGTCGACTGATAATGCCCGCTGAATTCAGCGGCAGAAGACTGAAACGCCACCATGGCTGCTGACGCGGCCACGAACCATGCCAGTCTCAGCTCCTGTTTGGCTGACCTCATGGCTGGGCACGGTCGCATTCAATGGCGCCATCGACCATCTGAATGAGGCGCCGTGACCGGTTCATGACATTCGTGTCATGCGTTGCGAACAGGAACGTAACGCCGAGATCGCGGTTCAGTTCGTCCATGAGGCAAAGGAGAGAATTGCTGGTGGTGGAATCCAGGTTGGCAGTCGGTTCATCGGCCAGTACCAGGGCCGGCTGACCAGCTACTGCGCGTATTACTGCGATACGCTGTTGCTGCCCACCTGACAGCCGCCCCGGCAGCCTGTCTTCAAGACCTGACAGGCCCGTCTGTTCGAAGAGACTTCGCACACGGCTTTGTCGTTCTGCAGTCCCAACTCCCTGCAAAAGCATTGGAAATTCGGCGTTTTCCAAGGCCGTGAGTACAGGAAGCAGATTGTATGCCTGGAACACGAACCCGACATTGTGCAGCCGAAACCGCGCCAGCCTTCGGGCTTTCATATTGCCGATATCCTCTCCGGCAACCTGGACCATTCCTCGTGTCGGGCGAGTCAGGCCACCTATCAGATTGAGCAATGTGGTCTTTCCCGATCCGGAAGGACCGGCCAAAGCTGTAAACTCTCCCTGCCCAATCTCCAGACTGATGTCTTGGACCGCATGAATTTCCTCTGATGCCTGCCTGAAGGTTTTCCAAACCTCTTCAGTCCGAACAGCCGGTTCAGCCATTGCTCACTCCACCACTTCCACTGATTTCACCGATCAAACTGCAGAACTTCAACAATTTCTATCCTGGCTGCCCTTGCAGCGGGATAGACCGAAGAGATCATTCCGACTACGAAAATTAACCCAAGCGAGTGAACAAATCGCTCCGGGCGAAACTCGGGAACGATCACCGGTTCAATCATGACACCCGAAAAGGTCATCTGGTCCATGAGGCCGGTAAGATCGAGACCATCTCCAAAGAAATACCAAACCAGCAATGTGCCCAGTCCGACTCCAATCAGCCCGCTTGCAAGGGTAAGCACCATGCCTTCGATGAGGACAAGGGCACCCGTCTGGCCCGGCATCAATCCGATTGCCCGCAGGATGCCGAATTCACGCTGTCGGTAAAGGACCGACATCAGGACGGCGTTCATTATGGCGAACGCAATGATCGTGAACAGAAGGACCTGAACAATCCAGCCACTGAAATCATCCAGTGCGATCACCGATGCCAGTGCAGGATTTGCCTCCTTCCACCCCAATACCGACACGTGCCCAAGACTGCCGCGCTGATCCAGGGCATCCTCAATGGCAGCGACAGCACCGGGCACCAGAGAGCTGTGCACAAGGACCAGTTTGAAGTTGGACACGCCCCCATCCGCACCCAGCCACGCGTCAGCCGTGGCAAGTGGAATCTGGACAGTTACCTGATCGATTTCAGCCACGCCACTCCTGAAGATGCCCGCAACACGCAGGAGTTCGGAAGCAATTTCTCCATTCGTATCCTCTGCCTGCACGACAAACTTGGAGCCGGGATCAAGGCGGAGGTTGGACGCGAGCTGTTCCCCGACATAGGCGAGTTCTCCGTCCTCTTGCTCAAGGTATCTCCCTTTCACGGTTCTGGCATCAATGCCTGACAACGTTGCCTCGGCTTCAGGCTCGACCGCCGAAATTCTGACCGGACGGGCACCTGCCGCTGAAGTTGCCAATCCGCTGACACTTATTCTCGCGGAACCGCCAACCACAAGACGGGCAATCTCCGGAAGTGACAGCACTTCAAGCACGGTCTCGCCAACATCTTTTGGTATCAGGTTGTCGATTCTTGAGGCAGTCCTGAAGTCAGGGTGTTCAATGGTTATATGGCCTGAACCCATCCTGGCCGCCTCTCCGATCCACATTTCCTGGCCGCCATCAGACATGCTGAATGCCAAAATCAGCATGATTCCGCCGAGAATCATGGCAATTGCAGTCAGGACTGTTCGCCTCACATTCCTTCGCAGGTTACGCAGGGCAAGGATCGCCAGCACGCGCCAAGTTCCCGGGCCGGAGAGAGTCGATTGCCCGTCAACCGATGTCATGGTCCGGACAGCGTGTCGGCCGGGGAGATGCGTGCAGCACTGATCGCCGGGTATGCTGCAGCCACGATGGTCGTCAGGAGCAGAACCACAGCTGACAGGATCCACAAGGGCACCTCGAAGGCAATGCGCAGCTTGGGGGAAATCAGAACACCCGCCATCGTCGTGTTTCCGTAGAGCCAATCGAGACTCGGTGGCGCCGCGTGCCACCAAATCATCAGCGGGAATGTAACCAATGATCCGATCACAAGGCTTGCCAGACCAATCGTAAGGGACTCTGCGACAACGGCTCCTGCAACCGAGCGCGGAGTCGCCCCAATCGCAAGCATGACAGCGAATTCCCTCCTGCGCTCGACCGTCGCCAACACCATGGTGTTTGCAACACCAAACACGGCGACCGTGAAGACGATTGCGACAATTATCCAGTTCATGCTGTCGGACAGCGCTACGTAGTCCACAACCACCGCTGATGTCGCCGACAAATCCTGCCAGCGCAGCTTCCAGGCGCCGTGCCGTCGCATCCGCATCAGCCGGGTTCTGCGCCGCCACCGCAATTTCGTGGATGCGGCTTTTTGGCAATACGATCAGATCCTGAAGATCGCTGATTGGCATCACGGCCATTCCGCTGTCCAATTCGGGCAGTCCGGTGTCGAATACGCCGACCAAAGTAAGGAGCCCGCTGGCCAGTGAGCCGTCAGCCCCCTGTGCCACGAGGACAACCTCTTCGCCGACTTCGACTTCCAGTTGCCGCGCTGCTTCCGCTCCCAGCATCAATTCAGCTGATCCGGTGTCAGCGACGCGTCCCAGAATGAGTTGGTCGAGGAACCTGCTGACACGGATCTCCCGCTGGATGTCGATTCCGACAAGCATTGCAGCGGAAGTCGATTCGCCCGAACTGATCAGCCCCCCTGCGTAAACCCGCGGAGCCGACATCAAGACTGCAGGGTCGGCATCAACCGTTTCCAGTATCTCCAGCACGTCAACACCGCCGCGACCGCCGATCGTATCGTAGAAATTCTTGTCCGGAAGGTAGTTCGAATGATGAACCTCGAGCTGGCCGCCAACCAGGGACGTTGCATTTTCGATCAGCTCTTCCTTTATTCCTCCAGTCCAACCACCCATGAACACGACAGCAAAGTAACCAGCGGCAAGGCCACCCGCGGTAATGAGGGTTCTCTTGGGATTCCTGCGAAGGTTTCGCCAACCTACCTTTGTCCAGGACAGCTCCACAACTTTCGGCACTCGTCAGCGGGCCTTCTTGAGGTTGCGTCTCGAAAAGAACGATCTGGAGACATCAACATCGAAATCCAGTTTCTCATATCGGACAATCGTGTGTTCCACCGGTTTGTCGGAAGGGCGCATGTGAAGCGTACCAGGCAACAACTGACCGTCGAATTCAGTGAAGTCGCCGAATTCCATCGTTCGTGCAAGAGTGCCCCTTTCGTCGAAAAACCTTGCCTCAATCGGCATGAGATCCTGCTGCCTTACCCTGTATTCGATATGTCCCCAGACGACTGTCGCGTCCGGCTTCGGCAGCAGGCTGAAATTCCAGTAGGATGTGCCGTCAGGATCAGATGTTTCGCCTGCGATATCAATCTCGTAGTCAACTGAAAGGCGGCTGCGCTTGACCAGGTCGTCATTGGTAAAGTGCGAACCCATCCATGAACCGCCCATCATTGAGCTCGGGATCTTAATCGTGCGGTCCACCTTGGGGAGATAGTTCCAGATGTTGTTTTCGGCACGAAGTGTGGCCGTACCGGCCTCTTTCCTGGGAAAGAGGATCCTTGCCAGCATGTATTCCGTTCCGAGCGACCAGACCTCCAGGGACAGTTTCCTCTCCCAGTTTTCGGTTACGACCTCCATTGTCGCAACTGCATGGCTGGATTCACCGCGATACAGCCTGTCGACAGCATCGATTATCGCAACCGGATCAACCTGCGCTGCGGCTGATGCAGGAACAGCCAGCAATGTAAGAAAAGCACGCAACACAGCAGAAACCCGACGCATTGTCACCTCCGCCTGCGAACCCTACATCCTGAACTATACCAAATTTCATGATCTGTTTGTTATAAATGATTCGAGCAGTCTGTAGCGCAAGCCGTTACGGCAAGCACCGGTGCACTCATAACTTCGATTTTCCTGCAATCTGGGCTGGGTAAGTATTTGTTGCTACAATCATTTGACCGCCAGGCAGGAGTCAGTTTTTTTGTTGTCGTCGGGATTTCTGCCCGGTTCAATTCTGTGGCGATCGCGACACGTGGTCAGGTTTCAAATGAAGGACGGTCCCCACTTGGTTTGAGGTTTGGTTTGGCGTTGCAGCCGGAGCAATGAACTTGCGGAGAACTGCATGGAATTCGATATCAACCTTCACCTCAATGCGATACGGCGCTCCGTGTCTTTAACCGAACAAGAAGGTGAGCCTGCATATGCAGTAACTCTGCACCGTGCCTTCGCCGCTGAACTTGACAACCTTTGGGACGCGACAACGAACGGTGAGCGCATTTCGCGTTGGTTTCTTCCGATCAGCGGTCGGCTCGAAGTTGGCGGACGCTTTCAACTGGAGGGGAATGCAGGCGGTCTGATAACTGATTGCAAATGCAACTCATCCTTTGCGTCCACTTGGGAGTTCGGCGGGGATGTCAGCTGGGTGGAGGTTGACCTGTCAGAGGGCGATGCCGGAGAGGTATCACTCACCCTTGCCCATATCTCCAGAGTTTCGAAGCATTGGGATGAGTTCGGACCCGGTGCGACCGGTGTTGGCTGGGAAATGGGCCTGTTGGGCCTTGCTTTCCATCTTGACGAACCCGAAGCACCGAAACCCGATGAAGCCGCTTTTGCTTCCTCACCGAACGGAAAGGCCTTTATTGCCGGAAGCAGCGACGGTTGGGGGCGAGCTGCGGTTGCGGCAGGAACCGACCCTGAAGCTGCACTGGCTGCGGCTGCACGCACGAGGGCGTTCTACAGCGGCGAGCCGACCTGAACCGTCCTCGTTGGCGATGTCGGTGCGGAATACTGAAAATTTTCGGATTCTCACGCCGTTCCTGCAACCGGCGGCTGGTTTGCATCTCCGGACCGATCGGTTCTGCTTTTTATCGGAAATCCCGCGACTTCGGGATCACTCTCCGCTCGCGCGGATGTTGCATGGGCGATGCAGAAAGCAATTTTTTGCCGCCGGCTGCAATGCCATCCGATGCCGGCAGCGCACATTCACGATCCGGCATCAGCAGATCAAGCCAACCGGTCAGATCTTCCAGGGATGTTGCGACCAAATGGACAATCTCGCCGGCGCGCTGAATCCGACCCCGCACCAGCACCAGGCGCCCGCACACCACCACCGGGCGATACATCTCAACCGTTCTGGACCAGACGACGATGTTCGTCGTTCCGGTTTCGTCCTCCAGCGTCATGAAATTCACCCCATTGGCACTGCCCGGCCGCTGGCGCACCAACACAAGTCCGGCCGTTGCTGCCCTGTCCCCATCACGGGCACACGCGATTCCGGCAGCCGGCATCGCATCTTGGGCGGCAAGCCGCTCGCGCAGGAAAGCCAGCGGATGTGCCCTGAGCGAAAGGCGCAGAGTGCGGTAATCCTCGACAACCTGCTCACCTGGAGTCATCGCAGGCAGGGCGATTGCCGCATCCTTTTTTTCACTGCATTCGTCTGCGGCCTCAATGAGCGGCAATGGCGGTGCCATGGCCAGTGCCCGTGCTTTCCATAACGCTTGGCGTCGCTCAAGATCCATGGAGCCAAAGGCATCGGCCGCCGCCAAGGTCTCAACGGTGGACACCGATATCCCGGCGCGACGGCAAAGAGAACGAATGTCCGGGTAGGGTTCCTGACGCGCATCAACGATGCGCTCAGCTTCCTCCCGATGCAGACCACCCACCTGGCGCATTCCGAGACGAAGGGCCCAGCGTCCCTTTCCTGTGATCTCCAAACTGCTGTCCCACCCGCTTGCGTTGACATCGACCGGACGCACTTCAACGCCATGTTCGCGGGCGTCCCGCACAATTTGGGCCGGAGCATAAAAACCCATGGGTTGAGCGTTCAAAAGCGCACAGGCGAACGCATCCGGATGGTGGCACTTGAGCCATGAGGACACGTAAGCCAACAAGGCAAAGCTTGCAGCGTGGGATTCGGGAAAGCCGTAATCCCCGAAACCCTCAATCTGACGGAAGCAGCGCTCCGCAAGCTCAGGTTCATAACCGCGCTCCACCATGCGCCCCACCATCTTTTCCTTAAGTTCACTGAGTGTTCCGCGTCGGCGGAAGGTGGCCATGGCCCTGCGCAGGGCATCCGCCTCGTCCGGTGTGAACTTCGCCGCCGCCATGGCAACCCGCATCGCCTGCTCCTGAAAGAGCGGAACACCGAGGGTTTTCTCCAGCACCGCACGCAATTCATCCTCCGGACCGTGTTCAGGTGTCGGCATAGGATAAATGATCTCCTCCTGCCCGTTGCGGCGACGCAGATAGGGATGCACCATGTCCCCTTGGATGGGACCGGGCCGGACAATCGCGACTTCGATGACCAGATCATAGAAACAGCGCGGTTTGAGCCGCGGCAGCATGTTCATCTGTGCCCGGCTTTCAATTTGGAAGACACCGATCGTGTCCGCCCTGCACAGCATGTCATAGACCACCGGATCTTCCTGCGGCACCGACGTGAGTGACAGATGAAGCCCCTTGTGGTGTGCCAACAGGCCAAAGGTCTTGCGGATACAGGTCAGCATGCCGAGACCAAGAACATCGACCTTTGTCAAACCCAGCGCGTCCAAATCATCCTTGTCCCACTCAACGAAGGTTCGGTCCTTCATCGCCCCGTTGCCGATCGGAACGATTTCTTCCAGGGAGTCGCGTGTCAGCACGAATCCACCAACATGCTGGGACAGGTGACGCGGAAAACCGATCAATTCGTCGGCAAGTGCCACAGTACGGCGCAGCAGGGGGTTGGCGGGGTCAAGACCGGCCTCGCGCAGGCGCTTGGCCGCAGTGTTCCAAGGTCTGTTGCCTTGCCTGCCCCGCAATGCACCGGCAAGTGCCGCAGCAGTATCCTCCGACAGCCCCATGGCCTTGCCGACATCGCGCGCGGCGCTGCGCGTCCGGTAGCAAATCACGGTGGCAGCAAGTCCGGCGCGGTCTCGACCGTAGCGGCTGTAGATGTACTGGATGACTTCCTCGCGCCGCTCATGCTCAAAATCGACGTCAATATCCGGAGGTTCCCGCCGCTCGCGCGAAATAAAGCGTTCGAACAGGAGATCAATCCGGGTGGGATCAATCGCAGTGATGCCAAGGCAATAACATACGGCAGAATTGGCGGCCGAACCTCGCCCTTGACAAAGAATGTCCTGCTTCCTGGCAAACCGGACAATGTCGTTCACGGTCAGGAAATAGGAGGCATAGTCAAGCTCGGCAATGAGTTTGAGTTCATGCACGAGGCTGCGGCGAACTTTTGCCGGAACTCCGCCGGGATAGTGCCGTCTGGCTCCCTCCCAAGTCAGTTGCTCAAGGTAACGCTGTGGCGTGCTGCCGGCGGGAACCGGCTCGTCGGGATATTCAAATGCCAATTCGTCGAGACTGAATTCGCAAAGCTCCACTATCTCAAGGGTACGGGCAACCGCATCTTCATGCCCCCGAAAGAGCCGAATCATCTCTGCTCCGCTTTTGAGGTGACGTTCGGCGTTGGCAGCAAGGCGGCGGCCTGCCCTTGCCACGGGAATGCCCTCCCGAATCGCGGTCAGCACATCCTGCAGGGGGCGCCGCCGGGCTGTGTGATAATGGACATCGTTGGTGGCGATCAACGGTGTGGAGTGATTCCGAGCGAGAGCCGCCAGCCGGTTGAGACGGTTTCGGTCATTGCCCCGGAACAGCATGTGCGCCGCAAGATAAAGGGGGCCGCCATGGCACCGGCGCAACCCGGAAAGCGCCTCCGTGAAGCTTTTGTCACAACCGCCCTCCCCTTCCCTTTCCAAACGGTCCGGCGGCAACGCAATCAGCACCTGCCCCTCTGCATGCGCCGCCACATCATCCATGTGGAGTATGCAGCTGCCTTTGGTTGCGCGACGCTGACCCAAGGTCAGCAGACGGCACAGGCGACCATAGGCAGCACGATCCCGGGGATAGCAGAGAAGCGAAAACCCGGAAGCAAGGTCAAGTCGTGCCCCGGTGAGCAGACGCAAGCCGGCTGCCTTCGCCGCAACATGAGTGCGCACGGCCCCGGCAAGGCTGTTGCGATCGGCAACGCCGAGTGCGGCAAGCCCCAACTCCATCGCCCGCTTCACCAGTTCGCCTCCATGTGAAGCACCGCGCAGAAAGCTGAAATTACTCACCGCCTGCAGTTCGGCATAGGCAACCGGCCGTGTCATCCGTAAAGTCCGTGCACATACCAGCGCGGCTGCGACCTGCGGTCGGCACCGCATCGCCCGGCGCGATAGAGCCAATAACGCCGGCCGTCGCTATCCTCGATGCTGTAATAGTCGCGCACCGTTCTCTCGCACATGTCGGCCCACCATTCCGGCTCAATGCGCTCCGGCCCTGCGGCACGGGCAACGGAACGGCACGCGCCGCGCCAAGTGAACAACCGCGGTGGACTCTCCGGTGCTTCGGCAATCACATCGACAGGTTCGGGCCGATCGAACAGACGGAAAGGTCGTTGAGGCCCGTCGGAAACACCGGGCCAGGAAAAAGGTGCCGGATCCCGTCCCGGCATCGTTTCCCGCTCGGCCTTCTCCGGCCGGTGGCAGTCGACCGGTTCCAGACGGCAGACGGCATCGGTGCCAAGACGCGCCCGCAGGCGGTCAATCAGGAGATTGACATCACCGCACCGATGCCCGTTTTCGGTGAGCAGCGGTTGCACCGGTTCCAGAGGCTCAACACGAACAGCATGCAGTGCCGCACAATCAATGCCAAATCCAGGATCAACGGTGCCAGCAGTTTCTCGGAACAACCGCAGCAGATGATCCTCGCTCCTGGTCGCGCGCGCCGTCGACACCGCACACCGGACCGCACCACCATCGACTCGATAGCACCAGAGCACAAGATTCCGAACGCCAAGCCCCTGCCGATCCAAGGTCGCAACCAGCCCGGGCATGAGCCGGTCCAGCACCGCATTCACGCCGTCGCGGTCAATCAGGGGCTCCGACAGGACCAAGCGCTCCATGCAGGCGGGTGCTCTTGCAACAGGCGAAATCGGTTCCGCGCAACGCCCCATTGCCCGGTCCAGGCGCAGGAGTACGCCATCTTCCTGCTTGCGGCAGGGAAAACGGCGGGCAAGAGCAGCACGCGGCAGGCGATCAAGGGCACCGATGGTGACGATTCCCAATCGGCGCAGCAAATGAGCGTCTGCGATTGCAATGCCGAGTGCCTCGACCGGCAAGTCTGCGATTGCACCGCCAACTTCACCAAAACCGGCAATTCGTTCTTCCGGGCGGAGATCCTGCGGACGGAAACGCGCAAGCGCCCGGGCACCACCCAGCGTATCGGCAAGACCGGTTCGGGTATCAATCCCCAACCCCACAAACCGTTCCGTGATTTCGTTCATGAGTGCCGCTTCGCCGCCGAAAAGGTGAGCGCAGCCGGTGATGTCGAGCAACAACCCGTCATCTCCGTCAATTGCACAACAGGGGGCAAAACGATTGCACCAGAGGGCAAGCCGTTCAAGTCCCTTCCGGTCCGACATCGGGTCGGCGGGTTCGGTGGCAAGGTTGGCACAAAGGGCACGGGCATCGGCAAGCCGCATGCCGCAGTGCAGCCCCGCCGCACCAGCGGCGCAATCAACCGACCACAGAACCGGCCCGCGGCGGCCCGCTGCGATCAGTGCAAAAGGGGTCGGTCCAACCGCCGCTGATTGCGTCGCGCCTGCGCTCTCTTGCGCCCGTTCGCGGCACAGCCGGTCAATCGGCCAACGCGGCAGCCATATGGAAATTACCCGTTTCACGGTTCCACTCCACATTACAGGTTACGGGCCTTCCGCCCCGGCAACGCACAAGTTCAAGTTGCCAACGCGGCAAACCCGGCGCATCTTCATCGAACGGATCAGAACCGCCCGGCAATGCTGACACCCGCCAGCGCGTGCAGGCTGCGCTCGCAGACCCAAGTCCATCATGACGCACAAGAAGTGCCGGAGTTGCTCCCTCCCGGGCAGCAAGCGACAGACGGCGACTGGCCGTGAAGGAAAGTTCCTCAACCTCGGCCAGCACTGCCGCCAAGACACCGCAGCGCAGGCCTTCCTCAATGGCCCAAGGCACATCACCATCACGACCGGCGCGCAGCACCAGCAGGTTGGCCGGCTCCAAACCGAGATCACGCCAACCCGGGCCGTGGACTCGACCAAATCGAGCCATTCCATGACGGCTTTGGCATATCAGAACAGGATTGCCCCGATCATCGTCCGTAAACCGCGCCAGCAGTGCAGCAAGGAAGGCGGACGCCGTTGGCCCGTCCGCAACGGTGGCACCGGCCGCCTCATGCAGGCCGTCCACCATCAGACCGGTTTCCGGCAGGGCGGCGTCCAGAGCGGGAACACCGAGCCACCAAGATTTCGACAAGCCGGTTCCGACCACGGAACTGCACAATGCGGACGAACGATGCTCTAGCGCAGCAATGTGGTGGCGCAATGCCGTCACGTCGGCGGAATTTGCCAGCAGGGCCCGGGTTTGGAGCATGGAGCAGGAAGTATTCATAATGTTCATTATTTGTTCTTATTTTAAACCTGTCAAGATGTTCATGCATGTCTTTGTTGGTGGGCAATCGCGCCCGGTGTCCTGCACCTCTCCAAACCGAACTGATCCGGGATGCGTGCGGGATGCGGTGTCCTGCACCACTCTAAACCGGACTGTACCGGTCTAACGTAGACTCAAGTGGGCTGGATGTGGGCTGAGAGACCGGACCAAATGGACTGAAATACGAAACCATTTATTGGACGGGTGCAAAGCCAGCCAACCGGCAAGACTGCGCAGGTGCAGCAAAAATCACTGAACCGGCAGTGTGATGAAGGCACTCTCATCCAGTGCAGAGCGTCAATCAGGATGACAGTTTGGCGTCGCCGCGGGGCGGAAAATTTCCGGCTTTGTTGTCGATTGCAAGTGTTTTCCCGACCGATCTTGTATGTCGCCGATTTCTCTCTTTCCCGGAACGAAGACGGCCCGCGGGTTTGAGGTGTTGCGGGCCGCATGTCTTCGGGGCTTTGCGGCTCAGTAGGCGGCAGTGATTTTTTCGTGGCTCTTGTCGCCGGCCGTCCGCGTTTGCGGGTCTCGAGTCCGGCATGACCCAAGCAGGCATTGGTCAGGCATTATGAAGTGACATGAGAGTGAATCTGCTCTTCGTCTTTATCCGCTTGGCCCGAACAGTTGCCGAGCCGATGCTTTCAGTCTTCAATCAAGGTCATGAGGTAGGCGATCACGTCTTCGATTTCACTTGCGTCGTAGACGGCCCTGCCCTCGTATTCGGAGGCGACACGGTGCAACCCATCGCTCCTGTAATAGGAAGGCATGACGGTCTCTGGGTTGAGAAACTGCGGTTCGACCAGGCGCAGCCTGAGTTCACCTTCGGTGTAGCGGCTGCCAACACCGTCGAGTGGAGGACCGATATTTCCCGGGTCCGGCTCTCCTTCTATCGGTACCGAGTGGCAGATGAGGCAAGTCGCATTGTCCGCATCGCGCACGATCCGCTCTCCCCTTTCCGGATCCCCGGCCACACCCGTAAGAGAATGCGGGATGGCAAAATCAACTATCTTATATTCGATTGGTTCTGCAGCCAGCATGACCGCGGACAACCCGGAAAACGCAACTGCCCGAAGAACAGTTCGAAAGCAGGCCAAAACCCGGTTGAGACCGTTCACTTCAGCCAAACATGTCGGCGGTGATGCTGGCGTACCAGCCCTTTGCGAACTCCGCTTCGGCCTGCCGAAACTCGTCGGTCGCATTGGAAGGACTAACGCCACCTGATCCGGGGATTGAAGCGATCTCTCCATTCTCGTCCAGCCGGTATACTGCCGCTACCGAGATACCATAATCGCCCTTGAGCAGGCTGTAGCAGGTGTTGATGAACGCGGGTTCCGGCGGATCTTCCCCGGCAAGCAGGGATACGATTGCATGGGCACAGACCTTTGCCTGGCTGTTTGCACTGAAACCCGATTTCGGCATGGCCCCGGCAATGATTGCATCGCCCAAGACATGGATGTTCGGAACGACCCTTGACTCAAATGTCCGCTGGTCGACGCTGCACCAGTCGTCGCCTTCAGCCAGGTCGGCCGTGTCAACGAGCCTCGCTGATCTCTGCGGCGGAATGATGTTGGCGACATCAGGCCGAAATGTGTCGAAATCCGTGTGAACTGTCATGGTGTCCGGCTCGACTGCGACAACATTTCCGCCTTCCGAGAATCCGACCCACTCGATCAGGCCCGGATAGAGCCGTTCCCATCCTTCACGGAAGAGTCCCTGCTTGGAGAACCCGTCCTTGCTGTCGAGAATCAGCAGCTTCGAGCGCGGCTTGTGCTGGTGGAGATAACTGGCAATGAGGCTGGCCCGTTCATAAGGTCCGGGCGGACACCTGAACGGATTGGCAGGGGCCGCCATGACAACCAGCCCGCCATCCTCCATCGCCCCCAGCTGGTCCCGAAGCAGCCTGGTCTGCGAACCCGCGATCCACGCGTGCGGCATGCGCTGTGCCGCCTCCTCGTCATACCCGTCAATCGCAGCCCACTTAATGTCGATCCCCGGCGACAGGACCAGCCTGTCATAGGACAGCCTGTCGCCACCGGAGAGCTGGATCCCGTTGTTCCCGGCATCTATCGCCACCGCCTCATCATGGACGACGGTCACACCTGCCCGTCTAAGGCCGTCATAGCCGTGGGTCACCGAAGCGAGTTCCCGAATCCCGCCGATGACCATGTTGCTGAACGGACAAGTCACGAAATTCTTGCTCCGGGCAACCAATGTCACGTCGAGACCAGGCGCAAGGCGGCGGATGTATCTCGAGCAGGTTGCACCGCCGAAACCGCCCCCCACCACGACGACCGAACCGCGGGCTTCCGCGAATACGTGGTCCGCGAGCGTCCCGGCGACGGCGGTGGCACCCGCGAGTTTCAGAAGATCGCGGCGCGTTCCGAAATATTCACTGGTTGTCATTTTCCTCGTCCGGCGTGCCGTGCAAAAGTTGCCAGTTCTCGGTCAAAATCCGGGACAGGGCCTTGATGTCGGAATCACTGAGCGCCTTGGCGATGCGGTCCATGACCGTAGCCTCGATGTCACCGTCACGGAAACCAGTCAGGAATGCCTGCATGGCCTGCGCGTCCAGTTCGGAGATGTCCGGAACCGATCCCGGGCTCTTTCCTGTCTGGCCGTGGCAGGCCGCGCACATTTCTGCCAGGAGACCGGTCCACGACTCGCCCGCTCCAGCGCCCCCCGCAGACATTGCGACCGAAACCAAGAGCGGTGCCAACCAATTTCCGATTCTTGGCAAGATTACCGAATTCCGACCGGCGGCCGTTTTACTCGGCCACCGGTATGTTTTCAATTCGGTCCGGGTGATCAGACCAGATCATGGTTGCGAATCGGCAAACTGCGGATCCGCTTGCCCGTGGCCGCAAAGATCGCGTTGGCAACCGCCGGCGCGATCGGAGGAAGACCGGGTTCGCCGACACCTCCCCACTTGCCACCGCCCGAAAGAGCAAAATGGGTGCGGACTTCCGGCATCTCGTTCATTCGCAGCATGAGATACTGGTCGAAATTGTCCTCCACCACTGCGCCCTTGTCGATATGGATTTCTCCATACAATGCGGCAGTCAGGCCATACACGATGTTGCTCTCCATCTGCATCTCGACCATCCTCGGATGAATGACATGTCCACAGTCGATTGCAGCATCAACCGTTTCAACCCGCAACTGTCCCCGGCGGCTGACGGTATCGTACCGAACGCTTCTGCCATTCCGATGCCCAGCCCTTCGCCGCGGCCAAGATCCGTGGTCCAGCCAGCCTGCTCCGACGCCACTTCAAGCGGACGACGGAATTCCGAGTCCTCGTGCAGAAGATCCAACCGGAACTGCAGAGGATCGGCACCCGCTGCGTGAGCGAGCTCATCGATGAACCCTTCAAGTGCGAACGCGTTCTGCGATGCCCCGACGGCACGCCACCAGTGAACCGGCAAATGCGACTGCTTGTTGGCAATGTCATAGGGCAGACGCTCGTCCAGCCCTTCAACAGCCTGGCTGTCGATCCCGTCCCTCAGGAACTGCGGAATCTGGTGGTTGAAGATCGAGTGCGATACCACTCGGTTCCAGTATGCCTCCGGCTTCCCGTTCGCATCAGTCGCTGCCGCGAAATGATAGACCGAGTATGGCCGCATCTTGGCTTGCCGGGCAGTTTCCTCTCTCGTCCAGATCACTTTTACCGGCTGACCCAGTGCCTTTCCGATTGCCGTAGCCTGGCGAACCTCGTCAGGCCGCGAACGCCGGCCGAAACCCGTGCCCAGGAAGCAGTTGTGCACGTGAACCTGCTCCTCGGGAAGTCCGGCTTCCTCGGCTGCTGCAGCGATTGCCCTCGGCGGGTTCTGAGTACCAACCCAGACATCCGCCCGGTCCGCGGTGACATGCACAGTGCAATTCATTGGCTCCATGCAGGCATGATCGAGATACGGGGTCGTGTAGGTTGCTTCTATCACATTGGAGGACGCGGCAATTACACCACGCGCATCACCCACCGAATCCGCCGGGTTGTAGCTCGGGTCATCCGGATTCGCCAGGACCTCCAAAGCACCGTTGATGATGCTGGTGTCGGTGATGTCTCCATGTCCACCGTCGTTCCATTCCTTGGGCATGAGCTGCAAGGCTGTAAGCGCCCGATAGTATGTATCGGCAATCACGGCCACACCGCTCTGGATTCCGGTCACGCGGTTTGCAACCTCGTCAAGATTGTAATGCAGAACCCCGATACCGCCTTCACCGAGCCGGTATGCCGCAATGACACCCGGCCGGTCCTTGACCGCGTCGAAGTCGTAGCTGACGAGGCTTCCACCGGGAACCCGGGCCACCTCGACCGCAGCGTAGACCATATCCGGCACCTGTGCATCTATGCCGTAGACGGCACTTCCGTTGACCTTCACAGGCGTGTCCAGACGTGCAACTGACGTACCGAGCAGTGTGAACTGGTCAGGCGTCTTGATTGCCGGTTCGGCTTCAAGCTGAATGCCTGCGGCCGTCGCCGCAAATTCGCCGAACGTTCCGGACTGGTCGCCGGCACTGAGCACGACCTGTCGACGCCCCAGGCATCCGCAGCCGCCTGCTTCAGGCGTTCGCGCGCACTGGCGCCTGCCTGCATCAGGTACAGCCGTGAACGGCGAACCGCACCCGAGCCACCCGTTCCCATTCGCTGGTACAGGTTGTCGGTTTCCTTGGCTGCTCCGGCAGCCACCATGTAGGGTTCGGCAAAATTCTGCACGTGCCGGTTTACGTCGGCATACACCGCCCGAACCTTGGACCAGTCGCATTGCAGTTCCTCGGCAACGAGCATCGGCATGCCCGTGAAGACGCCTTCACCCATCTCCGACTGGCCGACCCGGATGGTAACCGAATTATCTGGATCGATTACCAGCCAGGCATTGACCTCCTGGCCATCTTCTGTTGCGGTCCATGGCGCTCCCATGACACCCGCATCTGCACCCGTCGGCATATAGAAGCCGAGCATCAGTCCGCCGGCAGCGGAAGCGCTCGTGACGATAAATGTCCGACGGTCAACTTCCATTGTTGTCATTGTCATTATCCTCCCGCGATTTCGGCAGCCCTATGGATGGCTTTCCGAATTTGGGCGTATGTGCCGCATCGGCAGATGTTGTCCGACATCGCCGAATCGATATCGAGATCGGACGGATCCGGTCGCTGGCTCAGCAGCGCCGCGGCAGCCATTATCTGTCCTGACTGGCAGTAACCGCATTGCGGAACGTCTCCCTCGATCCAAGCGAGTTGCAGCGGATGTGAGCTGTCTTCCGAAAGCCCCTCGATGGTCGTGATTTCCGTTCCTACCGCGGCAGAAGCCTTCATTGTGCAGGAAAACGCCTTTTTGCCGTCAACATGCACCGTACAGGCCCCGCATTTTGCAATGCCGCAGCCGTATTTTGTGCCGGTAAGGCCTATATTGTCCCGGAGCACCCACAGAAGCGGAGTCTCCGGTTCCACATCGACTGTATGTGACGTGCCGTTTACATTGAGTGTAAGTGCCATTCACGCACCCTCCCTTTTGGAACCCTACGTCCCAACAAGCAGAGGAAGTTGTGCTGCGGGCATTCCTGAACGCCAAAACCGACTCGCCCACTGGAACGCAAGGAGAGAGTAGGCGTTTTGCGAAGGCAGTGCAACTTCGAATTCCAACAGGGATCGATATTCTGCAACTGGTCTATCCGTTCCCTGCGGTCGCAGTACCCGGCCTCGGGAGGCGCGCGTGCGACATCCCCGACGGAGCAGGCTTGTCCGGATGATTGAACCTACCAATGAGCTCGCTTTGCCGCGACTTGCCCGCTGATGTCCTGCCATGGCGGCAGATCGGTAAAGTGCCATCGAATGAACTTCAGCAAGTCGTTGATTTCGCTGTCCGATATTGAAGCCCCGAAGCCTGGCATCGACCGTTGCAGGGCGCCCCGCGGAGGCCGGATTCCGTCAAAAATGACGTGTATGACGTTTCTCGGATCCGGGGCATTGACGGTTCCTGTCAGGGCCAGTGAAACGGGAACCTGCACATTGCCGCTCTTGTGGCAGGTCGCACACTGGTCCGCAAACACATCCATGCCGCGCAGGAGTGCAGGATCATCGGGAACCACTGCTGGCCTGTAGCCGAATTCCGTCCCCCAATCCAGGGAGCGCGCTCTTTCGAGAATGGCATTCTTCTCAGAATCGTTAAGTCGTCGTCGCTGAATCGATTCGAAATAGGCGGCGATTGCGAAAATGTCGTCTTCTGACTGGTCGTAGAGATGGTTTACCACCGGCGCCATTGGCCCGGCCGCAATCCCGTGCTCCTCGTCCCATCCATCGTAGAGGTAGTTGACAAGCTGCAACTGTTTCCAGGGAATGGGAGTCCGGGACATTTTGTTGAGTGCTGGCGCGTGCCAATCCTCGGCCTCGCCTCCGTCATACGCCGCTGCCTGCATGACCGCGCCGAACATGTTGCGCGGCGAGTGGCAGGCCCCGCAGTGTCCCAGACCTTCCGCAAGATAGGCCCCGCGATTCCACTCCTCGCCCCATTGACTGTCCGGCTGGAATTCCCCCTTGTCCAGGAAGAGCAGTTTCCAGCCCGCGAGCAACATCCGAAAGTTGAACGGAAATCCAAGTTCGTTCTCCGGAGGTTTGTACTCCACCGGCTCAAGCGTCGTGAGATGAGCGTAGATCGCCCGAATGTCTTCATCGGTCACCTTGGTGAAATGATCGTAGGGAAAGACGGGATAGAGGTGCCGCCCGTTTCGGTCGACGCCTTCGCGCATGGCACGCCGGAATGCCTCCTCCGACCAGCTGCCGATCCCTGTTTCGACATCCGGTGTGATGTTCGTCGAGTAGATCGTGCCGAAAGGGGTCGGCAGGGCCAGCCCGCCCGCAAAGGGTGTGCCGCCCGGCGCAGTGTGGCAGACTTCGCAGGCGCCGATGCCGGTCAGCGCTTCACCATGGAGCAATTGAGCCGTGTCGAACTCGGCACCTCCGGCCTGTTCGACAGGAGCAATTTCAGGATGCCGGTTGGACCAGATCGCTGCGCCAGCCAAGAGTGCCAGGAAAACAGCAGCGACGGAAAGCAATATCCGGGACATGGTTACGATCAACCTACCTGCATGCTGATTCGAAGCCACTCGACGCGTAATGTTCGAATGCGGGGTCATTCCCGGACGCGTCCAACTCCCTCAGAACCCGGAATCCCAGATCGTTCCGGCCCTGGCCCTCAACTCTGGAAACCCTGAACCGCGACAGCCCTGCCCAATCGCTGTGGAAGGCCCCGCCCTTGGTTATCCGTTTCCCGCAACTCTCGCCCAGCCGTGCACTCCCGTCCACCGGTGAATCCGCCAGTTCGCCATCTCCGCAGTCAAGTGTCCATTCGGACACATTGCCCAGCATGTCGGTAAGGCCGAAAGGATTTCTGAACTTGCCCCCGACATTTGCCGAAGTCAGTTCATCCTCCCGGCCCATCACATCCGAACCAAAGCAGGTGGCACATTTCGCCTCTCCCGTCTTGAGGTTGCCCCGGACATACCACTTCGATTCATGCCCCGCGCCTGCACGGGCGGCAAACTCCCACTCGCTCTCGCTTGGAAGCCGATATGACTGTCCTGTCTGGTCCGAGAGCCATTCGGTATATGCATTCGCGTCATCCCAGCTAACGCAAACGACCGGGCGGGTATCCCGCTGTCGAAATCCAGGATCGTTCCACCCACCTTCCGGGTAGTCGATATCACCTGTCGTCCGGAAGAGTTGGCATCCCTTCGATTGCAGGCCTGTGGCATTCGCGAATTCTGCAAACTCCCCAACCGTAACCTCGCACCTCGACAGCGCAAAGTCGTGGTCAACATTCACAGTGACTGCTGTGTCATTGATGTTTCCTGCGCGCGGAAAGGATCCACCCCCGACCTTCACCATGAGCGGGCACGTCGCGCAATCCTGCAACTCGTCGAATGCGAAGGCTTGGATTGGTGGAACGAAAATCAATCCAAGCGCAAACAGTGACAGGAATCTGGACATAGATCTTCCCCTTTCAAATCAAACGTCTTCCTCCGGCAGGGTCCACCGCTAGGGCGGGGCCGAGTTACGGTCGCACAGCAGGTGCTTCGATCGGCAGGCCACTCGACCGCCATGCAAGATACAGTTCCAGACTCAGATACTCCCCTGAGCCAAGTTCATACGGTTCGGCGCGGACGGCCCAGTTGCACCAGCGAAACATGCGATGCAGCGAGCCCATGGAGTTCCACATCAATCGATACACGGGAAACCCGTTGACATGGCCCTGACTGATCCTGTCGCCGCGCAGATTGAATCCGGCGAGGTCATCATGGCACTGGTTGCAGGCAAGGTTCAACTGTCCCCGCCGCTGCGTGTAGTACTCTTGGCCTTCCTGCCAGTACCGTTCCGCTTCACCCGAGATATCAACCCCGATTGGGATGCCGCGGGACTGATAAGTCACAAATGCGGTCAACGAGAGTAATTCGTCGGATTCATGAGGCAAGGCGGGCGCATCCATGTAGGCCGTTAACATCTCGTTGATGCGGGCTTCCAGATTGACCAGTGAACCCAGTTCTTCATCGAATTGCGGATACCCTGCGGCAACGCTTCGCATCGATTCGGATGCATCCCCGTGACAGGACTGACATGAGAGCCCCATCTCCCCTGTTTGTGTGGACCAGAGTTCCTCACCGTATTCCACAGCGAACAGCCCGGGATTCAGGAATTCGTCATCCTGGAGAGCGCGGACCTGTTCACCCATGTAATGATAACCTGACAATGGAAACTCGCCACCGAACAGATCAGGTTCATCTGCGATCGGCGATGAAGCGGCCGCAAGGATTCCCAAAGCCAGCAATATCGGCGGCACCGACCGAATTGGCCAATGGCAACCTCCGGGTTTCAAACGACTTCGACTTCGGCCGACGCCGTGTGGACCGTGCCGTCGTCGTCGTACCATCTGAAGTCAAACTTTCCCGATTCCTGCACTGATGCGTGGAATGACATGAAAGGGTTCGGCGATACGGCTTCGTGCCAGTCAGCACGGAAAACCAGCGCACCGTTAAACGAAGCCTCGAACCGATGAATGATATGCCTGGGGATGCGCTGGCCGTCCCTTGAAAACATGAATCCGTTGTCCATCGGGTGCGTAACCAGGGTCTTGACTTCGAAAACCTCGCCCTTGAGCACGGTCGGAGGGAGAGACAGGCGGGTTCTGACCTTGGTCATTTCAACAGTCCTTCCGCATGCCGTTTGCGACTGTTGCGATCCTTCCGCGGTCCAGTTCCAAAGTCCATCCTCGTATCCCGTTCGACTACTTTGCGTCCGGCAAGAAAATCTCGGCTGCACACGCTCCGAGGGTTACGGTTACATGTTTTGCCGCCATCCATGCGGTTTCATCGCTCATGATCGCGAACCCGTAGATATACTGGGTCTGGGCCAAACGAATGCGCTGCGAAACCTTTGCGACCCCTGACCTCGGAGTAAAGTAGTAGTCGCTGATCAACGGTTGCGGATTTCTTGTCGAGAACACATGCAGGCTCTTTACGAAGTCTGCTTCCGTCATCGGCGAATCCGGAACCGAAACCGACAGTGGCACGGACAGACCCGTGTCAGCCCGGTTGGGCATCTCCAGCACGACGCGCCCTTCCAGGAAGTCTGATCTTCCCAGCCTGTCCCGAACCAGCGTCTGCAACCATTCCGGCAATTCCGGCACGGCGGATGCAGCAGGAACGGGACAAAGGGAAATTGCGGCAATCGCGCCCGTGCAGGCGGAAAGTCCCAGCAGAGCTTTCCTGCGGTTGACCAGCGTGCCTGTTCCCGAATTTCCGCGGTCGTCAATTCGGCTTTGTTCTACTTGCACAACACATGCCGTGTCTTGGATTACCCAGAATTGACACAATGGCGCATGAATTCGAATTTGGCAAATCGCCAACAGGGTTTTCAGTTCGGGGACGATGCAGGATTGCAATGGAGTCGAGTGCGGATTCGACGAAATCCAGCTGCTGAACGGATTCGGGTTTCACGACACACCCCGCGGACGGGCAGTTTCAATCAAAAACATGGATTCCCTACACGAGTAGATCGGCACATATCTCTGCCGGGAGAAACGAAACCGGACCGGACCGGAAGTTCACTTCTTGCGGCACGAGATACAGACGTCTCAGGCCGTCCTTGCGCAACTAATTGAGGTAAAGGAACTTACAATTCACTGTTGGGAGGCCGGAAAGATAACGGAAGCTCTGAAACGAATTGCGGACCTCGAAGACGGAATTGATCGCCAACAGGAACTGGTGTTCAGATTGTCGGGTGGAGATAGTCACAGTTGCAATCAGATTGACTTTTTCCTGTCGATTGGTAAACTAATCCCGTGTGAAGTTCATGTCTATTCGGTTGCGTATCACAAGCGCCGGGTTGCTTGAGTTGTATTCACAATGTGCCCGGCATCATGCAATGACGGGAGGAAACCAATGCAACAGATACGAACTTACTTCGCGAGTTACCTTGCGGTGGCAGTGGCAGCTGTCATCGCGACGTGCGGAATGGCGCAAGAGCGCGTTGTTCACCTTATGTCGGATGAAATTGCACCCGAAAGCCAAGCCTTCTACCGTGCAGCGGCCGAAGACTTCATGGCCGCCAATCCCAACGTCAGGATCGAACTGGACTTTCAGGGCAACATGGACGAAGCGCTCGCCGTGCGGGTCGCTGCCGGCGAACCACCCGAAATTGCATCCATGCAGCTTGAGCGATTGCTTACCTATGCTGATCTTGGGCTGCTTGAGTCTGCAGCCTGGTGGTTCGAAAAATACGGCGACGACGTAGTGCCGTTGGCATCCATTCCCTACAAGGACGTGCATTGGGACATCCCTTATGCCCTGACCTCAGAAATGTGGTGGTATCGCAAGGATGTTTTGGATGAGGCTGGTATAGCGCCGCCACAGACATGGGAGGATTTCCTGTCAGCTGCAGAGCAGCTCAACGACCCCGAAAACAACTTCTACGGCATTGCTATTGCCGCAGGTCCGGGCGAGTGGACAGCTTGGCACTACGAGGTTCTGCTTTGGCAGAACGGCGGTTTCGTGTTCGATACGGAGTTGAAGCCGATTGTCGACAGCCCTGAGTCCATCGAAGCGCTCAACTTCTTGAAGCAGTTGCACCAATACTCGCCCCCAGAGAGCGCAACTTGGGAATGGTGGGACAGCATTGATGCCTTTACGGCCGAACTGGTGGCGATTTCCATGTATGGCGGACGCCTGCTGGTGCACACTGCCAGGGACAACCCCCCACTGACCGAGCACACCAGGGTTCTGCACCAGCCTATGGGAAAAATGCGTGCTGGACCGCTTAGTCGAAAATCCCATGCGGTCATGTCGGGTGCACCCAATAAGGACCTCGGCAAGGAATTCCTGGATTTCATGATGCAGCCGGAATACCTGCTGCCGTTCCTGCGTACGGTCCCTGTCCATCTCACGCCGCCTTTGGTGTCGTACCGCGACAGCCCGCTATACATGGACGACCCGCTGATCCAGTCACATCTTGAGGACATGGGAATCGTCTACGACGCGGTTGCCTATGGACGGTCGCTGGGCTGGGAATCTCCGGATCACCCTCCGAACTACTACGCAGGTGCATTGAATGCGTCGAACATTCTTCCGCAAATGATCCAGATGGTGCTGCTTCAGGACGTCCCTGCAGAAGAGGCCGCCGCTTGGGGCAAAGAGAAGATTCTCGAATTGCAAGCCGATTTTGACGCTCAGAGGGCCGCTGCACAGTAGGCTCCGGGAACAATACCTGGCCGGCTTTGTTTTGTTGCGGCTGTGTTCATGGATAGAACGCTGATCTCTTGCGGTACAGCCAGCAACGGTATCGAATATGGCACTCGTCCGTCCCAGGGTCAGTTCTGTGCAGACACCAAGGACAACGATTGCATAACGGTTCTGGGAGGGCGGACATGAATCGCCCTCCCAGTCGAATTGCCCAGTCAACAGGTGCTTCGCAGTGCTGGTGTTGTTAGCCAGGCATTTGTTGAAATGATCTTCACACTGCCGCCCGCGTCATTTTGCGGGACGGGGAATGCTTGCGAAGTTCCCTGGATCGTGTGACAGTTCATGCCTTGGCCGATTGCCGCTGCCTCAGGCAAGTTCAAGGACGCGATTCGGAATGTTGTGCCACCATACGTGTTGCAAGTGGTCCAGTTCTTCAAATGCAACTTTTTGTTGGAAGCAATAACCACATGTGTCGACGCCCGCAGAGTTTCAACTGTCTGACCGCTGGAGGAAGCACTAGGTGTTCCGGTGGGTGCTCTTTGGGCGAGCATGGACGCGGCCTTGTCAACCATTGGCGCTCGCTGGAGCACCCCTGCTTCAATGGCAGGCACAGAGTGAGCCCTGCCCCCGGCAGTTTTGGCGAGCAGCCTGAATCGCGGACCCGAAATCGTCCGTCAAAGCGCGTTCAGGACTCCGAAATTACAGCCCTGCACAATTTCTCGACCGTACTGCCTACCCGCACTCAAGCCGATGGGAGGGCAATACAATCCATGCGCACTAGATTGGTTGCCAGAGACAAATTTGCTCAAGTTGCGATGATCTATGGCAAACTCAGCAACAATGGCTCCGGACTACGTGAAGGAACACCAACTGCTTGGGGCGAGGCTCAGCTCAATGTCATCCTGAGGCGCAGAGTACCGGGTAAGGAACTCGCTGTCATGGACCCAATTGCAACGCACGATCCTCCGGATTGCAGAACAATGCGCATTTGGGGGTTCATGATCTCCGAAGGAATCAGGATTCCAAGGATGTCATATTTGTCGAAACCCGACATGCAAGAGCAATCCACCTGAGGTTCGGCAGCTTGGCTTACCCCACAACAAATTCGGCAAGCCGCAAACGGCACGTTCCGCGCCTGAAATTTCGTGACGAACGCATCTTCTATTATTTGGCACTTGGCCCGACCACCATCGTCATCGCATTCGTGATCGCCCTGCCGATCATTTACACTTTCGCCTTGGGGTTCTTTGTCCAGAACACCCTGATACGCACGTGGCGTTTCGCCGGTCTATCCAACTACAGCGACCTTCTGACCGACGCTGACTTTTGGATTGCGTTTTGGAACGGAGTCGTCTTCACAGTCGGCTCCACCGCAGTGGCCACGGTTGTCGGTCTCGCCATAGCAATTCTGCTCGACTGTAACTTCCGAGGCCGCGGCCCTCTTCGGGCACTGGTGATCTTCCCCTACATTGTTCCATCAATTGTTGTGGCGTTCATCTGGAAGTTCATCTTTAGCGGCCGTGGCATCCTGAATGACTTCCTTAGCTTCATCGGTGCGCAGGCTGTCTCAGTTCCCTGGCTTGGAGATCAACGTTTCGCAATGATGGCAGTTATCCTGATATCGGCGTGGACGTGGTTTCCATTTGCCGCGATCACCCTTCTTGCCGCCATCCAGAATGTACCCGACAACATCTACGAAGCGGCCGCGCTGGATGGTGCCGGGCCGGTTAGGCGCTTTTTCCACCTGACTTTGCCACTCCTTGCACCGGCCCTCATGGTTGTAGTGCTGATCCGGGCGATTTGGGCGTTTCGAAATTATGACATGATCTGGTTGTTGACGAAAGGAGGTCCCATTGGTGCAACCGAAGTTCTGCCAATCATGGCCTTCAAAGAGGCGTTCGGTTTGTTCCGGATGGGCCATGCCTCAGCTGTGTCGGTTTACCTGATGGTGTTCGTTACCCTTTTGGCAGCAATTCATTTTCGGGTCGGCGCACGGTTGCGGCAAGCCTACGACACGTCATGACCAGGGTTCCACATCCAGTGCAGAAGCAGGCATTGCGCCGCAACAGGCAAAAGATCCCTGTGCTCAAATCCATCTCGGTCTATGGAGGGGTCTTTCTCCTTCTGTTGCTGGTCCTGTTTCCATTCTACTGGATGGTGACTGCCTCAATTAAGAACTTTCGGGAAATCTCGATCGAGCGAACTCTGATCCCGCGGGAAGTCAGTTTCCAGAACTATACTGACCTGTTTGAGCAGACGAGCATCCTTTGGCATCTGTTCAACACCGCGTGGATTTCCTGTTTTGTAACTGTCGTTACAGTCACGCTCGCCTCCATGAGCGCCTATGTATTGACCAGGTTTCTGACGCCTGCCGCCGAATGGATCGCACGAATAAGCCTTTACGCCTACATGGTTCCGTCGATCGTGCTGATCATACCGTTCTACATCGGACTGCAAATGGCCGGCTTGGTCAATACGCATGCCGGCCTTATCCTCAGCTACCTCAGTTTCACGTTGCCGCTGGGAATCTGGATGATGCGCGCCTGCTTCCAGACGATCCCGAAGACGATGGAAGAGGCCGCCGTTGTGGATGGTGCCAACCGGTTCGAAGCATTCTTTCTGATTGCCATGCCGCAGGCCTTGCCGGGGGTTATTTCAACCTCAATCTTTGTCTTTATTCTTTGCTGGGGCGAATACCTGTATCCAGTCGTGTTGATCAGCAGCGACAGTCTCCGGACGATTACGATCACGCTTGATGCCCTTACGGGTGGCGGGCAGAACATCAAGTTCGGCCTACTCATGGCAGCCAGCACGGTGGCAACGGTTCCGATACTGCTGATCTTTCTTGCCTTGCAGAAGCACCTCGTGCGCGGTTTCGCTTCCGGGGGCTACGAATGAGATCCCAATGCTGAATTTAAGGAGGACGAAAATGCGTGCATCAGAGCTTGACCGGTGGCTGCTTCGCGAGGCTCCGCCCCATACCCCGGAGGACGAAGTGGATGGTATCATGGCTGGTAACCCGGATACCGAGATTAAGGGCATTGCAGTGACTTGGTTACCCAACATTGATGTACTTGAACGAGCCGCGGGTAAGGGGCTGAATTTTGTACTCGCACACGAACCGGTATATTACCACCATCCCTACTTCTATCCTTACGGCGACCACCGACAAACGCCCGCACTGGACCTGCCCGACAAGATGGCGACCGAGCCGGGGAAACGAAAGCAATGCCTGATTGAGGATTATGGCCTCGTTGTACACCGATTTCACGATGGTTGGGACCAATTCCCAGATCATGGGATGGGTTATGCACTGGCCAGCACCCTCGGCTGGAGTAATGTCCAGGTATCACCTGACTACATTTATGAACCCCCGACAGTAACTCTCGCTGAGATTGCGGCGCACATTGCCGAGCGGCTTGGTAAGTCCGGAATCCGTTATTGCGGCGATCCCGAGCAATCGGTACGCAGAATATCGCTGGATTGGGGCAGCCCCGGGGCCATCGACATCGTGAAGCGGGCTGCGAAGCACGGCTGCGATGCAGCACTGACCGGCGAAGTGGTTGAGTGGCGAGATCTGGAATTCGCACGCGACAGCGGGGTAGCGATGATCACAGGCGGACATTGCGCCACGGAAACACCAGGCATGCAGGCCTGTTGCGAATGGCTTAAGACCCGTCTTCCCGAAATGCAAATCGAGTATGTCGACACGGTCGATCCTGACCGGTTCATATGAAGATGCTTGCCGTGTCCATATCAATTGCCCTGCCTGTCAATGATTTGGGGAATTGAATGCGCCAAGAATTTACGTTCTATCTCGACTGGCTTCCAAACGTCCAGTTTGCCGGCATCTGTTGGGCACTTGATCGCGGTTTGTATCAGGACGCCGGCTTGAACGTTAATCTGGTCCCTTGGGCCGAAGATGGACGCAGCATCGTGGAAACAGTCAATGCAGGCGGGTTATGCGCAGGATCAGCCGAAGATAATCTCGTTGTTTCGGCAAATGCCTGCGGGCAAGCAAAGGTCAGTGCCCTTGCGGCGATGTTTCAGCAAACTCCATTGGTCGTAATGAGCCGACCGGAATCGGGGATTCAGTCCATCGCCGATCTGCGCGGCAAACGTGTTGCCATGCACTGCGATGGCATTCGCATACTCGAAGGAATGTTGGACCTTCACGGCATCAGCCTCAGCGAACTAAACCTCGTCGAGGTTGCTCATGACCTGGACAATCTCCTTGCACGACGCTTCGACGCAGTTCAGGGTTATGCGGTAACCGAACCGCTCGAATTGGCTGCTCGTGGCGCAACCGTCTCGACGTTTGCGCTGCGGCATCCGAAGCTGCACCCTTATGCACAAGTAATATTTGCGCCTGATGCGCTACTCGCCGCGCACCGTCAAGTCTACGAGCAGTTCCTGCAAGTATCCTTTGCGGGTTGGCGCACCTGCCTAAGGAACTTCGACCAAGCTGCAGCCTCAATTCGACGTGTCGGAGAACCGATGGAGGATCGAGCACAAGAGATCAAGGCACTCCACCTCGTTCACCAGCTTGTTACCGGTGGCAGCGGTTTGGAACGTATCGGCTGTATAGACCCCGAACGGTGGGCTGAAAATCTGTGCGCTTACCGCAATCTCGGAATTGTTCCGCCCGACACTCCCCTGTCGTGTGCGCTTGACACCTCTTTCTGGAAGTATGGATCTCAGGCAGAAGGAAGCGGAATCCAAGCTCAGCCTACGCTCCCCCTTCGAACTCCAGCATCGGATATCCGGTAGGCGAGCGAGGCATCAATGGTGCAAGTTGCATTCAGTTCGGTCGGCAAGGACTTCGGCAAGGAAGCCGTATTGCGCGACGTCGAATTCGAAGTGCCCTCCGGGTGCTTTGTGGCACTGATAGGTCCATCCGGGTGTGGAAAGTCCACATTGCTCCGAATGATCGCCGGCCTTGAGCACATTGACTACGGCGAAATCTACATTGGCGGCAGTGCGGTAAATCATCTCGCTCCCAAGGATCGTGACGTGGCAATGGTATTTCAGAACTACGCGCTCTATCCACACATGACTGTTGCGGAAAACATGCTGTTCACCCTGCGGATGGCGCGCTGCACCCGCGAAGAAAGCAACAACCGCATGTGGGAAGCCGCGCGTATTCTCGGTCTCGAAAATTTGCTTGATCGATATCCGCGACATTTGTCAGGCGGCCAGCGCCAAAGGGTGGCGATGGGGCGGGCAATTGTCCGCAACCCGAAGGTGTTTCTCTTTGACGAACCCCTGTCAAATCTTGATGCAAAGCTCCGTGTCCAGATGCGGGCAGAGATAAAGAGGCTGCACCAGCGCTTGGGCACGACCATGATCTTTGTGACCCACGATCAGGTCGAGGCGATGACGATGGCCGAACAGGTTGTCATTTTGCGCGATGGCAGGATTGAGCAGGTAGGCACCCCAATTGAACTCTACGACAGGCCAACAAATGTCTTTGTGGCAGGATTCATCGGTTCTCCAGCCATGAACCTGTTGGGTGGAACCTTTGAAAAGGTACACGGGCAACACTGCTTTGTACCACAAAACGGAGTTCCGATCCCCATTCCGCCGGGAACGTTGGTGGGCTCCGAAAATGTCAGTCCGGGTCAGAAGTGCCTTTTAGGTATAAGACCCGAGCACATCACGTTGCCGGGACCCGGCCCGGTTCCTGAAGATGATGAAACCTACGGAGAGATTCCAGCCGAAGTCGCACTAGTCGAGGTAACCGGCCTCGACACCCACATCGTAGCGTCCGCGCTGAACGGTGAGATTACAATCCTGATTCGGGGTCGGTTTGATACTGTCGCAGGGGACAAGCACCTGATTCGCCTGAACTTTCCCCTGGCTCACGTATTCGACGCGGAAACCGGGGAACGCCTAGATTAGCCAGGGAATCATGGATTGACCTGCGCTTGCCTTCAGGTTTGCCGGTTATGCCCGCCGTCAGATCGGGGTGTCCACTCCATCGGCTCCATGCAGACACGCGGAGCCCTTTCCGAACTGATCGAAGGCCAATTGTCCGTGCCGGACTGTTGCAGCCGGATGAAATCAATTTTCAAATGGGATGATTTGCATCGGCCCAAGTTCAAATCCGTGGGCCAACCGGAAATTAAGGGGGCTTAACCAAGGGCAATAATTCTCCGAATTCAACAAAACCGCCCAGCGATTGCCGCCTGACGGGCGCTTCGGAGATCAACACCGGTGCGAAAGGACAACCAGATTTGTGTGGGCACAACTCAACTGGGAAATCATGCGGCAAGATACCGAGCTTCGTGTGGTATTGCAGGCATTGCGGGATTTTCAAAAGATGGGCTTCCGAATAAAACCAATCCTGTTTCTCCGAAGGAAGAGCGGCAATGGACTTTCTCACCAACGAATTCATGGTCGATCCCAAGCGATTCGACGGACCGCTTCTGGTTACCGGTGCAGGCGGCTGCCTCGGTGCCTGGACCATGGCGATTCTTGCCCGGTCAGGTGTTGAATGCGTCGGTTTTGACCTGACTTCCGAAAGGCATCGCCCGGCTCTCGTAATGGGAACGGAGGATGCCGATGCGCTAAACTGGGAAACCGGCGACATAACCAATTTCGACAACTTGAAGGAAATTATCAGGAAGCACGACATTACGGCAATCATCCACTACGCGGGTCTTCAGGTTCCTTTCTGCAGGGCAAATCCGGCACTCGGTGCAAGGGTCAATGTCGAAGGCACAATCAACGTGCTCCAGGCAGCAAGAGAAATCGGAATCAAACGAACCGCTTTGGCATCTTCCGTGGCTGCCCACGCCATGCCTCCCGGAGGCCCGTGGAGCGAAACGCTATACGGCGCCTACAAGCAGGCCAATGAACACACTGCCTACGTATATTGGGCGGATTGGCGAGTGCCGTCGGTTTGCCTGCGGCCAAGCATTGTCTATGGCATTGCCCGCGATCAGGGAATGAGTTCAAAGAGCACGATTGCCATTCAGGCCGCCGCCCTCAACCAGGAATATGTTGTTCCGTTTTCCGGACAACTGGGCTGGCTTTATGCCGGAGAGGCGGCGGCCGCCTTCATTGCGGCAGTATCGCAGACCGGCGACGGAGCCCCTTGCTTCGACCTAAATGGCACCTGCGAAACTCTCGAAGGTGGGCTTGAGGTGCTGCGCTCGATTGCACCGGGGGCCAAGATCAACTGCGATGGTCCGCCGCTTCCTTTCCCGGCAAATTTGGACGACAGCCCATTGCGCAATCATCTTCCCGACTATCCGAGCATTTCCGTGGAATCCGGAATACGGACGACCTATCTGGCCTTTCAAGCACTCAAATCCCAAGGACGGCTGCCACAATTGCCTGAGTAAACCCTGCCAATGGTCGGGTGGAGGCAGCATAAACTTACTGCCGTATATCCGCATCGTCCCCTTACGCTGTTGATGGCATGTTAAGGACCATGATTCCCGTCAACCGCATTGATCACTTCCGGAGCTGCCGATTCCCAACTGGGTTGCCGGGAGCGAGGGATGGCGGGCGGACCGATCTTGAAATCTGATTTGCATTGCGATTTGGCAAACCGCGAAACAATAAATGAAGAGGTGTGAGACTGAATTCGGAATCCCCGGATCCACTCAGAAACCATCCGCAGGAATCTTGGCAATTGTGAAGGATGTAAACGTGTTTTCCGACCGCATCCATATGAGATCAAAGTGGCCATGCACGAACCTGTTCAGTGCACAGGATCGTGAAATCCGCATTGATTAAGTCGAAGGTGCCATCTTCAATTGGAAACGCATCCTTGAGGGAATTGTGATCGACGGCAGATTTTGCGGCTATGAAGCAGGGGACGGGGTTCGCACGGATCATTCCCCGGCCGGATATTTGCATTGTGAAATCGGATCCGTTCAATGCAATCATGTGACCGGTACCCATGAGTGGTCGCATCAAATCAAGACCCGCAAATTCCCCCATGAGGAGTTCGCAATGAAACAGTTGATCGGAAATTGGTACATGTCGGCTGCCGAAGGCAGGTTTTGGGTTCCCGCCGAATGAAATCAGGTTAGGATGCATCCGCAGGCCGGTCATGCCCGCAAACCGGTCATCCTGGAAAAGTGTGCCTCGCATGCATAACAGCAAACTTGAAATCGCCCGGTTGAACATGATCCGGAATCAGGCGGTTCAGCTTGTCGAACGAAGCGGATCGGAGCAACGGCGATCGGGGGCGGCCGGGTTGCGTATCTGGAGGAACACGGAGGGATACCGGAAAAGGCATTCCGAGATGCTGCATGCATTCTGGCCTTCCCCCTGTGACCGGGCATGGTCGGGTGCGCGTTCCAAACCTTCAATGCAGATCCATGTCCAACCCGGCGGATCAATCCGCAATCGGTCGTTGATCTCAAGGGTGAGCGCGTTTTTGCGGTGTTTTCATGATCGTTCTTGACCCGGGAGCCACAACGCTCGAGACACTGGAGGCGGTCTTCCGGGAATCTGGTTCTGTCCGACTTAATCCTGGTGCAAAGCCCGTTGTTGATGCTGCAGCTGCGATGGTTTCCGAAGCGGCGATGGGACGGATGCCGGTTTATGGAGTAAATACGGGCTTCGGGAAGCTTGCATCAACCAAAATACGACCTGACGACACAGCTGCCCTGCAGCGAAATCTCATCGTCAGCCACTGCTGTGGAACTGGTGAACCACTGGACGAAAGCACAACCCGGCTGATGATGGCGCTGAAACTTCTTTCTCTCGGCCGCGGTGCCTCAGGTGTGCGCTGGGATGTGATCGACCGTATCGAAAGGATGTTGGAAAGAGCCCTTCTGCCCGTCGTTCCAACTCAAGGGTCGGTGGGAGCTTCGGGTGACCTGGCACCACTGGCACACTTTACGGCGGCCATGATCGGGGTGGGGGAAATCCATCAATCGGGCCGCAGGATGAAGGCTTCCGACGCATTGGAAAGTGCAGGGATCAAGCCTCTTGTGCTTGGGCCCAAGGAGGGGCTCGGGCTGATCAACGGAACCCAGTTTTCCAACGCGTGTGCGCTCAAGGCGCTGTTCGATGCATGGCGGATGGCTGAGGCCTCCGCCGTGATTGCGGCACTGTCTACAGATGCGGTAATGGGCTCAACCGCTCCGCTGATTTCGGAAATCCATGAACTGCGCGGCCATGCCGGGCAAATCGATGTGGCGCATGCCATGCGTACGCTGATGCAAGGCTCAGAGATCCGCGAGAGCCATCGGAAGGGCGACAAGCGAGTGCAGGATCCCTACTGCATCCGTTGTCAGCCACAAGTACTCGGCGCCACACTGGACACCCTTCGAATCGCTGCCCGCACGCTTGAGATCGAGGCGAACGCGGTAACCGACAATCCGCTTGTGCTTGTGAAGCTGGGCAAGATCGTGTCCGGCGGAAACTTCCACGCAGAATATGTTGGCTTCGCTGCCGACCAAATTGCGCTCGCACTGGCGGAGATTGGAGCAATAGCTCAACGCAGGGTGGCACTGATGGTGGATCCGACACTGAATTTCGATCTGCCGCCCTTCCTTACGCCGGAGCCGGGCCTGAATTCAGGTTTCATGATGGCCGAAATCACAACTGCAGCACTGATGAGCGAAAACAAGCACCTGGCGAATCCCTGCGTAACCGACTCGACACCTACATCCGCCAATCAGGAGGATCATGTTGCGATGTCCGCACATGGTGCGCTGCGTCTTCACCGAATGTGCACCAATCTGTCTGTAATCCTCGGAATCGAGATGCTGTGCGCCGCCCAAGGGATTGAGGCGCGCAGTCCATTCCAAACCTCGACCAGGCTGCAACAGGTGCTGACCGCCCTTCGAACCGAGGTTCCGCCGCTTGGAAAAGACCGCTATCTCGCACCCGAGATTGAGACCGCCGCTGCGTTGGTGCGCTCCGGCACTGTTGCATCTGTCGCCGGGTTGAGACTCCACCGCTGAGTGTGGGAGGGCAATTCGTCGGCCAACTCCCGGAGACCAAAACCCGACTTCCTTCCCGTCAACCCAACTCCCCAAAACCCAGCCTCCTGAATAGGCTACCGGGAAAAGGCTACTGGGAAAGAAAACCGGCACAAGACGGGTCAATTTTGCACGTAATCTTAACTGCATTGTAATGTTGAGTTCAACATTATGCACGCCGATGGTGGGTCACTTTTGTATGCCGGTTGGCAGGATCGCCCGTCTCAGCAATCGCTCCCGCCTCCTCCGCGGCGCGAACGTCCAACCAGATCATTGCGGGGCAAAGGGTTTACCGGACTCGTCGAGCGCAACCACGGAACTGCAGGTCGTATCCACGCAATGCGAAAGGACATCCTCCACGGCCATGCCCGCCTGCGACATCGCACCCCTGACGGATACGCCCACCGCCGCCCACCAATCGGAGAGGTCCTGCTCCGCCCATCCGGGTTCGGGGAAATTCGTGGCATAGGGTGTGGCGCGTGATGCCACCGGGTGGCCCGGAAGATCGAACACGAATGCCCTGAGGCTTTCGGTTCCGCCGTCAATTCAAATCACGTGGGACATCGGCAACCCTTGTCTTTCCGGCCCGGTGTTTGACAGCAACATGTCACGGAAGGCAACCCGGTGGTCAACCCCTGCCCGATCATCGGCTCCAACAAGCATCTTCGGCATGGATCAGGCCAACACCGTCAATTCCCATCCCCGTTCGCGCCAACCGGGCCGGGACCCGCCCCTGCGCGATGTCAGAGGGGAACGTGCGAAACGGGAAATCGCCGTCGGCGAGTGCGGTCAGCCCCGGTTCAGTACCCGCTGTCAGGGGGAGGCGTCTGCGGCGGCTTGTGCGGCATCACAATCCTGCGCTGCAGGGAATTCAACCGGTCAAGCAGCGCCGGGCTCGGCCGATAGTTGTGCCGGAAAAAGCCCCAAGACGGTCCGTAGCGGTACACGGCCATCCTGCGTTGGCCTGCATTTCGGCGGGCGGCGGAGCCGTGCATTATGGAGTCGACGAAGAGAAGGGCGTCGCCGGCCTTCAGGTGCACCTCCACCGCGCCCGCAACCCCGTCGACCGATGTTGCCGCCGTGGACATTGCGGCCCTGTCGAACTCCGGATGACGGATGTTCGACTTGTGACTGCCCGGAATCACCATCGTGGCCCCGTCCCCTTCACCTATGTCGTTAAAGGCCATCAGGATGTTGATCTGTCCGCAGTGGAAGTGCCCGTCATGGTAACGGAACTGGCATCGGGTCACCCTGTCCTGGCCACCCGAATGCAGGCCGATTGCCTGCCCCGGACCGCGGATCGAGGCAAAATTCTCGTCGATGAAGCATGGGCCGTGCAGCCCGTCGAAATTGGGTTCATCCGTGCCGATGAAGTGAATCACCTTTGCGATCCAGGAAGGGTGATCGATGAGCCGCTCGAACGGCGGTCCGGCCTCATAGACCTGCTGCAGGTTCAGGCCTTCATGCGAACCCGTGAAACTGTGCCCGTGGACATTGCCTTTCCATTCACCCGGTTGCGTGTCCTGCAACCGGTCGAGCATCTCGTTGCAGGCGGCAACCTCGTCGGCGGTGAGTGCGCCCTCCAGCACCAGGTAGCCGTTGAGGTCGAAGAGATAGCGCTCCATCTCCGTGCAGGCGGCTGCATGATCCAGCATGGTTCCGTTTCCCCTTTAGATTGTCCACTGTTCCGCAACCGTGCGGTGCAATCACAATTTGAACGAACAGGATTGAAACCGGCGAGATATTCTTCCGAAAATTTCTTGTTATTTTCCGGCTTTCTTTGTTTGCCTCATTTTTGTTAAGACAGGCCGGAAGTCGGGCGGGACCGGCGTCAGTTTCGGATTCGGTGGCGGATGACTGAAAGCGTCTACTCAGACAATGTG
>JAGWAS010000030.1:0-1803 GCA_021296235.1 Paracoccaceae bacterium | reverse complement strand
GTTCCGCTCTGCCTACCACCACCATGCATCGGTCGAGGTCAACTTCCTCTCGGGGTGCGAGATCGAATACTCGTTCTCCGGGAAACGGGTTTGGGTGCCGTCGGGAAGGCTGACTCTGTTCTGGGGTGCGATCCCGCATGGCGTGGTCGACGTCAGGGGAAAGGGTCGCATCGTCAACGTCTACATCTCCCTGGCTCAGATGATGAAGTGGAGATTTCCCAAGCCGTTCGTCGAAACGATCTTCAGCGGTGCGGTCCTGGCGGTGCGGGACCCTAGATCAACTGACGGTGCGGCCTTTCAGAGATGGGCGAGGGAATACGAAATCGACAACGCTGCGTGGCGGTATCTCCTGCTCGGTGAAATAGAGATGCGCCTCAGGCGTTTGGCCCTGGAGGGAGATCAATGGCTCCGGATGTCGACGTGGCCGGCAGGGCGGCGGCGCGCCACATCGACAGGATGCTGAGGTTCATTGCGGACAATTTTGCCCGACCGATCGGCGTTCAGGATGTCGCGGGGCATGCAGGCCTGTCCCAGAGCTATGCGATGTCACTCTTCAGACGGACCGTGGGCGTGCCCATCAAGGCATACATCACCCGCATCCGGCTCAATCACGCGCAGATGCTGCTCGCCAACTCCGACCTGAAGATCATTGGGGTCGCGATGGACAGCGGCTTCAACTCGCTTTCGAGCTTCTACGAGGCATTCCAGACCCACGAAACCAGGACGCCGGCAGCGTTCAGGAAGGAAACCCGTCAGTGATCAAGTAGCCTGACCGCACACTCCGGGACATGCCTGACCAGCACATCCTCAAGGCCGATGGCATGGGCCTTCGCCAAACGGTGCACCCCGTCCAGTATCATCAGGCGGTCGCGGTTTCGGAAGACCTCCAGCCGGTCACGCCCACGCTTTCCGCCGGCTGCCTGTGAAGGGCCACCAGGATCTCCCTGTGCCCCGGCATCCTCGCCGCCGCGAGCCTGAACTCCTTCCTCTGCCTCTCGGATGTCCGCCTGGCATGGGCGCGCACCTTCGGATTAGCGGCGAGTTCGGCCCTTGCCGTGTCCCGGCGGAGCAGTCCAAGCCCGTCGAACACCGGATTGTAGAGCTGCTCCATGACATGGTGCAGATCCCCCGGAAGCGGTGCGAAATCGCTTCGCCTGTGCGTTCTTGCGGCCCATTGACTGAGACGACGCTTTGCATCTTCGGGAATGCAGTCCGCGTCGACATGCCTCCACAAGGGCGTGTCGCAACGTTCGGAAACGTAGTGGATGTTGATGAAGGATCGGAAGTCGTCGACCTGCCGGCCGACCGCCTCGTTGTAGGTCTCCCTGCGCGGATCCAGCCACCGGACCAGCGGTTTCAGATGGAGCTGCGTGAACAGGAGCATCTGAACGACGGTCCCATGGATCGATGTCGCCTCCAAGGGCTCGAAATAGCTCTGTGCAAGGCCCGCGGCCAGACAATTCCCGATCCAGGCCCTGTCAACCCAACCCGAATTGATCCGTATGTCGTTGCGCGGCTATATGCTTCTGCCAAGCGCGTCCTTGACTTCGGACTGTGCCTCTTCGGGCGTCAGGAACAAATCGGAATACACGTAGCCGCAGCCCATTCTCGTTTGCGTCGGGATTTGCCACATCCATCCCGAGCCCATCGCCCTCGCCAGAGTGTAGGGCGGAATGTCGCCGTCGGGATCATGGGGAAGCCAGAACGACATCGCCCTGTTGACCGGGAGAACGAGTATTCGATCTCGCACCCCGAGAGGAAGTTGACCTCGACCGATGCATGGTGGTGGTAGGCAGAGCGGAA
>JAGWAS010000041.1 GCA_021296235.1 Paracoccaceae bacterium | reverse complement strand
CGAGCATCGACATGTGCAGGATTGATGAATTGTCGAAACGAAACCAGCGGATAGTTACCAAGAGCATCGTCAGCTATGCTCCAGCCTGGGATTGAGAATCCAGTTTCGGTGGCCTTGTCGACTGCCCCATCTTATGCGTGTTCGAATGTCGAATTCACCTTGGGAGAAGTTCGGGATAACTGAATTGTTGGCAAGCTGACGGATCCAGCAGAAATTCTGACGACGACCTCATGATATGACGGGTTCAGTTTTGGTAAGTTCATGTCAGCCAGGATTGCGCCACGGTATGTCTATCGGTGGCAAGCGGGCATTTGCAAGATTGGCGGTCAAGGAACTGGGTGCCGGCAGATCGGTTCCAACAGGCCTCGAACGCATCACCGAACTCCACCGGAAACGGATCGCAATCATTGTCTGGCAGGTGCGCAATCTCCGTTGAACTGACTTCGCTTTTGACGATCGGCATGGCCAAGTTCACCAAGAATTCGGTTGGCATGGAAAGTGGCGGATTCGGATGTAAATCCTCTTCAGAACGGCCTTGGGGAACTGAAATTGCCGCCGACTACCTCTTTCTGATGATGCCGCAGCCGAGCCGCCCGCCGGCACCTCCAATAGGCTGAGTCATGTGATCGTCGGGGTTTTCGTGAATGATGACCGCCGATCCGTCTTCATCAAGCAGCGCGGGCATGTCTCCATCCGACACCGAGACCCGGTTCGTGAAGAACTCTGCTTTGGCTGAGCCGTCGGCAGCTGCAAACAGATTTGGCAAATCGCCGTTGTCCGGTCCTTCGGGATTTCGCAAACCGTGCATCACCTTATCTGGGTTGATGTGGCCCGCCGCCGCCTTGAAGTTCGGTGCACAAGAACCGACGGAATGCAGGTGGATACCGTGGCCGCCCGGTGGGAGGTGAGCAACATCGACGAAAATTAGGACGCCAGTGGGGGCTTGCTCGAAAGTGGCCTCGCCGACGATCTCGCCATCGGCATTGACGATGTCGGCAGCTGCCATGCCGGAAGCCGAGGCGGCAGGTGCCACGAGGGCTGCAGCAAGTGCGGCAACCACGATTTTTGTGCCCTTCATGGTTCTCCCTTTCATCCGTGCTACACTTTCGGAGCATGACTCTGTGCAAATTCCCAGATTTGGTCAAGAACATGTCTTCGTTCAGAACATTTGAGGAACCGGGCATTTTATTGGGCACGGGGTGTTGTCTTCCGTTGGAACCGGTCAAACCGCCACCACCAACCACATTCCGTGCGCCATCCTGCTGAAAGGCTGGGTATCACCGAATGTTCGGAAGTTCGCTGAATGCAATCGCCAAGGTGTGCAATTCCAAAGCTCGCCGCAAGTTGGCAAGAAGTTGAACGATGATGAACAACAAAGCACCAGTGGCCAAAGTGGCGGCGGAGGTGCCGCCCCGGACCAAGCCATCCAACTATCCGGAACCCTTTGCCAGCCGAATGGCGCAGCGAGAAAAGCGGGCACTCGCCGACTTCTTCGGCTTGAAGAATTTCGGTGTGAATCTGACCAGGATCGCCCCGGGAGGAGAATCGGCGCTAATGCACACGCACAGCAAGCGGGACGAACTGATCTATATTTTGGAGGGCGAAGCGGTCTTGGCGACTCCTTCCGGCGAAACGCCGCTTTCTGTCGGCATGTGTGCGGGATTTCCGGCCGGAGGAACGGCAAATCATGTCCTCAACCGCAGTGACCGGGACTTGGTGACGCTCGAAATTGGCGACCGGGCGGAAGGCGACGAGGGTAGCTATCCTCAGGACGACACCCATGCCGTCATGGGTGCGGATGGCAAGTGGCGCTTCACCCGCAAGGATGGCTTGCCCTAAAGGTCGAGGTCGGACTCGCTGTTTGCGTCGGGTGCAATTCAGCATTCAAAGCACTCAACCTCTTGCGAGCCGGCCCTAACGGGTGTGGAAAATCCACACTGACTCGCACGAGCGGATCTAACTGAATCGAAGTGATCGACCCTGATAATCTTGCCGGCAGCAATTCACCCGGCGCAGCGAGTCGCGAAACACTGCATTGTCAAAGACGCTCTCTTGGGGAATGACGTAACCGACCTGATGGCACGGTAAGGGAAAACTCAATGTCTGCCGATGAAATTACAGCCAAAGCAAAGATCCTGGTCCATAGATCTCGAGTTGAAGTGTTCAATGCATTTGTTGATCCTACGGTCATGAGCAAGTTTTGGTTCAAGCGGAAGGATCAAGGGTTGCGAGAGGGCGATACAATGACTTGGTTTGTCGGCGATGCAGTGGATGCACCCGAAATTGAGGTTCGTGTCAAGTCGATCAAGCAACCTTCTCAGATAACAATCGAGTGGGGTCACGGAAACCGGTTCACCACTGTATCCTGGACTTTGGATGAGCAAGACTCAGATGTAACCGGGCTCGTGATCGAAGAGCGAGGTTTCATCGGTTCGCACGACGAGATCGTTTCTCAAGCGCTTGAGTCCACAGGCGGATTCAACCAAGTGATCGTTGCATTGAAAGCTCTGCTCGAACACAATTCAACAATAAATGTCGTAGCAGATCACATGTAACCTGAATTCGACAGATTTGATTGAGTCTGGATTTAATCGAATGACTCGAACCGGCCAGGATTCCACTCTGGCAAACAGATTCTCGAATTCGAGTTTGTCATGTCGGCACTTTTGGATGGGACGTTTGCAGATGGCGAAATGTCCGGATTTCCGCATAGCGTAGGATTGGCTCCTACCGGGTTAGTTCCCACGAGGCTTGCTTGGGGGGTGTCGTTTTCCAAAAATGACTTTGGGAATTTGCCAAGAATAATTTCGGTGAGCGCTGCCATCCTTGGATCTGCGGTTTGGTCCAACAGCAACGAATGTCATGATGTTGCAGGTTTCACCCGTCGATCCTTGCGGTCGAACCAATTCCGTCCTCCAAGGCACCGAATACCGCACAAATCCGAAAGGCATACGGCTTTCGCTCCGAGTTTGTCCCGTCTGGGTGGCGGGTGGCTGCGAACAACTTCCTTTTCGTTGCTTCTCTCCATATTCTGATCAGTCACCCGGAAAGCTGCAGGATTTATGGTGGACGGCTAAAGTGGAACAGGGAAAGGGCAGAATATCCGACGGGATCCGTGTGGGTGCTGATGACTTCAGTTTGTCTGCGCTGAGGCGTGAATTCCATCGTTTTCCGGAACTCGGTTTCCAAGAGGAACGCACAAAGGCCAAAGTGGCGAAGTTTCTTCGCGATCTTGGTCTCGAAGTGCATGTTGGCGTGGGCGTGGTGGGAATTCTTCGTTCGTGTGAAGGCAACCGGGCTATTGGATTGCGCGCAGACATGGACGCGCTTCCGGTTCATGAGGCAAGCGGCCACGAATATCCATCTGAAACACCGGGTGTCATGCATGCTTGTGGGCATGATGGCCATATGGCCATGCTTCTGGGGGCAGCCCGCAACCTCGCCAGCGATCCCGGTTTCAGCGGAACCGTGGTGTTCATTTTTCAACCAAACGAAGAACATGGCCGTGGCGCACAGGCAATGATCAAGGAGGGCGTGCTGGAGCGTTTTCCCATTGAGGAGGTTTACGCAATACACAATCTGCCCGGCGCGCCGGCAGGGCAGGTTTCGACTCGTTCCGGTCTGATTTGTTCCTCGGAAAGCTTGTTTGAAATAACCATCCGCGGCCAGGGCGGCCATGCCTCAATGCCGCAGGTCTGCCGCGATGCGATCACAATCGGAGTGGAAATGGTGCAGGCGCTGCAGTCAATTGTTTCCCGCAAACTGGACCCCGGCGCTGGCGCGGTGGTGTCGGTAACCGAATTCCAGACCGATGGTCAGCGCAACGTGTTGCCGGGAGTGGCGATACTGAAGGGCGATGTGCGTGCCCGCAGCCTCGTAGATAGGAACAATATTGAGACCTTCATGCGCCAGATCGCAGATGGAATCGCAGCAGCGCACTGCGTTTCGGTCAATGTCAACTTCAGCACGGAGTTTGTCGAGACGATCAACGCCAAGAGGCCTACGGATGCGGTGATTGAGGTCGCACAACGCGCCGGACTTGACGTCATA
>JAGWAS010000003.1 GCA_021296235.1 Paracoccaceae bacterium | reverse complement strand
AGATTTCTGATGCTTGAGGGAAAAGGGGACAAGGAGAGACTGGTTCCGATTTCGGCACCGGCCAGAGCCGCCATCACTTCCTGGTTGGAACAGCGCGATCGGATTGAGGAAACTCGTCGGCTTTCCGGCGGCCAACCCTCGCTCTTTCTCTTTCCGTCCAGGGGAAAGTCGGGCCACCTGACGCGGCACAGAATCTATTCGCTCCTGAAGGAAATTGCATTGGCAGCGGGTGTTTCACCCAAAAAGGTCACCCCACACGGTATCCGCCATGCAGTTGCGACGCATCTGCTGGAAAACGGCGCCGACCTACGTGCGATTCAGAGCATTCTCGGGCACGCCGATATCGCAACAACGGAAATCTATACACATGTTGCCGGCAACCGCTTGCAGGACCTGGTTTTTTCCAAGCACCCGCTTGCCAAACGGCAGACCCGATGAGTCCGGTTTGGAGGGTTTCCAACCGGCTAACCAACTGCGGACAAACATAAAATAGGATCCAAACCTACAATGATTCCCGATTTTCTTGCCCATTCGGTCTGGACCGTTGCGGCAGCCATATTCTTGTTGGTCTGTTTCTCGGCCTTTTTCTCCGGCTCGGAAACCGCACTGACCTCTGCGTCACGCGGCAAACTCCGTGCTCAAGCGGACAAGGGTGACAGGCGATCCGGCAAAGCTCTCAAAATTACCGACAACAGGGAACGGCTTATCGGCGCGGTCCTTCTCGGCAACAATCTGGTTAACATCTTGGCTGCGGCACTTGCGACCAGCCTGTTTACGCGGCTCTACGGCGATTCGGGAGTGGTGCTGGCAACGATTGTCATGACTCTGCTCATACTGATCTTTGCTGAGGTCATGCCCAAGACCTTCGCCATTTCAAACCCGGAATTCGCATCCCGTTTGGTCGCCCCGATCATCGGCCTCATCGTGAAGGTGTTTTTCCCGATTGTCTCCGTGGTCCAGCTTCTGGTCGATTGGTTTTTCCGGGGATTGGGCATCAATCGCACGCAACAGAGCGAAATGAGGGACTTGGAAGACGAGTTGGTCGGCACAATTGCGCTCGGGCACTCATCCGGCGCAGTCAAGAGGGAACATCGGGACCGGCTCCTTGGGGCAATCGATCTTGGAAACCGAACCGTTCGGGAAATCATGTTGCACCGCTCGGAGATTGAAATGGTCAACGGATCCGACAACGCCACGGAAATCGTCAAACGCTGTACCCGCTCGCCTCACACAAGGATTCCGGTCTATCTAACTGAATCCGAAAACATAATCGGGGTTGTGCATGCCAGGGATCTTCTTGCCCGCACATTGGATGCACTTGACCTCAACAATGAACTCGGCAACCGAATGAGCGGATTGGACATAAGGGAAATCATCCGCGAACCATACTTTGTGCCTGAAACCACAACCCTTGATGACCAATTGCGACAATTTTTGCGCCGACGCTCACATTTCGCTCTCGTCGTCGACGAATATGGCGATCTACAAGGCTTGGTGACGCTTGAGGACATTCTGGAGGAAATTGTTGGAGACATTTCAGATGAGCACGACACCGCCCCTGACGCAAAGCCAATGCCGGTCAAGGACGGAAGTTACTTGGTGAACGGAGCAATGGCGGTCCGGGATCTCAACCGATATCTGGATTGGAAACTGCCGGAGGAACCGGCGACAACAGTCGCTGGATTGCTGATAAATGAAGCACAGATGATCCCCGAAAAATCGCAGGTGTTCATCTATCATGGTTTCAGGTTTGAAGTCGTCGAACGCCAATCCCAGCGGATTACGTTGCTGAAGATCAGAAAAATGTGAAGTGTCTGCCGGATGAGTTCAAGTATGAGTTGCAAGTTGCACCGTTGATTCCGATCAGGTGTTTGGGCGAAGGAGTGTTGCAAGCACGGTTTCCGGTGCAGAATCACAAGTTTGTAGAATCCGGGCGAAAACTGTACGAAGCAGTAAATTGGCCGATTACCTTGGGCACGCGAAAGTCCCATCGCACTGTTCGACATCAAATGGGTACGGCATAGGCGGTTGCAACAACCATTGAATCGTTTATCCGCAATGGCTACGGGCACGAGTTGAGTCGAACCCCAACATCCCGGGAAGTGCGCTTGCGAGAGGCTGAATTTAACGGAGAAAATTGAATGATTCGAACACTTAGGATAATTGCCGCAGGCTTGGTGATGTCGCTCGGTATTGCCGTTGCGGCTCAGGAGAGCCAAAATTCGGCAGGGCAAGAAGGAACAACTGCCGATGCAACGGACCTTCAGGTTGGCGAGATTGTGGTTCAGCCGACCCGAACGGATGTTGGCGATTGGACCATCGTCTGCGTCAGGAACGATGAAGGCAACGAGGAGTGCCGAATGCAGCAGTTGGTGTTAAACGACTCCAACACACCAATTGCTACTTTTGAAATATGGAAAATCGATAACTCGACCGACTTGGCTGCCGGATCTGTTATCGCTCTGCCTTTGGGAGTCATGCTTGAGGAAGGCATTCTGATGCAGGTCGACCAAGCCCTTCCCCGCCGTTACCGCTACGTGATGTGTGACGGAGATGGTTGTTATTCCCGGTTGGGTCTCAGCAAGGGAGAAATTGGTCGTATGAAAGCCGGCAACTCAATGACTATGACAATATTTGCGTTTCAGAGTCCCGATCAGCCAATTGACCTTGAGATTTCACTCGCCGGATTTACCAAGGCATTCGAATCCCTCTAGATCACATGTCAAATTGACCGTAGCACCAGAACGGCATTCATACCGCCAAACGCAAATGCATTCGACATCGTTGCCCTGATCTTTGCCTGTCTCGCTTCATTGGGCACAACATCAAGATCACAGTCCGGATCAAATTGCAGGTGGTTGATTGTCGGTGCGATGATGCCGTGGCGCAGCGCAAGGATGCATGCAAGCAGTTCGACTGCCCCGGTGCCTCCGATCAAATGCCCGTGCATGGATTTTGTTGAAGATAGCATTAGCGTTTCGGCCGCAGCGCCGAAAACTTCCCTGATGGCCGAGCATTCGGTCCTGTCGTTCACTGTGGTCCCAGTTCCGTGCGCATTGATGTACCCGATGTCGTCAAGCGCAATGCCGGAGTCCCGCAGAGCTCCGCTGATCGCCCGGGCTGCACCAACCTTTGAGGGATTGACGATGTCCTGCGCATCGGAACTCATTGCAAACCCGGACACCTCGGCGAGGATGTCGGCACCCCTCCGCTTTGCGTATTCAAATTCCTCCAACACGAAAACCGCTGCGCCCTCCCCCTGAACCATGCCGTTCCGTGTTGCGCAAAATGGCCTGCAGGCAGTGTTTGACATGACCCTCAGCCCCTCCCAAGCCTTGACACCACCGAAGCATAGTGTGCTTTCGCTGCCTCCGGTAAGCATGATGTCCGTCATGCCCGTCCTTATCATCTGAAATGCAAGGCCGATCGCATGATTGGAGGAGGAACAGGCGGTGGAAACGGAGAAACTCGGTCCGATGAGATCATATTTCATGGAGATGTTGCTTGCCGCGGCATTGTTCATGAGCTTGGGAACCACAAACGGATGAACACGTCGTTTCTTTTCCTCATAAACCTTGCGGTAACTGTCATCCCAAGTGTTCAACCCACCCCCGGCGGTTCCAAGAACTATGCCGGCACCGGATCGGGAAAACTCGTCCCGGGACAATCCGGCAGTGTCCACTGCCTCATCTGCCGCAATTATCGCGAACTGCGTAAATCGATCGTAGAGGGCCAACTCCTGTCGATCAAAATGAGAGTCCGGCTCAAAATTTCTTACCTGACCTCCCACCTTCACGGTCAGCCGGTCAACATCGCGGATATCAAGTTCACCGATGCCGCAACGACCATCCGCGAAAGCCGCACTGGTTTCAGTTACGGACTTGCCCAGCGGATTGATGGTTCCCTGGCCAGTTATGACCACTCGCCTCATGCCGGGCTCAGTCACCCTTCTGTGCAACGAGGTCTGCAACCGCTTCAATAATTGTGCCTACGGTTGAGATATCGAAATCGCTGCCATGCTGCTCGTTCGCGTTGAACGGCACCTGAATGTCGAAACTCTCCTCAATGGCAAATATCGACTCAACGAGTGCCAAAGAATCAATTCCCAATTCTTCAGGGGTGGAATCAAGTTTTACTTGATCGACATCAATCAACGCCTGTTCAGCGATTAATTCGATGACGCGCTTGGCAACTGCCTGGTCCATTGCGGCGAATCCTGTTGACACACTTCCATTATTCATTCCCGGTCAATCTTGAAACCTGTTTCTTGAGTTCGCGCAACTGCCGCGCCAGCACGGGAAGTCGCCGGATGAACTTATAGATCTCAATATTCTTGTCCATCGGGACCGCTGGCGAGCCCATGACAGCAGTTTTTGGAGCGACATTCGTGAAGATCTTGGACGCCCCGGCAGCAAGAACATCATTGCCGATTTCAACATGATCCTTAACTCCGCACATCCCTCCGAGGACAACCCTGTCGCCGATCCGAGCTGAACCAGCAATGCCCACCAATCCGCAGATCAGGCAGTCCGCGCCTATCACCACATTGTGGGCAATATGAACGTTGTTGTCCAGTTTTGAGCGGTCGCCAATTCGAGTCGCGGTGATTGTGCCGCGATCAATGGTTGCACCGGCCCCGACTTCAACATCATCGCCAATTACGACCCGGCCGAGAGAGTTGATCCGCACTTGGCGCGATTGTTCTGCAGATATTGAGCCGGAAAGAGTTGACCTGACCTCCTCAACCGCCCCATCATCTGCGGTCGCATAGGAAAAACCATCGCTGCCGATTACCGCGTTTGGCTGAGCAATGAATCTGTCGCCGATTACGGTGTCGCGTCCGATCCGAACACCCGGCGCGATCACTGCGTCGTTGCCTATTCGGGAATTGCGCCCAATGGACGCACCAGGCCCTATAACACAGCGGTTTCCGACAACTGCTCCATCCGCCACCGAAACGAATGGTCCCACAGCCGTCGGTGTTCCGATCCGGCATCCGGGCGCCACGACTGCGCTTGCGTGTATGCCGTCTTCAACCTCCGGCAATGGCGGAAACAGTGCGGTTGCAAGGGCAAGGGAATACCTGCTTCGCCCCACGAGGATTGCCGCCCGGATTCCAAAGCTCGTCCAATCTTCATCTGCACTCAGCATCGCAGCGCGTGCCCTGCCCGACTTTAACATTTCGGCAAATTTGTGATTCATCGCCAGAGCCAAATCGGATGGTCCTGCTTCGCCGGGTTCAGCGATGCCATCAACCCTTATTGAGGTATCACCAACAGCCTTGACCCCCAGGGCTTCGGCAATTTCTGCAATCGAGTGTGTCATTTCATTTGGTCAAGTAAGTATGGCCCTTGCGCAGGGACAGTGCCGCACGCGAAGAAAGGATGAAACTGTTGCTTCAGTTGCTGAGCAATCCAGCGTCAAGTCCAGCCTTGACGAGTTGTCCATAGATCAACTGGTCCCGACCGTAAATGTCCGTTCGGAAGTTCGTTCTGCCGTCGTGGTCTACCCAAACCGTCTGATACGTGATGTGCAGCGGAAGCGGTTCCTCAAGATCAATACGGAATTCATCACCGGTCGCGAGCAGCACTTCAAACAGCGTGTCCGGACGGTCCGATTGCATGCCCAACAAAAAGCGGGCAAGATCGTGCGCCCGGTGAACCCGAATGCATCCATGGCTGAAGGAGCGCATTTGTCGCTCAAAGAGTGCGCGCCAAGGCGTGTCATGCAAATAGACGTTGAACTTGTTGGGGAACATGAACTTGACTCGGCCCAACGCATTGTCGGGTCCGGGGGGCTGACGCATCTCGAACGGAAAATTGCTGGCTGTGAACTCGCTGAAGTCCAACTCGGTTCGGCTGATCAGGTTCCCGGTTTCGGGTTCGAAGATAACCAACTGCGGTTCGGCCATTGGATCCTGTTTGAGTTTTGGCAGAATCTCACCGGTTGAGATTGAGCGGGGAAGCCACCAGGTTGGGTTGACAATCATATGGGTCATCACGTCGGAAAATTCGGGAGTTTGCAGGTCCGGCCTTGTCTTGCCCACGACAACGCGGGATTCAAACACCGGCTTTCCGTCTCTAATGATTGACGCCCGAAAATCTGGAAGGTTCACCAGCACATGCTGGATGCCCAGCGGAAAGTTCTTCCAGCGCGCGCGCTCCAGTGCCGCAAGAACCTGCTGTCTTCTTTCCCAAGGTTCAACATTGATGGCCTCGATCGTCAGACGATCGGCCAAACCATCGGGATCAAGTCCATGCTCGACTTCGAACCGCTTTACCGCAAACATCAACGCATCATTGTAGTCGGTCGAGGCGGAATTCCTGAGATACCCCATTCGGATCAATCGGTTTCGAAGCTGAACAACAGGTTGTCCGGACATGTCGCGTCCAATCTCCCGAACGTCGACCTTGCTTCCCCAACCGCCGTTGACCAAAAGTGCCTCCAACCGCTGCAACCTCTTTCGAAGCCCGGCATAGTTGGCGTTCATTGGCGCCAATTGCAGAACAAATGAAGCGGGATCGTCAGTGAACAATCCGTCCAAAAGATATTCCGTTGCCGGAATTGGTCGTGTTCTTGAAATTGAACTGTCAACCGATTTCGGGTTGATTGCACCGGCAGCCAGCGCTTCGGCCACGGTCAAGTATATTCTTGTTGCCCTTACCTCCGCAATGGCCCGGCGAGACTGGGTAGTCGCTGCAGCCAAAAGGCTTCTCAATTCGTCCGACTGTATCTGCCCATACGGCAATCCGTGGCTCGGTGCCGCCTCGAGTGTCTCAAAAAGTACCGAAAGTCGCTGATGTCCTTCCGGGCTATCGGCGGTCCAAATTGGGCGGAAGCCCCGGCTACCGTAATATTGCAGGAGTTTCCCATCGTCAGCGATTTCACGTGCAACCAAAGTCTCAAATATCGGCAAGGGCGCAGCCGGTGAACCGGTCGCCAACAGTGCGAGAAGGCAGACAAAAACCGTCCGCGATACGTTCATGCAACTGTCCCTCAGGCACGACGCATGGAATTTGTTTTCCCCGCTCGACACAAGAGCACTCCCGACTGTGACAACCTTCGTTTCCGAGGGTATCGGCATTCTGTCAGATTGACCGTTAAATCGAAGCATCAATGTTACCCATTTCAGAAAGGCCTTGCAAATTCGGCCAACCAATACTAGTGGTTCTTCGCTGTTGCTGCAAAATGGCAACAACTTGATGGGCAGGACATCCGTCAGCAAAGTCGAGGCGTTGTTGAAACCTGCGGTGATGACAGATTGTTTCGGAATTTATGGCAGGCGCCAATTGGTGCTGGGTGCTGCTGCGGCAATTGGTGCGCATGCACTGTACGCCCCTGCTGTTCATGCTGCCCGCCGACCTGCAGAGATTCGCCGCCTGGCCATGACCAACCGTCGAACCGGCGAAGACATGAATGTCATTTACTGGCTTGAAGGCGAGTACATTCCAGAATCCCTGACTGCGATCAGCCATTTCATGCGCGATTGGCGCGCCGAGCGGATGCGGAACATTGACGTCAGGACCCTTGATATCCTTGCGGCGGTTCACAACCTTCTGGACACCCATGAACCATTCGAGCTTGTTTCGGGTTATCGAACGGCGGCAACAAACAGCAAGCTGCGGCAGACTTCGGATGGGGTTGCTTCCAATTCTCTGCATGTTCTTGGAAAGGCCGCCGACATTCGATTGAAGGGAAGGTCAACGAAACAGCTCGGAAGAGCGGCGCTGAGATGCCGAGCGGGCGGTGTTGGCACCTACGGAAATTCGGGATTTGTCCATGTTGACTGCGGCAAAGTGCGCAGTTGGGGAACGCCAATTTAGAGGGTGGCACCTCACGGGCGCACCGTGCCATCTCCTTCGACGATGTATTTGAAAGTTGTCAGCGCTTCGGCTCCGACCGGACCGCGCGCATGGATCTTGCCGGTTGCGATGCCAATTTCTGCGCCAAGTCCAAATTCGCCGCCGTCGGCAAATTGGGTGGATGCATTGCGCATCAAAATTGCGGAATTCAGTCCCGAAAAGAACCTGTCGGCCGTCTGGTTGCATTCAGTGACAATGGCGTCGGTATGATTTGAGCCGTATTTCCTGATGTGGTCGATTGCCCCGCCGACTCCATCGACTATTTTGGCGGCGATTTTCATGTCGAGGAACTCGCGCCCGAAATCGTCCGGTTCGGCGACAACAGTGCCTTCAATGGAGGCAATTTCCGAATCCGCTCGAACCTCAACGCCAGCCGTTATCAGGTCGGACACGAACGGTGCACCGTGGCGGCTCCAAAATTCACGGTCCACGAGCAGGCATTCCGCAGCCCCGCAAATCCCTGGCCTGCGAGTTTTTGCATTCATTACCACACGTCCCGCCTTGCCCACATCCGCATCACGATCGACATAGACATGGCAAATTCCCTCAAGGTGGGCAAAAACCGGAACACGCGCCTCAGATTGGACACGTTCCACCAAGCCCTTGCCACCTCGAGGAACGATGACATCAATGTACTTTGTCATGCGGAGCATTTCGCCGACCGCTTCGCGGTCTGAACTGGGAACCAGTTGGACGGCCGCCTCCGGAATTCCTGCCGCCTTCAACCCAAAAATCAAGCAGGAGTGAAGTGCCGCCGACGAATACCTGCTGTCGGACCCTCCCCGCAGGATGGCGGCGTTTCCCGACTTCAGGCACAGCGCCCCTGCGTCAACAGTTACGTTCGGGCGGGACTCATAAATGATCCCAATAACACCCATGGGCGTGCTGACGCGCCGGATGGCAAGGCCGGATGGTCTTGTCCATTCGGCAAGCGTACGGCCAACGGGATCCGGTCTTTCGGCGATTTCCAACAACGTAGCTGCAATGCTGTCGAGGCGACCCGTGTCCAGTGCCAGCCGATCCAGCATGGCATGAGTCAGGCCCCTTTCCTTGCCGATCTCCAGATCCTTGCTGTTTTCTTCAAGAATCCAGGACCGATTCAGCTTCAGTTCGCTGGCCGCTGCGGTCATTGCCGCGGCCTTGTCCTCATTCGATGTGGTTGCAAGGTCTTCAGCTGCCAGAACCGCGCTCTCGCCGATTTCCTGCATCATTTTGGCAATGCTCTGTTCTTGATGCCTCATGACTTCCGCACTCCATTCGTGGCCCGGAATTGGAGTGGGAAAGATAGAGAAGTGATGAACCAATCGCAAGGAACCGCCTCAAACCCGCTGGATCGATTCAGCAATACCCAAGACCTGCTTGCTTCGGTCTGCCGCATTGACTTGACTGCCCGGATGCAGATCATTTTTGCTGACTGCAACTGCACCCGCTGGTTGTGTGAACCGGCAACCAAATTCTGACTGAATCTGTCGGCGAATTCGCCGAATGTTGGCGCCGAGCGGGCGGGATACCCAAGGATTTCAGAAATCTCACCCGATCGCTTGCCGTGAATCTTCTTCGCTTCGTTGCTTGTGTAACGCGCCAACCCCTGCCCCAACACCTCTCCGTCCTCAAGATGGATCGAAACCGGTTCGCCCCTGCCGAATTCGCCGTCGATGCGTTTCACTCCGGCCGGCAACAGGGATTTTCCGGAACACAGTGCCTTTGCCGCCCCAGCATCAACAACAATGCTGCCCTTAGGTTTCATCGATCCGATCCATTGACGGCGAGCCTTCTTGGGATCACCCCTCGGGGAAAACAGTGTGCAGGCACCTCCGTTGAGCAGTGCCGCAACGGGATGCGCCCCGTTGCCCTTTGCAATGATCATGGTACAGCCGGCCGCGCTTGCGGTTCTGGCAGCCATCAGCTTGGTTTTCATTCCACCCTTTGACATCCCTGCCGCTGCATCTTCAGCCATGTCATTGACTTGCCCTGACAGCTCCTCGACCCGTTCAATGAGTTTTGCATTTGGATTTTGCCTTGGGTCACTGTCGTGCAGACCGTCGACATCCGAAAACAGGATCAGGAGATCGGCGCTGGTCATAACCGCAACCTGCGCCGCAAGACGATCATTGTCACCGAATCTGATCTCGTCAGTGGCAATCGTGTCATTCTCGTTGATGATGGGCACCACACCAAGATCAAGGAGGTTTTCCACAGTGGCCCGCGCGTTCAGGTATCTGCGCCGGTTTTCACTGTCCTCAAGCGTTAACAAAACCTGTGCCGCAACCAGATTGTGCGGAACCAGCGACTCCTCATAAGCTCTTGCCAATCTGATCTGACCAACCGCGGCTGCGCCTTGGCTTTGCTCAAGCGACAGTGTTCCCGTTCCAAGACCAAGCAACCGGCGACCCAGCGCAATTGATCCGGATGACACGATCAGGATCTTGGCACCCTTGGTTTTCAGCATGGCGACATCCGCAATGAAGGCCTTCAACCAATCCTCCCGCAGATTGCCGGATTGATCATCCACGAGCAGAGCGGACCCGATTTTCAGGACTGCGCGGCGTGCGTTGGTTATTTGGCTTACGGCGTCCATGGCACCGCACATTCCCCATTGTCCGCTTTCGGCCCTGCATTCGATATCTCTGCGGCCACATGCCGAAGGCAACCGGTGATGCCGGTGCCGGCAACGGCGGAGACCGCGATGATGCTATCTCGGCAAACCCGTTTCAATTCCGCAATTCGTTCCTCCAGCAAATTGCTGGCCAGTAAATCGGTTTTGGTTAGGATGGTAATTCTCGGTTTGTCGGCAAGTCCCTTGCCATAGGAGTTCAATTCGTTGACCACCGCCCGAAAATCGTCCGCAATGGCTTCGGAGGTGCAGTCGATTAGGCAAAGCAGGACACGACATCGTTCAACGTGACCGAGAAAAACGTCACCCAAGCCTTTGCCCTGATGTGCGCCCTCAATCAATCCTGGAATGTCAGCAATAACGAATTCCGTGCCTTCATTGCTGACAACGCCCAACATTGGATAAAGGGTTGTGAAGGGATGATCGGCGATTTTGGGCTTGGCGTTCGAAACAACGGACAAAAACGTTGATTTGCCAGCATTGGGCAATCCGACAAGTCCGGCGTCAGCCAATATCTTGAGGCGGAACCAGAAGGTTCTTTCTATTCCGGGTTGGCCCTTGTTGGCAATTCTCGGTGCCTGGTTGACAGATGATTTGAAATGGCTGTTGCCAAAGCCTCCGTTTCCGCCCGGCAACAACAGTTTCCGCCCGTTGCCATCGACCAGATCAAACACAAGGCTCTCGCAGTTTTCGTCAAGAATCTCGGTGCCGACCGGCACATATATGATCGCGTCTTTTCCTTTGGCTCCGGTGCACATCTTGCCCCGCCCCGCCCTTCCGTCTCCGGCATTCACATGTCGCCGGTAACGAAAATCAACCAAAGTGTTCAAGTCGCTGACAGCCTCAACGAAGACACTTCCGCCGCGACCGCCATTGCCTCCGTCCGGCCCTCCGAATTCAACGAACTTCTCGCGTCGGAAACTAATCGCGCCATTGCCGCCCGACCCCGAGCGGACAATAACCTTGGCAAGGTCGACAAACTGCATTGCACCCTACCCCGCCTAACCGGGTCTCGACAGAATTTGCCAGTTGCAGCCGGGGACGGGAATCAGTTCAAATTCGCGACCCCGTCAGCTATCTAGCTACTCCGCTGCTTCCAGCTGCGGGTCAACGGAAATGAATTTCCGGTTCCTGAATCCCGTGTGAAACACCACCGTTCCGGGGGCCGTGGCGAATATCGTATGGTCCTTTCCGGCGGAAGCGCCCCGCCCTGGCCAGAACTTGTTGCCTCTTTGCCGGACAATGATATTTCCGGGCAGAACCTTTTCGCCGCCAAATTTCTTTACACCCAATCTGCGACCGGCCGAATCACGACCGTTCCTCGAAGATCCACCTGCCTTTTTGTGGGCCATTTCAAATCTCCCCTATACCGGCGATTCGATTTGCTGATTGTCTTGGGCCGGAGCATACTCACTTCGACCCAGGCCTGGAACATCAATCGACGTCACCAAATACCTGGAAAGGTTCTGCCGTTGGCCCTTTGTCCTTTTCGAAGAATGCTTGCGCCGGCGGCGCTTGAAATTGATGGTTTTTTGCGACCTAAAGGTGCTTTGAAGCGTCAATGCTACCTGGGCACCCTCAATCGTCGGAGTGCCAAGCACCGTGTCGCCGTTGCAGGCCAGCTCACCTGCAGGCATGCGTCGAAGAATGTCCCACTCCGAACTTTGAACTGCTTTCCGGCGAACCGAATCACTGCGGTAAGTTCCCTGCTCCCGGTGACCTGCAAATTACCTTCGGAGATTTCATCTTCCGAACGTGAATCCTCAATCTCAATTTCATCGGTTGCCGCGTCGGCAGTGGACTGATCCGCCTCTGCCAAGGCTTCATCCTGTGTCGTTTCCATCTTCTCACCGAAAAAAAACATTGCTGGGCCCTTGCAATCCGGGCCGGGTCATTGATGAGCGCGGTGTATTGTGGAGTGGGTTCCCGATGTCAAGAGCATATTCGGTATGAGGCACCAATTGCGAAACCTTGCTCGAGCCACCATTTTCCGGAATTTGCCAAGCTGGAACTACCAATTTCGTTCAAACTTGTTCCTGAGAAAGATCGCCACAGCGTTCATGGTGATCAGAAATCCCAACAGCACAAGAATCGCTGCTGAAGTCCTGCTCACAAATCCGCGTTCTGGGCTGTCCGCCCATATGAAAATCTGGGTCGGCAAAGCAGTTGCACTATCGATGGCGCTGGATGGAGCCGACGTTACAAAGGCGTTCATTCCAATCAGCAGCAAAGGTGCGGTCTCCCCCAGCGCTTGGGCCATTCCAATTATTGTTCCAGTGAGGATGCCCGGCATTGCCAGGGGAACCACTTGCCCGAGCACAGCCTGATGCTTGGACGCTCCAAGAGCAAGGGCCGCTTCCCGAATCGAGCGCGGAACCGCCTTTAGTGCCGCCCTGGTTGCAATGATTATCGTGGGCATGGTCATCAGGGCCAATGTCATGCCACCCACAAGCGGTGCCGAGCGCGGCAGGCCGAACCATCCGATGAATACCGCCAAAGCGAGCAATCCGAACACAACAGACGGCACCGCCGCCAAATTGTTGATGTTGACCTCAATGATATTGCTGAACCGATTTCTTGGAGCAAATTCCTCAAGGTAAACGGCTGCCCCGATTCCGAGCGGGAATGACAACAGGAAACAAACCAGCAAGGCCCAGAAGGATCCGATCATTGCCCCTTTCAGCCCTGCCAACTCGGGAAACCGGCTATCGGAATGGGTAAAGAGGGCAGTGTTGAAAGGCTTGGTAACGACACCGATTTCCTTCAATCGATCAAACCAGCCGATTTCCCTGTCCGACAGACGGCGGTTTTCCTCCGGTGTTTCCCGTTTGATTGTGCCCTTGTTGTATTGATCATACGGATCGGATGCGGGAACGGTCAGGGAAATGGTTGTTCCTATGAGGGTGGGATCCTCCACAATTCGGTCACGAAGTGAAAATTGCGCGCCATTGCTCAGAATCCGGTAGATTTTCTGCTGATCCACCTTGGCAGAAACCGCAGGAAATAGTTGCAGAATCGAAGTTTGAAGCAACCGTTTGAAGTTCCCTCTCGGCAGAGCTTCGACATCAATTACTTCGGGGTCGACATGAACGTCGATTGTCAGTTGAGTCTGAGTGAAGGCCCTGTAACCGTTGGATACCAGCGAGCCCACCAGCAGGCACAGAACACTGAAAGCAACAAGTATTGACGCGACGCCCGCAAACTTCAGTGCGATTTGCAGCCGATTGCGGCGCGGAAGCGATTTGGCCACAGCTTCGGCGGCGAAGGCGATATCCCTATTGCGGTTGCTCATGACCAGACGGCCCTTCAGTCGTAGCTTTCATGAAATTTGTGGACGATCCTCAGCGCAGCGATATTGATGATCAGTGTCATCAGAAACAGCATCAGCCCAAGTGCGAAGGCCGACAGAGTTTTCGGGTTGTCGAACGATGTGTCTCCGATAAGCAGCGTAACAATCTGTACGGTTACCGTCGTAACGCTGTCCAGCGGATTCAACGTAAGCTTGGCAATGAGGCCAGCGGCCATGACCACGATCATCGTTTCACCGATGGCACGGCTGACCGCCAGGAGAACGCCGCCCATGATACCCGGCAACGCTGCCGGGAATATGACACCGATTACGGTCTCCGCGCGTGTGGCACCCAACGCAAGGGCACCATCTCGCAATGAGGTCGGAACAGCCGTTAACGCGTCGTCAGACAATGACGAAATGAATGGAATCAGCATGATTCCCATAACTCCGCCAGCTGCAAGCGCGGTGTTCGGTGCCACAGGAATGTTCAATGCGGCACCGGCGTTGCGAAGCGCCGGAGCGATGACAAGGACCGCGAAAAATCCGTAAACAACGGTTGGAACCCCGGCCAGGATTTCCAGAAGCGGCTTTGAAATGGCACGAATGCCGTTGGATGCGAATTCGTTCAGGTAGATGGCCGACATGATTCCAATGGGAACTGCCAGGAAAAGAGCAACGATGGTGATGACGATCGTTCCCAGAATTACCGGAATCCATCCAAACGCCCCCTCTGCCGCCACCTGATCTTCACGTATTGGAATTTGTGGCTCCCAGTTCAGGCCGAACAGGAATTCCGTAATCGGGACCAACGACAGGAAGCGAAGCGTTTCCACAAGGAGCGATGCGATAATTCCGAGAGTTGTGAATATTGCCACCAGCGAACAGAAGATCATGAGAATTGAAACTATCCGTTCGGTGCCCGCCCGCGCGCGAAAGCGGTCCTTCACCTTGATCCGCGCATAAACAAGAAGCGCCCCCGCCGCCGCAGTAACAATCGCCACGGTCAACCAGTCAAGAAGATTTCGTGTCTCAGCGAGCTTGCCTGCAGCCTCAATTTTCCAATCCTCGGGAGTGCCGAAGACTCGACCGGATGAGATTGACTTTATTTCGGCGACCGTGAGCTGCCGCTGTCCTGCTTCCAGGTGCCAGTATTGATCCGGGTTCAGACCCTGCACGATGAGAAAGTCCACAAATGGACCGCGCAACATCAACCAAATGAGCAGCAATGCCAAAACCGGAACGCCAACTATCAGCGCCGCAAAGATTGCATGATATTTTGGAACGGAATTCAGGCGCTCGCCGGCAGCGGAAATGGTTCGCGCAGCTCTCCAATTGATGATGTAGCTGAAGGCCACCACCAGAAAGAGAGCAATGAACGCGATTGAGGCCATCCAAATTCCGCCAATTGATTGCCGCCCGGAACATGACCCCGGGCGGCAAAGTGATTTGCTATGGTTACTTGGGATCCATAGTCATTCCGTTGATCACGGCTTCCTGCAGCATTTCCCGGCGGTCGTCAGGCAGGGTAACCAAACCCCGCTCCGAGAGATATCCGCCAGGACCAAGCGCATCTTCCGACATGTACTCCTCAATGAACTCCTGAAAATCAGGAATGACACCGCGGTGCGCATTCTTCGTGTAGACGAATAACGGTCGCGAAATCGAGTAGGAAAAATCACCGATCGTGGCTGCGTCCGGTGCAATGCCACCAACCTTGATCGGCTTAAGGGTGTCAAGGTTCTCGTAAAGGAACGAGTAACCGAAAATCCCCATTGCGGTTGCATCGGCATTCAGACGTTGCACAATCAGGTTGTCGTTTTCACCTGCCTCAACAAAGACTCCGTCCAACCGCATGCGGCCACAGTTTTCGTCTACCCAATCCCCGTCCTTGTCCTTGACATATTCGAAGCTCTTGCAGCCCGCATGCATCGCCAGTTCAACAAAGGCATCGCGTGTGCCGGAAGTTGGAGGCGGTCCATAGACCAAAATTTCCTGATCGGGAAGATCTGCCCTGATGTCCGACCACTTCATATGGGGATTGTCGACCATTTCGCCGTCCCCGGGAACCTGCGCCGCGAGAGCCAGGAAGATTTCGGCAAGCGACAGGTCCCAATCGAATTCGTTGCCGCGTGAAATCGCTATGGAGAGACCATCATAACCGAGCAACGCCTCGGTAACATCCGTAACGCCGTTTTCCTGGCACAAGTTGAACTCCGACGCCTTCATGGCGCGTGAAGCCCCCGTCAAATCGGGATGACTCTCTCCAATGCCTGCACAGAACAGCTTCATTCCGCCGCCGGTGCCCGTTGACTCCACGATGGGTGATGCAGCACCCGTCATGTTGGCAAACTGCTCTGCCACAGCTTGGGTGTATGGAAAGACAGTTGAAGAACCAACGATTCGAATCTGATCCCTTGCATGTGCCGCGGACACGCAAAGAGCAACACCCGCGACCGATAGCAACATTGAGGAAGTGGATTTCATGATTTATTCCTTACAGTTGAGTATTCGACGGTGCATGTAGTTGATTCGCATGATGCTATTGCTAAGCAAATGTAAATTTTCTGTAACGGTTCCATTCAGCTCTGCAACTGCTGCGACTGACGATGATCACGTGGAATTTTGGCCGGAATGACCCTTTCCGATTGATTTCGGTCAAGGGGGTGATGGTGTCGATATCCTTGAATTGCCGGCTGATCACCGGTATCTGTCATGTCCCGGAGAGGTGCCGGAGTGGTCGAACGGGGCGGTCTCGAAAACCGTTGTGCCTTTGCGGGCACCCAGGGTTCGAATCCCTGTCTCTCCGCCATTCAACTTTGAATCCAGATCTCGACGTCCCAGTCGGCAACAGCTTTGATCGAACCCATTCTGAAGAATTTTCCCAAAGACGAGGCTTCGAACTTTGTGCTCACCACCAATTTGCCGATCTGCGCCCGTCGTTCCGCCACACGGCACTCAAGTGGCATCGATTGCCTCTTGCCGAGTTGAGTGTTCAGACAATTGCAGTTTGAGGCTCTTCCGAATCAATAAGTCGAAGCCGCATAATTTGTGGTGTTTCGCCACCCCGGCAGCAATTTCAAAACTGGTTTGCTTCCTCACGCAAGAATCAAGTCGGCCAACATTCATTACATTTGGTTGATTGCCGTCCAGTGGAACGACATCGCCTGAAATGCCGGCCTTCGGTTCCGTCAGCATCATTGATAAATCTGCTTTACCTGTCTGATGGACCTCGTGACGAATCGGAAGGTTCAGCAATCGGCATTCCCGTTTCCTTTTTCAACACCTCAACGTGACTTCCGCAGCTCTTTCGGTCAATGACCATCAACAGTGGCGGCAGCATTAGGAGATCAGTGGAAACCGCCAAAATCAGTATGAAAAAGACTAGGAGGCCGACGGTCCAGTTGGCTTCGAATCCTGATGCCGTGAACACAAAAAATCCGGACGCCAGAACTATCGTTGTGGTTATCATCGCCCGCCCAACATTGCGGAATGCGTAGCGCACCGCATCCTCGGCGTTCGAACCGTCCGTGCGGGCCTTCCGATACTTGGTCATAAAATGGATTGTATCATCTACGATTATGCCCATGGTCGTCGCAGCCACCGCCGAGGCGCCGAAACCGACATTGCCGATCAGATAGCCCCAGAGGCCAAAACTCGCAATCAGCGGAAGGATGTTGGGAATCAGGCAAGCGATACCGAGCCGCAATGTTCTGACGATCGGGATCATCAACAACGAAATGATCCCCATGGCAACAGCCATGCCCCGGATCATGCTTTCATTGTTGATCAGGGCAATATTGGCGAAAACAGTGCTCACCCCGGTTGCCGCTGTCGCAATTCCGGGTTGGTTGGCATAGAGCCAGTCCTGGGAACGCTGCACAAGTTCCCGAATTTGCTTTGACGACGTTTCCCGGAGCACGACCGTCAAACGCGTCGAGGATTTAGACACGTCGATGCGGTCATTCAGGTCACTGCCGTAGGGCAGCGAAAATTCGTAGAGCAAGAGATACTGTGCCGCGAGTTCAGGATCTTCGGGCAACCGGTCGAAGGATGGATCATCACCGTGCAGGTTCCTGTTGAGGCGCTTCATGACGTCAGAAAAGGAACGCACTTGGCTCACTTCCGGCTGGTTCCGATACCATTCAGCAAACTCGTCGATCGAATGAAGATATTCGGGGTTGCTGATCCCGCCTTCGCGACCCGAGTCCAGCGAATATTCAAGCGAATCCAATCCGGTCAGGTTTTCGACGATGAAATCGGTGTCCCGCCGGAACTCGTAGCTCTCGTCGAAATACCGGGTCCACTTGTCGGTAAATTCAATCTGCGAAACGCCCGCGCCCAATCCGACTGCAACCAGACTTGTGACCAGGAGCAGCATTCGGCGGCGCTTCACAACGAATTCTCCGAGATGCTCAAACATGTTCTGCGCTTTAAGGCGTTGACGGCGCGCGCGCGTCGGTGCGGTTGCCAACATCGCCGGCAGCGCAGTCATGGAGTAGACAAAGCAGCACAGAGTACTGAAAGCAGCAAGGTTGCCCAAGGCCCGGAAGGAAGGCGAAGCGGAGAAGTTAAGACTGAGAAACCCGACTGCAGTGGTCAGAGAAGTCAGAAACACCGGCAACGCGTTCACGCGAAGGGAATTCGCCACGGCCTCCTTCTTTTCCAATCCGCTCTGCACGCCGTCCAAAAAAGTCGTCACGATGTGAATTGAATGTGCGATGCCCAGGATCACGACGATCAGCGGCACGACTGCGGTAACCGGAGTTATCAGCATACCGATCCAACCCGCGAATCCAACGGTGCTGTTGCCCATGAAACCAACAACGCCAACGATAATCAGAACCGCAAAGAACGAGCGCAGCAGGATAGCCATTGCTGCAACCATCACCAACAAGAGGAATGGTCCGAGAGAAACCAATTCCTTCAACGGAGCGTCAAGGAGAGCGCCTCTCATGACGACATTTCCGGTTACGTAATAACCGATGCCAGGATGGCGCACCCGTGCGTCTGATAGAAGTTCCTCGAGTTGATCGTTTATTTCCGCGATGACGGGGTCTGCCTCTTCCGGAAGGAAGAAATCGATCGCCACTCCGGCAATTCTCCCGTCGCGTGAAACCAGATATCCCGTCAGTTCTCCTTCATTCAGAGCGATATTCTTCACCCTCGCCAGATCGGTATCGCTGAGCGAAGCGGCATCCTCCACGAGTGGCCCAACGGTCAGGGCATCCCCGTCCGCTTCACTGTGTGAGTAGTTGGTGAGCGAGGAGACCCTGCTGGAATGAGCCAACCGCCATCCAGCCTCACTAAGCTCTTCAACCGCCCCCAATGTCTGACGGGTGAACACCGTTCCGTCGGAAGGAGCCATTGCGATCAACGCAGTGTTGGACGCTGAGTATCTGTCCTCGAAAGCCTCGAGTGTAACAAGATCAGGATTATCATCCCCAACAAGGCTGCGGAAACCGCTGGTGGGAGGAGGCAGCTTTACCGCTCCGGCCGACACCGCCAGCATGACCAGAAAACTCAAGCCGACAACCCATTTGGGACGGGCCACGATTAACGCAATATAGTGTTCGAGGTGCCGATGCATTTTGTTCATTGTGGCAAAGTCCAAGCTAACGCAAAGTGGCAGTCGTCGACTGCCCCAACACAGCTCTGCATTGCTCCAGCGGTTACCGGAAGGCGCATGTGGTTGCCCACAAGAAACAACCCCTCAACCTGCCTTAAACTGCCCGCCAAACGCATTTTATGTCCAGCTGCCAACATGCCGCCGGGGCATTGGTGCACCGCCTCAGGCCAGCGCGCAACCATTCCGAACAACGGCCTAAAGGGCATTGCCGGAAAGCAATTCTGCAGTTCCAGAACCACCAAATTCACGATTTTGTCATCATCGGGTGGAAACAACTGGCGGATCTGATCGGCAAACTTCGCCACACGCAACAGAGTCCCATCTTCCGGAGCCGCCTTGGTGTCATGATGCCAAAGGAAAGTGCTGTCTTGGCGGTCTGTAGCATTTGCCCGAATAAGCCACCGCGATTCAGTTGCCGGAACCTTCCCATGTCGTCGAACAGAGCCGCCTTGGCATGACCGCAAATATTCAATTTGACACCGAGGCTTTCCGCCAATTTTGGAACCGTCCGATAGGCATTGAGAAACTTGGTGGCGCCGCAATCAATGTGGAATCCCTCCCGCTCCGTGCAATACATGCGGCCGTCGGCCCTGTCAGTGGCCTCAAGCACTGTGACGTCAACCTCGTCAGTTCGGTTGGACAACGTATGGGCGGCGGCCAAACCGGCAGCACCAGCCCCAATCACGACGACCTTTGCATTCTCACTGGTCACTCACAATCATCCTTCTCCATTGCCTAGCGCGTCGTGCCCTGCGCTCAACATTTCGAAACCGCACTTGAGTGGACGTTAGTCCAATCGTCAGCAATTAGTCAAATTTCGCCTGAACTGATCTCGCCCTAGGCCACACTGCCGCCGGAATGAGAATTTTAAGTGACGCACCTGATATGGTGCGTCCCGACTGCTTCCGCAAACGACCTCGTGGTCTGCAAATTCCCACACGCAAGACAGGGAAACATTTGAGGCAATGTCCACAAACGCTCCCATTGCGATGACATCCAATTTCGTCGGGGCCGGAAGTTCCTTCGGCGATGCGTGCTCGTATCTTCCTGCGACAGCTTTTCCGTAATGCCAATGCGTAATGCCAATGGGAGATGCAAAGGCGTGCCACTTCTTGATGAACGATCTACTGAGTGCCACTCCGGATCGACCAGCAAACCGATGGACGGCAACTGTCTGCCCTCGCCGCACCGCCCCGATCACATTTGGAGATAACCACCGGCACCAACATCGCGCACAGGGTTGCATAGAAGGCGTGCGCAGTTGAGTTTCCTCTATTTTGCGCTGTGACGTGCGGACTTCTGACAAGCTCTCGGCATCCCCAAGTCATTGTAGACATCGCGCTGCATGAAGTGTAGATTTTCCACAGACGGAATGTACGGCCAACAGAGGCACCGCGGCATGGTTTTTTTCCTGAAGTCACTTGATCTTGGAAACAGAAATATGTGGAATGATGTTAAGTTTCACAACGTTAGATTATTCAGTCCAATGAAGTTTTGGAGACTTGCCGCCTCGGTGTCGGCAGTTCTTGCTGCAGCCATGGCGCTCACTTCGCTTTCCACCCGCGTTGCGGTCGCGCAGTCCGCGGCCAGCAAAGGATTGGAAATCGCCAAAGCGGCACGTGAAGGCGATCGGGGATACAATGATTTTTCTGCTGAAATGGACATGGTTCTGCGAAACCGGCAGGGGCAGGAAAGCAATCGATCAGTTAGAATCAAAGTTCTGGAAGTTGCCGGTGACGGAAACAAGGTCTTGTTTGTTTTCGACAACCCAAGAGATGTCAGGGGAACTGCATTTCTTATCCACGGACACATCACCACACCCGACGAGCAATGGCTGTACCTCCCGGCCCTGAAGAGGGTCAAACGCATCAGCTCATCGAATCGCTCCGGGTCCTTCATGGGGAGCGAGTTCGCATATGAGGATTTGACCAGTCCGGAAGTGGAGAAATTCAAGTACAGGTGGTTGCGCGACGAGGCTTGCGGCAATCTGAACTGCACCGTTACCGAAGCGATTCCCACCGAAAAGGGTTCAGGATACTCCAAGCAGTTGATTTGGCATGATACGAAGGAGTTTCGCGTTTGGAAAGTGGAATACTACGACCGAAAGGACTCCCACCTGAAGACGCTCACATACAAAGGCTACAATCAATATCTTGGCGAATTCTGGAGGGCGGACGAATTGAACATGGTCAATCATGTGACTGGAAAGAGCACGGATTTGAGGTGGAGCAACTTTCAGTTCAGAACAAATGTGAGCGAGCGGGATTTTACCCAGACCGGACTGCGGCGCGTGCGCTGACACCGAAGGGATTCCGGCTACACTTTTCGGCACTGGCCTGTGCGTTGATTTTCGCGGGCACCGCCATGGGTGTTCGCGCAAATGAGATCAGCCAATGGTCAATTGAACATTGGGGCACAGTGGATCTCGAAAGTCGCCTGTTCTTCGACGAACCACTTTACGCGGGTCAGAAGAGAAACGATCTAAGTCTGACGCTGAAGCCAACCCTCTACTTTGAGGGCTCCGGTAACGGGAGCTTCACCTTTACACCGTTTCTGAAAGTTGACGGGTCCGACAGCAAGAGAACGCACGCCGACATCAGGGAGGCATACTACCTGACCTATGGTTTCTTGGATGACATCGAGTGGGAACTCAGATTGGGAATTGATCAAGTTTTCTGGGGAACCGCCGAATCAAACCATTTGGTGAACATCGTCAACCAGACGGATTTGGTCGATGACAGCGGCGGAGACGAAAAGCTCGGCCAACCCATGATTCACGGAACCTTGAGCGGCGAGTGGGGAACGCTGGATTTGTTCGTTCTTCCATTTCACCGACCCCGAACGTTCCCGGGAAGCGCTGGCAGGCTGCGGTCGGCCATTCCCATCGAAACCAACAAGAGCAGCATCAAGTATGAACATTCCTCCGGAAGGCGGCACATTGATCTCGCCGCCAGATTCAGCAACAGCATCGGACCATTGGACTTTGGTGTCAGTGCCTTCCGCGGAACCAGCCGGGAGCCACATTTAACCCCGGTCGGAAGTCCTCCTGTTATCGTACAGAACTACAATCTCATTGAGCAGGTGGGGTTGGATTTACAACTGACGCTGGGTGCTTTCCTCGGCAAGGCAGAGTTGCGCAGCCGCAACGGATTTGCTGAAACCGGTTCAGACAAGGTTTCTCACAACGCTTTCGTTGTTGGTGGCGAGTACTCCATTTATGGCATTTTCGAGTCGGATGCCGATCTGACGCTGCTGGCGGAATGGAGCCAAGACGAGCGGCGGGGACAAGCAAGTGCGTCTCTGCAGAATGACGTGTTCGTTGCTGCACGCTATGCGTTGAACGACATTGGGGATACCAACATGACCGCAGCAATTGTCGACGACCTTGACTATGACACCCGAACACTGAGTCTTGAATTCAACCGGCGACTGACTGACTCTGCTTCTCTCAGCTTGGAAGCCTTCAAATTTCTCAGTAAAGACATGAGTGATCTCAGTTCCTGGCAAATCCGGAATGATGACCACTTGGCCGTCCAGATCAGATACAGTTTCTAGGTTGACACCTTCAACGGGCGGTTTGTGAAAGCTGCAACTCAAGGTTGCCCTTTGGCCAAGTGTTCGGCCGAATTTTCTTGTGTCCAGGCGGTGCCTGCCATGACCGGGGGACTCCTGGTTCCGGATCGCCGCCCCACCTGAGGACTAGGCTGAGAATGAACTTGGCACTTAAGCGGGCAGTTTGCAGGCACCGGGCAACCGCGCACATCAAGGGTATGTCGCAATGAACACGACAACAAATGCACTTTTGGCAATGGCAGTTGTGCTGTGTGGAGTAATTGGACCCTCCGTTGGCTCATCTCAATCGATCGACGCCGCACGCACGCTCTATTCCAACGGAGATTTCACGCATGCGGCAGAGATAGCCAAGAAATTGGGAACATTTGAGGGGCATTTGATAGCCACTGACGCGCTGTCTGTTCACGGCGCATATTTCGTCAGCGGAAAGGAACGTCAGCGCATCCTCACAGAAGCGATTGAGCAAGCTCGAATGGCGGTTGAGCTTGAACCGAACAATCCAGAAGCTCATCTTCACCTGTCGCGTGCGATGGGACGATATGCCCAATCAATTTCAGCGGGCAGGGCTCTGTCGGAAGGCTACGGCGAAGCTGTCAAGGACACTTTGGATACAGTGCTTCGGCTTGATCCCGATCGTTGGGAGGCGCACCTGGCCCTCGGAGCTTGGCACTCGGAGATTGTTGCCAAAGGAGGGTTTCTGGCCATGCTTGCATTTGGAGCCTCCAAGAAGAAGGCCCTTGCTCATTTTGCCAAGGCAGCCGACCTCGCACCGAACTCGGCAATCGTGCACTTGGAGTATGCCCGCGGACTTCTCCGATTGGACCCCGGTGAAAATCGGGCTGCAATTGTTCAGCACCTTCGACGAGCCGTTGAAGCTCCGGCCAATGATGCTTTCGACCGAATTATTCGAAAGGAAGCGAAGGACATGCTCTCCGAATATTGACTTGGGTCTGCAAGATTTGCCTTTCCGATCTTTGCAGGCCGGCCTGCAGATCCTTAGCACGGCGTTCAATCTCGAACATTTGGGTGTTGGATTCAACATTGCGGGCAAATGCCCGATTGCAACAGCAACCGCTGCAACAACTCTGTCTCCTGACATGTGGCCAGTCCAGCATGGGGCGTCAGCAGAGAAGATCCCTTTCCTTTGGTTGTTAAGTGCATCGCCCGGAAAACAAACGGAAACCTATTGCTTCTGCGGCACTGACGCACTCAGCACGAAATTGGTTTGAGATTTTCCTGATAGGAACACAGAATTTGGCGCAGGTTGAACGTTGCCATGTCGCGATCCGCACAACAATCAGCGGCGCCATTGTCTTACGCAACAGCCTTCCTCAATCGTTCCGACTAGCCTTCAAACCCGGTTTGCGGAATTCCGTGCGTTAACGAACCAAAGAGCAATTTCAATGACATGTCCGAACGAGCAAATAGGTTCGCTGCGAAGATTGTCGCCTTCACGCTCCGGCGAGATATCTTTACGTCCTCTCCCCGCACAAATGTAGGCGTCGCGTGAATGCGCCGAAGTGTAAGGACCGCAAAGAACAGCGCCCACAGGCAATGACGACGGATGCCGATCTCGGACGCGGGTATCAACAGAACATAGTCCAGTGCGTCTTTAAGGTGACGCAGTGCGACGGAAACAAGTTCACGGATTCCGTTTGCCAATCCCGGATCATCCATGCCTGCAGAAATCAAGCCAAGTTCAAGCCCGTTCCTTTCAAATGTATCCTTTGGCAGCCAACATGCTCCGCGTTTGCGGTCATCCCACATGTCCTTCAGAATGTTCGTCATCTGCAATCCTTGACCAAATGATACCGAAAGCGGAAGCAACTTCCCTTTTCTGGAGTTGATTTCAATCGAATGATCACAGAACAGTTCCGTCAACATCTCACCGACGACTCCCGCAACGCAATAGCAATATCGATTCATGTCGGATAAATCCTTCAACCCCTCAACACTTGCATTCCTTTGAAATTGCATCATTCCGCCGACCATGATCGTAACGCAACGCTCAATTGCGCGACGCTGCGTCGCATTCATTCGGAGAGTGACCTCAACGACTCGGGCGGTGTTGGCCACCAGATCCTTTTCGCTTTCATTGGTTGAGGAAGACAATTCTCTGCTCAACTCCACGGCAAAGCGCTCTGCATCCCCCTTGCCTCTTACAATTTCAGTGAACCTTTCCGAAAATTCGGTCTTCCGGGCTGCGGTCAATGTCGGTTCATCCTCTATCGTGTCCGCAATGCGACAAATGAGATAGGCGTTCCCGACCGCAACTCGCAGGTTTTCAGGCAGCTGTGGTATTGTGAGGGCAAATGTTCGCGACACTTCCTCAAGAATTTCAACTTGATAGGCTATGTTCTTGTCCAACACCCCGTTTGAAACTGCAATCGACATCAGAATTTTGGTTTCACTATATTGCCGGTCGGTCGCCAGTTCACTGGTTGCACAAAAATCACTGCATGCAAGTCGCGTGTTCAGCTGTACTTGAGCCCAAATGGAACTTCGAACATCAACCAATTGTCCCATGTCGTGTTAATCATGGCAAGTGTGAGCGCACAAGAAAACTGCACGCAGCAGCACAGAATTGCCGGGAGCTGTCCAATTTTCGAAAGATCCGACGTCATTTCATTTCCCCTGCCCCGGCTTAAGGGGCTCAAGCAACCCAGTGCACGGTTGGCGGACCTCCGACACAGAGCAGCCTCCTGACCGGCCAAATGCGTCCTGTTGCGGAGAGCCGCAGCCTCAATCAAACATGGCTTGATCCAATGCGCATAAATCAATCCTTGAGGATTGTGGACAGGTCGGGCAAACCCCTCTTACCGAACGCGACAGCGGAACATTGTCGACAAGCCACCGTTCGGATAATCTCTCAAGGCAAAGGGTTGCGCCCTTTGGCCAGCAATCGAGAAAGAGTGCAACCGTTGACAAGTTCCCGGATAGGTAAAGTCAAATGAATTCGATGCAATTCGGAGAAGTTGAGTGAGCAAAAGACCAATGAGAATTGTAATCGCCCAGCCAAGAGGCTTTTGCGCCGGTGTCGTCAGGGCAATCGAAATCGTTGAACGGGCATTGGATGTCTATGGTGCCCCCATCTACGTGCGGCATGAGATCGTGCACAACAAACACGTCGTAGAGGATCTGCGAAGAAAGGGAGCGCTCTTTGTTGAGCAGGTCGAAGACATTCCCGTGGGAGCGGTGGCCGTATTCAGCGCGCACGGCGTGTCCAAGCGAGTTGAGGAGGGCGCCGGACAAAGGAGTTTGCGTGTCATTGACGCGACTTGCCCCTTGGTGAGCAAAGTCCACAATGAGGCGAAACGTTATTCAAACAAAGGATTCGAAATTGTGCTGATCGGTCATGCCGGACACCCGGAAATCGAAGGCACCATGGGTCAGGTTGATGGTCCTGTCATGCTTATCGCAACCGTGGACGATGTTCAGAACCTCAAGCCCGCGGATCCAACCAAACTCGCATACGTTACCCAAACGACGCTGAGTGTTGACGATACCAAGGAGGTCGTGGCAGCGCTCAAGAAGAGATTTCCCGAAATCGTCGGACCCAATGTCAAGGATATTTGCTATGCAACACAGAACCGTCAAACCGCAGTCAGGCAGATGGTGGACGAATGCGATTTGATTCTTGTCATCGGCGCGGACTACAGTTCAAATTCAAATAGGCTCCGGGAAATCAGTGAAGCCGCCGGGACCAGGAGCTATCTGATCCCGGATGCTGATTCGATCAGGCATGATTGGTTCGATGGTGCCAACAGCGTTGGCATCACCGCCGGTGCCTCAGCCCCTGAGGAGCTGGTCAAGGGATTGGTCCAACGTCTTTGTGGAATGTTTGATGCCACCGTCGATACTCTTGATGGAATTCAGGAAAACGTGACGTTCAGGCTTCCGCGTGGAATTTAGCAGAAAAATTGCGCCGCGGCTTGAATTCAGCCAAGTAAGATTCCTGCCAAGATCGTTGGTGGCGGCCTCCGCCGCCGAAACTCCGAGAAACTGAAAACGTTGAGCACTCCGCCATTTAGCGTTCTGTCTCCAAAACAATCAATTGTTGAAGAGGTTCGGGGATTCCGCAAATTCGGGATGGAGACCATTGTCGAGTGCCGGAACGGAATTCCCCATTTCGTCAATGAGTTCTGGACATCAAAACAACGCCAGTGCCACAGTATACACGAAATCAGCTATCGGGCCTGCTTCAAGCCCCAACTGCCCAACTTCTTCATCAGCCGGCTGACTAACCCCGGGGAGATTGTTCACGACCCTTTCATGGGCAGGGGCACGACGCCGATTGAAGCGGCTTTGATGCGGCGCGTTCCCTGCGGCAACGACATCAATCCTCTGAGCATTGCAATGGCAGCCCCAAGGATCCGAACCCCGAATCTGAGTCAGATTTGGAGCAGGCTCTCCGAATTGCCTTGGGATGAGGGCAAGCCGGTTGAAAATGAGAAACTACTTGCGTTTTACCATTGCAAAACGCTTGCCAAGATTGAAATGCTCAGAGACTGGTTGTTGGAAAGGGAAGCCGCAGGAAGACTCGACGATGTTGATGCTTGGATCAGAATGGTGGCGATCAATCGATTGACCGGCCATTCAACTGGATTTTTCTCCGTCTACACTCTACCGCCCAACCAAGCCGTCAGTGTGGATCGGCAAACCCGCATCAACAAAAGGCGCAGCCAGGTCCCGCCCGCTCGGGACGTTCCGGGTTTGATCTGGAAAAAATCAAAGGCACTGCTCGTCGATGGAGACGTCCATTCCGAGAGGGCAATGTTCTTCACCGGCCCAGCGCACAAGACATCCGGAATCGGGGATTGCACCGTCGGTCTGACGGTTACCTCGCCTCCGTTTCTGGACATTGTGGCATACGAAACGGACAATTGGCTGCGCTGCTGGTTCGCCGGAATTGACCCGGACGCAGTGGCAATCTCAAAGCATCGTTACGTTCCGGAATGGCAGGAGTTCGTCAGATTGACGCTTACGGAGCTTGGTCGCATCACGCGGCCCGGCGGCCATATTGCCTTCGAGGTCGGTGAAGTCAGAAACGGATCCGTTAAATTGGAGGAAAATGTCATTGCTGCGGCATCTGGACTGCCGCTCCAGGTAATGGGTGTGATCATAAACCAGCAGAATTTCACAAAGACTTCAAATTGCTGGGGAGTTTCCAACAATGAGCGCGGCACCAACACAAACCGAATTGTCTTGATTAGAAAGGTTTGAATCCACAGCAAATTGGGGCCGCAGCTCAATTGCAATGCCGCCGACACCAGCGGCGGATTGTCTTGCTTGACTAGACTCCAGTTCTTTTGATGCCGAGGCTACGGTTCAACAGGAATTTACCGGCAATCAGACCACCAACTTGATGTCTGTTTGGTTGCCCGTTGCGGACAGTGCGGTCGCGACGATGGAGTCTGCATCAAGTTCAGCCGATTTCACCTGATTTGCCGGCGTATCCTGATCAAGAAACCTGTCCGGCATGAAGATTGGCCGAAACGCCAAACCCGCGTCAAAAACTCCGTTGAGCGCAAGCGTGCTCATGACCTGACTGGAGAATCCTCCAATCGATCCCTCCTCAACGGTGATCAGGATTGGATGTTCCTTTGCAAGACGCAAAACCAGTTCTTCATCCAGCGGTTTCGCAAATCGCGCGTCGGCTACAGTTGTGGACAATCCCTTGGCATCAAGCATGGAGGCGGCCCTCATGCAATCCTGAAGTCTGGAGCCATACGACAGCAGTGCGATGTGGTTTCCCTCCTTAATCAATCTGCCCTTTCCGATTTCGAGCAGTTCCGGCTGATCCGGCAATTGAACCCCGACACCGCTTCCGCGCGGAAAGCGAAAAGCGCTGGGTCTGTCGTCGATCGCTGCCGCGGTTGCAACCATGTGAACGAGTTCCGCCTCGTCAGAGGCAGCCATCAGAACCATGCCGGGCAGGCACCCCATGTAGGCGATGTCAAAGGCCCCACAGTGGGTTTGGCCGTCCGCTCCAACAAACCCCGCCCTGTCGAGCGCAAACCTGACCGGAAGACCCTGAATGGCAACATCGTGAACAATCTGGTCGAAGGCCCTCTGCAGGAAGGTCGAATAGATCGCACAAAACGGTTTCATTCCATCCGCTGCTAGACCGGCGGCAAACGTAACGGCATGCTGCTCGGCAAGGCCAACATCAAATGTTCTTTCCGGAAACTCCTGTTCAAACTTGTCAATGCCGGTGCCGGAGGGCATTGCCGCAGTAATTGCAACGATGCGCTCGTCTCTTTTTGCCTCGTTAATCAAACTGTTGGCAAAAACACTTGTGTAACTTGGCAGGTTCGATCCACCCTTGGCGAGTGCGCCGGTTGACACCTCAAACTTACCAACGCCGTGATAGGCATCGTCTGACTTCTCAGCCGGTGCGTATCCCTTGCCCTTCCTCGTAACCACATGGATGAGAACGGGGCCATCTGCCGTATCGTCCCTGACATTCCGAAGAACCGGAATCAAATGATTCAGGTTGTGACCGTCAACCGGACCAACATAAAAAAGACCCAACTCCTCAAACAGGGTTCCGCCGGTTAACAAGCCCCTTGCGAAGGTCTCGGCACGTTGAGCCGACTTCTTCAACGTTCGCGGGAAGTTTTCTGTCAAATGCAATCCCACATCCCGCAGCGAACGGTACTGTTTGGATGATATCAACCGGGAGAGGTACGCTGACAGCGCACCAACAGGGGGAGCAATTGACATATCGTTGTCGTTGAGAATTACGATCAACTTGTTTTCCATGGCCCCGGCGTTGTTCATTGCCTCGAATGCCATGCCGCCCGTCATCGCGCCATCGCCGATTACGGCTATGACCTTGTTGTCCCTCTTGCACAGATCACGTGCCACGGAAAAACCAAGGGCAGCAGAGATTGAAGTCGATGCGTGGGCGGCACCGAACGGATCAAATTCGCTTTCGGCCCGCTTGGTAAACCCGGAAAGCCCACCGCCTTGACGCAGTGTCCTTATTCGATCCCTTCGGCCAGTCAGAATTTTGTGGGGATAGACTTGGTGACCCACATCCCAAATGATCTTGTCGTCCGGTGTTTCAAACAGGTAGTGCAGAGCCACGGTCAACTCGATAACGCCCAAGCCAGCTCCAAGATGACCACCGGTTTCCGAAACGGTGTTGATGGTTTCGGTCCGCAGTTCATCGGCAAATTGCCTCAACTGTTGCTGATCAAGTTTCCTGAGATCAGCGGGTGTGGAAACCTTGTCAAGAAGCGTTGTTTCTGGCATTTCAATTTCCTCCGAACTGCAAATTTCCTTCAGCTTTATCCGGGTTAACGATCCCTGGACGCAATGAATTCAACAATCGATCTAAGGGAATCCGCGCGGCAGTCAAACGGCTCCAGGTGGCCCACTGCCTGCCGAACAGTCCGATCCAGTTCCGATTTTGCCTTTTCCAATCCCAATATTGAGACAAAGGTCGCCTTGCCGGCATCGGCGTCCTTTCCGGCCCGCTTCCCAATGAGTCTTTCGTTGCCCTCCACATCCAAAATGTCATCAACGATCTGAAAGGCCAACCCCATGTCGGAGCCGAATTCCGAGAGCGCCTGCCGTTCCAGTTCGCTGGCCCGTCCCAGAATTGCCCCAGCCGAGGTGGCAAATGAAAATAGGGCGCCGGTCTTCTTGCGTGCAAGGATTCCAGCGGTGGTGAAATCCACCGTCCTGTTTTCGCAGTCAAGATCAATCATTTGTCCGCCGATCATTCCTGACGCCCCGGCGGCATGTGCAAGGGAGGCGATGAGTTCCAGCCTGGTTGCGGTTGATGCATGCGTCTCGCGGTGTGCAAGAATTTCGAATGCCAACGTCAGCAGGCCGTCGCCAGCCAAAATTGCAGTCGCCTCCCCGAAGGCGCAATGGCAGGTCGGCCTTCCACGTCGAAGATCATCGTTGTCGAGCGCCGGAAGATCATCATGAACCAGCGAATAGGCGTGAACTGCCTCAACAGCGGAACCGGCCCGCATGCTTGACAACGGCGGCACACCAAACATCTCGGCCGAACAGCGAACAATGTAGGGCCGCAGGTACTTGCCACCGCCGACAGTTGCGTAGCTCATTGCTTCAACAAGATCAGTGCGGGGATGCTCCTCACGCGGAAGCATGCCGCGGAGGACCGGTTCGAACTCGGTTGCGAACTGCGAAAGCTCGCGTTTGACGGTTATGTCCGCAGCCACCTCGGAATCCATTTCCAATGTTGTCGGTCTCCTGTTCCTCAATACTGCCGAAATTCAAACCGCATGGCAATAATACCGCGACAGAACGATCCCGCGATGCCTGATTGCGACATGTCCAAACGTCAGTTCGACGTCTGCATAATGTTTGAATTTGTTAACGCAAAATAGTCAAGCCCGGTTAATCGGCAAACTCGGAGAAACAAATTGCAGGCATCGAAGCCAATCGAGGCAAACCGGATGAAGAACGAGCCGCAAGCATTGGCGCATTCGGTACAACTCGACACCCGATTGACCCCGGCAAAGCGCTGCATGCCGTGTACCGGGATCCATTGCCGCTGCCGATTTTTTTTGATCCGGGTTGCTGAACCAAGCCACCTCGGGCATATCCGTTCCGATCGGTTGATCTCGTTGAACCGGCGTCGGTGAAGTCACGGAAGGATCGAACCCTTGACCCAGAGATTCAATCCGCGGTTCTCGGCGACCGCAAGCCCTCCGGTGATGGAAGCTCGACGTTGGCTCGAACGCACTCCACGAACCACTGCACACGAACTGCTCAATCTGTCCCAGGCGGCACCTGTAGCTTTGCCCCCGAAGCCGCTGCGGCAAGCCATGTCGAATTTTGCGGCCAGCGACATGGATGCTCATATCTATGGGCCCGTTCTCGGGAACCCGGAACTGCGCCAAGCAATCGCCGACCGCTGGTCGGTTGCCTATGAAGGTGCCATCTCTTCCAACCAAGTTGCTGTAACTTCCGGCTGTAACCAGGCCTTCGCCGCCGCCATCTCTGCGTTGGCTCAATCGGGCGATTCAGTAATTATCACCGCTCCATGGTACTTTAACCACAAAATGTGGCTGGACATGATGGGTATTGAAGCCAGGTTGCCAGACAACGGGGGAAGCTTGATGCCGGATCCGGATGCCATCGCTCGCGCCATGGTTGAATCCACGCGGGCAATCGTTCTGGTTTCACCGAACAATCCGACCGGCAGTGAGTATCCGGCAGCGCTTGTTCGTCAGATTTATGATCTGGCACGGGACAGGCAGGTCACACTCGTCATGGATGAAACCTACCGGGATTTCGATTCGCGGACCGGTCCGGTCCACGACTTTTTTTCCGACCCAGATTGGCCGCGAACCTTCATTCATCTATATTCCTTTTCGAAGGCCTACCGCCTCACCGGACACAGAATCGGAGCGATTGTCGCCTCAGAGGCATTGCTGTCCGAAGCCGAGAAGTTTCTTGACACGGTTACGATCTGCCCCAACCGGATCGGCCAGCATGCTGCGCTTTACGGCATCCGCAACCTCGATGACTGGCTGGCGGACCAACGAGCCGAAATCCTGAACCGCCGCCGATGCATCGAAACCGGGTTTGCCGAACTTGATGAGTGGCGGCTGCTCGGTTGCGGAGCATATTTTGCCTATGTCGAACACCCGTTCACGCTCTCTTCAGACAAGCTTGTGTTGAAAATGCTGGCTGAACTCGCTGTGCTGGTCCTGCCCGGAACCATGTTTGCGCCTGCAGGCCATGCTGGTGCCACAAAACAACTGCGCATTGCATATGCAAATGTCGACAGGGACGGAATCGGTGATCTTTTCGACCGGCTTGGCAGTTATCGTCCCTGAAATTCAGCTTTTGACGCCTCGTCGACTTTCGTGTCCCTTGCCACGGGCATCGAGGATGCCTAGAACCCTTGCGATTTGGGCAATCGGACTGCGGGTGCAATGGCAAAAACTGATCGGATCAAGATGTCAAACGTCGTTGTGTACGTTCTCATCGGATTGCTGGTGGTAAGCTTGGCTGGATTCGGAATAGGAAATTTCAGCACTTCCGTGAGGGCAGTCGGTTCAGTGGGCGATGAGGATATCACCGTTGACGATTATGTTCGGGCGCTCCAGGCTGAAATCAACTCTTTGTCCCAGCTAACCGGAACAAGGGTCTCTGCCGAAGAAGCCATTGGTCTTGGCTTGGACCGCCAAGCGCTTGAACGGCTGCTGCTTCAAGCTGCAATCGATAACGAAGCATCGAATTTGGGCATTTCTGTCGGTGATGAAACTGTGCTGGAATCGCTTCGCACCATGACATCCTTTCAGGGAATTGACGGGAATTTCGATCGGGACAGCTATGAGTTTGTCCTTGAGCGCAATGGCCTCAGCCATGCGGAATTCGATACAATTGTACGGCAGGAAGAAACACGCAACATTGTTAGATCCTCGATTGGGGATGGAATTCAACCCTCCAGCGAATATCTCAACGACCGGATCGAACGCCGGCTGAACACACGGGACTTTCGATGGGTTGCCATTGTTGAAGACGACCTGCCCGAACCGGTTCCCGACAGCAAGGTTGCGGAACTTCGTTCCCACTACGACGAAAACCCGGACGAGTTCACAGATCCCGAATTCAGGGATGTAACTTATGTTTGGTTGACACCAGAAATGCTGTCCACCGAATTGAAAGTCGATGTCGCCGCAGTGCGGGCCGAATACGATGCCCGAACCGATGAATACGACATTCCTGCACGCAGGATCGCTGATCGCGTGGTTTTTCCGAACATGCAGGAAGCCGAATCTGCCAGAAAGCGCCTTGACGATGGTGAGATCGGGTTCAGCGGGTTGCTTGAGGAACGCCGGATAGCGCTTGAGGATGCAGAGGTTGGTGAGATTCGCCGAGAAGATTTGTCTGAGGATGCTGCGTCCCTTTTGTTCGACAGTTCGGATACCGGGCTGTTTGGGCCGGTGGAATCCGAACTGGGTCCCGCCATTTATCGGGTAAATGCGGTCTTGGAGGCCAGATTCACACCATTTGAGGACGCATCCGAGGAACTGACCGAGGAGTTGTCTCTTGAGTTGGCCGAGAGCGCGATCGCCGACAATATCGAAAACTACGAAGATTTGCTGGCTGGCGGTGCCACCTTGGAGGAGATCGCCGCTGATACCAAGTTGCAGTTGGGAAGCCTTTTGATGGGGCCGGACACGAATGAAGGCATCGCGGCCAGTGGACAATTCAGGAACTCGGTCAATTCGTTGACCGAAGATGACTTCCCTGAACTTGAGAACATGTCTGATGGCGGCGTGTTTGCCGTCCGGCTGAATGGCATTGTGCCTCCAAGGCTGCGACCATTCGATGAGGCAATGGAGGATGTTGCCGCATCTTGGAGGGATGCAAAGGTTGAGGAACTTCTGAAAAAACACGCAGAATTTGTGATCGGGAGGCTGAAATCAGGCCAAGGGTTCGCAGAAATCGGGTTCGAATCCCAAGTTGAAGAGGGGGTGGGACGTTTGGAGAATCTTTCCTACGGCCCGCCCGGCATGATCGACACCGTATTCGACATCAACGTCGGTGACATCGCGATTGTCGGTGAGGGGCAAACGATGGGCGTCGTTCAGCTTGACGCAATCAATCGGGTCGAGATGAGCAGCGACGAAGCGGACTCTTTGCGGAAGACCCTTCTGAGACGGTATACCGCTGCAACCGGAAACGATGTATTTCGGTTGTACTCAGAGTATCTTCAGAAGGATGCAGGGATCAAAATCGACCACGTGACAATTGACTCGATTCACACTCAACTCCAATGAGGAATGTGGATGTCGATCTCGCCAACTTTTGAAGAGTTTTCAGACGCATATGGATCGGGCAGAAGTCAGGTCGTGCATTTTCCGCTGACTGCTGACCTGGATACGCCGGTTTCCCTCATGCTGAAACTTGCTAACGCCGGTCGGCACAGTTTCATGCTGGAATCCGTTACCGGCGGAGAGACCCGCGGCAGGTATTCGATCGTTGGAATGGATCCCGACCTGTTGTGGGAGTGCAATGACGGGATTGCCCGCATCTGCAGGAATCCGAAATCGTCGCCGGGGGATTGTGCGATTGAGGTGCAGGGTGCTCTTGCCTCCCTTAGGGAGCTAATCAGCGAATGCAGGATTGACCTGCCGCCCAACCTACCCGCAAGTTCCGCCGGCCTCTTCGGCTATCTGGGTTATGACATGGTGCGGTTGGTTGAACGGCTTCCCCACATCAATGAAGACCTTATAGGAACGCCGGACGCCATTCTTATTCGCCCCTCGGTGGTAGCTGTCCTCGACGGCGTCAAGGGTGATGTTACCGTTGTAAGTCCCGCATGGTTCAATGAGGGCGTTTCGGCACGCGAGGCCTATGAGTTAGCCTGCAAACGGGTTGAAGTGGCGGTTGAACTCATCACCGGACCGTTGCCGAACTCAAGCCGTGTTTTTGGTTCCACCCTCGACCAATCTTCTTTCACGCCAAACCTTTCCAAAGAAGATTTCCTGTCAATGGTCACCAAAGCCAAGGACTACATCAGAGATGGCGACATTTTTCAGGTGGTGTTGAGTCAACGTTGGCATTCGAGGTTCACCGAAAAGCCAATTGCCCTTTATCGGGCACTCAGGCGCACAAATCCTTCGCCATTCATGTTCTTCTTTAATTTTGGAGAATTCCAGGTCATCGGCGCCAGCCCAGAAATACTCGTGCGGGTATTTGGCAAGAAGGTCACAATTCGCCCTCTCGCCGGCAGCCGTCCCCGCGGCGAAAACCCTGAAGAAGATGAGCGGCTTGCGGACGAACTTCTTGCCGACGAAAAGGAACGCGCGGAGCATTTGATGCTACTGGATCTTGGACGCAATGATGTTGGTCGGGTTGCCAAGGTCGGCACTGTGCGACCGACAGAAATGTTCGCCGTGGAACGATATTCACACATCATGCACATCGTATCGAATGTTGAAGGCGAACTTTCTGCCGGACAGGATGCATTGTCGGCCCTGCTTGCAGCCCTTCCGGCCGGAACGGTATCCGGCGCCCCCAAGGTGCGGGCAATGGAGATCATTGACGAGTTGGAGATTGAGAAGCGAGGTGTCTATGGCGGTGCCGTAGGTTATTTCTCCGCCAATGGTGACATGGACATGTGCATCGCGTTAAGAACTTCGGTGCTGAAGGGGGAGACCCTATTCATCCAAGCTGGAGGCGGCATTGTGCATGACAGCGATCCAAATGCGGAATGGCAGGAGTCGGTCAACAAATCCGCGGCCTTGCGCAAAGCGGCGACGGATGCCTCCATGTTCGACGCGGCCGTCAGCGGTGGGCGCTGACCCCAAAACTGTGGATGCTGCACCCGGCCGGCCTGGCCGCATGCATGGATTCCAAACCCGAATCGAGCCCAAAAATGCTGCTGCTGATTGACAACTACGACAGCTTCACATTCAACCTTGCACAATATCTTGGTGAACTGAATGCTGAGGTCATTGTCCATCGCAATGACGAAATCTGCGTCGAGGAAGCCTTGGCGATGTTGCCTGAGTCAATCATACTCTCGCCGGGACCATGCACGCCCGACAAGGCGGGCATTTGCATTGATCTCGTTCGAAGTGCAGCAGAGAAGTCGATTCCTGTCTTGGGCATTTGCCTTGGACATCAGGCCATCGGGAGTGCATTCGGTGCCAAGATCAGCATATGCGACGAGATTGTGCACGGAAAAACTGACGACATTCACCATGCGGAATCCAAGTTGATGAAGCGTTTGCCTTCACCCTTTCGGGCAACGCGCTATCATTCACTGATCGTAGACAGGGACGCCCTGCCCGACGTCCTGTCCGTTGTTGCCTGGAACCGCAATGGGGTGATCATGGGGCTTCAGCATCGGCACCTGCCGATCTATGGCCTTCAGTTTCATCCCGAGAGCATCGCTTCTGAACACGGCCACAAGGTGCTTGCGGCCTTTCTGGATCAAGCAGGAAAAACAAGATGACGGATGCGCTCAAGGAACTTATCGCAATTGCCTGCAATCGTTCACTCAACGACTCCGAAGCTCAACGGGCATTCACGATTATCATGAACGGTGAAGCCACTGCGGCACAAACCGGTGGCCTCCTGATGGCGATGAAAACGCGCTCCGAATCAGTTGGGGAATATGCGGCTGCGGCCGCAGTTATGCGACAGAAATGCCGGGCGGTTTCTGCACCCTCAGATGCGATGGACATCGTCGGAACCGGCGGCGACGGAAAGGGCACGCTGAACATTTCAACCGCAGCCGCACTGGTTGTTGCCGGCGCTGGAGTGCCGGTGGCAAAACACGGGAACAGGAACCTCTCCTCACTCTCAGGCGCTGCAGACGTTCTGTCGTCTCTTGGCGTCAACACCGCGGTCGGTCCGGAAATTGTGGAACGGGCAATTTCGGAGATTGGGATTGGCTTCATGATGGCGCCGGTGCACCACCCGGCGATGAAGCATGTAATGCCGGTCCGCCGTGAGCTTGGAACCAGCACCATTTTCAACATCCTTGGCCCACTTACAAATCCCGCCGGCGTCAGGCAGCAGTTGTCCGGAGCGTATTCCCTCCATCTCATCCGCCCGATGGCCGAAACCCTGAAGCAACTTGGCACCACCTCCGCGTGGTTGGTTCACGCAGCAGACGGCACCGATGAGATCTCGATTTGTGGACCAACCAACGTGTGCCAACTCAAGGATGGTGAAATAGCGGAATTCACGGTGCATCCGGATGATGCCGGACTTCCAGTTCGCCCTTTCAATGAAATTGTCGGCGGGACCCCCGAGCACAATGCGGTCAGATTGCGGTCATTGCTCTCCGGCGAACGATCCGCCTATCGCGATGCGGTTCTTTTTAATGCCGCGGCGGCGCTTGTCGTGGCCGACAGGGCGGCAACACTTCCGCAGGGAGTCGAAATTGCAACGGAGAGCATTGCCAGCAGAGCGGCAATGGAGCGGCTTGAACGATTGGCTCAACTGACGAATTCCCCATTGCCGGAACAGAAGAATACTGTCTCGAATTAATCCATTCTCTTATATCGTTTCCAGTTGCCAATTCAGAAATTGTCCCGCTTCCGTGCGACCGGAACCCTTCCCGTGCCAGCACGCCAACGGCATCTTCAAAACCGACAGTTGACGAAAGTCGAAATTCAGAGCCGCAAAGGGTTCCATTGACCAGGATCCGGGTACGTTTTCGGTTCAGTGACCGATAACATGAAGACAATTGCTCCGTACGTGAGGCGGAGTGCTGCCGGAGTTCCGGCGGCCTTCCGGCGAGTCTTCGGTTCCTGCCGCAATCAAAAGTCAAAATTTAGAAGGCCAGGCCGAATCGGCGATCGGGCGGAGTCGGAGGCGGAGTGCCCGCAATCGCCGAACGGCCCGGCGAATTCGCATTTTGCCATTTGCTTGACTGATTGATAGTTCTGCCCGATCAACAATTTGACCTGCCCGCTGCGCGGCAGTGTCGAGACACGCAATACCGGAGGCCATGAATGGACAAGCTGTCCCATATTGATGAATCCGGTGCTGCAAGAATGGTCGACGTTTCACAAAAACCGTCAAGCAACCGCTTTGCGGTTGCCAAGGCCACGGTGTCGATAAGGCCTTCAACACTTGATGCGATCAGGGAGAATTCGGCCGGGAAAGGCGATGTTCTCGGTGTCGCGCGGATCGCGGGAATTCTCGGAGCCAAGAAAACCTCGGAACTCATCCCTCTCTGCCATCCTGTTGCCGTTGCAAGCGTTGATGTTGATTTCCGGCTGGAGAATGACCCGGCATCCGTCCAGATTAAATCGCGGGTGGCCTCTTCCGGCCAAACCGGAGTGGAAATGGAGGCTCTAACGGCCGTTTCGGTTGCCGCGCTTACCATTTACGATATGGTGAAGTCGATTGACCGGGCGGCCACGATCAACGATGTCCATCTCTCCGTCAAAGATGGCGGAAAGTCAGGACGTTATGAAAAAGCTCCATGATCCCGGTCCGGACGGCGCTTGATCACATTCTTGATCTCGTTGCACCAACCGAAGTTGAAGCGGTTGGTCTTGGTTCGGCGGCGGGCCGAATCCTTGCCGAAACCCTCACTGCACCGCGCAACCAACCACCCTACTCCACTTCCGCGATGGACGGCTACGCGCTGTGCGAGAGTGATGCACAACCCGGTTGTGAACTCAGTGTTGTGGGAGAAGCTTCAGCCGGGCGACCATATTCGGGGCATGTAGATCCCGGAACGGCGGTGAGGATTTTCACTGGAGCCGTCATGCCCCCAGGTGCTTGGCGAGTTGTAATTCAGGAAGATGTCGATGCGGCGGATCAACGGATAGTCATCCGGAACAGCATTGAAACCGATCGTAATGTCCGCCCGGTGGGCGGAGATTACCGCGCCGGGTTCCAGATCACACCGCCCCGGCTGTTGAAGCCTTCCACCCTGGCATTGATAGCGTCCATGAACATTGCGTCGGTTCCGGTCTTCAGACGTCCGGATGTTGCCATCATCCCGTCTGGCGACGAGCTTGCGATGCCGGGTGATTCGGGTGCAAAGGATATGATGGTCGCCTCAAGTGGATTCGGCATAGCGGCAATCCTTGAGGATGTCGGTGCATCCTGCCGACTTCTGCCCATTGCCCGCGATCGTGTGGAGTCTATCGAAGCTGCATTCCGGATGGCGCAGGGAGCCGATCTGACAGTTACGATTGGGGGCGCATCGGAGGGCGATTATGACTTGATCAGACCCGCTGCCAAGAAGATGGGCCTGCACCAGTCATTTTACAAGCTGGCGATGCGCCCCGGCAAACCGCTGATGGCCGGAAGCATCAATGGAATGCCGGTTGTGGGCCTGCCGGGCAACCCTGTGTCGGCCTTGGTCTGCAGCTATGTCTTCCTTGTGCCAGTTGTGCGCGCCATGTTGGGGCTTGGTCGTTCGGAGATTGCCAGAAAACGGGCGCCGCTTGCGGAAGCAGCGCCGGCGAACGGAATTCGCGAACACTACATGCGGGCAAAATTTGAAGTGTTGGAGACGAAACCGCATCTGCGGATCTTCGATCGGCAGGACAGTTCACTCGTGAGCGTGCTTGAGGAAGCTGATGCTCTGGTCATCCGTCCTCCCGGCGATCCGCCGAGGGCGGCGGGCGATATTGTCGAATATTGCGATCTGACAGACCTATGATTGACACAAACCACGAACACATGTAGAACTTGCCTTGAACTCAACTACATTTTGGGTGAGATAAACAATTGGGGAAACCTGAAATGCTCACAAAAAGACAACTGGACCTGTTGCGTTTGATTGACAGCAGGATCAAACGAAACGGCATCCCTCCATCCTTCGAGGAAATGAAGGACGCGATGGGGTTAAAATCAAAATCCGGCGTGCACCGGCTGATCAATGCACTTGTGGAACGCAAACATCTTCGAAGGCTGCCGAACCGGGCACGGGCGCTTGAGGTTCTCAAGCTCCCTGAGCAACAAACGAACGCTACAGCAGATGCGTTCGCCGCGGCGGCCAGTTCTGCCGCAAATGACCAGCGCCACATGCTTGAGGACATGTTCGACACGATTCTTGTTCCGGTAATGGGACGCATAGCCGCCGGTTCGCCGATCGAGGCCATCAGTCAGAAGGAACGGGAAATTAATGTCCCCTCCTACATCCTAAGCGGAATCGGCGAACATTTCGCTCTGACCGTTTCCGGGGATTCGATGATTGGCGCAGGCATTCTGGACAGCGATGTGGTGTTGATCCGAAAACAGCATACCGCAGATAACGGCGAGATCATCGTTGCACTTGTCAAGGACGAAGAGGTTACACTGAAACGATTGCGAAAGAAGGGCAGTTCAATAGCATTGGAAGCGGCAAATCCCGATCATGAAACCCGAGTTTATCGGCCAAACGAAATTGCCGTCCAAGGGAAACTTGTCGGGTTGCTACGGAGCTATTGACTGCCAGCTCATTTCCAACTGGAACCGTCGCCGCCAATCTTCAGTCCGCTGGAAAGGTCTGCAAGCGAATGGGGCGCCCCGTCACAGGTTGACCCAATGTCGGATAAGATTGTTACAAGGTTTGCACCATCCCCAACCGGAATGCTGCATATTGGCGGTGCTCGAACAGCACTCTTCAACTGGCTGTTTGCCAAAGGAAATGGCGGGACATTTTGTCTGCGCATTGAGGATACAGACCGGGAGCGTTCCACACCGGAGGCAACCGATGCAATCCTGTCTGGTCTTCGATGGCTTGGCCTTGATTGGGACGGCGATGCCATCAGTCAGCATGAACGACGCAACCGCCATGTTGCCGCCGCCAAGGAACTGCTTGAAACCGGAAACGCCTACAAGTGCTTCTCGACACAGGAGGAAATTGCCCAAGCAAGAAAGACTGCACTGGAACGCAACCGTCCGGTTTTGTTTGAAAGCCCTTGGAGAGATGTTGCCTCGATAAATCACCCGGACAGGCCATTCACCGTCAGGCTCAAGTCGCCAAACGACGGATCGACTGTTGTCGACGACATTGTGGCCGGATCCGTGTCCTGGAAAAACGACACTCTGGACGATTTGATAATTTTGCGATCAGACGGGAGCCCGACCTACAACTTCGCAGTTGTGGTCGACGATCGCGACATGGGCATTTCCCATGTGATTCGCGGCGATGATCATCTGTCCAATTCGGCGAGGCAAAAGATGATCTATGAAGCCTTTGGCTGGAACGTTCCGATGTTTGCTCACATTCCGCTGATCTTCAGTGAGGACGGTCGCAAGTTGTCCAAACGCACAGGCGACCCGGGCCTCGACCATTATCGACGGCTTGGAATTCTGCCCGAAGCCATGTGCAACTATCTCGCCCGGCTGGGTTGGAGTCATGGCAATGAAGAATTTTTTTCGACTGATCAGGCCCTTGAGTGGTTCTCACTTGGAGCACTGGGAAAATCGCCTGCCCGATTAAACAACAAGAAATTGCTGAATCTCTCCCGTCTCCACCTTGAATCTGTCGCGGACTCCAGGCTTGTAGATGAAGTATTGCGCATCCGCGGTTCAATTTCAGCGAAGCAGCACGACATGTTGGTGGCGGCAATGCCGTCGCTTCGACAGGGAGCTCGAACTCTGGTCGACGTTTCAAACAGAGCCAGGTTCCTGTTTGTCGACCGTCCGGTTCCGGTTACAGCCGACGCAAAGGGCCTGCTTGATGATGAAGGAGCATCGATGCTTCGCTGTCTCCATGCAAGGTTGGAGCAACTCGATTGGAACCGGGGAGCATTGGAGGATGCCATTGGCAAGTTTTGTGATTCAAGCGGAATAAAACTTGGAAAAATGGCGCAACCGGTGCGCGCCGCGCTGGCAGGGTCCAAAGTGTCTCCGAGCGTTTTTGACATGATGTGCATCCTTGGAAAGAACGAATCTCTTGCCAGGTTGGAGGATGCCGCATCCTGAATTTGAAACCTTGCTGGATCTACAGCCGACAACCGCTCCGGAGTCGAATTTGATAGTGGCAGACCCGGATTTCGTCGATTTTCCACTTCGGCCCGAATGGTTCTGTCGCCACGCCCCACATTTGGGATGAAATGCACAGCGTCCGGTTCAACCTCAACCTTGCGTTGAACAGTTTCCCGCCATGTTGTATTGAACGGGCATGCCAAGAAAATGGGCATCTTGTAACGTTGACGGTAATGAGTCCTATAGTCTTTCCCACATTGGCATTCATTCGGCAGCAGTTCCGGATATCAATCTGTCGCCGGCTTGAATGCCTCCTTTAGGCAATTTCGCAACGGACCGGCAGACCCCGCCCGGGTTTGGCGCTCATTTGGCGAATTCAGCCGTTCTTCTGAAGGACGGCACGCATTACGGAGAACAGCAACATGTCCGGAAATAATCGAGTGGCTGTATTGGATATCGACGGCAAACAGTTCAAATTGCCTGTCGAGTCTCCCTCGATCGGCCCCGATGTAATCGACATCAGACGATTGTACCGAGATGCAAGGGTATTTACGTTTGACCCCGGATACACCTCCACTGCGTCCTGCGAATCGGACATCACTTTCATCGACGGCGAACTCGGAAAACTTCTCTACAGGGGCTATCCCGTTGAGCAACTTGCCATCAATTCGCATTTTATCGAAGTCTGCTATCTGCTGCTCTATGGCGAACTTCCAAACAAGAATCAGCTTGATGATTTCGACGAGCGTGTAACCATGCATACGATGGTTCATGACCAAATGAACTATTTTTTCAGAGGATTCCGGCGAGATGCCCATCCAATGGCGATCATAACCGGGGTCATGGGGGCGATGTCCGCCTTCTATCACGACTCGACGGATATCTCCGATCCCGATCAACGCGAAATCGCATCAATCAGGATGATTGCCAAACTGCCGACAATTGTATCCATGGCCTACAAATATTCGATTGGCCAACCGTTCATTTACCCCAAGAACAATTTGGACTACGCCGCGAACTTCCTGCGCATGTGTTTCAAGGTTCCGCCGGAGAAATACATCGTTGAGCCAGACATTGCGCGGGCTGTTGATCGAATTTTTATGCTTCATGCGGACCACGAACAGAACGCATCCACATCGACCGTCCGGCTGGCCGGATCATCCGGGGCCAATCCGTTTGCGTGCATTGCCGCCGGTATTGCCTGCCTTTGGGGACCGGCGCACGGTGGCGCCAATGAGGCCTGCCTAATGATGCTCAGGCAAATTGGTTCACCAGATCGTATTCCGGAGTTCATCAAGAGAGCCAAGGATCCGAGCGACCCCTTCCGTCTGATGGGATTTGGCCACCGCGTCTACAAGAACTTTGATCCCAGGGCCAAGATAATGAAGCAGTCGGCCGATGAGGTGCTCAATCTCGTTTCCAACACCAACCTGCCGACGTTGGAGGTGGCTCGCGAACTGGAGAGAATCGCTCTTGAGGATGAGTTTTTCCAAGAACGGCACCTCTATCCCAATGTCGATTTCTATTCAGGGATAATTCTGGATGCGATCGGATTCCCGACCTCAATGTTCACACCAATCTTTGCCCTGTCACGGACGGTTGGATGGATTTCACAGTGGAAAGAGATGGTTGCCGATCCGACACAAAAGATAGGAAGGCCCCGCCAAAAATACACCGGAAGTCGGGAGCGATCCTTTACACCCCTGTCTGAGCGTTGACTTTAGTTCTGTGGTTTCTTCAACATTTTAGCTCCGCAGAATCTGATTTCCCAACTTCCCGGACCTGATCATCAAACGGCGAATTCCAGATGATGTTTCATCAACAGCATTTGAATTGTCGATCTTGAAAGTCTCTCGTCGAATCAAGCCTCGTGACCAATTGTGCACATGGCAACGGGTTTGAGTGCAATTTCCTGAGTCGGCCATCAAGCCGAACCATCCCCCAAAGGACGTTTTCGGCGCGATGTATGTCTTCCCCGCACCGATTTGGGGTTCGCAGCGTTTGTCAAACCTTCCTTGATCACAGCGGTCATGGGGTGATCCGGGTGCTCGCTGCAATAGATCGAATGGAGCGCCGCCAGCGAAGAGGTATATTCAGAACCATCCGGCATTCCCAACGCCCAGTTCAGCAGGATGGTTCTGCAGTCAGTAGAAGAAAGCTCATCCATCCGATAGGCTTCGAAGATTAAACCCATCGGGTCGTGATGCGGGTCTGTGCCGGGACGCGTCCTCTTCATGAGACCTCTCCCGCAGCGGCGAACCGATTCACGAGCAAGTTGATAGCCGTTCGGCAATCTCTCCTATCCCGGGAAAGGCGTTCCTTCAGGCAATCAATGCTCTCTTCCCCGGTTTCCCTCAGCAGGAATGCAACCGCGCCCTCGCCAGCCGACTCCGGTTCAAACGTGTCTTTAACCGTTAATCTGGCCACCTGCAGCATCCTCCGCAGTGTCAGGTACGAACCATTCAATCTATCCGCATCGTCGCAACTGAGGGTTCCACCATTCAAACCCGCCTCTATCTGATCCGGCACCGATGGGAAACAGCACCCTGCCAACAGGGCCGCCGCTTGAGCCGTCAGTTCAATGTCAAGAATTCGGCCTTGACCAAGACGGACCTCCCAAGGATCGTTTTCCCTGCGGTTCGGAGTGTTCTCGGCCAGTCGTTTTCGCATTGACATCAGCGCACGAAAAACGACTGAACTTTCTCGCGGGATGTTGATGATATCTTGGCGAAACCGTTCGAATTCATTCCCAATCCCAATGGAGCCAACAATGTACCGTCCGCGAATTAGAGCCATATGCTCCCAAGTCCACGCCTTTTCTCTCTGATAGGCCTTGAAAGCAGACAAGGATGTGGCAACTGGTCCCTTCATCCCAGATGGTCTCAAGCGCATGTCAATCGAATAGAGATGGCCTTCGGCTGTTCGCACCGACAATGCCGAAACCAGTGCTTGCGTTAACCTCGCATAGTATTTTCGTGCTGCGAGCGGCTTTGGCCCCGTCGAAACCTCATCATTGCCACAATCGTATATCACAATTAGATCCAAGTCCGACTGAGCCGTCAGCAGTCCCGATCCCATTGATCCCATTCCGATAACGGCAGCACCATGACCGGGTGGTTTTCCATGCCTCGCGCTGAACTGCCCCACGACACACGGCCACAGGCAAATCAAGATCGTTTCGGCGATTTTTGCGTACCCTTCAGCCGCCTGTTTCCAACCGGCAATCCCGCGCAGATGCTGAACCCCAACACGAAAATGTTGCTCCTTCATCCAGCGCCTGCATGCGTCGAGCACTGATTCGAAGCCATGGGATGGATCAATATTGGCCTCAAGACTTGTAACCAAGGTTTCGGTCGTTTCGAGTTCGTCGAAAAATTCTCCATCAAGTACCGCGTCGAACACCTTCGAGTTTAGTGACAGATAGTTTGCCAAACCCGGAGCTGTGCTGCAGATATCGGTAAGAAGATCAATCAGAACCGGGTTGGATTCAAAGAGTGAAAACAGTTGAACACCGGCAGGAAGCCCTTTGAGAAAATCTCCAAACTGTCTCATTGATTGATCCGGGTTTTCCGCGCGAGCAAGCCCGGAAATGACTTTTGGCAAAATTCTGGAAAACACAGCATTTGCCCTTTCGTTCCTCAACGCAGGCAGCTTGCGCCAGCGCTCCACCGAGGTGCGATCCCATTGATTGAATAAATCTGTCTGCGGAGAGTCCCATTCCTGCCGTTCCGGATCAAAAAACTCGCCGGTGATGCCATCGACATCCCCAAGCAAATTTTTGACCCTTGCAACAAACGCTTCCGGATTCCTGTCTCCGCACAATGCGGCGACCCGCCTGAGGTCGTCAATGTTTCGTGGGATGCTGTGTGTTTGTGCGTCATTGATCATTTGCAACCGATGCTCGATCTCTCTCAGTTGGATGTACCCATCATTCAGTCGTCGCTTGACATCCTCTTCGATCAATCTCTTGGAGCACAAACTTGACAGTCCGCCCAACGTATCCGCCACCCTCAGGTCGCTGTCCCTGCCACCGGCGATAATCTGCACCGATTGCGTCATCATCTCGATGTCGCGAATCCCACCCCGTCCCAACTTCACATTTATTTCGGTGCTCAACCCTCCCGAATCATATTCGATCCGGCTCTTGATCATTTTTTGTATGCTGCGCGCATCTTCGACCGAGGCAAAATCGAGATTTCGGCGCCAAACAAAGGGTTCAAGCACTTTCAGGAACTCAGCTGCTGCGCGGTGGCTACCGGCACAGGGTCGAGCTTTGATGAATGCCGCCCTCTCCCACGTTCTGCCAAAGCTCTCATAGTATCTCTCTGCGGCTTGGGCAGGCATACAGACCGGGGTCACCAGCGGGTCCGGGCGCAGGCGCAAATCGGTGCGAAAGACATAGCCGTCTTCCGATCGCGTTCCCATCAGAGCAACAAAATTTCGAACTATCCTGACAAAGCGGGCCCGAACCAACTCCGCTTCCCGTGTCGAAGTTCCTTGATCGTCATAAAGCACAATCAAATCAATGTCGGATGAGTAGTTCAATTCAAAGGCACCCATCTTTCCCATTGCAAGAACAAAAAGGCCTCCAAGTTCCTCGGTGGAAACATCGGCTTGACCAATCATCTCGCCTCTCGACTGTGCATGGACGATCAGGGACTGAAGGCATTCTTGAACGGCAAAATCAGCGAAATCCGTAATGCTGCGCATCACCTGCCCAAGTGGCCACACACCACCGAGATCAGCCAGGGCAACGAGGAGGGACATGCGCCTTTTTGCCTTGCGAAGCCTTGCGGCTGTCCTGCCCGGGCTTGCCAAGGGGCCGGCTTCGAGAAGTTCGGAGAGTGCTTCTTCGGGTCGACGCTCCGCAAGCCCTGCAACCCAATCCGATTCGGTTACAGCGACGGAACGCAGGAACGGGCTGCAGCTGGTTGCATTGCTTACCAGTTGAGAGAAGTTTGAATGGTTCAATCCAAGGATTGGCCCAATGTCGTATCCCTCGTCTTCACCAGCCCGCTCAGGAATTCGGCAGATCAGAGAGTCAAACATTTGCCGCCTCTGATAAACCATCGGAAAATCGATCACCTGTTCGCGTACCATACGCACCGACACCGCTCAATGGTGCAGCCATTGCGGTGCGCCGCGCCCGGTTGCATAAGGCAGTCCTCAGGTAAGATGAAATTCCATGAGCAAGAGCGTTGATCGCGTGCACTCCTGCCTTGCCGAACACGGCGTCTCGGCAGAAATCCGCGCGATGCGGAATTCGTCCAGGACTGCGATGGCAGCTGCTTGTGAGATTGGATGTGAGCTCAACCAGATTGTAAATTCCATGCTGTTTTCCGGAAACCAAACCAACAGGATCTTCATGTTCCTCACGGCGGGCATCAAGCAAATTTCGACAGTGCTTGCAAAGAAGCCGACCGGAGAGCCGATTGACAAAGCCGACCCGGTTACGGTGCGCACCAAGACCGGTTTCAGCATCGGGGGTGTTGCACCGATCGCTCATTGCTGTGAAACTCGCAAATTCATTGACCGGATCCTGATTCAATTCCAAGAGTTTTGGCAACTGCGGGAACACCAAATCACGTCTTCAAAATCAATCCGGACGACCTTGTTCCTGTGTTTGGTTCCCAGCCGGCCGATTTTGTCGAATGACGTCCAACACCGCTCGCGCAGCCCTCAGGCCGGGATTTTCCTGACCTCGACCAAGCCGTTCAAGTGCAATTCTGAACGACTCCCTCTGAACCGATCTTTCCGATTCATTTTCGGCAATCCTGATCAGTCGTGCACAAATCTTGTCGGGCGTGCATTGATTTCCCAACAATTCCGGGACGACCCTGCCCTCTGCGACCAGATTGATCAAATTTACCGTTTCGACCCGAAGCATGGATGCGACCACCATTCGTGAAAACCGCTTCATGTCATATGCTGCAACCATGGGTGTGTCCGCCAACGCCAATTCAAGGACAACAGTCCCTGATGCCGCCAGTGCAATATCGGCAGCGTACAGAGCCGTTCGCTTGCGGTTCTCGACTTCTGCCGCACGGTGCCCATCAGGAGTTAGCAGGTGCACCCCGGGTGGCCACGCGCCAATTCTTGATGCCAGCAACCCGGCCATGGCAGGAGCCGCCGGGACAATGACGAAGTATTCCGGACTGTGGCGCAGGAACTTTTGCACCGCCTTCCTGAAAATCGGTTCCAGAACATTGATTTCAGAGCGGCGCGATCCTGGCAATACTGCGAGCAACGGCCGCTCCCGGGCTATGCCGAGTTCGTCGCGCAATGCCGCAATTCGTTCGTCAGGCACCTCCGGCACCGACACTGCCGGATGACCAACGAAGGTTGACGGAATTCCTTTCTCTCCGAGGAATTCCTGCTCAAACGGCAACAATGCAAGAATGTGATCGACCGATTTCGCAATGGCAGCAGCTCTGCCCGGTCGCCAAGCCCACAATGAAGGGCAAACATAGTGCACGACCGGAATCTCCAATTCGCTTTCCTTGACCCGTCTTGCCACTTTCAGGCAAAAATCCGGGCTGTCGATCGTTACCAGCGCATCGGCACCGCTGTCCGCTGCAGACTTCGCGGTCATTTTGATAAGGCGGAGCAAACGGGGAAGTCGGGGAACGACCTCCGCAATTCCCATTACGGACAGTTCCGAGTAGTTGAAAATGCTGTCCAATCCCCGGGCTTCCATTTCCGGGCCGCCAACCCCAACAAATTCAGTGCAACCGCCAACTGTTGCAATTCCCTCCATGAGCGCAGCTCCGAGTCGATCTCCCGACGGCTCTCCGGCGACAAGATAGATCCGCCGGGTCAATCGAATTCCTCCCGGATGCCCCAAATGAAAAGGCCATGCATATCAGCGAGATCAATCATTTCAGCGCGCTGCAGCAGCATCACACCGCCCGATTGAACCGCGATTCCCCTAAGTCCGGCCCTTGCCACCCGCCTGACGGTTTCCGGCCCAACCACGGGAACATCCACTCGCATATCCTGCCCGGGCTTTGCTGCCTTGTAAAGCAGTCCCACTCTTTCCGAACTGTGCGGAAAAAGCCTTTCAATCGCCGGGCCAACCGTCGCGAGCATGCAATCGGTACCTGTTGCCGATTCCACGGCCACGCAAATTCCGTGAACCACAACCACTGCCTGACCGACATCAACTCTTCCGAGGGCTGAGACAATCCCTGCGGCCCGGGCTGCATCCCCCATATCCACTTTGTTCGGTGTTGCCCTGCTCACCACCCCGGCTGAAGCAAGCAATTCCGGTACTACGTCCTGCACGCCCGCAATCTCGAAACCAAGCGTCTCAATTGGCGCCAGGAGACTGCGAATGGCAGAATCATCACCGGCCCAGATTTCCGGGATTCCTTCAGATGGAATTGACGGACGATCGACACCTCCGGCCAAAACCGCCTGCTGAAGCCCGTCTTGGGCCAACTGGCAAAATACTTCCCTGTAGTTCCCCAGATTGATTTGCAGGCAACGATGATCCGGAAAATCATCCGGATTCCTGCCGGGAAGCACCAACACGGTGGCTGTTGCACCGGCGGACAATGCGGCTTCCAGAACCAGATTTGGAAGGTGGCCCGTTCCGGCGATTAGAACGAATTCTTCATGAAACGTCTTCGGCACCGGACCGTTTCCTTGGAACAAGATAGGAACGGTCAGTTTGGCCGTTCACGAATTCCACGATATCGCCGACAAGCCCGCCCGAGCCCTGCAGTTCGATCACAAGGTCGGAAAACGGTTTGCCGCCCCCGGACAGGTGGTCGAACGCGCTCCTGAGCTTTCTGATTTCTGAACCATCAGCGTTTCGTCGACGCAAACCCACAAGGTTCAATCCCTCCAATTCGCCCGCAGGGCCCTGAACAAGTCCGTAGGGAATGACGTCCCGGCGCACCATTGTAACCGCACCGATTATCGCACCCTTTCCGATTCTGACGAACTGATGGACACCGGACAAACCGCCAATGATGACATTGTCTGAGATTTCGCAGTGACCGCCCAAGGATGCATGATTTGCCATGACAACGCCGTTTCCAACCCTGCAATCATGTCCCACATGCGAGCCTGTCATGAAAAGGCAATCATCACCGACAGTCGTTACGCCGCCACCAAGTTCGGTTCCACAGTTGAGGGTTGCCCCTTCACGAATCCGATTCCTTTCGCCGATGACAAGCCTAGTTCTCTCGCCTCGGAATTTCAGGTCCTGAGGAATTTCTCCAACACAGGCAAACGGGAATATGATTGTCTCCGCACCCACCCCGGTCCAACCGGATATCACCGCATGCGACTTCACCACAACACCGCGACCCAGAGTAACCTCGGATCCAATGACGCAGAACGGACCGATTTGCACTTCCGGACCGACCACCGCCCCCTTTGACACTTCCGCAGTCCTGTGGATGACGGCGGAAGGATCAATCGACATAACTATGACTTGTCCTTTGCCGGCTCCCAAAGCGCGGTTATGACCGCCTCGGCTGCAAGGCTCTCGTCAACATATGCGTTGCCCTGAAATCGCCAGACCTTTCCACGACGCCTGAGAACGGTCATGTGGAGTTCGAGGACATCACCAGGCACAACCATTCTGCGGAATTTGGCATCATCAACCCCAAGGAGATAAATATTGATCGGTTGGTCAATGAGGTTCTCGGTATAATTGACCAGCAGTGCCGCGGATTGTGCCATGGATTCGACGATGGCGACACCCGGCATGACAGGCTGATCCGGAAAATGTCCCTGAAAATGTGGTTCATTGACGGTGACATTCTTGATCCCGATTGCACTCTTGCCAACCACCAGGTCGACAACCTTGTCGACCAATAGGAATGGATAACGGTGCGGAATCATCCGCACAATCATGGAGTGATCAAGTTCCAACTGCTGTTCCTGCCTGCTCTCGTCCATTTCCCGTACCATTCACCCAAAGGAGCGGTTTTCGCCTGCCGCCACAGGCACCCTGCGCTGCATCGCAATGGCAGAGTCAGATTGCCGGGGCGTTGCGCAACACATACTGTTCCGGCGTTTCATAGTTCAACGACCGGGTTCCGTCACCCAAATTCCTGTTAACTTCCTCCAACAACAGACCCGTGATGTCCAGACTCGGCGGAAAATACAGGGTTTCAGAGGCATTCAGCACAATTTGAAATCTCTCCTGCCTGGCCAACTCCGGAAGGGATCTTTCAATGAAGACGGTGAATTCCCCTTGATTCTGGTTGTTCCATTCCGAAAGAAGAGCCACAATTCTGTCCTGCCGCTCCCGTCTTGAATTCACTTTGTCATCAAATACTTCGGCAAGGATGCCGAACTCCAATTCGCTGACCGCTCCCATCGTTCGGAGATTGTCCAACCAACGCTCTTCCTGCTCCAGGGCCTTAACATAGATTTCATTTTCCCTGATAAGCCGCAGGAAGGCTTGTTCTCGCTCCTGCAGGACTCTTCGACCAAAATCCGATGCGCTGTAAAGCCGATTAAGGTTCAGCACGACCGTATCCGGAGTTGCACCGAATTGCAGACCGAGGCCCACTCGTGCCGGAGATTGCACATTCTCAACCGTTTCGGCTGGCTGCGACAGCAGGACATTGCTCTCTGAAATGGGTTGTTGTTCCTGCGCGCTGACGCACTTTACCCCTGCTATCGAAACCAGGCAAGCGAGGGTCCAACCCGCTGTCGCGGAAACTCTCATTTAGAATTGGGATGCGAGCTCAAGATTGAAGGATTGGGGAGTATCAGATGGCTCGGACATCAGGTCATGTGAAAAATTGAACCGGAACGGCCCCAGGAATGACGACCAGAACAGTGAGAATCCCACTGCCGAGCGCACCTTCATTCCATCGTCGATGACGCATTGGGCCGCCAACTCACTGTCTGTAACTCCAGCTATTGAGGACTCAACTTCATCTATCCCATCGACGTTGGTCGAATAGTTGGAACAACGCGTATCGTCCAGGCCCCAGATCGAGCCTATGTCAAGGAACAACCCGCCAGAAATTCCTATGTCTCGCGAGGAACCAAGCGGGAAGCGGCTTTCCAGTCGAGCGGCTGCAAAATAGTTTCCGCCCAAGTATGCACCGTAGGACTTTTCTGTTTCGCCGGTGTTGCCGCCTTCTTTTGACTTCAATTTGAAGTCCCTTGGACCTATGCCGTTTGCGGCAAAACCGCGCATGATCCCGCTGTGCAACCGAAACCGATCCCGAAGTCTGGAAGGTCCGCCCGAGGCCATTAGGGCCCCCACCTCCAACTCCCCGGACAATGTCACATCCTCATTGAAAATTGTCGTTCGGCCGCCAACAAGTGCCGTGGAGTTGATCGCCGTCGAATCGTCGCTAGTGCCGTAGGTAAAGCGCTGGCTGCCCCTGAAGATGACTCCAATATCGGGATTGAATGCCGATCTCCTGGAGTCGTGGTCGAACACGTAGCGGGCCGATATATTGTCGCCCTTGCCCCTGGCAAGATCCTTATTGATGATGAATGAATCACTGGACGCATCGTCAAGTTTGTATGAGGACAGACCAACTCCAATGCGCAGGCGGCTTGTTTCGCTAACACTGAAACGCACTGACGGTTCGAATTTCCATTGAGTGGTCGAAACTTCCGTCTCTGACGTGTCGGTTGTTAGGTAGGAGGTTTCAAGTCGAAACTCTACATCGCGATCAAGAAAATATGGCTCCACGAAGGTGAGTTCGTAACTCTTGTCATCCCCGGTTGAAATTGCAAAACTTAGATACTGTCCTCTCCCGAGAACATTGCTTTCCGACAGGCTGATGGTGCCCGCAATGCCGTCACCTTTCGAATAGGAGGCTCCGAAACTCAAAGCTCCAGTGAGACCCTCCTCCACCCTAACCGTGACCACGACCAGTTCTGACGAAGATCCCGGCTGGGTCGAAACGTCAACTGACGAAAAGTGGCCGAGACGGCGAAGTCGGCTGGCGGCCTCGTCGATCTCGCGCGGGTTGAACGGATCACCTTCAGCAATGTCGAACTCGCGCCTGATAACCCGGTCATAAGTAGTGGAGTTGCCCTCAATCACGATTCTTTCAACAAATGCGCGACCTCCACGCACCAATCGAAAGTCAATTTCGACTGTTTGCTCGAAATCATTGCGCGTTGATGTCGGTTCAGAGCGCACAAATGGCAAGTTTTGCTCGGCTGCCAAGAATTCCATCCGACGGACAGCATCGGAGACCAGCGTTGGGGAGTAGATCTCACCCACTTTGATGCGCGACTGTGCCGCATACTCGTCAACATTGACTTCCGGAATGTCGGACGAAGCGGTTATTTGACCGAACCGGTATTGCTGGCCCTCGCGAATCGTGAACACCAGGAAAAACGCATCCCTCTCCGTCGTCAGTTCCGATGTTACCGAAAGGATTTCAAAATCAAGGTAACCGCGCGACTTGTAGAAATTCTCAAGCAGAGATTTGTCGAGTTCGATGCGTTCGGCAACGTATGTGTCGCTGCGCATGAATGTCCGGAGGATGCCAGCTTGCTTTGAACTCAGGACACGGCGCAGGCGATTGCCCGAAAAGACGTCATTGCCCACGAAACCGATGCGTTCCGTCTCAATGACGCGTCCCTCAAAGACCTCGAAAACGAGGTCGACCCGGTTCTCGGTCCGCCTGATGATTTTCGGTGTCACCGTTGCCGCGTATCGCCCTGAAACCCGATAAACTTCGGCAATTGCCGTCGCATCCTCCTCTGCCGCCGCAGGGTTGTATACGTGGCGCGGTTTCGACGAGACCAACTGTATCAGATCTTCATCCTTGATGCTGCGGTTCCCCTCCACCGATATCTCGTTGATGGTTGGGTATTCCACCACGGAGATGATCAGGTTGCCACCTTGCGGTTCAATCGCAATGTCCTCGAACAGGCGGGACTCTGCAATTCCGCGGTAGGCCGAATTCAGTTGGGCCACCGAGATTCTGCCGGATTTGGGCAACCCGGCAAAACGCAAGACACTTTCGTCGTCAATCCGGACATTTCCATCCACTATGACGTTCGCATACGAATAGGATTGGGCCGAGGCAATCGGCGGCAGCAATATGCAACACAGGCTGATCAGAATTACATTCCGCCAACAACGAAACAATGTCAGCGCAAACACGCTCAATCGCATGACAAGAAAATCCCCTTCTTCCTCTTCAATTTGGAATAGTTGCCATTCAACCGCTTGTCAAAACCTTCTGTCGTCCGACCACATCATCAGCGAACCGGAAACAAGACAGAGCCCGGCACATTCCCTCCGCACCTTCAGCAGGTTCCGTTGCTTTGCCTCGACCGGATATTTGCAACAGCTGCGAGTATTGCCGCCAATCCCACAGGCGACGAGCAAGGCGTGGGGGCGGCTGTGTTGACGGAAGATGTTTGCCGTCGCGGCCTATGTGCAGGTCAGATCGTTGAATAGGCCAAATGCCATGAGCATCACGACCAAAGCAAAACCCAAAGCAATTGACACCCTTTGAAAACCGTTACTTGGCGCTCTTCCTGTAAGTGCCTCATAGATGTAGAACGCCAGATGTCCCCCATCAAGTCCAGGGATTGGCAGGAGATTGAGCAATCCGATAACCACCGAAATTATTGCCACGAGCGATATGAATTCAAAACCACCCTGCGTCGCAGCTGCTCCCGAAACGCGAGCGATTCCAACCGGACCCTGCAGGTTGCAGGCGCTAATTTGCGCCGTTGCGATGGCAGCGATGCCATTCAACGTGCCGTCGATGACAAGGTAAGTTCGTTCGATTCCGATCAAGATCGCATCAAATGGATTGGGAGAGCGGCTTTCCGGCACAAAAAACAGGCCGCCGGAAACCCCAATCACGACCCGTTCCTCAAATCCGCCCTCCGGCAACTGCAATTCCTCCACCCTTCCGGCAATCAGGAAACTGAGCCGCTCGCCATTCCGCCAAATGTCAAACATCAAGGGTTGGGTGCCGGCTCTTTCCACCGCCTGCCGAAGTTCACCGAAACTGCCAATGGGCGCTTTGTCCACCGCCAAAACCACATCACCGGACTTAAGACCGGCATCGGATGCCGCCGACATAAGGCGAACATTGTCAATAATTGGCGGCATGGGCATTGGGCCTGTCGCTTCAACAATCCTGCCTGCGCGGTTGACGGAATAGATTGCAGGACGTCCGACATCCAACAATTCGGATTGGCGATAGAGATCAGCCAGTGAACTGATGGAATTGCCGTTGACTGCCGTGATTCGGTCCCCAGGCAGAACTTCGTTCTTGACGCCGGGCAACGTTTTCAGCGCACCGACAACCGCGTCGCCGGACACAATACCCACCGACAGGACCAAACAGGCAAATACAAAGGTCGAGAACACGAAATTCGCCAACGGTCCCGCGCACACTGTAAGGATTCTGTGGTGCAGGGCGGCTCTCGAAAGGCTGTCCGAATTGTCATCGCCCGGTGTCTGCAATCTATCCGCAGCCTGGGCAAACTTGACATAGCCACCGAGCGGCAGCATGCCGATCCGCCAAACCGTTCCGCGTGAATCTCGCCAAGAAACCAATGGTTTCAGGAATCCAACAGAGAAGACCGCGACGGATATTCCGGAAAGCCGTGCCGCAAGGTAGTGGCCGAATTCATGCACGAACACGACAATCCCAACAGCGACCAAAAAAGCCATGAACGCGACAAGAAAGTCGGCCAGTTGTGAATAAATTGCGAGGAACTGCATGCTAATCCTGACCCAACCCGCGGGAAATATATTCCTCAACCCTGATGCGGGCCAACCTGTCAACCTCCATGATTTCTTTCAACTCAAGGGCCTCGCCGCAAAGGCTGCCATCACCCGCCATGGAATTAAGAACCTCGTCGACCGCACACGACATGCCCGTAAAATTGATGTTGCCCAGCAGGAAGGCATCAAGTGCAGCTTCCTTGGCGCCATTGAATGCGGCACCGGCGAATCCGCCAATTCTCAAAACCTCGCGCGCAAGCCTGGTTGCAGGAAATCTGACCTCATCAGGCTCCTCGAACTCAAGCTTTCCCAACGCCGCCAAATCCAGTCGACGCAGTCGGGATGGCAAACGATTTGGCCAATTCATGGCGTATTCAATGGCTCCGCGCATGTCGGTCGAACTCATGTGAGCCAGCATTTGACCATCGTGGAATCCGATCAGGGCATGGACGATTGATTGCGGGTGAACCAGCACGCCGATCGAGTCGGCCGGAGTTTCGAAAAGCTCGTGTGCCTCAATCATCTCCAGCGCCTTGTTGAACATTGTGGCACTGTCGATGGAAATTCTCATGCCCATGTTCCATGTCGGATGTCTTGCCGCCTGCTTTGGTGTTACCTTCGCAAGCTCACCAGTTGTCAGATGCCTGAATGGCCCACCCGACGCCGTCAAAATAAGCGATTCAATTTCCTGCGGCTTTACATTTGCCAGCAATTGAAACATCGCCGAGTGCTCACTGTCCACCGGCAGCAGAATTGCACCGGATCTGTTGGCAGTGGATGTCACCAACCTGCCAGCCGCAACCAGACTCTCCTTGTTGGCCAAAGCCATTGCGCCGCCCCTTTCCAAGCAGCGCAGTCCGGGCACAAGACCGGCAAATCCCACTATTGCGGACATTGTCCAGTCCGCAGGCCGCCCCGCCGCTTCGGCCAGCGCCTCACTGCCGGATGCGACTTCGGTGGTTTCGTTCTTCAGCCTTTCCTGCAACTCAGCGTGGCACTCACTGTATGCGGTAACCGCAATGTCCGCCTTCAGGGAAATGGCTTGCTCGGCCAGCCTTTCAATGTTTCGTCCTCCTGTGAGGGCAACAACGTTGAACGTCGCCGCCCCTCCGCGCTCTTCCAAAATTGTTACGGTTTTGGCCCCAACCGAGCCGGTTGAGCCGAGTACCGTAATGCTGCGTCTGTCGTCCGTCATCCAATGCCCACCCTGGCGGCCACCCGAAACATCTCAAGGACACCAAAGAAACCGCATGCACCGACCAATCCGTCAAACCTGTCCAATACCCCGCCGTGTCCCGGAATTAGTGCTGAGCTGTCCTTCACACCTGCCCTTCTTTTTATCCAACTCTCGGCAAGATCGCCAAATTGCGATGCGACCGACAAGGTCAGGCCAAAAATCACAATCACCAACGAAAAAGAACCCGCAAACGCAGTCGTTATCAACACCGCGGCCACGGCGCCGCCCACGGCGCCGCTCCAGCGTTTGCCCGGGCTCAAAGAAGGAGCCAGTCGCGGTCCGCCCACAACTTTTCCGCAAACGTAAGCTGCAGTGTCGGTTGCAACCACCAAAAGAACAAGCCAAGCGGCTGCGACCATGCCCTGCTGGGCCCGCAATTCTGCGAGAACAAGGGCAGAAAGCAAGATCACTCCCCCAAAAACCGCCATCAGAACCTTGTCGCGGCGCATGGCAGCGGCAGCGGCAACAGCGGCAAAAATCAGCACCAACCATGCCGCAACCAAGTCTGCGCCCAGCGACGCGGCCGTCAAAACGGCGGCCAGGGCCAGAACCCCGATTGTCACTGCAAGTCCACGCGGCACCTCCGGCCAAAACAATCTTGAAAGTTCCCACATCATTAGGCCGGCGCCCAATGCGCAAAGGCAATCGAACGCGAGACCTCCGAGCGCCAATGCGGAGAGTCCGATCGTCGCCAAGATCAGGCCTGAAACAAGACGAAGCTTCAATTCCCGCAGGCGCAATCGACTCCCGTTACCCACCTGCCGCACCAAACCGGCGGTTCCTGTGGCCATATCTCGCCAATACCGCGCGAAACTTCTCCGTCGTGAACTCCGGCCACAAATCGTCAACGAATTCGAACTCCGAATATGCCGATTGCCACAACATGAAATTTGACAATCTGTGCTCACCCGAAGTTCTGATGATCAGGTCCGGATCCGGCAATCGGCTGGTATAAAGATGCGAATTCAACGTTTCCTCGTCTATCTCGCTTGGCTGCAACTCTCCTGCGGCGACCCTTTCCGCCACCATTCGGGCAGCTCTTGCCAACTCGCGGCGCGCGCCATAATTGACCGCAACGGTTAGCTCGAGTCTATTGCCTCCTTTGGTCCGTTTCTCCAACTCAAGGATCTGATTGACCAGGGAAGTGTCCAGTTCGGCAAGATCACCGATGAACCTGAACCTTGCACCGTTGCTTACGAGTGCATCAGCTTCGGACCGGGCATACAACCTGAACAAGGTCATCAGCCCATTCACCTCCTCGGTGCTGCGCTTCCAATTCTCAGTAGAGAACGCAAATACGGTAAGAAACTTGATTCCGAATCTGGCGCATTCTTCAACGATCTCGCGCAGCCTTTCGGCTCCTTCGCGGTGCCCCCGGATCCTCGGAAGCTTGCGACGTTGAGCCCAACGTCCATTTCCGTCCATGATTATGGCTACATGGGCAGGCGGTCGTCCCGTGGCATCCACCGCTGCCGGTGCAGCGTCATTTGCCGGTACAGCCATTCAAACCGCCATTATTTCAGTGCGTTTTGCCTCCAATGCCTGATCGACACCAGAAATGGACTTGTCGGTCAGTTCCTGAACCTCGCCGGACCACAGCACAATTTCATCCTCGCTGACCCCATCGGACTTGGCCTTCCGAAGTTGGTCCATGCCGTCGCGGCGCACGTTCCTGATTGCAATGCGCGCATTCTCCGCATGCTGGGCGGCAGTTTTCGACAATTCCTGCCGTCTCTCCTCATTCAATTCCGGAATCGGCAACCGGATCACCGTTCCCTCAACAATCGGGTTGATTCCCAGCCCCGACTCCTGAATCGCCTTCGTGACCGCATGGACCAGATCCTTATCCCATACGCTGATCGTTATCATGCGGGGTTCAGGCACGTTAATGGTGCCGCACTGGTTAAGCGGCATGGAAGTGTTGTAGGCGTTGACCTGCAGGGACTCGACCATGACAGCCGAAGCCCTTCCTGTCCGCAGCGAAGCGAATTCCTGCCTCATCGCCGTCAGTGCACCATTCATCCGGCGTTCAAGGTCATCCACATCAAGTTCAAAATCCTCGACAGACATTCTCTTGGGTCCCTGTTCGATGCATTGTTGGGAACAACATCTCGTATACCGTATTCAACCGATGATTGTATAGGTTCCCCGGTTCTCCAAGATGTCCTTCAACCCACCGGACTTGAGGATTGAATAGACAATGATGGGCAAATTGTTGTCGCGCGCAAGGGCAATTGCCGATGCATCCATGACTTTCAGATTTTTCTGCAGAACCTCATCAAAACTAACTCTTCTATAGCGTGCTGCGCCATCATTCTGGCACGGGTCAACATCATAAACTCCGTCAACCTTGGTGCCTTTGTAGATTGCCTCGCAGTCAAGTTCACTGGCGCGAAGGGTAGCAGCTGTATCTGTTGTGAAATAGGGATTGCCGGTGCCTGAGGCGAAGATGCAAACTCTGTTCTTCTCCAAGTGGCGCATCGCCCTCCGGCGGATGTAGGGTTCACAAATCTGATCCATTGGAATCGCCGAGAGCACTCTAGTGGGAACATCCAGAGATTCGAGGGCTGCTTGCATCGCCAATGCGTTCATAACCGTAGCGAGCATTCCCATGTAATCCGCCGTCGTTCGTTCCATTCCCTGTGCGGAACCATGCAGCCCGCGAAACACGTTTCCACCACCAATAACCATGCAGATTTCAACTCCCAACTCGTGAATCTGCTTGATTTCGCCGGCGATTCGCTCGACGGTTGGCGGGTGGAGCCCGTACTTCTGGCTGCCCATGAGGGCTTCGCCGGATATCTTAACCATTATCCGTTTGTGGGATAGGCCTGTCATGCAGAACCTGTTCGTAGTTTCGGCAGCTTTGGAAACGCAATCCGTCGAGCGTCATTGACCATGTCCGTCAACGATTGTCCATCAGTAAACTCCGGTATGGCACCCTGTGCTGTGTACCGTTGCATTGATGCGGAGCGGTCCGTTTGACCATGCCGGATTTGCGCCCGTCAGGATCGAAGGCCGTGCTAATTTGCGGTCCGACCGCCTCCGGCAAGTCGGCCTTGGCCATGAGGATTGCCGAGGAGAGCGGTGGAACAATCGTCAACGCGGATGCAATGCAAGTTTACTCCTGTTGGCGAATTCTGACAGCAAGGCCAACCCGAACCGACGAAACCCGCCTTCCTCATGCGCTGTACGGCCACGTCGAACCTACCGTGGGATATTCCGTCGGCTCCTGGCTGAATGACGTTCGGCGATTCCTGGAGCAAGCACCAGCCAATCCACCAATATTCGTCGGTGGGACTGGACTTTATTTCTTTGCGCTTACGCATGGTCTTGCGCCCGTGCCAGACATTCCTGATGGCGTTCGCAGCGAAAGTCGGCGGCTCCGATCCAAGAATGGACTCGATGTGATGATCCGGGACCTGCGCAATTGCGCACCCGAAGCCTTGGAAGGCATCAATCTAGGCAATCCGGCTCGGGTTGCACGCGCTTGGGAGGTTCAGCGAGCAACTGGCCGAAGCCTTGCGCACTGGCACGCACTTGAAACAAACCCGCTCTATGCACTGGATGAAGTGGATCCCATTCTGCTGTGGCCCGATGCCAAGAGAACCGCAGCCAAGATAGATCGTCGACTGCGGCAAATGGTAAAGGATGGTGTGATTGAGGAATGCAGGGAAGTTTTCCGCAGCCATGACCCGTCCCTTCCCTATTCAAAGGCACTTGGGGCACGTGAGTTCCGGGACCATCTGGAGGGCAGGATTGGACTTGACGAAACCCTAACCAGGATAGCTGCCGCCACCCGTCAATTTGCCAAGAGGCAAAGAACCTGGTTTCGATCCCGAATGAGCAACTGGCGGCGACTTTCGGCCTGAATCAGAATAGCAGCCCAGTGGCGCAACCCGTTACATCATCCCCCGAAACAGCCACCGGATTGACGTCGCACCAACATGTCCATTGCAATGTCAGCCCAAGTCTAAAATAATGGGGTGTGTTTTGTTGCAATTTGGATGGGGGGACTTCAGGAGCTTGGAAGGAAATTCCGGGTGCTTGTCGCCGTCAATTCACTCGCAACTCTTGAAACAAATGATTGGGAGAGCCGAATGACAAATTATCCGACCATAAATGGAAGACCAGTGCATGGGTTGGCAAAGATGTACGCCCGGGAATTCCTGGACGGCAAACTGAGCCGACGCGAATTCATGGCACGCTCAACTGCCATGGGAGTAACGGCAGCCGGCGCATATTCACTGGCAGGCATCATCCCGAGCGAGGCCAATGCGATGGACATCAGGAGAGGTGGCACGCTTCGCCTGCAGACCGAAGTTCGTGGCCTCAAAGATCCAAGGACGTTCGATTGGTCGCAGATTGCCAACTTTGCAAGAGGTTGGCTCGAATACCTCGTTGAATATAATGCCGACGGAACTTTCAGGGGCATCTTGCTCGAAAGCTGGGACGTCAACGAAGACGCCACCGAATATGTTCTTCATGTTCGCAGGGGGGTGAAGTGGAACAACGGCGACGACTTCACGGCAGAGCATGTCGCCTTCAACATCAACCGCTGGTGCGAAAAGGGAGTTGACGGCAACTCGATGGCTGGTCGAATGGCAACGCTCATCGATCCGGATACCAACAAGGCCATTGACGGAGCGATCAGCGTCATTGACGACCATTCTGTAAGGTTGACCCTGCCGCAACCGGACATCTCCATCATTCCGGGGATGGCCGACTATCCTGCGGCAATTGTTCATTCAAGCTTCAATCCCGACGAAGATATGTTGCGCAATCCGATCGGCACGGGGCCCTATGTTCCGGAATCGCTTGAGGTCGGTGTCAGGGGCGTGCTGGTTCGTAACGAAAACCACGAGTGGTGGGGAGAAGGCGCACATCTCGACCGCATCGAATATTTGGACTACGGCACCGATCCTGCGTCCTGGCTGGCCGGTGCGGATGCCGAGGAATTCGACATGACCTACGAAACGGTCGGTGAGTTCATTGACCAGTTTGACGGTCTCGGTTGGATTAATTCCGACATCGTAACCGCCGCCACGATTGTCATCCGTACCAATTCAGAGGCGGAAGTTGATGGCGCAACACCCTATGCCGACAGTCGCGTCCGGCAAGCGCTGGTCATGGCCGTCGACAATTCGACCTGCCTTAAGCTCGGATACAACGATCGCGGCACCGTGGCCGAAAATCATCATGTTTGCCCAATTCACCCGGAATACGCCCCGGGGATGGAGCATGTCAGGGATCCGGAAGGTGCCAAGGCATTGCTTGAGGAAGCCGGGATGCTTGACTACGAGCACGAGTTGATTTCGATCGATGACGATTGGAGACGCAACACCACTGATTCCGTTGCCGCCCAGTTGCGCGATGCCGGAATCAAGGTGAGGCGGACCATCCTTCCGGGAAACACCTTTTGGAACGATTGGGCCAAGTATCCGTACTCGTCGACAAATTGGAACCAGCGACCGCTCGGAGTTCAGGTGCTTGCCCTGGCCTACCGGAGCGGCGAAGCGTGGAACGAAACCGGAATGGCAAACGCCGAGTTCGACGAAAAACTCGGAATTGCGCTTTCCATCGCCGATGCCGACAAGCGTCGCGTGGTCATGCGGCGCCTCCAGGAGATTATGCTGGAGGAAGGGCATATCGTTCAGCCGTATTGGCGTTCGCTCTACCGGCACCACAAAGATGGCCTCGTGAATGCCGGAATGCATCCGACCTTCGAAATCCATGTCTACAAGATTGGGTGGGCGGCGTAACTCGGCAGTAAGTTCCGACCGGGCGGACTTCCGTCCGGTCGAACTGCATGGGTTCATTGGCGGATCGAATGCCTTGAGATTGATCAACTCCTGCAGATCAACAGGTTAAGGTGAGTACATGGGAATTTTCCTGATCAAGCGCTTTGGTGTCATGACACTGACTGCACTTGTGTTAACCTTCATCGTGTTCTTCCTGACAAATCTCTACCCGAATCTGGAGAAACTCGCCAAATCCCAAGGCAACCAGCGGATGTCGGATGCCGCAGTCGCAGGCTACCTGGAAAAAAACGGTTATCTGGAACCGATAGTTTTGAGATACGGCCAGTGGCTTGGCATCGTTCCCGGTTGGCGCCGGCAAACCGAGGATGGGACCATTCGCGGCCGGTGTGTCGAATTCGGAATGCAACCCGATGAGATCCCAACCCGTTGCGGCCTGCTGCAGGGCAATCTTGGACATTCCACGGTTGCCAAGGTTGCGGTGAACGAGATCGTTTGGAAACGTCTTGGGGCCAGCGGCGTGCTGATGTTTTGGGTCATGGTCGTGATGGTGCCCATGGCGATCGTGGTCGGGGTGCTGGCGGGAATGCGCGAAGGGTCACGAACCGATCGGTCGCTTTCCACCTTTGCCATCACGACAACCGCCACACCGGAGTACATTTCCGGAGTTGTGCTGGTCGCTTTGTTTGCCTCATCCGCAGTTGGTTTGAAGTGGTTCAAGGGATCGGCCGCAAGCGCCTTGAACGACGGTGTAACGTTTGACAATTTCACCCTGCCGGTGCTCACCATGGCGCTCTACGGAATGGGCTATATCGCCCGGATGACCCGCGCCTCCATGGCGGAAGTTATGACGTCGCAGTACATTAGAACGGCGCGCCTCAAGGGCGTCTCTTTTCACATGATCGTACTCAAGCATGCCCTGCGCAACGCGCTCATTGCGCCCTTCACGGTGATTATGCTCCAATTTCCTTGGCTGCTCACCGGGGTTGTGATCGTGGAAACCCTTTTCAACTACAAGGGGTTCGGGTGGACTCTCGTGCTTGCCGCCAACAATAACGACATAGAATTGCTCATCAGCTGCTCAATGGCGGCGGTGGTGGTGGTTCTGATCACGCAACTGATTTCCGACATCGGTTACGTTTACCTCAACCCGCGCATTCGAATCTCGTGAACGGACGGCCATGACACCGCTTAATTGGGGGCAAATTTTTGCCCAACTCCTGATTCAGTTCGTACCAGTTTGGGTGACCCTTCTGGTAATCTTTGCCGCATCAATCACCTTCAAGCGACGGTTGGGCCTCTACGGCAAGCTGTTCGACAGCAAAGTTGGAATGATCGGATTCGGGATCGTAGCTTTCTGGTTGTTCACCGCAATCTTTTCCGAGGGTGTTGCCATAGCCGGAATCAATCTGGTTCCGGCAATTGCCACATTTGACCCGTTGGTTCAAATTGCCGAACTGAAGAACAAAGTACCGGGCACGTTCATTCCAGACTCCGAGGAACTCGCCTATCTCCTTGGCGGTGACAATCTTGGCCGAGACGTGTTTTCGCGGATGGTCATCGGTGCAAAGGGTGTAATGAGCATTGCACCCGCTGCGACGACCATCGCATTCATGGTCGGGATCACACTAGGCTTGCCCGCAGGCTATTTCGGCGGACGTTTTGACACCAGCCTGTCGTTCGTTGCCAATCTTGTTCTGGCATTCCCGGTGATTCTCCTCTTCTATCTGCTTGTTACTCCCGAAATCAGGGAGGCGGGAACAGAGATTCCGCTTTGGTTGAACAATACCTGGACGACGTCCATCCCTAACATCCTCGCAGCGATTCTTTTTGCGTTTCCGATAGTGTTCTTCATAATTCTCTGGAATTCGAAGTTCTTTACCCAGCCGGCGACGCGACTCTTGCTGATTAGTCTGACCCTGCTGCTTGGATTTTGGGCGTATTCCGGCCTGGCCTTCAACGCCGACCCGTTGAGTGCGTTCGGATTGGGTGTTTTCGGAATGAGTCCCAATCTGCTGAACGTATTTGTGTCGGTGGTGTTCGTCAATTCGCCAACGGTTTTTCGGATCGTGCGCGGGCTAACGCTGGACATCCAAACGAGGGACTATGTTGCGGCAGCACAGACAAGAGGCGAAGGCCCATGGTACATCATGCTTTGGGAAATTCTTCCCAACGCACGCGGGCCGCTCATCGTCGATTTTTGTCTAAGGATTGGCTACACCACGATCCTGCTGGGAACATTGGGATTCTTCGGTCTTGGGGTGAGCCCCGAAAGCCCCGACTGGGGATCAACCATAAATGATGGCCGCAAACTCCTTTCGATTTACCCGCATCCGGCTCTGCCGCCGGCCTTGGCCCTGATGAGCCTTGTGCTTGGACTTAACCTCCTCGCAGACGGATTGCGCGAGGAATCCCTAAAGGATTGATTGATGCGGCGGATGATGCCGATGGAAGGGACATGAAGATGGCTACAACCGATGCGGCAACGCCCATTCTTGAGATAGAGAATCTTTCGATTTCCTTCTTTACCCGCCTATACGAAATTCCCGCGGTCATGGATTTTTCATGCGTCGTGCAGCCGGGAGAGGCGATGGGGCTCGTTGGTGAATCGGGTTGCGGCAAGTCCACCGTCGCGCTTGGGGTCATGCAGGACCTTGGTGTCAACGGCAAGATTGTCGGTGGTACGATCAAGTTCAAGGGGCGTGATCTCGGCAAATTGAGTGCGCAGGAACTGAGAGCGATACGAGGCAACGAGATCGCAATGATCTATCAGGAACCCATGGCGTCGCTGAACCCGGCAATGAAGATCGGGACCCAGTTGATGGAAGTTCCGCTGCTCCATGACGGCTCGTCCAAGAGCGAGGCAAGATCCCTGGCACTCAATGTCGTCAACGATGTCCGGCTTCCGGACCCGGAAAGAATGCTGGACAGCTATCCGCATCAACTTTCCGGCGGCCAACAGCAACGAATTGTCATCGCCATGGCATTAATGTCCAAGCCATCATTGCTCATACTTGACGAACCGACCACTGCACTCGACGTCACGGTCGAAGCCGGAATTGTGGATCTGGTCAAGGATCTCGGCAAGAAATACGGCACTTCGATGTTGTTCATTTCCCATAATTTGGGACTCATACTCGAGGTATGCGACAGGCTGTGCGTCATGTATTCCGGGGAGGCGGTGGAGACTGGCTCCATAACTGACGTGTTCGACAAGATGAGGCACCCCTACACGCAGGCGCTGTTCAGATCGATCCCGCTGCCGGGTGCAGACAAGACAACAAGCCCCTTGGTCGCGATTCCAGGAAACTTTCCCCTGCCCCATGAACGCCCACTCGGCTGCAATTTTGGTCCGCGCTGCAACTACATGGAACGGGGCCGATGCGACCGGGGCGAAATCGCAATGTCGGATGTCGAAGGCAATCACCGTCATGAAACCCGCTGCCTGAAATATGCGGAAATTGACTGGGATGCACCTGCCGCCGCAAAGGAAGGAAGCGCAGCCCGAACAACCGGGGGCGTGGTCCTTAAGATGCAGGATCTCAAGAAATATTATACCGTTTCCGCAAATGCCCTGTTCGGAGGCGCCGGTGATCGCGTGGTCAAGGCGAACGAGGCACTCACATTCGAGGCGCATGAATCCGAAACTCTGGCAATCGTCGGTGAATCGGGTTGTGGAAAATCAACATTCGCCAAGGTGCTGATGGGGCTCGAGACTGCGACCGAGGGAGAAATTGTGCTGAATGGACAGCAGATTCAGGACATTGCGATCGAGGCCCGAAACACCAAAACAGTTTCATCTGTTCAAATGGTTTTCCAAAATCCCTTCGACACGCTGAATCCAAGCATGTCCGTCGGCAGTCAAATCACAAGGGCGCTTGAGATTTTTGAGGTCGGCCGGACCGTGGAGGAGCGGCACAACCGCATGCTCGAATTGCTTGATCTCGTGAAATTGCCCCGTGAATTTGCCAACCGGATGCCTCGGCAGCTTTCGGGAGGTCAGAAGCAACGGGTTGGAATTGCGCGGGCCTTTGCGGGGAACGCCAGCATCGTCGTTGCCGATGAACCGGTATCCGCACTCGACGTGTCGGTTCAGGCTGCCGTTACCGACCTGCTGATGGAAATTCAGGCAAAGGAAAAAACGACCCTGTTGTTCATTTCGCATGATCTGTCGATTGTCCGCTATCTCTCCGACCGCGTAATGGTCATGTATCTTGGTCATGTTGTTGAACTTGGAGCAACCGATCAGGTCTTCTCGCCTCCCTATCATCCCTACACGGAGGCTCTTCTTTCCGCCGTCCCAATAGCCGATACCCGTGTTCAGAAGGAACACATCGTACTTGAGGGTGACATTCCCTCGGCAATGGATCCGCCACCGGGCTGTCCCTTCCAAACCAGGTGCAGGTGGAAGTCGAAGGTTCCCGGCAACAGGTGCGAAACCGAAGTTCCGGAAAATCAGTTCCTTGCCGATGGCCACTACATCAAATGTCACTTGGATCAAACTGAACTTGATTCAATGGTGCCAGTGATAAAGATCGCTGCCGAATAGGTTGTTTGTTTTGCTGAATGTACAGTTTCCGGCGCGGGGTTACATGGTGGGCAGTGTTACCTGACGGCACCGAATTGCGGCTTTTGTGGCCAGCCAAGTCCCACCGGAGAACTTTAATCCCATCGACTGCGGCCAACACTCCAGAGCCAGATTGAGGTTACGCCAAGCGATAGGGCGGCGACATGCAAAAAAGCAGCTACGAAGGACCACCTGAATGAAGAGTTGTGTAACGAATGACGCCCAGGAACAGCGAGCGGCAGAGGCACTTGTCTGCTTGCTCGGCATCATGCGGCAGTTGCGCGATCCCGAAAAGGGATGTCCTTGGGACATTGAGCAGGACTTTGGAACAATCCTGCCATACACGATTGAGGAAGCCTATGAGGTCGCCGACGCCATCGAGCGGAGCGATTGGAACCAATTGGAAGGCGAATTGGGAGACCTGCTGCTTCAAACTGTCTATCATGCCCAGATGGGCTCGGAAGTCGGGCTGTTCAATTTTGCCAGCATTGCCAACAGAGTCAGCCAAAAGATGATCGAGCGTCACCCGCACGTTTTCGGAACGGATGGCGTCGAACGGACCGCCTCCGAACAGGAGATCAACTGGGAAAAGGGCAAGGCACGCGAACGGCGCATGAACCAGGAAACCGGCATTCTGGACGGTGTCGCGAAAGCGCTCCCAGCCCTGACCAGGGCAGCCAAGCTGCAACGCCGCGCGGCAGGCATAGGTTTTGACTGGCCCGACCCAGATGGGGTTGTCGCCAAAATCCGCGAGGAACTTGACGAATTGAATGAGGCCATTGAGAAGTCCGATTTGGAGTCGATCACAGAGGAATTTGGCGACTTCCTGTTTTCCTGCGTCAATTTGGCGAGACATCTTGAACTTGATCCGGAAGCGGTGCTCCGGGCCGCCAGTGACAAGTTTGTTGGGCGGTTCGAAGCAATGGAAAGGGCGATCAGATTGGAAGGGTTGGAGCCATCAAAACTTGAGCTGTCTCAACTGGACACATTCTGGGAACGCTCCAAGAAATCGCGCTGATTACCCTGCCGGAACCACAGTCTGCCGGTGAACACTCTTGGTATGGCGTTGAAGTTCAAACGGAAATGACCCTGCCCCACCACCAGGTCCGACGTCCCGAATTAACTGGCGCAACACCACAACCGATGGCATTTCACGAGCCAACTCCTCTGGTTTTCATGGAGGCACGAATTCCATATTGGGTGCAGTTTTGGCCACGGCAATTTCCAACTCCAGAATGTCCCTTTTGGTAATCGGACCTGTCCTGCCCGGCAGTGTAGTGGGGCTTTGCCTTGGGATGCTCCGGCAACCGCCAAAGCAACGGGTGCGCAAGCCAGACTGACGGAATTGGATGATATCCATGAAAGGAACCGTCCCACCACCAACAGGAAACCGCATTCCGTAGGTCAATTCCTCAACCTGCTGAATTCAGCGTTGGCCGTGACGGCCACTGGCCTGAACCATTTGCAGTTGAAGGCGCCGGGTCCCCGGTAACACAGGCTCAAGGATGTCAGGCAACGGAACAGGCGAACTCTCCTTCCGGCAATTGCATGCCCGGAAAAATGGGCCCTCCGAATTGCCGACAGATGCGATCGCTGCCAACCGGCCTGCTTCACATACTTGTCCACCCTCAATATAGTGCTGCCAATCGCAGCAGGAACAGGCCGACATATTGCGCATGGTAGATCAAAGAAAAATCATAATCGACACGGACCCCGGCCATGACGACGCCGTGGCAATTTTCACCGCGCTCGGCAGCCGCGAACTGAGGACACTGGGCATCACCGCAGTTGCCGGAAACGTTCCTCTGGAACTGACGGCAAGAAATTCAATGGCGCTGTGTGAATGCGCCGGGCGTGCAGACATTCCCGTTTTTGCCGGCTGTGACCGTCCGCTGAAGCGCGCCCTTGTTACCGCAGAGGAGGTGCACGGCAGGACGGGACTTGACGGGGTGAGCTTTCCAATGCCCCAAATGCAGCTGCAGCCCCAGCACGCAATCGACTTTCTGATCGACACTCTCCGCAACGAGCCGGAAGGAACCGTAACCCTCTGCCCGCTGGGTCCACTGACAAATGTCGCAACGGCAATGCTCCGGGCGCCCGACATCGTGGACAGGATTGAACAAATCGTTCTGATGGGCGGTGCCTATTTTGAGGTCGGCAACGTTACCCCGACGGCCGAATTCAACATTTATGTTGATCCGGAAGCGGCAAAAATTGTGTTCGGAAGCGGTGTGCAGTTGACTGTACTTCCGCTGGACGTAACGCATAAGGCCCTGACAACGCCAAAGAGACTGGATGCATTCCGTGATCTCGGAACCAAGCAGGGTCAGGTTGTTGCTGACCTGTTGGCAACTTACAATCGCCACGACACCGCCAAATACGGGTCCGAGGGTGGTCCATTGCACGATCCGTGCGTCATTGCATACCTCCTCAATCCCGAACTGTTCAGCGGTCGTCTTGTAAATGTGGAAATCGAAACCGAATCTGAACTCACAATGGGGATGACCGTGGTGGATTGGTGGAAAGTCACCAACCGCAGTGAAAACGCGATGTTCATCAGCGAGGTTGATGCGGACGGATTCTTTGAACTCATCACCGAGAAGCTGGCCTGTCTTTAGGCGGTTTTGAAACACCGATGAACCCATGTCGGACGGTACGGCCAAGGTTGTTCAACTTCAGCAACAGCTATTCCGAGTTGCCGGAACGCTTCTATGCAAGATTGCGCCCAACTTCAGTGGCAAAACCGGGTTTGATCAAGGTTAATCGGAAGCTTGCAGAGGAGTTGTGCCTTGATCCGGATATGCTGGAGTCCAATGCCGGTGTCGCCGTGCTCGCCGGCAACAGCATCCCTGACGGGGCGGTGCCGCTTGCCATGGCCTATGCAGGGCACCAATTCGGCGGATGGGTTCCTCAGCTTGGAGATGGGCGTGCCATCCTCCTGGGTGAAGTCATTGACCAAAATGGCGTTCGCAGAGATGTGCAACTGAAGGGCTCGGGACCAACACCATTTTCGAGAATGGGCGACGGGCGCGCTTGGCTCGGCCCGGTGATGCGTGAATATCTCGTCAGCGAGGCGATGCATGCACTCGGAATACCATCGACGCGTTCGCTGGCCGCAGTTGCAACCGGAGAACCGGTTCAACGGGAGAGGGTTTATCCGGGTGCTGTTCTGACAAGGGTGGCCAAAGGACACATTCGTGTCGGAACATTCCAGTATTTCCTTGCAAGAAATGACATCGAAGCACTGCGACTGCTTGCGGATTACACCATCGCAAGATTGCATCCCGACGCTTTCAACTCAGAAAACCCGATCCTTGGGTTGCTTGAAAGGGTTGTTGATGGCCAGGCCCGGCTTGTCGCCGCTTGGATGGGTGCGGGGTTCATTCATGGAGTTATGAACACCGACAATGTCTCGCTCGCCTGCGAAACCATAGATTTCGGCCCGTGCGCATTTATGGACAACTTTCACCCGCACAAGGTGTTCAGCTCGATTGACCATGCCGGCCGCTACGCATTTTCGAACCAACCATCGGTTTGCCATTGGAATCTTGCCCAATTTGCCACAACGCTCTTGCCGATTTTGGGACTTGGCAAGGAGGACGCAATCAAGGTGGCCACCGATGCAGTCAACCAATTCGAGGACCGATTCACCGAAGCCTGGCTGACGGTTTTTCGAAGAAAACTTGGATTGGCAGTGAACAAAAACAATGAATCCCTGATTTCCGGTTTCCTCAAACTGCTTGCAGAATCCGAAGCGGATTTCACCGTCGCATTTCGTCGATTGACCGAACTCACCGCCACTGGCGGAAAAGGTGACGATGCGTTCGTTGCCTATCTCGGCGGCAACCACGCTGCTCGGGATTGGTTGTCTGCCTGGAGACAACGGCTCGGCCAAGATCGACGACCGGCCTCGTTCCGCCAGCGTGTCATGAACTCGTACAACCCGGCACTCATCCCGCGCAACCACCTGATCGAACAAGCCATAGATGAAGCAGTTGCAGGAAATTTCCAGCTGTTTCATGACCTTGATCGTGCTTGGACAGCCCCCTATTCTGATCACCCGCAATCGGATCGATTTACTCTGCCGCCGACGCAGGAGGAGGTTGTGTGCCGCACATTTTGCGGAACCTGATGACAGGAACGGCATCGGCAGAATGATTGAGGGATGGACAATTCCGGTCAATTCGTGAGATTTGAAGCCTGCAAGTTCCTGTTCCCGAAGGCAGACCAATCCGTATGGGCAACGGCCCGCAACTCGGCGAAACATGCAGGATTGAATGGGTCGGCATCTCCTTCGGGAGTGCGGCCCGATGTAGGAAAGTTAACCAGGCGGCAAGGATCCGAATGTCCAGTCAATTGATCTCCAGATGTGAATCGCAGGGAATTCGGCTGACGGGCCAGCGGCGGGCGGTGGTTCAAGCGCTGGAAGAGTCAACTGACCACCCAAATGTGGAGGATTTGCATGAACGGGCATTGAAGCTGGATCCGCAAATCTCAATCGCCACCGTCTACAGAACCGTGAAGCTATTGGAAGAAATCGGGATGGTCGAGCGACACGAGTTTGGCGGAGGCCGGGCCAGATATGAGGACGCCGACCGCGAACACCACGATCATTTGATTGACATAAACTCGGGACAGGTAATTGAATTCATTGACCCGGAAATTGAAGCTTTGCAGCAGGCGATAGCGACCCGCCTCGGCTACAGGCTCAAGGGGCACAGAATGGAACTCTATGGTGTTCCTGTCAGAAAGGACGGAGGCGACTGAAGTCATGAGTTGCATTAGGGAAGTTGTTGCGCGGGAAATACTCGACAGTCGGGGGAATCCGACCGTCGAGGTTGACATAGTGCTTGACGATGGATCTTTGGGGCGTGCCGCAGTGCCCTCAGGTGCTTCCACGGGGGCCCATGAGGCTGTTGAATTGCGTGATCGCGATGCCAGCCGCCACGGTGGCAAGGGCGTGCTCAACGCGGTCAACGCAGTCCATTCCGAAATTGCTCCGATCCTGAAGGGAATATCAGCCCTGGATCAGGCCGGAATCGATGCCGCAATGATTGAACTCGATGGTACCGACAACAAAGCTCGTCTTGGTGCCAACGCCATTCTTGGTGTTTCGTTGGCCTGCATAAGAGCAGTTGCCAATCATACCGGTCAACCCTTGTACAGGTATCTTGGCGGCCAGGAGGCAAACAAGCTTCCCGTCCCAATGATCAACGTGCTCAATGGCGGCAAGCATGCGGACAACCCCATCGACATCCAGGAATTCATGATTGTTCCTGTTTCAAGCGACTCCTTTGGCGAAGCGGTCCGGGTTGGCGCCGAGATTTTCCACAGGTTGAGTCGTCTTCTTTCCGATGAGGGGCATTCCACCAATGTCGGGGATGAAGGCGGGTTTGCACCTGACATTTCATCGACCGAATTGGCAATTGGTTTCCTGATGCGAGCCATAGAGGGTGCAGGTTATCGCCCCGGTGAGGACGTACTCCTCGCTCTCGATTGTGCTTCAACCGAGTATTTCGACGGCAATGTCTATGACTTCGCCGGAGAGCAAATTTGTCGCGATCGGGAACAGAATGTCGGATTCCTCGAATCCCTGGTCGGAAGATATCCGATCGCATCAATCGAGGACGGATGTGCAGAGGATGACTGGGATGGTTGGCAACTGTTGACAGAAAGGTTGGGCAATGGAGTTCAGTTGGTTGGCGACGACCTTTTCGTCACCAACAGAAAACGGCTGCAACACGGAATTGAGAATGGCTGCGGCAATTCAATCCTGATCAAGGTCAATCAGATCGGCACGCTCACCGAAACGTTGGAAACCATGAGCATTGCCAGGGAAGCGGGGTTTTCCTCCGTTATGTCGCACCGATCAGGAGAAACCGAGGATACCACGATCGCAGATCTTGCCGTTGCAACCGGCTGCGGTCAGATCAAAACCGGCTCACTGTCGCGCTCGGACCGAACGGCAAAATACAATCAACTTCTAAGAATCGAAGAGTCACTTTCCGGCAACAGCGTCTACTTGGGAAAAAGAGCTTTTCACAACCGTGGATGATCAGCAGACAAGATCTGCCAAGCATGCCCGGTAGCCGATCTTTGTCCAAGACCACTTTGCACCGCAACGAAACGACACCGAAGGAGTGGAATTTCGTTGCATCGATTGGCGGACGTTGCGGAGAATCACCGCTTGGTTGCCACGACAATCAGGCAACGAGTGTTTTCTCCGGAGAAGGGCAGTAACCGCTGCGAGCGGCAATGTTGGTTGGTCGATCGCTCAAGATCGCAGATCAAGAGTCAATCCTTGCATGCGTTGCCAACGCCGGAACTGGGTGGGTCGCTGATTCGGCCTCCACAAACTGGGTGCCCGCAGCCGGTGGTTCCTGGGCATGATGTGGGAAGCCCTCGAATTGCGCGAGCTGCGAGATGTGCAAATGCCTGAGCTTCGATCATCGTTCCGTCCAGACCGAATTCTTCAACCGGAACTACCGTTGCCGGCAATTCCTGATCCAACCTCCGCATCAATTCCGGGTTCAATCGGCCACCACCGCAGACAAGAACCAGCCCGACTTCCTGATTGATCTGGCTGAACGACCGGCGAGTGGCCGCAGCGACGCAAGCGGTCAGCGTGGCAGCACCGTCCTGAACCGACATTTCGTCGACTTTTTCCAAAGCCAGGCTGAATCCATTCCTGTCGAGTGATTTGGGAGGAATTCTGCAAAACCATGGATTGTCAAGCACTTCTCCGACAACATTCATGTCAGGTGTTCCTGAAATTGCATATTGGCCGTTGAGATCGCATGGCATTCCGGTACGGCTCCTGATGAAGTCGTCAATGATGGCGTTCGCAGGCCCGGTGTCGAAGGCAACAAGCGCCCCGTCCTCGTCCGGCGCTGAAAATGTGGGGTCAACCACTGACACGTTGGCGACACCGCCGAGGTTGAGGAATGCAACCGGATTGCTCATGCCAAGGAATTTTGCCAGGGCGAAATGGAAAAATGAAGCCATGGGCGCGCCCTGGCCTCCACAGGCCATGTCTGATGACCTGAAATCCCACACAACCCTGCGTCCGGTCGCATGCGCCAATTTGTCGCCGTCTCCTGCCTGATGGGTACGTCCCGCATCGGGATCATGCGCGAGTGTCTGACCATGAAATCCCAATGTTGCTCCAGGCATGAAATCGCGCAAGGCTGATCGATGGGCTGCCTCGACGACCGCTTCGGCAGCCGCAACCGGACCGTCGCCCTGCCAGCAACCGAACGCATTCATGATCGTCGTTCGCTCCTTCGGCGAGAAACTCCGATAGTGCGTAGCGCCCAACTTCTGGATTTTGGTCCCGTCGGTTGCAACCGCGGCAACATCGACGCCGTCGACCGAAGTGCCGGACATGCATCCCACCGTCCAATTCTCTTGATGTCCGGACATTCCACCTTCCTTCCCGACAAGACTGTTAGTATTGGACGCTTCAGCAGCGCGCCAGACCGGATTGACATGAACAGGAAACCCAAATCCGAATTCCTTTCCGTCCTGACAGAACGGGGACTTGTCGACGCTTGCACCGACACCGAACAGTTGGACCAAGCGCTTCGATCCGGTCTCGTTCCGGCCTACATCGGATTCGACGCCACGGCGAAGTCCCTTCATGTTGGCAGCTTGGTTCAGATAATGATGCTTCGCTGGCTCCAAAGGACAGGGCACAAACCCATTATCCTGATTGGGGGCGGAACCACAAAAATCGGAGATCCCTCATTCCGGGCTGACCAGCGCCCGTTGCTGACTGATGAGCAGATTCAAGCCAACATTTCGGGCTTGAACCAAGTGTTTTCGCGTTATCTGAAGTTTGGTGACGGAACGACTGATGCGTTGATGGTAGACAATGCCGAATGGCTCGACAACCTCAGCTACATCCCCTTTCTGCGAGATGTCGGACGCCATTTTTCGGTGAACCGGATGCTGGCATTCGACTCGGTCAAATCCCGGCTTGAACGGGAACAATCATTGTCGTTTCTTGAATTCAACTACATGATTCTTCAATCCTACGACTTCCTGACCCTCAACAGGAAGCACGGCTGCCAACTTCAGATGGGCGGATCGGATCAGTGGGGCAACATCGTCAACGGGGTTGACCTGGTTAGGCGCATTGAGGGATCCCGAACCTTCGGATTGACAACGCCACTTCTTACGATGTCCGATGGCCGAAAAATGGGAAAGACAATCGGCGGGGCGGTTTGGCTGAATGAGGACATGTTTACGCCTTACGATTTTTGGCAGTACTGGCGCAACGTCCCCGACCCGGATGTCGGTCGGCTGCTTGCCATGTTCACTGAATTGGACATTGATGAGTGCCGGCGGCTTGGTGAATTGCGGGAAACCGAGGCAAATCACGCCAAGGCCGTTCTGGCAAACGCAGTTACAGCCTTGGCACACGGAACCAAGAACGCGCAGGGTGCAGAGAGAACGGCAAGGGAGGTTTTTGAATTGGGAGGCGACAGCAAGGGGTTGCCAACCTACAAAATTCCGGAATCAAACCTGACCGGTGGTGGAATTGCCGTTACCCGTGCTCTGTTGGTGGCGGAGCTCGCAAAATCAGGCAAGGACGCGCGGCGCATGGTCGCCTCCGGTGCCGTGCGCATAAATGGCGAATTGGTTAAGGATGTTTCTTTCCTGATTTTGCCTTCGGATCTCAACAGCCCGGTAAAACTGTCAGCTGGCCGCAAGCGCCATGCGATGATTGTCAGGGAATTTAGCTGAAACCGGATCAGTCAAAATTCAGTTCCCCAACATCCACTCACCGTCAGAATGGAAGGCATGAAAGGCAAATGCAAACATGACATCATGGGCAACATCCAACCGGCTTCCTGTGTCCCTGACCCTGACCATTCCAATGTCCCGCCCGTCGGCAATGCTTCGCGTGTCCAAGGGTGACGCCTGCCCGTGCGTCCAGGAAAACTCCAACCCATGCTCCGTCAGAGTCCCCGCATTGCGCAATCGCTCCAACGGCCACGCCCGGTTTTCCACCCTGACCACCCGCGACAGCGGGTGAATTTCGAATGGGGGGTTCTCCCCGAAATAGAGAAACGGCCGTTCTGAGGTATCGTATTGCCGGTATGGATTTGAACCATAGCTTCGGTGATGCTCCGGTTCATCCATCACCAATCCGTCAGGGTTGCGTCCAACGAACTGTTCCCAACTCTCGGTCCATGCCGGCAACTCCTTGAGTGCCCTGCCCGCATGTTCACCGACTATGCCTTCACCCACCGCTTGCTGCCACCAACTCTCGGTCTGCCTGTCAAACATGATCATGTCGGAATGCCGGAGTTTGCCGGTTACACCAAATGTCAGTGGCGCACCGTTACCCACTCTTCGGTCAAACACGATTCCAGAATTGCACAGCGGACAATATGTTACCGCAACCGGCGTTTCGCCCACCGTGTCATTGATGATTTCATGCCAAAGCAGATAGCGAATTGGATAGGCCCTCGGCACTTCCCCTGAAATTTCGAGGGTCATAACGGGCTCGCGCTGCGAAAGTCGCCGCTCGTCCGCAGCCTGCAGAAAACTTGGGTTGTTGATGGCCGGAATGCCATCCTTCGGCGGTCCACCCGAAACAATCTCAGAAAAATCAACCAAACTGATTGAGAAATCGGTGGCCGGCCATTCCGCTTGCCAAGATTCCGGTTGGGCTGAAGCCGCACATGCAGTCAGGCAAACGGCTGCCGTCCGAAGTAGTGCAGCACCTGCCGTTACCTGCTTCATCATACCGGCTGCAATCAATCCTACGGTTTGCCGGAACTCATCAACTGTCCGACCCAAACCTTTGACATGTAGTCTGGATTTGCCACAGACCCGTTCCTGTTTGGATCTCCCCTCTTGATCGAATCGACAATATCCAACCCTACCAAAACCCGTCCAAACACAGTGTAATTGTTGTTGAGGAACGGCGCCTCGCCGAACATTATGAAGAACTGCGAATTCGCGCTGTCGGGATCCTGAGCACGCGCCATTGCCACCGTTCCCCGCAGAAATGGCGTGTCGGTGAATTCCTGCTTCAAATCAGGCAAGTCCGATCCGCCCATGCCGACATATTGCCGTTTGCTACTTTCGATGGTTCCGAATTTGACATCACCGGTTTGGGCCATGAACCCATCTATGACCCGGTGGAATACCACCCCGTCATAGTGTCCTTCATTCGCCAACTGTTTTACCCTCTCAACGTGGCCCGGAGCAATTTCCGGCAACAACTCAATTTGAATCGTGCCCTTTTTTGCGCCGACGTTGTCAGCCAATTCAATGTTCAGAATGTTTCCGTCCTCCGCAAAAGCGTTTCCCGATGCAAGCACAGCCGTGAGCACAACCGCAATCAATCGCATTACCACTCTCCATGTTTGATCCCGTCCAAGGGTCATGTCGCATCCTTGTGCAGTTCCGAGTGTTTCCCGCACGGAAACCCCTTGCAGGGTGCAATACATGATTGGACAAGGTGTGTATCCACCCAACCCTATCCAGTCACGAATTTTTGTCTGACCGAAGACTCAACCTGCGGCGAAACAAAAGTCGAGATGTCGCCTCCCAACCTCGCGATCTCCTTCACCAGCTTGGAAGCGATCACCTGGCATTTGGCATCGGCCATCAGAAAGACGGTCTCAACGCCCGACTCCAATGCGCGGTTCATTCCAACCATCTGGTACTCATACTCAAAATCCGACACTGCCCTCAATCCTCTGATAATTACGCTTGCTCCCACCTCATTGGCGCAATCAATGAGAAGGTTCTCGAACGGATGGGCGGTAATGGAGGTTCCGGTTTCCTTCTGAAGCAGGGCAGCCTCCGCCTCAACCATTGCAACGCGCTCTTCCAGTTCGAACAGCGGGGATTTTTCCATGTTCATTGCGACACCGACCACAAGACGATCAACCAGCGAGCAGGCGCGCCTAATTATGTCGAGATGACCCAAGGTCATCGGATCAAAAGTGCCGGGATAGAGGCCAGTCCGCATTGCCAGTTCCTCTCCTTCTGTCGCATGGACGGGATCGTTTTCGGCCGCTCCGTGCCGGAAAAACCCATTTGCCTGCAGGCAAGGCGGTGTTGTTATGTCCGACCCGGCGACATTTGCAAGGACTATTGCAGTCTTCGTTTCGGCACGGGCCTGACTGAATTGCCAATTCCGGCATCCATTGCTGCAACTGGCGGACCGGAAAGATTGTCGAAGGCTGCAAGGATTGATAGTTGGGTTTTGTTCGGCAAGATTTGGCCGATACGGTTTCGGGGCCGAACGCAAGTGCTGCATCGACCCCTCGCATTCAGAGGACAGCAAATGCAGACGCTGACACATTTCATCAACGGAAAACAGGTTGAAGGCCGTTCCGGTCGGTTCGGCGATATCTTCAATCCGGCAACAGGCGACGTGCAGGCCAAGGTGCCAATGGCCAATGCAGAGGAGGTGGATGCTGCGGTCGGTTTTGCAAAGAGGGCCCAACCTTCGTGGGCCGCCATGAATCCACAACGTCGAGCAAGGGTCATGATGGAATTCGTGCGCCTGCTTCAGCGGGACATGGACAAGCTTGCAACGGCATTGTCTTCGGAGCATGGGAAGACACTGCCGGATGCCAAGGGAGACATTCAACGCGGCCTTGAAGTCGTTGAGTTCTGCATCGGCGCCCCGCAACTTCTCAAGGGTGACTACACCGACAGCGCCGGACCGGGGATTGACATGTACTCCATGCGGCAATCTCTCGGCGTCGTTGCCGGCATCACGCCCTTCAACTTTCCGGCAATGATCCCAATGTGGAAGTTTGCCCCCGCCCTTGCCTGCGGAAACGCATTCATCCTGAAACCGTCTGAGCGCGACCCATCAGTTCCAAACATGCTCGCCGAACTGATGGTTGAGGCCGGAGCACCGGAAGGAATCCTGCAGGTCGTGCATGGCGACAAGGAAGCTGTGGACGCAATACTGCAACATGACGGTATCGCAGCCGTTGGATTTGTCGGTTCAACTCCGATCGCAGAGTATATTTATGCAACCGGATGCGCCCACGGCAAACGTGTGCAATGTTTCGGCGGAGCAAAGAACCACATGATCGTGATGCCGGACGCGGACTTGGATCAGGCCGCAGACGCGCTGGTCGGATCCGGCTATGGCGCTGCGGGCGAACGATGCATGGCCGTTTCGGTTGCGGTTCCTGTCGGCGAAGGCACTGCTGATGCCCTTGTGGAGAGACTTGTTCCAAAGATTGAAGGGTTGCGAATTGGGCCATACACAGCCGGAGATGAACTCGACTACGGACCTCTGATAACCGGCGATGCAAAACAACGTGTTCTGGGCTTGATTGAATCTGGCATCAAACAGGGAGCGGACCTTGTTGTCGACAGTCGGAACTTCAGCCTGCAGGGTTACGAAAACGGGTTTTTTGTCGGGCCGCACCTCTTCGATCGGGTAACCACCGACATGGACATCTACAAAACCGAAATTTTCGGACCGGTCCTGTCCACGGTCCGGGCCAGCTCGTATGAAGAGGCCCTTGGATATGCACAGGATCACGAATACGGCAACGGCGTGGCAATTTTTACCCGCGACGGCGACACTGCCAGGGATTTTGCCAATCGAATCAATATCGGCATGATCGGGATCAACGTTCCGATCCCGGTTCCACTGGCCTACCATACATTCGGAGGCTGGAAGAAATCCGCCTTCGGAGACCTCAATCAGCATGGCCCGGATGCATTCCGGTTCTACACCAGGACCAAAACGGTTACCTCCCGCTGGCCATCCGGCATCAAGGAAGGTGCCATTTTGAACTTCCAGTCCATGGAGTAACGGATCGGATGATCTGATGGATTTTGAACCCACGGATACCCAATACGCAATTCAGGACATGGCGCTTGCATTCGGAGGCGAGCGGATTGCGCCTCATGCGCGGGATTGGGAACGGGAAGGCACCATTCCGAGGGAGCTGTGGACGGCCGCGGGAGAACACGGGCTGGGTGGGATCTCCGTGGCTGAAGCGTCCGGCGGCGCCGGGCTTTCCCGATTGGACGGAACCTTCATATTTGAGGCGTTGTCACGCTCCTGTCCTTCGGTCGCTGCATTTCTTTCAATCCATAACCTCTGCACCTGGATGATTGACGCATTTGGGTCTGAAGACCTCAAGCGGCGCTACATGCCCGGTGCATTGTCCATGGAAAGGGTGTTTTCATTCTGTTTGACCGAGCCCGGTTCGGGCTCCGATGCAGCAGCATTGCGCACAACAGCCGAACGCACCAGTGACGGCTGGCTCTTGACCGGAAGCAAGTCCTTTATCTCTGGCGGAGGCTATTCCGACTCATATCTTGTTTTTTGCCGGACAGGTGAACCCGGAACGGGCGGCATTTCCGCGATCATTGTCGACGCGGGCACCCCGGGGCTAAGTTTCGGGGCGCTTGAGGACAAAATGGGTTGGCGGTCCCAACCTACCAGACAAGTCAACCTTGATTCCTGCCATGTTGATGCGGCCAATCTCCTTGGTACCGAGGGCCAGGGATTTCGCCACGCCATGGCGGGTCTCGACGGTGGCCGCCTGAACATTTCATCCTGCTCGTTGGGCGGTGCTCAGGCCGCTCTGGACCAGACGGTTGGACATATGGGGGAAAGAAAGGCATTCGGAAAACCGCTTGCTGCGTTTCAGGCCCTGCAGTTCAGGGTTGCGGACATGGAAACCGATATGCAGGCCGCAAGGAACCTGTTGCGGTTGGCAGCATGGAAACTTGACCGGGGGTCCGCTGATGGGGTTCGATTTTGCGCCATGGCCAAACTGTTTGCCACGGACAAGTGTTTCAGGGTGGCGAACGATTGCCTGCAGTTGCACGGTGGCTACGGATATCTCGCCGATTACGGAATTGAGAAGATTGTGCGGGATCTGAGGGTTCACCAGATTCTTGAGGGAACAAACGAGGTCATGCGGCTCATCATCGCGCGCGAACTCCTGCCCGGCATCACCTGATGACTGAAATCGACATTCGCTCAAAAGGTCGCGTCGGCCGGATAACTCTGACTAGACCCGATGCACTGAACGCCCTTACCTACTCCATGTGCGGTGAAATTGAACGTGCCATTGATCATTGGAACAAAATCCGCTCCGTGGATCTCATCGTCATCGACGCAGCGGGAAGGCGTGCATTTTGTGCAGGGGGCGACATTGTGGAGATGCACAGGAGTGCAATGGCCGGCGATCTTGAATACGGACGACGATTTTGGTGCGATGAATATCGGCTGAATGCAAAAATCGCCAATTCACCGTTGCCCGTTGTCAGCCTCATGCAAGGTTACACAATGGGCGGTGGAGTTGGCGTTGGCTGCCACGCAAGCCATCGAATCATTGGAGAATCCAGTCGGATCGCCATGCCTGAATGCACAATCGGGCTCGTGCCCGATGTTGGCGGTTCCTTTCTCTTGTCGAGGTCACCGGGACGCATTGGCGAGTGCATGGGCGTTACCGGAATGCGGGCTGGCCCAACGGACGCAACAATTGCCGGCCTTGCCGATCATTTTGTTCCGGAAGTTGCGTGGCCGGATTTGATCGACAAATTTTTGCAGACCGGCGATGTGGAAGTGATCGGGGACTTCGCCTGCCCTCCTCCTTCGGAACGAAAGCTCGACGACGAGCGGGCGCTAATTGACCGGGTTTTTTCGCTGCCTTCCATGCCCGAGATTGTTCTGGCGCTTGAAAAAGAGAGTTCGCCATTTGCAACCACTTGCCTAAAATCAATTGCAAGAAACTCACCATTGTCAATGTCTTGTGCGTTGATGTTAATACGGTTGCAGCGGAATTCAATATCGATTGAACAAGCGTTGGCCCTCGAATATCGCTATGTCTACCGTTCGGTCGAACACACTGATTTCATTGAGGGCATTAGGGCGTTGGTCATCGACAAGGACAATGAACCAAGGTGGATGCACTCCGGCCTCGATTGCGTTGGGAAAGCTGAGACCGATGCCCTGCTGGCACCGCTTGGCGACCAGGAACTCAAACTGGAGACAGAACATTGAAGATTGGATTTGTGGGTCTGGGCAACATGGGCAACCCCATGGCACAGAACCTTTGCCGAGCCGGTCATGAAGTCGCGGGATTTGACATTGCTGCCGTCTGCCCCGACGGCGTGACAGACGCGGGTTCGTCCGCTGCGGCCGCAAGACACGGGCAGATCGTGATCACAATGCTCCCTGACGGAAATTCGCTTCGAAACGCGGTATCGGAAATCATGCCGGAAATGTCCGCCGGAAATGTTCTGTTGGATTGCTCAACCGTGGATATCGCAAGTGCCAAGGCGGCTGCCGATGAGGCCAGCGCGGCTTTCGTGCACTTCGTGGATGCACCGGTTTCCGGCGGTGTCTCCGGAGCCGAAGCCGGCACGCTGACATTCATGGCCGGCGGAACTCAGGAAGCGTTCGACTTGGTCCTTCCGCTCCTGAAAATCATGGGCGGGCGGGTCGTGCATTGCGGCAGTGCCGGTTCAGGCCAAGCAGCAAAGATCTGCAACAACATGATTTTGGGTGCAACGATGATCGTTACCTGTGAAGCCTTTGGGCTCGCCGACCGCCTCGGTCTCAGTCGCGACAAGATGTTCGAGGTGGTGTCCACCTCCTCGGGTTTCAGCTGGAGCCTGAACAAATACTGCCCGGCGCCAAATGTCGGCCCGAACTCCCCTTCGGACAATGACTACATGCCGGGATTCGCATCCGACCTAATGCTCAAGGATCTAAGGTTGTCACAGGAAGCCGCAACTTCATGCGATGCCGACACGCCGATCGGTCGGCACGCCATGGAGATATTCCGGACTTTCGTGGAGGAGGAAAACGGATCCGGGCTGGATTTCTCGGCCATCATCAAGAAGTTCGAAACGCCGTAGGTTCCTCCTTCCGGCGGCTATTCGGCTGCGGCCCTGCAATCGACGAGTACATCCCTGAGAAAACGGCCGGTGTGGCTTTCTGGTTTCCTGCTGACATGCTCGGGCGTGCCCGTCGCAAGGACGGTGCCGCCACCGTCGCCACCCTCCGGCCCCATGTCGATTATCCAATCGGCGGTCTTTATCACATCGAGGTTATGCTCAATGACCACCACGGTGTTGCCCCGATCAACGAGCTTATGCAGAACACCAAGCAAATTCCTGATGTCCTCAAAATGAAGACCTGTTGTCGGCTCGTCCAAAATGTAAACGGTCGAACCGGTTGCCCGCCGCGACAGCTCCTTGGCCAACTTGACGCGCTGCGCCTCGCCTCCTGACAGGGTTGTGGCCTGCTGACCAAGCTTAATGTAGCCGAGTCCCACCTGCTGCATGGCCGCCAACTTGTCCCTGATCTTTGGTATGGCATCAAAAAAACCAACAGCCTGCTCCACTGTCATGGCCAGAACGTCGGCAATGCTTTTGCCCTTGAACTGCACTTCCAGTGTTTCCCGGTTGTACCTTGCCCCCCGGCAGGACTCGCACGTTACATAGATGTCCGAAAGGAAGTGCATGGCAATCCGCTTCACGCCGTCGCCCTCACAAGCCTCGCATCTTCCGCCCTTGACATTGAATGAAAACCGTCCCGGCTTGTAGCCTCTTGCCTTTGATTCCGGCAATTCGGCGAACCAATCGCGAATTGGTGTGAATGCGTTTGTGTATGTTGCGGGGTTGGAGCGCGGAGTCCGGCCAATGGGCCGTTGATTTATGTCGACCACATTGTCGATGTAGTGCAGCCCGTCTATGCGTTCGCAATTCTCGAAAGGCAGAATCTGTCGACTTAGGCGGCCGAATTCGAAGTTGAGATTCCGGTGAAGCGTCTCAAACACCAGGGTCGATTTTCCACTGCCTGAGACACCCGTTACGCAAACGAAACGTCCAAGCGGAAAATCAACTGTTATGGATTTGAGATTGTTGCAGTCGGCTGAAACGACTCTGATGCACAGTCCGTTGCCTTCACGCCGGATTGGCTCATAGGAGATTGATTTCCTTCCGCTGAGATACTGACCGGTCAGCGAAGAGGAATTCGCCTCAATCTCCGGAGGTTGCCCTTGGGCTACGATTTTACCCCCGTGAATGCCCGCACCGGGACCGATGTCCAGCACCATGTCGGCCGCGCGTATCGCCTCTTCGTCATGCTCAACAACAATCACAGTATTGCCTTGATCGCGCAGGCTCTTAAGGGTGGCGAGCAATCGCTTGTTGTCGCGCTGGTGCAGCCCGATGGAAGGTTCGTCCAAAACATAGAGCACACCGGTCAACCCGGCACCAATCTGGCTGGCCAAGCGAATTCGCTGACTTTCGCCACCGGAGAGGGTATTGGCCCTCCGAGAGAGGGTAAGATAATCAAGTCCCACATTGACCAGAAAGCCAAGCCTGTCCGTCAGCTCCTTGATGATTGGGTTCGCAATCTGCGCATGTTGCGGACCCAGCTTGCCCAACAATGAGGCTACCCAGGCTTGTGCATCTGCAACAGACAGATCGGTCAGTTGACCGATGCTGATGCCGTCCACCTTCACCGCCAGGGCCTCCGCACGCAACCGGTGTCCACCGCAAGCTTCACACCTGCGCGTATTGCGGTATTTTTCGAAATCCTCCCTAACATATGATGACGAGGTTTCGCGGTAGCGGCGTTCCAAATTGGGTATTATCCCTTCAAACCGCCGTGTTGCCGAATAGGTCCGGTTCATGTCCGCGTATTCGAACTTGATCTCTTCGTCGCCCGATCCGTGGAGCAGCACATCACGGAACCGTTCTGAGAGATTACACCAATTGCGCCAAGGGTCTTCACCAAAGTGTCGCGCAAGGCATTCAATCGTCTGTTCATGGTAAACGGAGCTGGAATTGCCCCACGGTGCGACTGCACCTTTCATCAGGACCCGTTCCGGATCAGGAATGATCAATCTTTGGTCGAAAAATGCCTGTGTGCCCAGCCCATCGCACTCCGGGCAGGCCCCGGCCGGAACATTAAAGGAAAAAAGCCGCGGTTCTATTTCCGGAATTGTGAATCCGGATACCGGGCAGGCAAACTTCTCCGAAAATGTAATGCTGCCCTGACTGCCATCAGGATCGGCATGCTCGGCCACGGCGAGGCCGTCGGCTCTGTCGAGGGCCGTTCTAAGCGAATCGGCCAAGCGTTGCCCGATTCTCCGGTCCACCACGATTCGGTCGACGACAAGTTCAATGTTATGCCGGAGGTTCTTCTTCAGTTCAGGAGGCTCATCCAATTCATGATACTCCCCGTCAATTCTCACCCGAACGAAGCCCATCTTGCGGAATGCCAGAAGATCCTTCCGGTATTCCCCTTTCCGGTCCCTGACGACCGGTGCCAGCAGCGTAACACGACTTCCTTCCGGCAGTTTGAAAATCCGGTCGATCATCTCCGAAACCTGCTGGGCCACGATAGGCAAGCCCGTTGTCGGCGAAATGGGCGTTCCCACCCGCGCGAACAGCAATCTCATGTAATCGTAGATTTCGGTTACCGTCCCTACGGTCGAACGGGGGGTGGCAGACGTCGTCTTCTGCTCAATTGAGATCGCGGGAGACAGGCCGGAAATGGAGTCAACATCCGGCTTTTCCATCATGTTGAGGAACTGCCGTGCATAGGTCGACAGGCTCTCGACGTAGCGGCGCTGCCCCTCGGCATAAATGGTGTCCATGGCCAGCGTGGATTTTCCTGACCCGCTTAGGCCGGTAACGACTATGAGCTTGTCCCTCGGAAGGTCAACATCAATGGATTTCAGGTTGTGTTCCCGCGCACCCCTGACGCGAATCAACCTTGGATCGCTCATTTACCCCTCCAGTTTAGCGGGTTTGCCGGGCAGCCGTCCGGTAAATGCCGCATTTCAATGGTGAACACAACATGAACAAGTCAAATTCATGTTGAGCGGTTCTACAGCAAATCGACGCCCTTGAAACAGCGAATCGGGTCTCCAGGAAGGAATCTTGCGGAAGGATTCCAACATTCCGCGAAACCGGTCTGCGGAGGCTGCCCCTCAGGAGCGCAACTTCGAAGAAACGGCCAGGAACGTTTCAGAATTTTGCATTGGCTGTTGCCGAATTCACCGACCAGCCTTAATGGTTGCAATGGAGTGGATTGGATCAAAGCGATGTCCGGAAGTGTAAACAAAGTCATTCTCGTCGGCAATCTTGGCAGGGATCCCGAAATCAGAACTTTTCCGTCCGGGGCGAAGTACTGCAATCTGGCGATTGCCACTTCTGAACGCTGGCGCGACCGAAACACCGGCGAAAACCGTGAACGAACCGAATGGCACCGGGTTACGATCTACAACGAAAACTTGGTCAGGGTTGCCGAGCAGTACCTGACCAAAGGTCAAACTGTGTACGTTGAGGGTCAACTCGAAACCCGCAAATGGCAGGATCAATCTGGACAGGATCGCTACTCGACGGAAATCGCCCTCAGACCCTTCAGGGGCGAACTGCAAATGCTCGGCAAAAGGGAATCCTCCGGAGAATATCGAAGAAGCCCGGAACCTGATTCCAGCGAGCATTCCAGCGTCGATAACCAACTCGACGACGACACCCCGTTTTAGGGCATCTCCGATGGAATGCTGCTCCAAGTGAGCAACCCGGGTTGAAAAGGCTCCAGCCGGAAAGAATTCAGCCGAAATCAGCCATCGCAGCAAACCGGCAACCGGTTCCCCATTTGCGTTCATGTTGTAATGCTATAGGGTGCCAACCACAGAATTTAGTGCCTTAACGGAACAAGAGCGCTTTGACCGACGATTTCCAAACACAGCCCGAAGGCTCCGAAGAGCGGCCCGAATTGCCATCGTCCAGAACTGAATCGGTGTCGATAGTCGAGGAGTTGAAATCCGCCTACCTGGATTATGCGATGAGCGTAATCGTGTCGCGCGCAATTCCTGACCTACGTGATGGACTGAAGCCTGTGCATCGCAGGATTCTCTATGCGATGCACGACAGCGGAAACAGTCACGACAAGCCTTACCGGAAATCCGCCCGCCCGGTGGGCGATGTAATGGGCAAGTATCATCCGCATGGCGATGGGGCGATTTATGATTCACTGGTCCGGATGGCCCAGGGGTTTTCCATGTCACTGCCGCTGCTTGATGGCCAGGGCAATTTCGGGTCACTCGACGGGGACAACCCGGCCGCCATGCGCTACACCGAAATCCGCATGGCGCGCGTTGCGCAGATGCTGCTGACCGACATTGACCGCAACACCGTCGATTTTCAGGACAACTACGACGGCAAGGATCGGGAACCGACGATCCTGCCCGCAAGGTTTCCGAACCTACTTGTAAATGGAGGCAGCGGCATTGCGGTCGGAATGGCGACCAACATTCCCCCGCACAATCTTGGTGAAGTCATCGACGGCACCTTGGCGATGATTGAGGACCCGGACATTTCGGTCGAACGCCTCATGGAATTTATTCCGGGTCCGGATTTTCCGACTGGCGGGGTAATCCAAGGCCGGTTGGGTGCACGGAAAGCGTTCGTAACCGGTCGCGGCGGCATCATCGTCAGGGCCAAAACCAGAATTGAGGAAATCCGGAAGGATCGCTACGCAATAGTCATCGACGAAATTCCGTATCAGGTCAACAAGGCGCTGATGATTGAGCGCATCGCACAAGTTGCCCGCGAAGGCAGGATTCAGGGGATTTCCAGCATTCAGGATGAATCCGACAGGGTTGGGGTGCGTGTGGTGATCGAACTCAAGCGGGATGCCACACCGGAAATCGTGTTGAATCAGCTTTGGCGCAACTCGAACATGGAGTCATCGTTCAATTGCAATCTCCTTGCACTGAACGGAGGTCGGCCGGAGTCTCTGTCTCTCTGGAAAATCCTGCGTCACTTCATTGATTTTCGGGAGGAGGTGGTGGCCAGAAGGACCGCCGAAAATCTTCGGCGGGCACGCGCCAGGAGCCATGTGCTGTGTGGACTGGCCGTGGCAGTCTCCAACCTTGATGAAGTTGTTGAAATCATACGCACATCGGCGGAACCTGCAATTGCCCGCGCCAGATTGCAGGAAAGGAAGTGGCCAGCTTCGGAGATAGCCGGCTACATCCGGTTGATTGCAGAGGCCGAGCACACCGTCAGCGACGACGGGACCTACATGCTTTCCGAAACGCAAGCGCGTGCGATTCTGGATTTGCGCCTGCAACGGCTGACTGCCATGGGTGTCAGGGAGAATACCGATGAGCTTGAAAAGCTGGCGGGGCATATCCGGGACTATTTGGACATCTTGAGTTCAGGTTCACGCATCAGGGAGATAATTTCCGAGGAACTGAAAGACATTAAAGACCGGTTTGCTGTTCCCCGAAGGTCACAGATCGTCGAGAAGGCCGAGGATTTGGAAGATGAGGACCTTATTGAGCCGGAGGACATGGTCATCACCATCACGAATGCCGGATACATCAAGCGCACTCCCCTGTCCGAATACCGCTCGCAACGGCGCGGCGGCAAAGGACTCTCGGGCATGACCACCAAGGATGATGACTTCGTAACCTCGCAGTACGTTGCCAACACGCACACATCGCTTCTTTTCTTCACCACAGACGGAATGGTCTACAGGCTAAAGGCTTGGCGCCTGCCCAAGGCGGGCCGCAACGCCAAGGGAAAGGCAATCGTAAACATACTTCCAATCGAGCTTGGAGTTTCGATTGCAGCCGTTACGCCGATTGACGTCGATGAGGAGGAGTGGGAGCATCATCAGATTGCATTCGCAACCTCAGGCGGGCAGGTTCGGCGCAACCAGTTGTCCGATTTCGCAAATGTCCGTTCAAACGGCAAGATCGCAATGAGGATCCCGTCTGGAGTAACATTGGTCAACGCCGCAGTTTGCACGAAGGACGACGACATCCTGCTGGCAAGCTCCTCGGGCAATGTCATTCGTTTTTCGGTCGAACGAGTGCGCACACAAAAATCCCGCCACTCAACGGGAATGAGGGGAATGCGTCTCCCGGCCTCCAAAGATCAGATTGTCTCAATGGAAATCGTAAAGAGCTTTCCGATGGAAATTCATGAGCGCGATGCATTCCTGAAGCTTCGCCGGGCTCATTCCATGCAGGAAGGCGAACTCATTGAAGAGGAAGGCGAGAACAACAACACGCCCGATCTTTCCCAATCAATGATTGAGGCAATGCAGAACGCAGAGCGGATGCTGCTCGCAATTTCATCAGACGGTTCAGGAAAGATCATGTCCTCCCACAATTTTATGGCCAAGGGCCGAGGCGGACAGGGAATCTTGGCAATGGGCGGCGATGGAATCGTTGCATTTTTGGCCGTGGAGCCGGATGATCAAGTCATGCTGACAACCAACTCCGGCCAATCCATTCGCTGCAAGGTTTCCGACATTTCGGTACAGTCGAGGAGTGCGCGCGGCGTTAGGGTCATCAATCTTTCCGAAGGGGAGGAAATTGTCTCGGTGGCGCGAATCGATGAAGAGGATGGCGGCGGCGAGGTTGACGAAGACGCCGAAACAAACGGAAATTGAGCTTGCCGCCTCTCGTCGGTTGAGGCCGAAATTTCCGGGCAAACAAATCTGTTTGCATTTCCGTTTCAATGAACAATGGCTGCCGCTGCATTGTGCGAAACAAGCTGTGGCACCTGGCCTGCATGGACAAATTTTGATTGCACCCTTACCTTTGAAGCTTCGAAAGGTAGGAAAATGAGCAAACAGTTTCTTGATAGGGTCTATGAAGGAAGGTCGCCGGAGGAATCAAGGAAACTATACGATGAGTGGTCTCCGACCTATGACGATGACATGGACGAGCACGGCTATACAACCCCTGCTCGATGCGCTGCCGCACTTGTCGGCATTGCGGACAGCTTTGAAGAACCGGTTCTTGATTTCGGCTGTGGAACCGGACGTTCCGGGGTCCATTTGGTAGAGTCGGGTTTTCGGCACGTGGATGGCTGTGACATATCCGAAGCCATGATTAAGGTTGCCCGCAATCGTCAAATTTATCGACAACTTACAGTCATTGAACCGGATGGTTCGCTTCCATTTGAGAAAGGGGAATACCGACACATTGCGGCGGTTGGAGTGATAAGCGTTGGTGCAGCTTCGATTTCGATGATGGATCGATTGATAGATATGCTTGATGACCGCGGAACCCTAACGTTTTCGTTCAATGATCATACAATGCAGAACGCTGAATACACCGCACGTGTTTCCGAATTTGTCGACACCTCGACCGTTGACCTCCTGTTCAAGGAACGGGGCGATCATCTTCCCGGAATTGGCCTGCAATCCACCGTGTTTGTGATGCGAAAGCGCTGAATGTTCCGGGACAGGTTTGCACCGTCCCCAAACGGCCTTCTGCATCTGGGCCATGCTTACTCCGCTCTGACGGTTTGGGAAGGAGTTCTGCGCAATCACGGCGAGTTCATCCTTCGGTTGGAAGATATTGACACGGCCCGTTCGCGATCGGAATTTGAAGAGGCAATATTCGAAGACCTGGAATGGCTTGATCTTGAATGGAGCACACCGGCAATGAGGCAGTCGGACCGGTTGGACATTTATTGGCAAGCCATTTCCCAACTTGACTCCCTCGGTGTTTGCTATCCTTGCAGCTGTACTCGGGCGGATATTCGAAATGCGCTTGCGGCTCCACAGGAAAGCCAACCGAGTTTGCACGGGCAGCAGCCTGATGCAGGTCCCTACCCCGGACTTTGCCGAAATCGTCCCATGAGCACCCTTTCAGAAAACGACGCGATTCGTTTGGACATGCTCAAATCCATCAAACTGCTCGGGGGATTTGACGCGCTCAACAAATTGCATTTCGACGAAGTCGGAGAATCTCATTCCGGCCGACACCATCTGTGCGCGTCGACGCTCCTTGCATGCCATGGCGACTTTGTCGTAGCCCGCAAGGATGTAAGGACATCATATCACCTTGCAGTCGTTGTCGACGATGCAGAACAGGAAGTCAGTCAGGTTACCCGCGGAGAGGATTTGTTCGGCGCAACCGCAGTTCACCGCCTTCTCTATGAGATTCTTGAACTTCGCGTTCCGGTGTGGAACCACCATCGGCTGATACGCGACGAGACCGGCAAGCGGCTGGCAAAGAGTCGGAATTCCTCCTCAATCCGATCACTGCGGAAATCCGGTCTGAAACCAAATGACATCAGAGAGATGGTTGGTATTCCTTACGACCGCTGATTGCCGCCGGCTTGCGTTCGGGGGAGTCAGTTTCTCCGGATGCCGGTGAAGAAGCAGGAGCGCTTGCCTTCATGACAGGCCGGCCCCGTTTGTTCAACTTGGGCGAGCAAACAATCCCTGTCGCAGTCAATGCTGAGACTGACCAACCGCTGGTGGTTGCCGCTGGTCTTGCCTTTTTCCCAGAAGGCCTGCCGCGAGCGCGACCAATACGTCATGTTTCCGGTGCGCAGCGTTCGGTCCAATGCTTCACGGTTCATCCATGCCATCATCAGAACTTCGCCGTTGACATGGTCCTGTGCAATCACGGGAACCAAACCGGCACCGTCAAATCCAACCTCTGCCTCGTCAATTCGAATGGTCGTTCTTTTCAATTTCGTGGTCCTGCATTAATTGTCCAAGTTCCACATAGGGAAACATGTGCATGGGCGAAGAAGCTGATCTGATCAAGCTGTATTCTCAGCGGATTCTTGAACTCGCGGCCAATATTCCATTGACCGAGCCGTTGGATTCTCCTGACGGAAGAGCAAGGGCGCGCTCACCCCTTTGCGGATCAACCGTAACCGTTGAACTTATTCTTGAAGAGGGGAAGGTCGCCAAATTCAGCCAGGATGTCAAGGCGTGTGCACTTGGCCAGGCAGCGGCATCAGTTGTCGGCAAGAACATAATTGGACGAACGCGAAGCCAGATCCAAAAAGCCTTCGACCAGCTTGCCGCCATGCTGCAATCCGATGGGGTGCCGCCAGACCCGCCGTTTGACAGGCTTTATCTGCTTGAACCGGCCAAACAATACAAAAACAGGCACGCATCAATTCTCCTGACGCTTGAAGCAACGCTTTCCGCCTTTGACCGGGCCGGAAGCACCGACAAACACGATTGCCGGGATGCTGGTTCAAATATCCGTCATGGCCCTGGCCAACCCCCGCAACAGCAGTCTGAACTCTCCTGATTGGTTGCCGCAGACTGAGCGATTGATCACGGGAGTTTTGGGCAGCTGACGCTGTCCCCTGCAACACCATTTTTCGGGAAATGAATTTCCGAAGCCGGCAAGGTCCTAACGGCACCACATCGAAGCCATTGGTGTTACAAATGCAGACTGGCCTCGAACCAATTCCGCAGGGCCCGGAATTCAGCATCCGCAACACTCCAGCAGACAGCAGTTCTGCGCCACGGAATGAACTGTTTTCCACCCACCGCAACCGCCACAGTCCCAAATGCACCCTCCCGGAAAATCCGGCAACAAATGTCCCCGAAGATCCAATACGTCGTGAAGCAACCGGAATTGCCCAGAAACTAGCTCATCAGAAGTACGGGAAGATAGAGAAGTGCCAGAAAGATGACAGCAATGGCAAAGCACCCAAAAAGATCTCTCTCAATCTCCAGGGGTTGGTGAGTGAAGTAACGCATTATTCGACACACAAATTTCAGTCGTTCAATTTTTGTGATTTCTTTGTTCTAGCAATGTTCGAAACATGTCAAGAACAAAACGGTACGAATCCGCAACTTCCAGTTGTTGACACGGCAGCAGGTCGCTGATCCACGGCAAGCAGGTATTCAGTTGGTCGCTATCCTGACGATGCGAACATATGATCCTGATCAAAAAGAAAGAGAAGGTTGCGGATCGCCAATCCCTGCCTTGAAACAAGATTTGGGTCGTGCTCAACGAGCGAACGTGCTTTGCTGCGCGCCTCTTCAAGCAGTTCACCCTGAGAAAAGGGATCGGCACAATGAAAGCCGGATTGACGGGTGCCGGCAAGCTCCCCTGCACCTCTCAGCTCCAGATCGGCATCAGCGATCTTGAAACCGTCGATTGTTTTGCGGATGGTGGAGAGGCGGGATTTGGCAGTGTCGTTGAGGGGTGCATTGTAGATTAGAACGCATGCGGATTCATGACTGCCCCTGCCAATCCTGCCGCGCAATTGATGCAATTGCGCCAACCCGAAGCACTCTGCCGATTCGATCACCATGATTGAAGCATTGGGAACATCCATCCCGACCTCAACAACGGTGGTTGCAACCAAAATGCGGATTTTGCCCTCAACAAAACCGCTCATGGCTTCGATTTTGCGTTGGTCCAACAATTGTCCGTGGACAAATCCAATGCAGCTATCAATTGAAGCCGACAGTTCCGCGGCCCTTTGTTCCGGGGTTGCGTACCGGGGGTCTGATGCATCCTCCACCACCGGGCAAATCCAATAGGCCTGCCGTCCGTCCTTCATTGCAGCCCGCAATCGTTCGATTACCTCGGCTCGACGGCACGCGGGCATGGCTGCTGTCCGTATTTTCACACGGCCCTCCGGTTTATCGGTAAGCGCTGAGATATCCGCTTCGCCATATCTAACCAGGGCCAAACTTCTCGGGATCGGTGTAGCGGTCATCATGAGCATGTTTGCAGCAGAATTGGACTTGAGGAGCATGCGCCTTTGGGCAACACCGAATCTCTGCTGTTCGTCAATCACCGCAAGCCTAAGGTCCTGAAAGTGGACGTCCGATTGAATCAGTGACTGGGTGCCCACCAGAATGTCGATGCCGCCCGAAATAAGCAGATCCAAGATTTCCTTCCGGCGGGCGCTCCGGGTGTTTCCGGTCAGGAGTTCGACCACGATTCCGGTCCCTTCAAACAACCGCCGGGCAACATCACATTGCTGTTGGGCCAGAATCTCGGTTGGCAGCATCAACGTCCCTTGGCCGCCGGACTCCACGGCGGCCACCAACGCAAGAATTGCAACCATGGTCTTGCCCGATCCCACATCGCCCTGCAGGAGGCGGATCATTCGTTCGGGTTGTGCCAAGTCGAACAATATTTCGTCAAGAACCCGGTTCTGACCAGCAGTGAGTTCATGCCCAAAATTCGATAGGACAAGATTGCGGAGGGAACCGTTGCCTTCGGTTGCCGCCCCGTTGGCACGCCGCAATTGGCAGCGTTGCATGATCAACACCAACTGATTTGCGGTCAACTCGTCAAATGTGAGTCGTTCAACTGCTGAATTCCGCTCATCATCGGACCCCGGGCCAGCGAATTCATGCGCGATTCGCAGGGCATTGTGCCAAGATGGCCAGTTGTGTTCCTCAATCACCGCCCGATTATGCCATTCCTCCAGATTCGGGGTGACCTCAAGCGCAGATGCCACGAACCTCCGCATGGACCTGTTCGAAACCCCCTCCGTCAGCGCATACAACGGCTCCTTTAGAGGAATATCCTGTTCGCGCTGCGCTTCAACGACATAGTCTGGATGAACCATTTGTGACTGGCTGCCGAAGGCTTCGACCTTGCCGGAAACCACACGGACGCAACCGACTGGAAGCAGACGTTCAAGATGCTGGCGTCTTGAACCGAAATAGACCAGCATGAAAGTTGATCTGGCATCGCTCACTTGGACCCTGCAGGGGCGCCCGCCCTTTCCCGGAATGTGCCGGTCGACGCTGATCCTGATCGTCGCGAATGCTGGCGGCTCAATGTCTGCTATGGATGAAACCCGGGGGCGGTAAATTATGGACTTGGGTAGGTGGAGGAGGATGTCGCGAACCAATCGGACGTCCAATCTTTCCAGTGCAGCTCTTGTTGCACCACCAATCCCCTTCAGTGACTCGACACTTTTGAACAGCGGATAAAGTTCTTCCGGACGATCCGGTGTCATCCGGCTTTGCCCACCAAATCAAGCCACTCGGCTTCGTCAATGACGCGAACGCCGAGTTCCTGCGCTTTCTTTCCCTTGGACCCGCTGCCCTGGCCGGCGACGACCAAACCGGTTCTAGCCGAAACGGAGCCGGAGATCCTTGCACCAAGTGCCTCTGCGCGCGCCTTTGCTTCAGCCCGGGTCATTGCTGCAAGAGTCCCCGTGAAGACGATTGTGATCCCCGAAATGGGGCTGTCTGAGATCTGTGCCCTTTCAACATCCTGAATATCTTTGAGTTCATTGACGAGCCCATCCATCGCCTTCTTGATATTTGGGTCGCTGAAAGCTCCAATCAGAGACTTGGCAATTGTCTCACCGATTCCCTCAACCGAAACCAATTCCGACAAGGCGTTCTCGTTCCGTTCGCAAGCAGAAGTGAGGGTTTCGTCAAAGGCGCTCCATGTACCGAAGTGCAGCGCCAACCTATCGGCTACACCCTCGCCGACATGTCTGATTCCCAAGGCGAATATCAAGCGGTTCAAACTGATGCTGCGGCGCGAATCGATTTCGTCAAACAACTTCGAAGCCGACTTGGCTCCCCAACCATGCCATTCCTGCAAACTGTTTTCGCCACTGCCGATTCTCTTTCTGAGTTTGAATATGTCGGCGGGCTGGCGAAGAAGCCCCTCCGAATGAAACTGCTCAATCAGCCGGTCCCCCAACCCTTCCACATTGAATGCGTTTCTGGACACAAAATGCTTAAGCCTTTCAACCTGTTGAGCTGGGCAAGCAATGTCTCCACCGCAACGTCGCACCGCATCAGTTTCCTCACGGGGCGCAGCGGATCCGCAGGCGGGACAGGCTTTCGGAAACTCAAACCGGGTTGATCCGCCCTTCCGACGGGAACAATCGACATCGGCGACCTTGGGGATAACATCGCCAGCGCGGTATACCTTAACCCAATCACCCTCCCTCAGATCCTTGCCGTCCCTGATTGGCTGACCGTCCGAGCCCACCCCAGCGATGTAATCTTCGTTGTGAAGCGTTGCGTTGGAAACAACCACGCCGCCGACGGTAACGGGGTCAAGGCGGGCGACCGGTGAAAGTGCACCGGTTCGTCCAACCTGAATCTCAATCCTCCGCAGTGTCGTCCATGCGGTTTCGCCGGGAAACTTGGCTGAAACCGCCCACCGCGGAGCCGTTGAACTGCTGCCCAATCTTGTTTGCAGTGAAATTCTGCTAACCTTGAAGACCACCCCGTCAATGTCATACGCAAGCCTTGATCGCTGTTGTTCAATTCCCTCAAAATACTCCTTCATCTCATTGAAGTTGCTACAGGTCTTGGTAATTGGATTCGTCGGGAGCCCCATTTCCGACAGGCGGGTCATCGCCTGCGCATGGGTTGCACCCAGGGGTTCTGAGATCTTTCCAAACCCATGGGCAAAAAATTGCAGCTTTCTGTTTCGCGTGATTTCGGGATCAATTTGGCGAAGCGAGCCAGCAGCGGCGTTTCGGGGATTCATGTAGGTTTTGCCGCTGGCGGCCTCCTGCCTTTCATTGAGGGACTTGAACTCTTCCCGGCCCATGTAGATTTCGCCCCGGACCTCCATGAAGGAAGGCGCCCCCTCAATTCTCTCGGGTATCTCGGGAATTGTCTGTGCGTTCCGGGTTACGTCCTCACCTGTGGTCCCGTCCCCGCGCGTGGTTGCCCTGCGCAGGAGGCCGTCCACGTAAGTGAGTGACAACGAAAGCCCGTCAATCTTGGGTTCGGCATCATATTCAAGCGGCGTGCCGATATCCCAACCGAGAAAACGTCTGACCTTGGCATCAAATTCGAGAACCTCCTCAACGCTGAATGCGTTGTCGAGTGAGAGCATCGGAACTTCATGTCTGGCTTTCTTGAACCCTTCTGCAGGCGGGGCTCCCACCTTCCCGGTTGGACTGTCGACTGCCTTCAGATTCGGGTACCGTCTCTCAAGTTGACGCAGCCGTTCCTTCTTTTTGTCATACTCGGCATCTACGAGAACTGGTTCGTCGTTCTGGTAGTATGCCTCATTTGCTTGTCTGATGATCGAGTAAAGATCCCGCATTTCCGATAGCGTATCATCACTCGCAGCAGCGTTTATTTCGGTTGACTCGTCGACCATGCCGTCCCCCACTGTCCGAAAAACCACATCGTTCGGAATCTTCGCCTTGCCCAAAAAGCCGTTGCGGCCCCTGATGCGTCATTGAACCATATCCCGTGAACCGAAACTGTCCAAGCAGTCAAACCGGTGGCTGCTCTTTGGCAACTAGATCTGCGAAGTCGAGCCTGCCAGCGCAGATTGATGTTCGCCAACTCAAGGTACGGATTCCGGTTGGGGTCAGGGCCAACGGACCAAGCTCAATCCATCCGAATTCCATGTCCGGTCATTTGGGTTGAAGGCCTGACTCGTGGATGCAACTTCACTGACAGGTGTCGGCTCCGCAGGATAGCGCGACATGCTTCTGCGTCATCGATTGACTGCATTGGTCAATCAACATGTCACCGTTCCGGGCGCTGCGGCAGGAATTTGTCCCCTGTTGCAGCAAAAACAGGCCCGTCAGAGCCCAGAAGCAACACACCTGCGCAATTAGGGAGATCTCCCGCCACGACAGCTTCAACCTCCCGAGATTTGTTGTCAATCTTGGGAGGCAGGAATTCCTGTTCGCGCGAGTTATATGACCTTACTGTCGACTGATCGGTTGCCGCCAATGCACTCGCGTCAGCGGTAACTTCGGGACCCCATGAAGGCTTGTTCCGAATCTTCCAGATTTGGCGGCACAACAATGCTCCGCTGCGTGGCTCCGTTTTCCACGGTTGGCTGGGCCCGCCAGTGTCCTCAACCGGAATATCCAACCACCATTTGCCCAAACGTGTTGGAATCTGGTTGTCTGGATCGTGGAATCTGCTGCCGTGACACATGACAATTGCACTGCCCGAGAGCAACTGCACACTCGGACTCACTGACCCACCCAACCCCAATCCGCACAGGCATTGTTGCCAAGAGACAACCACAGGTGAAACAGGTTGTGCCCATGATGGCAATTCCCTCACTCAGCTCTCTCCGTCCAAGCCAGCTCTCAAGCGCAAATTCTTGACCTTCCGACTGGAATTCGGCAATGCGGACATCAGGTTGCGCCGCTTCGCGTTGCCGGTCGTTGCAAGGACACGCCTGAATTCCGGCGGGGTGCCGCGATTTCGACAATTGTCGGTTGAAACGCATTGTTCGCCGGGATCAGGTGCGACGGGATGCCAAAGAAAATGCAAGAGCCTACAGAGCACAGCAGCAAGTTGAATTCGCTGGGATTTCCGAAAGATCCATCGGATACCCGGGTGGTTGTTGCCATGTCGGGGGGCGTTGACAGTTCGGTCGTTGCAGCCATGCTGGCGCGAGACGGCTACGAAGTAGTCGGGATAACCCTGCAACTCTATGATCACGGAGCGATGCTTGCCAAAAAAGGCGCTTGCTGCGCCGGACGCGACATACACGACGCAAGGCGAATTTCAGAGGAATTCGGCTTTCCACACTACGTGTTCGATTACGAGAACATCTTCAGAACCGCAGTAATTGATGAGTTTGCCGACAGCTATCTGGCCGGTTCGACGCCGGTTCCGTGCATCCGCTGCAATCAGAGGGTTAAATTCAGTGAGTTGCTTGAGGCATCAAGGGATCTTGGAGCAGATTGCCTGGCGACTGGTCACTACATCCAACGGAAAGCCGGACCTGCCGGGGCCGAGATGCACTGCGCCGCGGACCCGAGCCGGGATCAGTCATATTTTCTTTTCACGACCACGAGGGATCAATTGGAATTCCTCAGGTTTCCGCTTGGCTCGGTAAATTCAAAGGCCGAAACCAGAAAGGCAGCACTGGAATTTGGACTTTCTGTTGCCGACAAACCGGACAGTCAGGACATTTGCTTTGTTCCAAATGGCAACTACGCAGATCTTATCAAACGACTTCGCCCCCAATCGTGCGAACCTGGCAACATTGTCCACATCAATGGCAATGTCCTGGCAAGGCATGAAGGCATAATCAACTATACGGTTGGTCAGAGGCGGGGTCTTGGCATCGGAGGTTTGGATGAACCGCTTTATGTGGTTCGGCTCGAACCTGTCTCAAACCAGGTGGTTGTCGGACCAAAGCAAGCACTTCAATCAATTCGCATTCCTGTCAGGGAAGTGAACTGGCTGGGCGACGATGACTTCGAAGGTCGCGACGAATGGAGTGTGCGCGTCAGGATTCGATCCACCAAGCCGCCTGCGGCGGCGTGCATACGCCCACTTGGGGGCGGAGTTGCAGAAGTTGAGCTTGATGAACCGGAAGCGGGAGTTTCGCCTGGCCAAGCCTGTGTATTTTATTCGAGACAAGGATCGCGGGTTCTTGGCGGCGGGTGGATTCAAAAACCGAGTTGACCGGTAACCGACTGGCGTCGTCGCTTGGGACTTTCGAATGCGTTCTGCTATAGGCATCCGGAACCAAACGGAGCCCGCATGAATGGAACTTTACCGAATTCTGGACAGAATTGACGCCGAACAAACAAATGCTCTGAATCGCCTTTTGGAATTCTTGCGAATCAGGTCAATTTCAACGGATCCAACCCACGCAAGTGATTGTCAAATGGCAGCCGAATGGCTTGCAGAAGACCTCAGGTCAATTGGTTTCAAGGCTGACGTTCGCCCCACATCCGGGCACCCGATGGTGGTTGCGCATGGTCCGTCCAATGGAAAGCGTTACCTCTTCTACGGGCACTACGACGTGCAGCCAGTCGATCCGATTGAACTTTGGGAGCGTGATCCGTTTGATCCCATCGTCGAAAATCAGGGTAGGGAAGCCGTAATCAGAGGGCGCGGAGCATCCGACGACAAGGGTCAACTGATGACCTTTGTTGAGGCCTGCCGTGCCTGGAAGGATGAAACTGGTGAACTTCCCATGAACATTTCGATGTTGTTCGAAGGTGAGGAGGAATCCGGATCGCCCTCACTGGTCCCCTTTCTGAAAAGAAACGCCGAGGAACTTTCCGCCGACCTTGCCCTTATTTGCGACACCGGACTATTCGACAACAGAACGCCTGCGATCATAACCATGTTGCGCGGCCTTCTTGGAGAGGAGATCACGGTAACCGGGCCCGACAAGGATCTCCATTCCGGCCAGTTCGGCGGAATCGCAGCCAATCCATTGCGCATCCTCAGCCGGGTGCTTGCCGATTTGCATGACGACAGCGGCCGAGTTGCAATTCCAGGGTTTTACGACGGTGTCGAGGATGTTCCCGACGACATCGTCCTGCAATGGAATTCGCTCGGCTTCTCCGCCACCGACTTTCTTGGAAAGGTGGGATTGTCTGTTCCGGCGGGAGAGTCCAATCATACTCCCCTTGAAATGATCTGGTCCAGACCCACCTGCGAAGTAAATGGTATTGTTGGTGGATACACCGGCCCCGGATTCAAGACGGTCATTCCGTCAAGGGCATCAGCGAAAGTCAGCTTCCGTCTGGTGGGCAGTCAGGATCCGTACAAACTGAGGCGGAGCTTTCGTGACTTCGTGCGCTGGCGGATTCCTGCCGACTGTTCCGTTGAGTTCACTGAGCACGGCGCCGGATCGGCCAGCATGTTTTCCACGGATCATCCCCTGTTCGGCAGGGCCCGCAAAGCAATTACACCCGAATGGCCGAACAGGGCAGTCTACACTGGGGAGGGCGGTTCGATTCCAATCGCGGGGCACTTTAGCAACATCCTTGGCATGGACTCCTTCCTGCTTGGATTTGGAAAGGTTGATGATCAAATCCATTCTCCGAATGAAAAATACGATGTCGACAGCTTCCAGCGGGGAGCCCGATCATGGGCAAGGATCATTAACGAACTTCAATCCGCGCACACGCCTCCAGGCACGGATGATGAAGCCGGGGATAGCCCGGCATGATGAGGCAATTGACGATGTGGAGCCGAAATTCGTGAGTCAGGGTATGAATTGATGGGTGCGATTGTCGAAAAGTCTTCGCTGGAAGTTCTCCTTGCGGCCCCAAGAGGTTTTTGTGCGGGTGTGGAGCGTGCGCTCGACATTGTCGAACTTACTCTCAAACGGTGGGGATCACCGATCTATGTCAAACACGACATTGTACACAATTCGCGGGTTGTCGAAGAACTTCGCACGAAAGGCGTCGTTTTTGTCGAGGAGTTGAATGAGTGCCCGGATGACCGCCCGGTGGTATATTCTGCGCATGGAGTTGCCGCATCGGTGAAGGAAGAGGCAATTCGCCGGAATTTGCTTACGGTCGATGCAACCTGCCCTCTCGTTGCAAAGGTCCATGCTGAGGCAAAATGGCACAATCGCCAAGGTCGGCAAATTGTCATGATTGGACAGCAAGGGCATGCAGAAACCACCGGCACCATGGGACAGGTTGCTGAAGGCGAAATGATGTTGGTCCAGTCAGTCGACGACATTGAAGCGCTTGAACCGAGAGACGAAAGCAAGTTGGCCTACACCACCCAAACCACCTTGAGCGTCGATGATGTCGCCAACACCGTGGAAGCGCTGCGCCGGCGATTTCCAAAAATCGTGGGACCGGGCAAGGATGACATTTGCTATGCCACGACCAACCGCCAAAATGCCGTGAAGGCTATTGCTTGTCAGGTTGATGTCATGTTCGTGGTCGGTGCGCCCCACTCATCCAACACCCGCCATCTGGTCCAAACCGGACAGCGCGCCGGCTGTTGTTCGGTGTTGCTGGTGCAGGGTATCGGAGATTGGAACTGGAATGTTCTCGATGGCGCCAAAAAACTTGGCATCACCGCCAGCGCATCTTGTCCCGAGACAATTGTCGAGGAAGTCATTGACGCGGTTGGCGAAAGGTTTGAGTTGACTTTCCGGACGATCGCCTCCGCGGTGGAGAACGTCAAATTCAATGTTCCAAGGATCTTGCTGCAACAGGATCCCGAACCGGAAGACACCAACCCATGACAAAGGGAACATCAACTCCACCGAGGTGCAGTCGTTCCGAGTATCGATAAGTCACCCGCATGCCGTTTGATCAGCAAACCCTTGAAATCTACAATGGCCGGTCGGCGGAGTATGCCAAATGGTCAAAACCCGTTCAGCCCTCCAAGTTCCTGTTGCGAATGATCGACATGCTTCCGCCCAACGGAACCGTGCTTGATTTCGGTTGCGGCGCCGGCTGGGATGCCGCAGCGATCCGCAGGGCCGGGTTTTCGGTTACGGCAATTGACGGCTCAAGCGGCCTTGTCGAGGAAGCCAACCGATTGCATGGAATTGGCGCCATCTGCATTACTTTCGACCGGTTCGACATGATTGGTGCGTTCGACGGTGTTTGGGCAAGCTTTTCCCTGCAGCATGTGCCGAGAGAGTCCTTGCCGGCAGTCTTGAAGAAAATCAACCGGGCACTGAAACCTCGCGGCGTGTTGTTTGCAGCGATGCACGCCGGCAAGGTTACAAGGCGGGACTCGCTGGGACGCCTATATTGCCACCAGGACATGAAGGAACTGCCATACATGCTTGGTAAAGCGGGGTTTTCGAAGCCAAAAATCCAAATTGCCTCTGGAAAGGGATTCGACGGCACCGTTGCCGAACATTTGTATTTTGAAGCCGCAAAGCGCTACGATTCTTGACGGCAGCAGCCGGTTTCAACGACCCTCAAATTCCGGTTTGCGTTTTTCCACGAACGCCAGAAGGCCCTCCTTGAAATCGCGCGTTTTGCCCGCCTCACCCTGAAGCTTTGCCTCAAATGCGATCTGCTCCTCGAATCCGTTGCCATAGCTGCTGCGCAGTGCCTGCTTGATTTTTGCATAGGCTTGGGTCGGACCATCAGCCAGATGCCGAGCGCGGGACAGCCAGCGACTGGCAAATTCATCGTCGGGAACCGACTCCCAAATCATGCCCATTTGGCATGCCTCTTTCGCAGATATCCGTTCTGCAAACAATGTCGCACCCATTGCCTTTGCAATGCCAACCTGACGCGGCAACAACCACGTTCCGCCGGCATCGGGGATAAGCCCGATTCTTGAGAACGCCTGAAGGAAATACGCACTCTCCGCGGCAATGACGACATCGCTCAAAAGTGCAAGATTGGCTCCCGCGCCCGCCGCGGCGCCGTTGACCGCCGCAACAACGGGAATATCCAGTCCGATCATGGCCCGCATCAGTGGAAAATACTCGTCGCGCAGCGTACGTTCCAAATCCGGCTCGGCCGCATTGACGCCATCGCCAAGATCCTGCCCCGAACAGAAGGCACCTCCATTGCCCGTGATAACAAGAGCTCTGCCCAACTTTGGTGCCAACGTAACCGCGTGGGCAAGTTCACCGCGCATTTGTGTATTGAGGGCATTCATGACCGCCGGCCTGTTCATGCGCAGAATGACCACTCCGTCGCTCTCATTGAGCTCTATTGTTTCATAATTCACACTGGCACTCCTCTCTTGTACCGCATCGACGGTTCAACGCAGCCGTGGGATACGGCCATTCCGCAGCGAAGCCTATGCATGAACATCGCGACGCTGCGTTCGACAAGGCGCTGACTCACAATTGCAATCCATGTGCGCTTGGCAGAGGTGATCAACGGACTCGGCTCTCCTTCCCTCCGGAGGACCCGCCCGGCCGCATCAATTGCTCAAGTTGTTTGCGATCCTCATCACCCAAGTCGCCGTCATCAATCCCTGCCCGGCCGCCTCGTTTCCTGAGATAGGCGACCGCCAACAGCGAGGCCAACGCGAATAGAACCGGCCCTGCAAGATACAGGAGCCAATTCACTCCCACTGCAACCGGTCTGAACAGCACAAATTCCCCGTAGCGCGCAACAACATGCTCAATGACCTCATTGTCTGACTTTCCTTCTGTGAGCAAATCCCTGACAAAAATGCGCAGGTCCTTGGCAAGCGGTGCGTTCGATTCATCAATGGTCTCGTTCCTGCACACCAGGCAGCGCAGCAGTTGTGATATGCTCCTTGCCCTCTCTTCAAGCGCGGAATCCTGAAGCACTTCGTCCGGCTCGACGGCCGAAGCAGCAACTGCGGCAAAGAGGATGATGGCCGAAATCAGTGCTCTCATTTCAGGTCCCTGCCGCCTTCACCTTGCGTTGCAATCGCGCTGACAGCCCGGCAACCCTGTAGCGCCGGTCGATTAAGCTGAACGCACCCCCGAGCGCCATCATGACAGCGCCGAGCCAAATCCAATTGACCAGGGGATTGACATATGACTTTACGGTTACACTGCCGTCGTCGTGCACCTCGCCAATCACAATGTAGATGTCCCTCAGAAATCCCGCATTTATTCCGGCTTCGGTGGTCGGGCTTCCCGCAAATTCGTAGTATCGCCTTTCCGGTTGGATGATGACTGCATCACCGTCCCCATTGCCAACGCTGAATGTTCCATAGAGAGCAGAGTAGTTGGGGCCCCGCCGTTTCCCCAATCCAATGAATTCGACTCTTTGGGATCCAAGTTCGAACGCTTCCCCCGGTCGAGCGGTTCGGATGTCCTCAACTTGCCAAGCCGTGATTGCGGCTATGCCGGCAACCAACACTCCAAGTCCGGCATGCGCGGTGAGCTTTCCCCAATCCGCCCCCGAGAGTTTCAATGCACGCCTGAAAAAAGCTTCCGCACCTCCGCGCAGTCCTCCGGCCCGCTGGTACAAATCCGCAGCTGAACCGGCGATCAGCCAGGTCGCAATCAGGAGTCCCACCGGACCGAGCATATCGCCGCCAGTTTGCAAGACCCATGAAAATGCACCAACAGCCATGGATACCGCGAGTGCACCGCCAAGTGTCAGTGCCGCGTCGCCCGGAGATGCTCTTTTCCAACGAAGGATGGCACCCAACGGGAGCACGGCAAAAAGTACAATCATGAACGGCGTGAAGGCGGCATTGAAGAACGGCGCACCCACCGAAACCGTCCTTCCGAGTGCCATCTCCATGATTACTGGCCAAAACGTGCCCAGAAAAACCACCGCCAGGGCAACAACCAGCAGAACATTGTTGACCACCAGCGCAGATTCGCGGCTCAGGAACCCGAATGCCCCGGTCGGCACCAACCTGTTCGATCTCAAGGCGTATAGCAGGAATCCTCCTCCCGAAAACACACCAAGGATGATCAGAATGAATATGCCGCGCGTTGGATCGGAGGCAAATGCGTGAACGGAGGTAATGATGCCCGATCGGACAAGGAATGTGCCGATGAGCGACAGCGTGAAGCCAAGAATGCACAGGAACACTGTCCAGTTCAGGAGGCACTCCCTCTTTTCCACAACCGCCGCCGAGTGCAAGAGTGCTGTTGCGGCAAGCCAAGGCATGAAGGATGCGTTCTCAACCGGGTCCCAAAACCACCAACCTCCCCAACCCAATTCGTAGTATGCCCACCACGAACCCATTGCGATTCCAAGGGTCAGAAACGACCAGGAGGCAAGCGTCCATGGACGGACCCACCTTGCCCAAGCCGCATCAACCTTCTTCCCCAGCAGAGCTGCAACCGCAAAGCAAAAGGAAACGGACAAACCGACATAGCCCAGATAAAGAAACGGCGGGTGAAAGGCCAAACCGGGGTCTTGGAGAAGCGGATTCAGGTCACGGCCGTCAAATGGAGGGATTGTGAGCCTTGTGAACGGATTGGATGCAAACAGAATATAGGCCGTGAATGCGGCCGATATTGATGCCTGAACACCGAGAACCCTTGCCTGAAGCGGAAGCGGCAGGTTGCAACCCCTCCAGCCAACCATGGCACCGTAAAGGTTCAGGATCAGCACCCACAACAACATGGATCCCTCATGGTTTCCCCAGACGCCTGCTATCTTATAGAGGATTGGCTTTGCCGAATGCGAATTGGCAACGACAAGCGCCACCGAAAAATCCGAACGAACGAACGCCATAACAAGCGTTCCAAAGGAAATCATGCTGAGAGCAAAAAGAACCGCGGATGAAGGCACCGCCATTCTCATCCAACCGATCCAACCAAGGCCGGCGCCAACAATGGAGACAGCAAACTGAAGCAGGGATGTCCCCAGCAGCAATACAAGCGCAAAATGTCCAATTTCAACGAACATCATTGGCAGTCATCCCAATCGCCAGTCAGCATAAATGGCCATGGTCATCCAAAATCCGCACGGCGGTTCCAGCAATCAAGCTGCGCAGGATAGTCGTTCATTCCAGCCCAGGCCGAAACACGCCTTGGTCCTTCAACGCCCTGACAACCTCCTTTGGCATGTAGTTTTCGTCATGCTTGGCCAGGATTTCAATCGCATCGAATTCCTTGCCGTTATACCTGCCCCGAGCGATTGCTCCGCGATCTTCGGAAAAGAGATCAGGTAGAATTCCTTCGAACCGAACCGGAATTGAACCAATGCCATCGGAAATGCGAAATTCAACACCGCCACTGGGCATCCTTGCCACTGAACCGGGTTCCACGATTCCACCCAATCTGATCAATTTATCTGATTTTGGTTTATTTTCCATTAGTTGTGAAGGAGTTTTGAAGTATTCAATTCCATCTTGAAACCCGTATCCCGCGAGAATTGCCGCGACCGCCAGCGCCGCAGTCGACACCGTCAAAAGTTGAAGGCGCCGTTTTCTTCTGAGCCCCATCATGCTCAGGGAACCACCGGCAAGAACTCCAACCCTGCGGTTTCGCTGAGGCCGAGCATCACATTGGCATTTTGAACGGCCTGTCCGGAGGAGCCCTTTGTCAGGTTATCCAATGCCGAGAAGATAATGGCATGTCCAGAACGCCGGTCGGGAACCACCCCGATATGAACAAAATTTGAGCCCCGCACATGCCTTGTTGAGGGATGGGATCCAAGAGGCAAAACCGTCAGAAAATGCTCATCAGCATAGCGCTCGCTCAGTGTCCGGTGGATGGCAGCGGAATCTCCAACGACATAGATGGTTGCCAAAATTCCCCTGTTCTGCGGCAGCAAGTGCGGAACGAAGGTAACATGCACCTTCCTTTCTGCAAATCTTGCCAGTTCCTGATCAAATTCGGCCATATGGCGGTGCGCCGCCACACTGTAGGCCTGAAATCCTTCTGCAACCTCTGCAAAGAGAGAAGTCTCCTTTGGCGATCTACCTGCCCCGGACACACCGGTCTTGAGGTCAATGACAATTCGATCCAGATCAATTGCACCTTCAGCCACCAGCGGGATCAACGCATAAAGACCTGCTGCTGCGTTGCATCCGGTACAGGCAACCAAACGTGTCTGAGCAATTTGCTCACGGTAAAATTCCGTAAGGCCATAAACGGCTTGCTGTTGCAGTTTGATCTGAGAGTGCGGGAGGCCATACCAATTTTCATAGGCACCAGGATCACGCAGCCTGAAATCAGCCGAAAGGTCGATCACTGGTACCGACTTGGCCAATTCTGCCACGACTTCCTGACTGGTTCCGTGCGGCAGTGCGCAGAAAGCGAGGTCCACTGCTGACATGTCCAAGTCCTGAAACTTCTTGAGCGGCGGAAGATCCAAGTTGCGATAGGCCGGGAAAACCTCATGAAATTCACGTCCGGCATTGCGATCTGCCGCCAGTGCGGAAATTGTCAAATTCGGATGCCTGGCGATGATTCTAACCAGTTCAGCTCCGGTATATCCGCTTGCACCTACAATTGCGGTCCTCATCGCGATCCTGCTTTCTTTTTACTGCGGCAACACAGGACACATGACTGCCGAGCTGGTCCCATGCATCGCCGGAATTGGTTGGTGCCGGTAGATTCCAACTGGGTTGCACAATTCAGCACATGATTTGCAATGCTCGAAGTGCGTCTTGAACCTCGCGCCGTCGCCTTGAATCTGGATTCAATCAATCAGTCAATTGCCGTTATCGCTTGCCAGACTGCGGATCAATGACAAATAGAGATCTGATCCATCGTCAAATCCGCACCGAGCGGGTCAATGGTTCCCAATCGAACGGATGTGCCTTCGATAACGGTTTCCACGATTCCCACGTTGAACTGCGGTTCACGAAATGCGCAAGCGACCTATAGGGCGCTCATTCAATCCTGCAACTCTCGGATGCACTTTACACCAGCCGGCTGGCTTGGATCCACCACGATGGAGCCAATCGCCAACAAATCAGATCTGTCGTCAAAATGCCTTAAGGAATCATGAAACACAATGAACGGTTCACCTTGTGCAGGAACCAATGCAACTTGGATTTCCTTCAGCAGTTCATTCAATCTGGTTTCGAGATCAGTTGAATTGGCGCTATTTGCTGCAGCATTGTCAGGGTCGGCAGGACGGGCAGTGAAACGAGCGAATGGAACGACGGTCAATTCGCCCTCGCCGAAGGGCATTTGCCCATCAAATGGTCTTGATGCCCAAGGATCCGGCAAACATTGTTCAGATCAACGTCTGTAGCAGGATTTTCCGGGGGAGCTTTGCTGTCGGTCCGGCCATATGCCTCACTTGCGTGCACCAACGTGGATGAAGGGCCGGATCGGAAAAAATGAGATCACCTTCAGGTGGCCCGCAGCCCATCAAATTCATGGGTTGATGGGCTGCCTTGGAAGACTTATATCCAATAACTACAATAGGTTACATTGCATTTCTCTATGCAAATGCCGACTGAGCCTTGCCTCGTCAATATTGGAGCATTCACGAATTCGACGTTGCAGAGGCAATGACCCGGTCCATTCTCCGTGTTGTCGACAGGAAATGCTTGAGATCTAAAAATCCATGCAACAAATTTGCAAATTGAGCCAGCAGGAGCATGCATTGAAGATGCCAGTCCCCTGCGATTTACCTCTTGGAGAACTGAAAGCTCCTTCTTGCTTTTCGCTTGCCGTATTTTTTCCGTTCAACAACGCGTGAATCGCGAATGAGGAACCCTGCCGCCTTCAGGGCAGGCCTGTATGACGGTTCATAAAATTGAAGTGCCTTGGAAATTCCGTGCTTGATGGCACCAGCCTGACCTGACAACCCTCCTCCACGCACTGTCGCAGTAACATCAAATTGATTTTCGGCGTTGGCGATCCTGAATGGCTGGCGCAGGATCATCTGGAGCACCGGACGCGCAAAATATGCCTGCATGCTCTTTCCGTTTACAGTGATGTTGCCGGTGCCTGCCTTGATCCAAACGCGAGCTACGGCATCCTTCCGCTTTCCCGTTGCATAGGATCGTCCCAGGTCATCGCGCTTGGGTTCAACGACCTGTATCGCTGATTCCTCCGAAGCTGTGTCCTGCGCTTGCTCTCCCAACTCCTCAAGTGTTTGAATGACTTCGTTCATTTCGTGTTTCTCCGCGCATTCTTGGTGTTCATGCCCAAGACATCTAACTCAAAAGGCTTCTGTGCCACATGCGGGTGGTCTGGACCGGCATAAACCTTGAGGTTTTTCATGATCCGCCTCGAAAGTCTGTTGGACGGGAGCATCCGGCGCACCGCCTGGGTCACAACCCTTTCCGGGTGTTTGCCCTCAAGAACCTGTTCCACCGTTCTCGATTTTATTCCCCCCGGATACCCGGTGTGCCAGTGGTAGGTCTTGTCCTTGCGCTTCCTTCCGGTCAACTGAACCTTGTCGGCATTGACAATTATGATGTTGTCGCCGCAGTCCATGTGTCCAGTGAAAATCGGCTTGTGTTTGCCGCGCAAACGTGCGGCCACTATGCTCGCGAGCCGACCAAGAACGACACCTTCGGCATCAATGACGATCCAATCCTTCCGGATGTCGCCGGGTTTGGCTGAATATGTTTGCATCGCTGTTTCCGTAACGGATTTGATTCACGACCTGCCGTCGGCAGATGCGGCAGCTAATTCCGCGAATGCACAACGATTGTCAAACAGAAATGTTTGGTTTTTCCGAATTATTTTAACATCTTATTTCTGTGGTATTTCAATACCCCACGTTAAATCCAGAATCCCGCAATTCCGGTCGCAAATGCAACGGATCCCAGAAGTTGCCAACCCATGGGCCCGTCCGGCATCGCCGCAGCAAATTTCGACTTCGGTTCAATCCTGCCTGCGGTGACAAGGGAAAGATTGCCCATCCCGGCAGCCTTAACCCGTTGCAGACAATCCGTTCAGGCGAAAGCCGACTCCATTGAAACCCCATCATCTCGGAGGTGGAAGCAATCGTATGGGTGGTCCAAACGGAACAGTCGCCGGTTGGCATTTCATCAGCAAGCTTGGTAACCTCCTTATTGCCAATAAATCCGTGTCCACCCGCAAGCTGCAAAGGAATTGCCAATGGCCGACGAAGTATTGCAACGGACGCAGGACGGCAGCATTCATGTCCTGAAACTCAATTGCCCGGAACGGCTCAACATCCTTTCCGAGCGTATGCTAGATGAACTGCAGTCCGCTCTCGACGACATCTCGCGTCGGCCGGAAATCCGCTGCGTGATCCTGCGGGCTGAAGGTCGGGCCTTTTGTGCCGGGCATGATCTCAGGGAAATGACCCGAAATCGCCAATCCGAAGATGGTGGCAAAGAGTATTTTCGCACTATTTTCGACAAGTGTGCGGCCATGATGATGTCCATTACGCAATTGCCCCAACCTGTGATTGCCCAAGTCCAGGGGTCGGCTGTCGCAGCAGGTTGCCAATTGGTCGCAACCTGTGATCTTGCGGTTGCCGCAACCAACGCGGAGTTTGGCGTCAACGGGGTCAACATTGGGTTGTTTTGCTCCACTCCCATGGTTGCCCTATCCAGGAATCTGCCCCGAAAACACGCCTTTGAAATGTTGACCACCGGCCGATTGATCGGTGCCGAAGAAGCCTGCCGGGTTGGTCTCGTCAACAGGGTCGTTCAAGCGGAGGAATTGGAGGATTCAACCGCGGCACTGGCCGAAACGGTCGCTTCCAAACTCGACGCTGCAGTCAGGATCGGCAAACGCGCCTTCTATGAGCAGGCGGAAATGACGTTAAGTGACGCCTACGGTTTCGCAGGTGACGTCATGGTTGAAAACATGATGCACCGCGATACCAAGGAGGGGATTTCTGCCTTTCTTGACAAACGTGAACCGCACTGGACCCAATGAACTTTGCCCGGAGGGGCGACCTCATGCCCAATCAAAGGTCATAGAGTTCGCCGAATTTTCTCTCAAGGTATCCGAGCAGCGGAACCTCTGTGATTGATCCTCCGATTGCCGTTTCAATGAGATCCTTTGGCTCATGGAGGGCTCCGAATTGCTGAACTTTTTCGGCAAGCCAATCGGTTGCCGGAACGGGGTCCCCTGCCCTGAGTGCCTGATCCAAGTTGGGAAGATCCCGAAGCATTGCCTCGTGCAGTGCAGCCGCATAGATGTTGCCAATGGTATAGGATGGAAAATAGCCAAACAGGCCGCTGAACCAATGGGTGTCCTGCAGAACTCCGTTGGCGGGCCTGTCGACCTCCAAACCAAAATCAGCAAGAAACCTATGATTCCATGCCTCCTCAAGCTGGTCCACCTCAATCTCGCCGTTTATCAGATCGCGCTCAAGTTTGTAGCGCAGCATTATGTGCAAATTATATTGCACTTCGTCGGATTCGGTCCGAATGTAGCCGTGCGAAACCTGATTGACGGCTGAATAGAAGCGATCTGCATCTTCCAGCCCGATCGTGCCGAACGACGATGTCATCCTGCCGAACAGCCATGAGCAGAACGCCGATGAGCGCCCAAGCTGGTTTTCAAACAACCTTGACTGGCTCTCGTGAACACCGAAGGAAGCACCTTCACCCAAGGGTGTTAACAGGTATTGCTGTCGAATCCTCTGCTCGTAGCAGCCATGGCCAGTTTCGTGGATCGTTGCGTACAGGCAACTGAAGGGGTCAACCTCGGAAACTCTTGTGGTGATCCGCACATCATTGCCACCACCCGATGTGAATGGATGAGCGGATTTGTCCAGTCGGCCGCGTGTCCAATCATAACCAAAAGCCGTTGCAACGTCCCTCGACAACCCCATCTGACTGTCCTCCGGAAAGTGCCCGTTCAACACGGCAACATCCCGGTTCGACGCAAATATCCTTTCCCGCAGGTCGAACAGACCACTACCCAATTTGTAAAATAGCTTGTCGAGCCATTCAGTGGTGGCTCCTGGCTCAAACCTGTCCAGCAAACCGTCATACGCATTGCCGTTGACGGTGATGGCACTCGCTTCCTCCCTTTTGAGCCTTACAAGTTCTCCAAGGACCGGCAAAACCGCCTTCACATCATTGCTGGCCTTTGCGTCCTCCCAAATTCCGGAAGATCTTGAACAAGCTTCTTCAATTGCCACCGCCAAACTTTCCGGAACACTCGCGGAATAGTCATGCTCGCGTTTCAGTTTCCGCACACAGGCTGAACCAAATTCATCAAGCTCAGAAGCGGCAGCGTCCTCCAGCAGTTGCGAGAATTCGGAGGAGACTCGTCGGGAGTGAACGACCCCCCGCATCACGCCCCGCAATTCCGCCCGCTGCTCAACCGACCCACTCGGCATCATCGTATCCTGGTCCCACGTCAGAAGCCCGGAAACATGCTCCATAGCGATTGTCTGCCGCTCATACGCGAGCAGGTTCGCAATTTTGGAATTCATCTTGCTGATCTCACAGATCTCCCAACAGGATAGCGGCCGGCGAACATAAACCATACCGCGAGCAGGAAGAGAATAATCGACCCCAACTGATGCAGGATGGCGGTTGGCGGGTTTGCTCCATGAACCGCTGTTACGACGCCAAGCACTGCCTGAGCCACGGTTGCCACTGCCAGTAAGTTGGAGGCTTTCCGTGTCGTTTGGTATGGGCTCTGCCGACCTTTCCACCATAGAACTGCCACACCGGCCAGGATCAGGTAGGCAGCAATTCGGTGATTAAACTGAACAAGGCTTGGATTTTCCAGAAAGTTCACAGCCAGTGGTGTCAACGCGAAGGCATCACTGGGAACAAGCTGGCCGTTCATCAGCGGCCAGGTGGGAAAGGCAGCACCGGCATCAATTCCTGAGACCAGCGCGCCAAGGGCAATCTGCACCGTAAGGGCTGAAAGGAGTATCCAGGACAGAAGCCCAAGTTTGGGCTCGCGATTCCGGCGCGCCTGAAAGAGATCCCGCGGCTCGTGCCCCAGCAGCAGAATGTACCAGAGAATCAATCCGGAGATGAAGAACGCCATCAGAAGGTGAACCGCAAGTTTGTAGGAAGCCACATCAACCGCAGTGCCGATAAGCCCGCTCTGGACCATCCACCATCCGAGCAATGCCTGCGTGCCACCCAGAACTCCAAGCACCAGCAGCCTTGATGTCCATCCTGGCCGCAGCTTTCGACCGACTGCAAACCACAGAAATCCGGTCAGCCAAATTACGCCGAGTACTCTACCAAGCTGACGATGCACCCACTCCAACCAGTAAATTCCCTTGAATTCCGCCAAGGTCATTTGTGAGTTCTGAAGCATGAACTCAGGGATCTGCTTGTATTTTTCGAATTCGGAATTCCAGTCGGCGGCACTCAGCGGTGGCAGGGCACCGGAAATTGGTTTCCATTCGGTGATCGCAAGCCCGGCATCAAACAATCGGGTTGCTCCACCCACCAAAATTGTAAGAACAACACCAGCAATGAGCGTTGCCAGCCAACGCCGGATCGCAATCCTGTTTTTCCACGATGTTCCGTCAACAGCGTCGGCCAGTTCCGCCTTCGGCACCTCGTTCCGGCTTTCGACTTCAACGAAAATGTTTCGTTCCTTCATTGTTGCTCCATGTTTTCTGACCCGGCCTCATCCCCACCGCTACGAAACCGTCGAAGCGCCTTTCTGACGCCGTGAAGCGTCTTGACCTCCGCCTTGGTGAAATTCTGCCTCAGGAACAGGTTTTTCAAACTCATTCTCATGGACGCTGCCTTGTTGACCGGCCAGAAATATCCGTTCGATGCAAGATCCCTTTCATAAAGATCGTAGAGCACCGACTTCTCATGAAGATCAGCCGGCCCTGCGCCTGCCCGCTCCAGAGTGATCGGTTCGTTGGTGGCATTCTCTCCCGACCGAATCCATTCATATGCGATCAAAAGTGCACACTGCGCGACGTTTAGGGATCTGAAACCGGGAACCGTCGGCACCTCAATGATGGCGTTGGCAACAGTCAAGTCGAAATTGTCCAAACCCGATCTCTCTGGGCCAAACATGACTGCGACACGCTGCTTCCCGCCAACCAGCTTCCTTGCATCACGCATTGCAATTTCGGGAGACAGCACCGGTTTGCTCAACTCCCGCCGCCTGGCTGTGGTTGCAAGAACATGGTGAAACTCTGCAAGCGCCGATTCGACATCTGTGCAAACGGTTGCATCCTCCAAGATCCTTCCGGCGCCACTTGCCGTTGCCGTTGCGGCAGGGTTCGGCCAACCGTCTCGTGGATTTACCAATATCAACCTGGTCAAACCAAAGTTCAGCATTGCCCGCGCGGCAGCACCAATGTTTTCCCCAAGTTGAGGCTCAACCAACACGAATGCCGGTGATGGTGCTGTCGCGGTCATGTCGATCATTGAGTTCATACCCACTGCGTAAAGGTCAAATAGTGCGAGGCCGCCGCCAGGACAATTGCCTTGTGCTGAGGCAACTGGTGGTTTGCTTGAGTACCGCCTTCCCGTCCAAGATCAGAAATTTGTCAGCAACCGGAATTTCGACGGGATTTGCCAAAGCGGCTGCAACTTTCCAAACCTGATCCCAGCATGTTGCCGGCTTGAGCGAACGTGTAACGGTTGACGCGCAATCCGGTCTTTAAGAAACGAACCATTGGGTATAGGGACCAGTGCTTTAGAAGCGAACCGAAAGGGTACGGATGCTTAAGGGCGGCCGAAGGGGCTTGTTAATCATTCTTTCCTCACCGTCCGGGGTTGGCAAGACAACTCTTGCACGACGGCTAATAGAATGGGATTCGAGCATTTCATTTTCGATCTCAGCCACTACCCGCAAGCCCCGCAATGGCGAAAAAGACGGTCGGGAGTACTACTTCAAATCCGCAAGCGAATTCAACGATATGGTCAAGGCCGGCCTGTTTCTTGAGCATGCGAAGGTGTTCGGCAACCTGTACGGCTCGCCCAAAAATCCTGTTGAAACGGCAATCCGAAACTCACGCGACATCGTATTCGACATTGACTGGCAGGGTGGCCAGCAGATTCGGAATTCAGTTTATTCGGCCGATACTGTGTCAATATTCGTGCTTCCTCCTTCAATCGCCGAACTTAGGCGGCGACTTCTGGCGCGGGGGCTTGATTGTCAGAACACTGTTGAAGGACGCATGCAGAAATCAAAGGGCGAAATCGTTCACTGGCCTGAGTACGACTACGTTCTAATCAACAGCGACGTTGACCAGGTGCTTGAAAAAATTAAGTTCATCGTTAGAGCCGAAAGGCTCCGCAGGAGTCGGCAGTTGGGGCTATTCGATTTTGTGGAGGGATTGAACCGTGAATTCGATGGAGCAACTCAATGACAATCTTCTCGCTTGAAGGGATTGGACCGTCAATTTCCGCGCCGGAAACATGCTGGATTGCGCATGATGCGAATGTCATTGGCAACGTCCTGATCGGAAGATTCGTTTCGATTTGGTTCGGATCAACACTGCGCGGGGACAATGAGCCAATCACGGTCGGCGACGGCTGCAACATTCAGGAGAACTGTGTTATCCACACCGATCCGGGCTTTCCGTTCGATCTTGGCCGCAACTGCACAATTGGCCATAGGTCCATGCTTCACGGCTGCAGCATCGGCGACAACAGCCTGATTGGCATGGCAGCCACAATCCTCAACGGAGCAAGGATCGGCGCCAATTCCGTGGTGGGGGCGTGCTCCCTGGTTACGGAAAACAAGGTGTTCCCGGAGTTCTCATTGCTCATGGGATCTCCGGCAAAGTTTGTGCGAACCCTAACCGAGGCGGAGGTCGTGAAATTCGGACAGGCAGCGGAACACTATCGCCGGAATATTGTGCGCTATCGGACACATCTGGCAAGAATTGAGCCCGGCAATCGCACGGCTTCTCCGTCCGGCGGAGCCGAATGACCGGCGGTGTTCACAACGAAGTTGAACTCCTTGAGGAGAACTTTCTGCTTGAACCCGGGCTGCTGGTTCGCAATCCCCAATGCAGTGATTGGGGTGTCGGGCAGGTTCAATCGATCATCGGAACGAGGATCACAGTCAATTTTGAAAACACCGGAAAACTTGTCGTTGACGGTTCGGTCGTTGCGCTTGAACTGCTGTCGCAGCAGCAATAGAATACTCACATTCGATCTTATAAACAATGATTTCTCTGCCTTTCTTAATGCAAACATGTAAATCTCTGAGACATTGGACCTGGCAGCAGGATATGCGTCTCCAAAGAGGAATGCCGGATGAGCGGTGACTCGCACTTGACCCTGCGGCTTGCCAGGGACGAAAACGATCTCATGGGTGCCAAACGACTTCGTTACGATGTGTTTGTTGAGGAATTCGGCGCCAACAGTGACGGGGTTGATCATGAGAGAAGACTTGAATCTGATCAATTCGATGCATGGGTCGACCATCTGATCCTTGTCGATCGGAGAAGAGAGGCATCGGATCACAACCATGTCGTCGGTGCATATCGATTGCTGCGCAGCGAGGTCGCAAAGCGTCAATGCGGCTACTATTCCAGCGGCGAGTTTGATCTGTCCACACTCATCGATTCCGGTCGATCACTGGTCGAACTCGGGAGATCCTGCATTCACAGTGACTTTCGGGGCGGAACCGGCATTTACCACCTGTGGCGCGGTCTTGCCTGCTACATCCTCGACAACAAGATTGAGATCATGTTTGGGTCGGCCAGCTTTCACGGGACCAACATCAATGAGCTCAGCCAAGCACTTACCCTGCTGCATAGACACCATTTGGCTCCCCCGGACATGCGCGTCAAATCTTGGCCTGAGCACTACGTATCCATGGACCGTGTCGAAGCCGAACAACTCAACCGATCCGAGGCAATCGCTTCGGTACCCCCCCTCATAAGGGCCTATCTGCGTCTCGGTGGATTCGTCGGAGACGGCGCATATGTCGACCATCAATTCAATACCGTCGATGTCTGCCTCGTCATGGACACAGCAAGAATGTCAGAGCGTCACAAGGATCACTACATTCAGTTTTGGGAGAAACGGTGAGCACCTGGGATCCCGATCACGACCCCGGACCAAGGAGTTTCGATAAAGTTGCATGGCTTAGAATCGCCGTGGTTTGGTTGCAGACTGTCACAGTGATTTACGGCTTTTTGGTGCTGTTCTGGTTGGTTCGGTTTTTTGAATGGCCCTTTGGGCGACAAGTTACGCCCGAGATCACCAAGTTAGCGTGCAGGCTCAGCTTGCGTTTAATGGGCATTCAGCTTCGAGTGAGCGGAACCCCAATGCAGACTGCCGGAGCGGTTGTGGCAAACCATGTGTCCTGGCTCGACATATTTGCAATGAACGCGCAGCAAAGAATCTTTTTTGTGGCAAAGTTCGAAGTCAAAAAGTGGTTCGGCGTTGGAATTTTGGCCAAGACCACGAATGCGGTCTTCATCAAACGCGACCCGCGGCTGGCTCGGGCACAGCAGGAATTGTTCGCCTCGCGGTTCCAAAGGGGTGACACATTGTTGTTTTTCCCCGAGGGCACAAGCACGGATGGCATGCAGGTCCTGCCGTTCAAATCCACGCTCTTTGCATCGCTGTTTCAAGGTGACCAAACGAACGGCCTTATGGTTCAGCCTGTAACCGTGAACTACGAAGCTCCACCAGGTGAGGATGCAAGATTTTATGGCTTTTGGGGACGCATGAGTTTCCGGGATCACATCTTCAAGGTCATATCAATCCCTGAAGGCGGTTCGGTCGAACTAATCTATCACCGCCCTGTTCAGGTTGCGCAATTCAGTAACCGCAAGGAGTTGGCTCGTTACTGCGAGGAGACCGTGCGCGCCGCCCATGTCAATTGACCCTTAAAACTGCGCCGCCAATTCCCCCGATCCATGCAATCCCGACTCCGTCGGAACCCGTGACTTGGACAACTCCTCAGCGACCAGAAACGCCAATTCAAGCGCTTGGGAGGAGTTCAGCCTGGGATCGCACACTGTATGGTACCTGTCGCTCAGACTCTCGTCCGACACTGCACTCACGCCTCCCGTGCATTCGGTAACATCGGCACCGGTCATTTCAAAGTGAACGCCGCCGGGATGGGTTCCCTCGGCTGCATGAACTTCGAAGAATTCTCGCACCTCCGCCAACACACTTTCAAACCGCCGGGTCTTGTATCCGTTTGCCGATTTGACGGTGTTGCCGTGCATTGGATCGCAGCACCAAACCACCTTGCGCCCGTCTCCCTTGACCGCACGAATCAGGGGCAGCAGCCCGCTCTTGGTCTTTCCGGCGCCGAATCGGGTGATAAGTGTTATGCGTCCCGGCTCGTTACCGGGATTGAGCACATCCAGAAGACGCAGCAGGTCGGAAACCTCCAGTGAAGGTCCGCACTTTATCCCCAAGGGATTTTGAACGCCGCGCAAAAACTCAACATGGGCACCGTCGGGCTGCCTGGTTCTGTCGCCGATCCAAAGAAGATGACCGGAACCGGCGACGGGCAGTCCGGAAGTCGAGTCGATCCGGCAGAGAGCCTCCTCGTATTCGAGCAGCAGACACTCGTGGCTCGTGTAGAAATCTACCGTCTTCAAGGATTCGAACTGATCACCATGCATTCTGGCTGCGGCCATGAAATCAAGGGCATCAGTGATTCTCTCGGCAAGATGCCTGTACTTGCCGGCCTCACTTTTGTCCGTGAAACCAAGCGTCCATGAATGAACCCTGTGGATGTCCGCATAACCTCCCTTGCTGAATGCCCTCAGCAAGTTCAGGGTGGCTGCCGACTGCGAATATGCCTGCAGCATCCTTTCGGGATTCGGGCACCTTGCCTCCGGCGTGAAGGAATTGTCGTTTATGATATCGCCGCGATAGATCGGCAACTGGATCCCGTCCCTGGATTCGGTGGGAGCTGATCTGGGCTTCGCAAATTGTCCGGCAATTCTGCCAACCTTTATGACCGGTTGCTTTGCGGCGAACGTCAGCACAACCGCCATCTGCAGCAGCACCCGGAATGTATCCCTAATGTTGTCCGGGCCGAATTCGCCGAAGCTCTCTGCACAATCACCGCCCTGCAACAGAAATGCCCTGCCCTCGCACGCGTCGGCAAGCTGTTGCTGCAGCCTGCGCAACTCACCGGCGAAAACCAAGGGTGGATATCCGCCAAGCTTGCCTTCCACGACCTCCAAACTTCCGGCATCCGGATACTCAGGCATCTGGATACGCGGCATCTTGCGCCATCCTGAAGCGTGCCAACCCTTCGGCATTTGAGTCAAACTCCTTCTCATTCGGGAAACTCCGTTCTTTAGTGGATTCTTGAACAATATCCATCTGAATTTGGCATTCGGATTAATTGTGTGGCGCGATCGGGACACCGGCCGCAGCAGTCGTCGGAACCAGCGCTGCGCTTGCCCCGCCCGTTTCCAGCCATTCGCGCCAAGTTGGATGATTCTACGGTCGGACGACATCATTTGCCGAATTGGACCACAAATCGATCTGCGCATTTTGAACAACTTATCCCTGACGTGCAAAAACCGAGTGCTGCTGGAGAAACTTGCCCGGAATGGCATGATTCGGAAGGTTCCGTTTTCGTTCGTGAATCGCCCGCCGGCCAATTCCGCTGTGCCTGCATCCCGTAATTCTGCGGGTGCAGAGTTGCAGGCAGAACAGACGACGCCTTCCGATTGTTCGCGGCGGCGCATCCATTTATTATCTTTGATTTACGGGCGGTGCGCTTGACCCGGAGCGCAAATCCGGCATGGGCTTGGCCAATGAACGAATTCAGCAATCCCGACAAACGCAGATTTGTTTTCCTCCTTCTTGAGGAATTCTCCCTAATCTCCTTTGCGTCCGCACTCGAACCCCTGCGGCTGTCGAATTCAATTGCAAATGATGTGCTCTACGAATGGACAATCGTTTCGGAGGATGGCGAACCGGTCGCCTGTTCCAGCAGGAACGAACTCAATGTGGACCACGATCTTGTCTCCCTGTCGCACCGGGACATAATCATAATTTGCGGTGGAAACGGAATTCGGCGCACATCAACAAAGCGAGTATTGAACTGGCTGCGTCGGGAATCATTGAAAGGGACAACGGTCGCCGGCCTGCACACCGGTGCCTACGCAATGGCAAAGGCCGGCCTCCTCAACGGCAGACGTGCGACCATCCACCGGGAACATCGCGACAGCTTCGCCGAGGAGTTCCCGGATGTCGAACTCAGCAGGTCAACATTCACCGTTGATGGAAAGCGCCTGACCTCGGTTGGCGGCACCGCCTCAATCGAACTCATTTTGCATGTCATCACTGAGGAACATGGCGAGTCATTGGCAGGACAGGTTGCGGAGCAACTGAGCCACGATGCACTTTGTCCTGAAATTTCGGAGAGCAGGCAGATTGCGGGCATTCGGCACGGAATGCGTCACCCGAAGCTTGCCTCGGTGATACGAACGATGGAAGAGAACATTGAGGAACCGATTTCGGCACTCGTGCTTGCACGCAGCCAAGGCATGAGCTTGCGGCAACTTGAGCGGCTGTTCCGCCGGCACCTCAACTCCTCACCCAAGCGGTTCTACATGGAAATCCGGCTGCACCGGGCCCGGAATTTGTTGATTCAAACGGAAATGACGCTGCTTGACATTGCAGTGGCCTGCGGGTTCGGTTCGCCCTCACATTTCTCAAAATGCTACCGGCTGCGATACAACACGACGCCCTACCGGGACCGAGGGCTGCATTCCGGCTCGAACCCTGTGGGCGAAATGCGGTAGGCGGCACCCCTGTCCTCGGACAGGAACCAAATGGTGCCATCAGGAGCTTCCCTGACATCGCGGACGCGCTTTGTCTCCGGAAAACGAATTCGCTCCAGTTCCCTGAACCCGCCCTCCGGCCCAACCCGGGAAATGAAATCCGATTTGAGCGAGCCAATGAAGAAGTGCCCTTTCCATTCAGGCCACAGCCTGCCTGAATAGATTGCCATGCCGGACGGTGCGATTGAGGGATCCCAATAAAATGCCGGCTGCTCCATCCCCTCCCTTTCCGTGCCCAGCCCGATTTTCCGCCCGGTATAGTGGACACCGTATGAAATGACCGGCCAGCCATGGTTTGCGCCTTTGCGCGCCAAATTGATTTCATCTCCGCCGCGAGCTCCGTGCTCGTTTATCCACAACCGTCCTTCGGCATCAAAAGTTGCACCTTGTGGGTTTCGGTGCCCGTATGACCATATTTCGGGTTGCGCATCAGATTGATCCACGAATGGGTTGTCGGTCGGGACAGAGCCGTCGCGCTTGATCCTTATGATTGTTCCGTTGTGGTTCGATAACTCCTGTGCCGATTGCCGGTCGCCGCGCTCTCCTATTGTAAGGAAAATGGTGCCGTCCGGCGCTTCCGCGATGCGCGAGCCAAAATGCCTGCCGCCGGAACTGCCCGGTGCCATCTCGAATATTTCGGTTGGATTTATGAGCTGGCTCGAGTCAGGCGAAAGGGCAGCAATGGCCAATGCGGTTCCCGCCCGGCGCCCTTGTGGTTTGGCATAGCTCAAGAGAATTTCACGCGACTGCTCGAAATTCCCGGTTGCCGCGACATCAAGCAATCCGCCCTGCCCGTCGGCGCGGACCTTGGGAACACCCCCTACTTCGGTTCTGACGCCTGAGGAACCGAAATGGAGCAACTCCCCGCCCCGTTGCGTTATGAGGAACTCGCAACCGGGCAGGAACGCAACCGACCAAGGCACATCAAGTTTCGATGCCATTTTCTCAACGATGACCGGCATTCCGTCGGCATTCCTCTCGGTCCCCGCCGTTGCGGCCGAGCAAGATATCAGCACCGCTGCCATCAATGTTCTCAGCATCTCAACACTCCTATCACGGATATCTCCGGGATACCCCAAGGCCGCTCCACCCAATGGTCTCTTTGCGGTCTTGCGACCGCAATGCAGATCCGACGGCATCCGGCGTCAACGCTCCGCCCGCAACAATGCCGATAGCGATCACACTCCTTGAGACGCGAAATCACAAGATTGAATGGCATGGAAATCGCTTTGTTGATTAAGGCACGTGGCTCACCTATGCTCTTGAAGTAAGATACCAATTTCCAGGAATGGAGGGAATTATGAAAAGGATCGTGACGGCGTTTGCCGCTCTTTTCGGCCTTGCAACAGGCGCGCAAGCGCAGGACGAAGTTAAGCTGGGTGTTCTTCTTGGATTCACGGGACCCATCGAATCCCTAACGCCGCAGATGGCTTGGGGGGCAGAATATGCAGCCCGTGAGGCCACCGAATCAGGTGCCTTCATGGGCGGATCGTCCGTTGCGGTAGTGCGCGGTGACTCGACCTGCATCGATTCGGCGGTCGCAACGGCTGCGGCTGAACGATTGGTTACCTCAGACAAGGTATCCGGCATTGTTGGGGCCGATTGCTCCGGAGTTACCGGCGCGGTGCTGCAGAATGTCGCAAGGCCCAACGGAATCGTCATGATTTCGCCTTCAGCCACTTCTCCTGCACTGTCAACTGCAGAAGATGATGGGCTGTTCTTCAGGACAGCGCCATCCGACGCAAGACAAGGGCAGGTCATGAGCAGCATATTGATGGATCGCGGGGTTGAGACCGTAGCGCTCACTTACACCAACAATGACTACGGAAAGGGTTTGGCCGACAGTTTTGCCGCCGCATTCGCGGAAGATGGCGGTACCGTAACAGTGTCGCTGTCCCATGAAGACGGCAAGGGGGACTATTCTGCCGAGGTTGGTGCACTCGCGTCCGCTGGCGGCGATGCGCTCGTGGTCGCCGGCTACATAGACCAAGGCGGCCTTGGCGTGATCCAAGCTTCACTTGATGCCGGTGCATTTGAGACGTTTGTGCTCCCTGATGGCATGATTGGTCCGAGCATCATTGAGAACATTGGCGGAGACCTGGAGGGATCCTTCGGCCAGATGCCCGGGTCCGACAGCATGGCGGGAATGGTGCTTGTTGATGCAGCGGCAGCAGACGGCATCGACGGCACAACAATTTATGTCGCCGAGTCATATGATGCAGCGGCGCTCATCATTCTGGCAATGCAGGCTGCGGGATCGCACATGAGCGAAGACTACAAGTCCAAGATTTTTGATGTTGCGAATGCGCCGGGGGAACCGATTCTCCCCGGAGAGCTTGGCAAGGCACTTGAAATTCTCGCAGCGGGTGGTGAGGTCGACTATGTCGGTGCATCCGACGTTGAACTCATAGGTTCGGGAGAGGCCGCCGGAAAATTTCAGGAAGTTGAGGTCGCCAACGGCGAGTTCGTTACCATCGGTTACCGCTGACACCGGCCAGCAGAGGATGGGGCAATCGAAATTCTTTCGGTTGCCCCCAAAAGAGTTGGCGCGCGGTCAGGTTTGCAACGCGCCCAATTTGGTTGAGGCACAATTGTGATCGCAACCCAAAACCTCACCAAGAAATTCGGTGGTTTCACTGCCGTAGACAGTGTTTCCGTTGAGATTCGCAAGGGATCAATAACCGGACTGATTGGCCCGAACGGCGCCGGCAAGACCACCCTGTTCAACGTAATATCCGGAGCACTTCGACCCACTTCCGGTCAAGTGTTTCTGGAGGATTTTCCGATTACCGGGCTGGCTGGCCATGAGCTCTTCGCCAAGGGCCTTTTGCGAACCTTTCAAATCGCACATGAATTTGCATCACTCACCGTTAGGGAGAACCTGATGATGGTCCCGGCAAATCAAACCGGCGAATTCTTGTGGAGCACTTGGTTCAACCGCCGAAGGATTGCCGACGAGGAACGAGCAAACAGGGAACGCGCCGACAACGTCCTGGAATTCCTGACGCTTTCACATCTAGCCGATGAGAGGGCGGGCAATCTCTCAGGCGGACAGAAGAAGCTTCTTGAACTTGGCCGAACGATGATGACCGATGCCAGTGTGGTATTCCTCGATGAAGTTGGTGCCGGCGTCAACCGAACGCTGCTGAAGACTGTTGCAGAGGCAATACTCCGGCTGAATCAGGAACAGAATTACACCTTTTGCATGATTGAACATGATTTCGAATTGATCTCCGAATTGTGCGATCCCGTCATTGTCCTGGCGGAAGGAAAGGTTCTGGCGGAAGGCACAGCTGCAGACATTAGAGCGAATGAGCAGGTCATTGAGGCCTATCTAGGCAGGAAGGCAGCGAAATCCATCCCTCTGGGACAGTCTGGCGATGTTTAGCACGAAGTTTTGTACAGCGACCCCCACCATCCGGAATGCACGGTCGGCCAACTTGCGCCAACCTGCGCCCCGAATGGCACCGTTCAGCCGCAATCGAATTGGCCGCATTGTCTCGTGAGCTTCTTGGTGGGCAGGAACCTGACGTGCGGTTATGGCGGCGCCGACATTATCCATGACGTAACAATTGCCGTCGACAAAGGTCAGATCGCCGTCGTCGTTGGTCCCAACGGAGCCGGAAAATCGACTGCAATGAAGGCGATGCTGGGTTTGATGGAGCTGACTTCGGGTTCGGTGATCCATGACAACGAGGACATAACCCGCTTATCCCCTCAGGAGCGCGTTGGAAGAGGCATGGCATTCGTGCCTCAGACCCGGAACATTTTTGCGACACTTACAGTGGAGGAGAATCTTGAGATGGGTGCATTCCTGCACAAGGGTGATTTTGCAGGGATCATGGACCAAACCTTCGAGCTTTTTCCCGTATTGCGTGAAAAGAGGTCGCAGAAGGCCGGAGAATTGTCCGGCGGGCAGCGTCAACAGGTGGCGCTGGGCCGTGCCATGATGACATCACCCAATCTGCTTGTTTTGGATGAACCCACCGCAGGGGTTTCACCGATCGTCATGGATGAGGTCATGGAACGAATATGCGAGATTGCCCGATCCGGCGTTTCGGTTTTGATGGTTGAACAAAACGCCCGAAGTGCGCTTGAGATCGCCAATGTGGGGTATGTCCTGGTTCAAGGCCGCAACCGATTCACTGACACCGGTGAGGCACTTCTGGCCGATCCCGAAGTCAGAAGTTCGTTCCTTGGAGGTTGAGCCGGAATGGATTTTCTTAATGCCGCGGCAGCGTTTGCCAATTTCGTCCTGGTGCCTGGTTTTTCATACGGAAGCCAACTGGCATTGGGCGCACTCGGAGTTACCCTGGTTTACGCCGTACTCAGATTTGCGAATTTTGCCCATGGCGACACCATGGCGTTCGGGGGCATGACAGCCGTTTTCGGCACGTGGTGGCTTCAATCCCGGGGCATTGATCTTGGTCCCCTGCCAACAACCCTGATTGCACTCCCCTTCTCTATCGTGGCCACCATCGGTCTTGTTCTTCTTGTCGACCGCCTGATCTACCGCCACTATCGCCGGGTAAAGGCACCGTTGGTAACATTCGTCATCGTTTCCTTTGGCGTAATGCTGGTGGTGAACGGTTTGGTCAGATTGATCATTGGTCCAGACCAGCAGCGCTTTGCCGACGGTGAGCGCTTCATCGTTTCTGCAAGGGAATTCAAGAGTCTGACCGGGTTGCAGGAGGGGCTGGCCTTCAAGACAACGCAAGGCATAACCATAGTCGCAGCCGTGGTGTTGATGGCGATGCTGTTCTGGTTTCTCAACCGGACCCGCACCGGCAAGTCGATGCGGGCCTATTCGGACAATGAGGATTTGGCACTTCTTTCCGGTATCAACCCCGAAAAAGTCGTTGCGCTTTGTTGGATCATTGCAGGCGGCCTTACGGCTGTCGCCGGAGTCCTCTACGGTCTCGACAAGATTTTCAAGCCGTTCACATACTTTCAGTTGCTGCTGCCGATTTTTGCCGCGGCGGTTGTCGGGGGAATGGGAAATCCGATCGGAGCCGTTGCGGGCGGCTACCTCGTGGCATTTTCGGAAATCGGAATCACCTATGCGTTCAAAAAGGTCGTCAATCATCTGTTGCCGCAGGCATGGGAAGCGCAAGGGTTGCTGCAACTCCTGTCAACCGAGTACAAATTTGCGGTTTCGTTTGTGATGCTTGTGATTGTCCTGTTGCTTAGACCGACAGGCCTGTTCCGGGGACGTGCATTTTGACCGGCCGAGACCGCCTTTGCTTTGCAGCGGCGATTGGCCTGATTGTCGTTGCAGGATTCGTTCAGAGTTGGAATACGGCCTTCGCGATTTTGAATTTCGCACTGATCTCCGCAATTCTCTCGCTGGGCATCAACATTCAGTGGGGTTATGCTGGATTGTTCAATATCGGTGCTGCCGGTTTTGTTGCACTCGGAGGCTTTGCAGTCGTCATTGTTTCGGTTCCGCCGGTTGAGGAGGCATGGCGGGCCGGCGGGGTCAGGGTTCTGCTGGCACTGCTGATCGGGCTTGCCACGGTGTTGACCGCAATTTTTGTGTGGGGCCGCCTGCGGCCCGGTCGAATTCGAACAATTTCGGTTGTGGCGCTGCTCTGTACAGGCCTTTGGGTTTACAGATGGCTGTTTGATCCGGCCGTGAGTGCGATCGAAAGCGTGAATCCTGCAGGAACGGGATTTCTCGGGGGCCTTGGCCTGCCAGTACTTCTTGCTTGGCCCGTCGGCGGGCTGCTGGCCGCGGCGGCGGCTTTCGTAATTGGCAAGATTGCGCTTGGTCTGAGGTCTGACTATCTCGCAATTGCAACACTCGGAATTGCTGAGGTCATCATTGCCCTCCTAAAGCACGAGGATTGGCTGACACGGGGGGTCAAGAACGTGGCTGGCCTACCTCGCCCCGTTCCCTACGAGGTTGATTTGCAAAGGACGGATTGGTTTGCCAATCTTGCAAACCGTCTTGACGTCGAGCTAGCTGGTTTTTCCTCGATATTTGTGAAGCTCTGCTACACAGCAATTTTGTTGGCAGTCCTGATCAGCCTGCTGATTCTCTGTGAACGGGCACTGAAATCCCCCTGGGGCCGCATGATGCGTGCCATTCGGGAGAACGAAACTGCCGCCGAGGCGATGGGCAAAGACGTGAAACGGCGCCATCTGCATGTGTTCATGCTCGGCTCGGCCGTGTGCGGAATTGCCGGCGCGATGGTAACGACCCTTGACGGCCAGTTCACTCCCGCAGCCTATCAGCCGCTTCGCTTCACGTTTCTGATTTGGGTTATGGTGATCGTTGGTGGTTCCGGCAACAATTGGGGGGCCGTCTTGGGCGGAATCGTCATCTGGTTCTTCTGGATTGAGGTTGAAACGCTGGGGCATCTGCTGCTTGATGCCGCTACTGTCTGGATGAGCCCGGATTCTCCGGTTCGGCTGCATCTCATGGATTCCGCTGCTCATATGCGCAATTTGACGATGGGGCTTGTGCTGTTGCTCGTGATGCGCTTCAGGCCCCGCGGCATCATTCCGGAACGTTAGCCGCCGACTTGACATGCGGTTCAGATTGTAGACGACTATTGCAGTTTGTTTCAGTTCAGGAACGGCTTGATAATGAAATCCCACATCCAGGTTTGTGTCATCGGCGGCGGTGTCGTCGGCTGCTCCGTCCTCTACCACCTCACCAAATATGGCTGGTCCGACATAATGCTCCTGGAGAGGTCTGAGCTCACCTCCGGATCAACCTGGCATGCCGCCGGCGGGTTTCATACCTTGAACGGCGACACGAACATGGCAGCACTCCAAGGCTATACAATCGGCCTTTACCGCGAGCTCGAGGAAATTTCGGGACAGTCCTGTGGACTTCATCATGTCGGCGGGATCACACTCGCCGACACCGAGCAGCGAATGGACATGTTCAAGGCCGAACGCGCCAAGCACAGGTTCATGGGATTGGAGACCCACCTGGTTACGCCGGAGGAAATCAGGAGAATGGCACCCTTGACCAACCTCGAAGGCGTGATTGGCGGCCTCTACGATCCCTTGGACGGGCATCTCGACCCTTCCGGAACCACGCATGCCTATGCCAAAGCCGCCAAAATGGCCGGAGCTGACATTGTTACCGGCAATCCGGTTGTTGAAACCAATCAACGATCCGATGGCAGCTGGGATGTCGTTACCGTTGGTGGAACGGTCCATGCTGAACATGTCGTCAATGCGGCAGGGCTGTGGGCTCGCGAGATCGGGATGCTGGCCGGCGTCTACCTTCCACTTCATCCAATGGAGCACCAATATCTGGTGACCGAGGATTTGCCGGAAATTGCTGCGGCCGGGCAGGAACACCCACATGTTCTTGACCCGCCCGGCGAAAACTACCTGCGGCAGGAAGGCAACGGCATTTGCATCGGATTTTATGAACAGCCCTGCGAGCCCTGGTCGGTCGACGGAACGCCCCCCGATTTCGGCCACGAGTTGCTTCCCGACAACCTTGAACGGATATCCCAGTCAATCGATCACGCTTATTTTCGCTACCCGGCTCTCCAGCGGGCCGGTGTGAAACGGATCATTAACGGCCCCTTCACGTTTGCGCCGGACGGCAATCCTCTGGTCGGTCCCGTACCGGGCCTTCGCAACTACTGGTCGGCCTGCGGAGTCATGGCTGGATTTTCGCAGGGCGGCGGCGTCGGGCTAATGCTTGCACAATGGATGATCGAGGGCGAAACCGAGCGCGATACCATGGCACTGGATGTGGCCAGATTCGGGAATTGGATCAGCCCCGCCTACACCTTGGAAAAGGTTATGGAATTCTACCGGCGCCGATTTTCTGTGGTCTATCCCAATGAGGAACTGCCAGCCGGCCGGCCACTCACAACTTCACCGATGCACGATATTTGGGACGGGCAAAACGCCGTCTTCGGCGCACAATTCGGAACAGAGGTAGTCAACTACTTTGCGTTGCCGGGGGAACCGCGTTTTGAAACGCCGTCCTTCAGGCGTTCGAACGCCTTCAATGCAACCGCCGAGGAAGTTCGCGCCGTCCGCAATGCCGCAGGAATAAACGACATCCAGAATTTCGGAAAGTATCGGGTTTCTGGCCCAAAGGCCAGGACATGGCTGAACAAGATCTTTGCGGGCCGAATACCCAATCCCGGAGGGGTTGCGTTGAACCCCATGCTGTCGCCCAAGGGACGAATTATCGGTGACTTCACTGTTACATGCCTTGACGAGACCGAGTTTCAGCTAACCGCCTCCTATGCCTCTCAGGCCTACCACCTAAGGTGGTTTGAACGGAATCTTCCGGACAGCGGCGTTGTGGTTGAGAACATCTCGGACCACCGGGTCGGATTTCAGATTGCCGGCCCCAATTCACGAGAATTGCTGTCACGGACCACCCGGTCCGATGTTTCAGGTGGAGCGCTGGGCTTCATGCAGGCCAGCCGCATGCAGGTCGGGCTGGTCAATGCGATTGTTCAGCGAATTTCCTTCACCGGAGGGCTCGGATACGAAATTTACTGCAAGGCGGAAGCGGCCCGGACACTGTATCGGACACTTTCAGCTCACGGCACCGACCTGGGATTGCGGCCATTCGGCATGCGGGCAATGATGTCCCTGCGTCTCGACAAGTTCTTCGGCTCGTGGTTGAGAGAGTATTCGCCCGACTACACCCCGGCGGAAACCGGTCTCGATCGCTTCATTTCCTGGAGGCGCAATGAGGATTTCATCGGACGTGACGCCGCCGAACGGGAGCGCATCTCAGGAAGCTCAAGAAAATTGCATGCCATGGAGGTTGATGCAAAGGACGCGGATGTGGTCGCCTACGAACCGATCTGGATCAATGGAGAGGTTAAGGGATTTTGTACATCCGGCGGATACTCACACCACGCCGAAAAATCAGTTGCACTGGGCTTCATTCCCACTGAACTTGCCAAGGACGGACTGGAGGTCGAAATCGAAATTCTTGGCGAATTGCGTCCTGCCCGCATTATCTCAACCCCGCTCTATGATCCGGACGGTGCCATCATGCGGGGGTAACAAATACCGGTCTTGCACTTGAATCATCAAAATTCACCCCGAATTTCCGCAGTTATTCCTGCAGCCGGCGCCTCCGCACGGATGTGCGGCTCTGACAAACTGCTTTTCCAGGTAGGCGGATTGCCGCTTATCAGAAGATTGGCACTTGAAGCCCTGCATTCGCGCGCGCTTGAGGTCATAGTTGCGGTGGGGCCGGATCAAACTGAACGAAAGTCCGCGCTAGTCGGGACTGCCGAATTCGGAATGTCGGAGTCGTTGAAATGCGGCATAGCTTCGACCCAGCCGGATGCGGAGGGCGCAATCATTCTCCTGCCCGACATGCCGGGGATCCAAACAAGGCACATCAACACGCTCATTGACGGATTTCTTCCCGGAAGTGTCGTTCAGGCATGCGACAACCGCGCCGCTCCAGGCAACCCCGTGATCCTGCCGCGAAACCTCTTTGCTGCAATTATGCAGTTGACCGGCGACATCGGTGCCCGGTCACTGATCGGGAGTGGCCGCAACGGGTCAATTCTTGTCGAACTGCCAGGAAACGCCAGCCAGACAGATCTCGACACACGGAAGGAATGGGCCGAATGGCGGGCTGGGAGGATACAGTGAATTGGTGCGGGCGGAGGGATTCGAACCCTCACTGCCCTGCGGCAAACGGATTTTCGTACCAACTGTGGCTTTCGCCACCCCCGCAACTGCGGGGTTTGTGGTCTGGACTATCCCTTCGCCATTGCAGTGTGTGCTTTAGGCGCCGCCCGTCTAGTCTCTACACCTTCCCGGAATTGCCCGGGCTTGGCTCGGGATCGCCAGGTCAAAGGTTTCCCCGAATTTGAGCGGTTTTGCACCTGAGGTTTCCCGCAGGGCACTCAATTTTCGTTCAAGTCCGTCGCGTCTACCATTCCGCCACGCCCGCATGATCCCCATATAGACGCCAACGATTGCAGCAACAACACTCCACCAGTGGGGCGTTGCATGCAGCGTACGGAATTGTGTCCATCCAATTGAGCGGAACACCCTGCGTTGGCAGATCAACCCATTACATGGGGCGGGCGAATGAACACAGCCGCGACCCTTAGGCCCTTGACCAATTCTGAGCCTCCTCCCTGTCTCAGATGCACCTTGATCCTGATCGGACCGCCCTCGGTCTCCAAAACAAGGTTCGCATAATGGCCACAGCCGCCAATCTCGACACGGTCGATCACTGCCGAAATTTCGCCGGCGTTCAGTTGCGCTGGCCATCCCTCCTCAGCAACTGCAAGATCAGTGTCCAGAAATGCCAATGCAACCTTCGTTCCCTCAGCGACGGGATTTTCAAGCCGGGCCATGACTTCGCTTCCGCCAATTTTGCACATTGCAAGCCCGACGCCCATCGGCTTGCCCATGATGCCATTGAGAAGTTGTCGCTGGCCTACCTCTGCTGCACCATCGTTCCTTTGCACAATTTTGCCGTTACTGACCGTCAGGATGTTGTCGACCAGTGTGCGCAATTCCTCCCGCGAATGTGAAATGTAGATGGCCGGCAACCGAAATGCGGATATCACACGACGCAGGTACGGGATGATCTCATCCTTGCTGTCGCTGTCCAGAGATGCCAGCGGCTCATCAAGAAGAAGCAGTTCAGGCGCCGAAAGCAGGGCCCGCCCCAATGCCACTCTCTGCTGCTCCCCACCGGAAAGTGTGTTAACCCTTCGGTTCATCAATGGATCAAGGTCGAGCGCGCTGCAAACCTCATCCCAGTTCGGACCGTCCCTTCCCCGGTTGCGCCTGAAACCGTAATCAAGATTACCCTTAACGCTGAAATGCGAGAAGAGCCGGCCCTCTTGGAACACGATTCCGACCGCCCTTCTGTGGGCCGGAACGAAAACACCGGCGTCCGAGTCCATCCAAGTTCTTCCGCGAAACCGGACCGTGCCCTGCGCAGTGCGTTCGATTCCGGCAATGACCCTCAGCAATGTGCTCTTGCCGGCTCCGCTTTCCCCAACCAGGGCGGTTACGCCGTCGAGCGGAATCCTCTCCGCAACGTTCAGATTGAACTTGAGAAACTCAATCTTGATCGAGAATTCGAGGCAGTCTTCAGATTTCGTCATAATGCCGATATCTGCGATTGATCATGAACAGCAGCATCATGGCGGCAAATGCGAATGCCAAGGTGCCCAAAGACAGTATGTGAGCCCTTTCGTAGTCAAGTGTTTCGACACTTGTATAGATGTCAATGGAAACGACCCGTGTGTAGCCGGGGATATTTCCACCCACCATTAAGATTACGCCGAATTCACCGACCGAATGTGAAAAGGCCAGCACCCCACCTGTGAGGAATCCTCTCTTTGCCAGCGGAACCGCAACGGTGAAGAACGCGTCCAGTGGCTTGGCGCCAAGACTGGCGGCAGTTTCCATGGCGCGTTTTCCAACCTTTTCGAATGCGGCCTGAATCGGTTGGACCGCAAATGGGAAAGAATGCAGCACTGCCGCCAGCAATATTCCCGTAAACGAGAATGCAAGCGTGTCGCCTGTCAACTTCACCCAACCTGCTCCAATCGGCGAGTCCGGATTGAAGAGAATCAAAAGGTAAAACCCGAGTACGGTTGGCGGAAGCACAATTGAAAGGGCAGTTATTGATTCAACCAACGGTTTGAATCTGCTGTTCGTGTTTGCAAGCCACCATGCAAGCGGTGTGGCAACCAGCATGAGTATGCCGGTTGAAGCCACGGCCAGCTTCAGGGTGACAGCGACCGACCCGAAATCAAGCATCGGCAGGCCGGAAATCGTAGCCGAAACCGACAATTATTTCCTTTGCCATGTCCCCCCGCAGGAATTCATGAAACGCCTCCGCCGCCGGGTTGCCTTCCGCTCTTTTTGTCAGGACGACGTCCTGACGAATTGATTCATGGAACTTCTGGGGGACCAGCCAAATCCTCTCGGGCTCCTTCGGGAGAACGCTGTTGATGACCTGCGAAAGGGCGACGAATCCAAGTTCAACATTCGACGTCTGTACGAAAGCGTACACCTGCCCCACGGTCTCGGCAAAGATCAATTTGGGTCCAATCACTTCCATGGAGCCTGCCGCTGCGATCGTGGCCAAGGCCGCTTCTCCATAGGGGGCAAGATCCGGATTGGCGACTGCAAGACGCGCGAAATCGGCATCGTCAAGGACGGACGGACCCAACTCACGCACTTCCAGCCCAGGCTTTGCCAGAATTACAAGCCTGCCAACCGCATAGGAAAACCTTGACCCCGGAACAATCAAACCCTGTTGTTCAAGCAGCATCGGGTGCTTTCGGTCGGCCGACAGGAATAGGTCGAACGGTGCCCCCTTCGTGATTTGTGCAAACAGTTTCCCGGTTGATCCCGTCGTCATGATGATCTTGTGCTCACCTTGATTCTCGAACGCTTCAATCAACTGCTCGGCGGCATGAGTGAAGTTGGCTGCCACAGCAATTATTGCCTCTTCCGATTTTGCGGATCCGACCGACAGCGCAAGCGACAATGCCGCCGCGGCAATTTGGCGCCATGTTCCAGTGAGCACAGGAAAACTCAATTCGACCTCGCAGATTCAACAGCTTCCGAAAAACAGCAGCGGGCCAATGACCCGTTCTGCACCCTGTACATCTGGTGCCCGAGGCGAGACTCGAACTCGCACGACTCATCGTCGGGGGATTTTGAGTCCCCTGCGTCTACCAATTCCGCCACTCGGGCCAATCCGCGCTTTTAGTCATCGACCGGACAAGCGTCAACGACACCTTCAGGTGGCAACTAATTCAAATCATGCAGTTCTGGCATGACTGCGATTTGTTCTACTTTGTACCATTGCCAAAGGACCTTCCCTGACCGGAAGCATGTTCCCGACGGCAAACCAAATTCGGGATATCCATCCCGGAATGATGCCTGCGAGGGCAATTGGTATGCTGCGGTTGATGTGGTCGCTTGGCAACCCGGAGAATCTGAACAGTTTCTTGGATTCGGAACATCCCTGCCGGGCCTATATCCAATATTGCGCTGACAGGAATGATGGGAACTGCAGCAACAGGTCGCGTTCAGGAGTTCGGAGTATCGGGGCAGAGGTTGTGAATTCTTGCGGTGTATTCGGCAAAGGGCGTCATGGGTGCCGTTTGCAGGTACAGACTCAGTCAATGGCCAACAGATCGGCCACACCGGCGACCGGCGAGACGGAATGTTCCTGATTCCGGGAGCGCAGATTGACGGTGCATGGCTCAATCATGTGCACAACCGCTGGTCAAATCAGGAATTCCGCATCAAATTGCCCGGGTCCGATGCGGCATGCACAACGGAAAATGATCGATTTGCCACGAAAGCGGCAAACTGGACCAACAATTTGAAATCAAACTGTTGGAAATTGGAATATCTGCAAAGCAACGGAGCCGGGCCAAGTGGAGGCTGCAGCCACATTGTGGATTACGGACCCGACCCAAACTGCAGCATCGCCCCCAGGATCGGCAAGACTTCCAATGCGACAAGCAACGATATCAGCGCCCGTGAAACAAACGAACGGAATCTCCGGAACATCCAGAATGCAATCGCGACACAAAGCACCCCTTCAATGGGTCCGATGATATTTCCGTATTGGGCCGGATCCCAATAGCTCACCGGACTTTCAAATACCCAATCGCTTAAGGGCCAGAAATGCTGCCGACCGTCGTCATGGTGCAGGGGCAGGTCGGTTCCAACATGCAGGATGCCGGCGATTCCGAATACCAGCAGCCAATCGCGCCGCAACCACCATCCGGCCGCTGCGGTGCCGAGCCACACGAACACCGAATTGTCGAACGCAAAGATGCGTTGCCATTCGGTCGAGTAATACAATTCGCCAAACACGACATTGGGTGGAATCCCGTTGACAATGAGCGCATATGAAACAAGTAGATAGAGCGACAGATCGGGCACCAAGGATCCCGCAAACGCTGCAACATTTATGTTTGGCGAGTTCGGCCGGGCAAGCGCTCCCATGCCAAGCAGCAGATGGGCGGGTGTATTCATCGGAACTGGAATAGAGAGATTTGCGGACGGTTAACAGCACCGGGCGCAACTGATGAGGTTGTTCAGCTCAAATGTTCGGCCATAGGGGGTCAAGGAGCAGCTCAAGCGGCCAATTGCGACTCCGGAGTGGCATTGCAACAATCGGGCGATGCCGGAACCAACATGGCAATCCCGACATTTTCCCTGTCTTCTGGACAAACCCGACATTGTCTGATTGAGCAGGCAGCCATGAAGGGGGTGCAGTTCCCGATGGCAATGCGGACTTGAACAATTGATGACGAACCCATCTGCTTCGCTTGGCTGGTTTACCAACGCCATGGCTGACTGAATGCGGATGCCGGCCTGATGCTGAGAATCCTGTATGACCGCACATTGGCACTGGCGGGACATCGCCATGCCTTGGCAGCATTGGCCGCAGTGAGCTTCTTTGAAAGTTGGATATTTCCAATTCCGCCGGATATCATGTTGATTCCAATGGTGCTTGCCCGGCCCAACCGAGCATTCATGATCGCAGGCGTCTGCCTGACCGCCTCAGTATTGGGCGGAATAACTGGCTATGCGATCGGAGCGTTCGTATTCGACGAATTGGGGCTGCCGCTCATTGAGTTGTTCAATTTGTCCGAAAGCTATTCCAAACTTGCAGTCAACTACGGCGAGCACGGATTCTGGGCGGTTTTCGTGGCTGGCGTAACACCGGTGCCCTACAAGATCATCACAATATTGTCAGGTGCGCTTGGTCTTTCGTTCCCATTGTTTGTAGTTGCCAGCATCATAGCGCGAGGACTTAGGTTCTACCTTGTCGCAACCCTGCTTTGGAAATTTGGCCCGTCGGTCAGGGAATTTGTCGAGCAGAGGTTTGGAGTGGTTTCCGCAATTGTCTGCGCATGCCTGCTGGTTGTCATTCTTGTTGTGAGTTTCCAATGAATCAAAAAAGCTACGCACTCATCGGAACGGCAGGGCCCGCCCTGCTGCTGGCCGGGGCATTGGCTTTGCAGCATATCGACAATCTTGTGCCTTGCGAACTCTGCATTTGGCAACGATGGCCCCACCTGGCAGCGATGGCGTTTGGGTTCGGATTTCTGCTGTCCGGCAATCGGGCGTTCGCAATTTTGGCGATCACCGCCCTTGTCGCCGGCTCAGGCGTCGCATTTTTCCACGTTGGGGTAGAGCAGAATTGGTGGGCCGGACTTTCCTCCTGCTCCGGAGTCGGGCTTGCCGAAATGACCGGACGCGAATTGCTTGATTTCTCACAGGCCGAGAACATTGCCCGCTGCGACGATGTTGCCTGGAGCATGTTGGGGCTGTCCATGGCTGCCTGGAACGGGCTGCTCTCACTTTGCATCGCCACAAGTTGGTGCCTTGCAATCACCACGCGCAACCCGACCCGGGCATGATCCGACGGAAGGTTCCGGCTATCCTTGAGTCAGGCCTCCAGTTCGGCGTCCCAATAAAGGAAATCAATCCAGCTTACGTGCAGGTAATCCGGGGGAAACTTTCGTCCGGCGTTGAGCAGTTGCATCACCGTCGGCTGGACTGGCGTCCGCCGCAGCGCCAGATTGCACTCGCTTGGAAGGCGGTTGCCCTTGGCCAAGTTGCAGGTTGCACATGCCGCCACAACATTGGCCCAAACCGTCTTCCCTCCCCTTGAGCGCGGAATTACATGGTCAAAGGTCATTTCGCCTTCAGAACCGCAATATTGGCAACGGAACTCATCTCGCAGAAAAAGATTGAAACGAGTGAAGGCCGTGGATTTGGCCGGTTTGACGAAATTTCGCAATGCAACGACCGACGGCAGCCTGAATTCGATCGAAGGAGATCTGACGACTGCTTCATACTCCGATACCACCTCCACGCGTTTTTGAAATGCTGCCTTCACTGAGTCCTGCCACGACAACAGCGATAGCGGGAAGTATGAGAGTGGTCGGTAGTCAGCGTTGAGAACCAATGCCGAGAATTGCCGCCTGCTGCTGCCCTGCCGCACGAAGTCTGTTCTGAATCCCGATTCCATTTCGAACTGCGTTCCGATGACCGCTCAACCAACAGTACCCGTCCATCCCGGCGGATTCTAAAGACTATATGTTTGCGGCACAAATGTTGACAAGTTGGATTTCTCGAGTTGCCCAAACCAAATCGACCTGTGCCATAGGTGCAACCATTTGCGCATGCAGCAGGTGCACAGATCACTCCGTCTCAAGCTGCTCCAATGCATGCTCCTGCGCCATGTCTATTGCGACGGGCGTCGAACCTTGACTGAGGGGTGTGAACACGGCAGCGGAATCCAAATCGGGAGTTGCACGAACCAGCATTCTAAAAACAGCGAACAGCGCCAAGAACCCGGACACGCCAGCGATGTAGAGAAAGAAGCCTGAGGGCCCAACCTCAACCAGCATCCAACCGACAATAAGCGGACCCCCGATTGCTCCGAGCCCGTGGATGAAAATAAGGCCGCCTGCCCCTGCCGCCATGTCCTCGGGTTCAAGGTAATCATTCGTGTATGCAATGATCAATGAATATAGCGGATTGGTAATACCGCCCATTACGAATGCAACGGCCAGCAGGAGGGTAAAATTCTGTCCAGTCAACACGTATAGTCCGGTTGTGACGGCACACGCGGCAGCGGCAGCCGCTATGAGCTTTCGCCGGTCCACACGGTCGGACAGCCAGCCCAGCGGATACTGACACAACATGCCACCGACATATATCGCGGCCACGAAAATCGAAATCTGGCGCACATCAAGACCCACTTCGGTGCCGTAGACCGCGCCCATTCCCCACAATGCCGAAAAGAGTGCGCCGAGGCACAGCGACCCAAACGCTCCCAGCGGTGAAACGGCGATCATTTTCCTCAGGGACATGGGCGAAGCGGTTTCGAAAACCGGCGCCGGTGACACAGACAGCAGAATTGGAGCGAAGGAAATCGACACCAGCACCGAGGAAATGACGAAAAGGAAGTAACCCCGGGGATCACCGATGTTCAGAAGGCCCTGTGCAGCCACAAGGCCCACCATTAGAACAACAATGTAGACTGACAGCACCTTGCCGCGGGTTTCATTGGTTGAACCATCGTTGAGCCAGCTTTCTGCGACCACATAGACTCCGGAAAAACAAAATCCCACAATGATGCGCAAGACAAACCAAACATACGGATCGGGAAAGGCGGCAAAAAGGATCAGCACGGCCGAAATCAGCGAACCCAAAGCCGCAAAGACCCTCACATGACCCACTCTACCAATCAGCACCGGTGCGAGACGTGAACCGCCGAGAAAACCAAGGAAGTATGCCGAAATGATCCAAGACATCACACCGGCCTGCATGTCCTCATGCGAACCGCGAACACCCAGAAGCGTTCCCTGCATTCCGTTGCCCAACATCAGCAACAGAATGCCTGTCTGCAGCGCCCAGGTGTTTTTGAGTACTTGAAGCATCGCCATCTTTCTCCTTGCGCAAAGAATATCGTTCGCAAAAAAATCGATTCAATCAAATCCGACCGGCCGATGACGAATTTTGATTACGGAAGAAGAAGTGACCCGTCACCGTAGGAAAAGAAACGGTATTCTTCCCTGATGGCCTCACCGTACACCCGCTGCATTTCTTCCTTGCCAATGAAAGCCGCCACCAAAAGAATCAGCGTTGATTTCGGCAGGTGAAAGTTCGTCATTAGCCCGTCGGATATGGTGAATTGGAAGCCGGGACTAACGAAGAGATCGGTATCTCCGCTCCAGGCACGGGCCCTGCCCCCGACCGAAGACGTCTCCAACAGCCGGAGCGCTGTCGTTCCCACTGGGATGATGCGGCCGCCGCCATCCCTGGCCGAGTTTATCTCATACGCGGCGCTCTCGGTGACTTCGCCCCACTCCGAGTGCATTCGGTGGCACGAAACATCGTCGTTCCTCACTGGCAGAAACGTCCCTGCCCCAACATGCAGCGTTATTGTTGAATGGCCTATGGAGCGTTGCCGCAGACGATTTAGGAGCCAAGCGTCGAAGTGCAGGGACGCAGTCGGCGCCGCCACTGCCCCGGGCCGCCTTGCGAATACCGTCTGATAATCGTCGCGATCTCTTTCGTCCGCCACACGTCGCATTCCAATGTATGGGGGGAGAGGAACCGTTCCCGCGGCACTCAACCGTCGTTCGAACTCCTTGCCCCGGCAATTAAAATTCAACAAAAGACTGTCTTCGTTCCTCTCGAGGACCCTTGCATCGAGTCCGGCCCCGAACTCAATGAGGTCGCCGGCGCGAAGGCGACGTGCAGGCCTTGCCAGCACGCGCCAGGTTCCATCCGGCAAAATCTGATCCAAATTGACTGAAATGTTTGCGGAAGGTCCCATGCCGGGCCGCTTCCGGATACCCTTGAGTGCGGCTGGAATGACGCGGGTATCGTTGAAGACAAGATGATCTCCGGGTTCCAGCAAATCGGCGAGGTCCGATACACTCCGATGTGAGATCACGCCGCGATCCCAAACCAAGAGTCTTGCCGCCCGCCTTGGACGTTCCGGGCGGAGGGCAACAAGTCTCGTTGGCAGTTCAAAATCGAACTCAGCCAGAGACAATTGGGAATCGGGCTCAGAAATTGAACAAATCCCTCAGAAAACCGGGGGTTATGGCTGTCAATGGATTGGCAGTCGCAGTCGGGCTGTCAGTCGGTCCGCTAACCGAGAACGCAATTGCGCCAAATCCGGAACCCTTCTCCAATCCTATCAGTTGCAACGGTGTCTTTCGTGCAAGTTCACTTACCGGATTGAATGGCGTGATCACACCTTCAAGGTTTGCTGTTGAGTCCTCGGTATTCCAGGTGCCGGACATTTTCATGCCAATCGATGGGCCAATGGCAGTGCCTTCCTTTAGAACGAGCAATTCCCGGTCCACATCAAATTGGGCCTCGATTTCGGAGAACGAAATCCCCTGCGACGTAAGCTGTTCCACCAATCCAACAATGCTCACGATGCTCAGGATTTCGCTTAATGTCGGCATGTCGCGTACGGTGGCATTTACCATTCTCAACTGACCGGAATAGGCTCCGGCCTTGGATTTTGGGAGCAGCGACAGTTCCAGCTGGCCGCCGTACAGGCCGGTAACGACACCCCCATCGCGCATGGCTGCCCCTGCATCTTCAGTTACGATATATCCACCCATCCCATTGGCGGTGGATGCCACCTCAATTCCGACCAACTGGCCGCCATTGATCCGTCCGGTCAACCTGCCGCCGATGTTGCTGTCCAATTGCATTTCACCAACGAGATCAGTGAGCGTAACACGTGAATTGAAGATCAACTTGTCGAGCCTTACAGCGACCGTTTGACTGAGCCCCGACAAACCGTCCATGCCTGCCTCTTTGTCCGGCAGCTTGCTGAGGTCAATAACTCCGCCCTCCAGCGAGAAGCGGAAATTCCCCTTCTCGTCAGTGCGAATGTGAAGGGCCACATCAAACCAATTTCCGATCCTCAAATTGGTGAATTCAATGCCCAGGTTCCCGTCGTCAGATCCCGTAACAATGCTACCTTCGGCATTTATCCCGGCCCCCGAAATCGAAATCCGAGTTAGTTCCAGCTTCTCCAGGAATCGACCCTCCAATAGAAGTTCAGGAGAGTTCGCCGCCTCGGATTCCAGCTGTGGCAATGGTAAGTTAAAACCCAAATCGGCCAAGTTGGCAGTGATTCCGAATTGTGCCGTCGCTCCTGGAGTGATCGACACATAGTAGTCCGCGCCAATGCCATTCGGCAGAATCCCCTCCGGAACAGCAATGCCGAATCCATTGAGCATGTCCTGTGATACGATTATTCTTCCCACAAGCAGGCTGGTTCGGTCATCATCCACTCCGAAACCTTGCCTCCAACTTGCACTGCCTTGAACACCGTTGATCGTTCCGACGCCTGAAATCGCGACTTCGCTCCTGTTGGCCGACACCGACAGGAAATCGGCTGCCACATCTGCCTTGCCAGAGATGCCCACTGCCTTGACGTCCGAAATGCCGCCTTTCACGTCAAATTCCACATCCGCGATTCCAAGTCGTCTGAGCAGCGGCAGTTTGATCGTCGCTTCTGCGGATGCATGTGCGGTTGCAATGTTCGGATTGATGCCGCCCTTATCGAGCAACCGGTAGGGCGGATAATTCAGAATCAAGAGCACCGGTTCCAAACCACCGGACAATTTCAATCTGATCCTTGAAGCATCACGTCCGTTCCAAATATTTGGAATGAACATGTCTGACCCGGACAGATTTACCCTTCCCGCTCCCGGCACATCAACAAATCCTTGTTCAAACCCGAATGCTGCACTCCTGTTCGTTACCTCGGCATAGCCGGCAACTTCGATGGCCGGCGGAAGAGTTGGAAGATAAGTAAACGCCCCACCTTCAAACTGGAAATTCAGCCGGGTTGTCCAATCACCCTGGGCGGAATATGAGATTGCCCCGCTGATGTCCTGCACTTTACCGCCGGAGAGGTTCTTCGTCAGCCAATTGCGCGGATTGTCTGCCAAACCCGCGGGCCAAAGGTCGAAAAAGGTTTGCAGGCCAAGGGATTCGGCACCGAATTCCGTCTTGCCGAACAGGTTGCCGTCGTCGAACCCGACTTCCCCCTCAGCCAGAACAAGCAAATCTCCGCTCCTCAAGGCGGTGTGCACAAAGCGGAGCAGATAAGGATCACGGTCGATCCTGAACGCAGTGGAAACTGAGATGCCAGTTCTTGGCAATCCAATCGAATTGGATTTGGAGGGCGTAAGTTCCAACGGGTCAAACTGACCCTCAATCCAGCCGCCGGAGTCGCCGCCATCGAAAAAGGACAAATGACCGCCACCCTTGACGACAGCCGCATCGAAATCAATCGCCACATCCGCAAAGTCAACGCGCCTGTTGTTGGGATCATACTCAAATTTGATCAGCGCCGAATTGAAGTTCGCTGCCCCTGTTCCGCTTGGACGTTTCACATAACCCTGTCCCAACGCCACCGATCCCTTTGCATGTTCAAGGTTTCCAGTGCGGCCAATCCGAAGTTCGGCTGTTCCGTCCAACGTTGCGTCGATCTGCGGCACTTCGCCAAGCCAATCCAATTGATTCCGCAACCGGTTGATTTCTATTCCACCCAGCGTTGATTTGATTTCGGAAGTGCCGGAGGACGGATCGTATTCTCCCTCGAACCTGACGTTGCCAACAGACTCGAAATCGCTGTTGATCGAAAACCCTCCCACAAACTGCTTCGTGGCCGCGGTGCCGGTCATGCTGAGCCAACCACCCGAGAGACCAACAGCAGACATCCGGTCTTCATCCAATATTCTTGCGTTGGTTACGGTAACCCGTCCCAGGCCAGCCTGTTCGGCGAACCCAAACGCCGACGACACCGAATTCAAGAATCCTGCGGCCCCTTGATCTTGCCCTGGAGCCGCCAAATCCTCATCCGTGGCGGACCGGGCAACCCGACGCATGTCGACCCCGCTGATTGCGACGGAACTCGGCCTGATTTCCCCATTTAGCAGCGAACGGAATTCGATTCCGATTGTGACCTCGTTCAGAGTGACAGACCATGAAGGTATGAGATCGCCAAGTCTCACATCTTCAAGACTTATTTCGGGCAGAACACGGCGCGGATCCACCGAAACCGCAACACTCCCGAATTCAACGCCGTCAGCTCCACCCAAGGCATTTCGGACATGTTCAAGTACGGCGGAGCGCACTGATTCGGGCACGTTCACCTGTGTCGTGGCAAGAACACCAAAACTGGCCACAATCAGGACGATGACTACAGCCGCGGCCGCTGCAACGGTCCTGCCGGCGTACATCAGCAGTTTTGTTGGCCTTGTGGTCATGGTGGTGCCATCGGGTTCCGCCTGCGCCGCCCGAGCAAATTTCGATCACCGGCACGGCGGAAACAATGCGTCAACTCCTCCCGTTTTGCAACATTCTGTCGATGAATGCATGCCTGAACGAAGAACATGCCCGGCTCCCAAAACATTCCTCTTCCTCAAACCAAAACTGGAATCAACACTCGTCAAACCTGCAGCCGAAAACAACCAAACCAGTCGCACGGGAATTGACACGTCCCGTGAAAAGCAAGGAAACCTGCCCTTGTTCTTGCTCCAAACTCAATTGTTGCGAGTGATGGTCATTTTCGATCCCCACAGTTAATCCAGCTTTGACGTCTGCAATTTCCTCAACCAATGATGGCACAAGACAGCCAATTCACCGGAAATTCACTTGATGACTGATCGTTTTTGGTGTAGTGATCGCGGTTAATTGATTGTGTTTGTGTCTCGGGTGGTTGAATTGAGTGGAGCCAATTGTTTCAGGACAGTGGGACGCATGACGGGGGAGAAGTGTATCAATGATCCGGAATCAGGATGAGACACCTGTTCCCTGACCAATTGATCACTATAAGGTCGGAGTTCGGACAAAGAACATTTGTCGTGGGATCAAAGTTGATCGGCTCGGCATTGTTGGCTGGTGGTGTGCTGCTGGCGTGGACCGTCTTCACTGTCGGGATGGTTCTTTGGGATCTAACCGGATTGGAGAACCAAAACGGCGCACTTGGAGAGTCAGGTGTCATCAAGGTTGACTCGCTCGGCATCGAAATCGACAAGCTTTCCAATACTGCAAAGTCACTGCGCAATCAGGTCGACGCTGCGTTGGACTTTTATCAGGCAGAAGTAAGTTTCAAATCAACGGACAATATAGCAGGATCCGGGCGTGAACTGAAAGATCAGGACGGCGCTGCGGGCGGCTCGGCTGCAAGCCAAGTCCGGTTTCTTCTTTCGGCGTTGGACCGGTCAATCGCAGAACTAGAACAGGAAAGACGGCTCAGCTCGGAAAAAACGAAAGTCTTGGAGGCGCTGGAAACTGAAACAAAGTTGCGCGACGAGAAGATGAAGCGGTTGGTTGCCCGATTGATTGACTCGATGTCTCAGGCATCTGAGGGGTTGGAGAACATCTTCGCAAATCTCGGTCTGTCGCCGGACGGATTGGCCAAAGAAGCCCAGAATCTCTACTCCGGCATAGGTGGTCCAACAATTGTCGAATACAATTTAGCAGAAACGGGGCGCCCTTATGACCTGCTCCAGGGAATACGGCTTGACACCCTTGCGGAGGAGATCAATCGTTTCAACCTTAATCGATTGGCCTTCCTGGGAGTTCCAATTGGGCACCCGGTAAAGGGAAGCAATAGGTTGACAAGCGGTTTTGGCCAGCGCTGGCATCCGGTTACCGGAAGATATCACCACCATGGCGGAACCGACTTTGCCGCACCCAGGGGAACAGATGTCTTTTCAACTGGCGATGGTGTCGTGACCTTTGCGGGCACCGAGTCCGGATACGGCAAGACAATTCGAATCCGCCACATGAACGGAATTGTAACCCTCTACGGACACCTCGACCGGATTCGTGTCAATGTGGGACAAAGAGTTGCCAGAGGCCTGCACATCGGCGATATAGGGTCAACGGGTCAATCAACAGGCCCACACCTCCACTACGAGGTTCGTGTTGGCAGTAGAGCTGTCAATCCAATGACATTTATCAGGGCAGAAAATCATGTTCACAAACAAAAAAGGCAGTGAGGCAGGCAGCAGTTCACATTCGGCGTCGCAACAATCTTCGGCGGTCGCACCGTCGCGTCCGGCAGCTGTTCCGCCCGGAACCAAACCCAAATCGGGTGCACCGTCGGTTCTGTCTCCCGATTTATACATCAAGGGCAACCTCAAGACCTCCAGCGACATCAAGATTGAAGGACAAGTCGAGGGAGATGTCCGTGCCCGGCTTCTCACGGTCGGAGAGGACGCAACCATTCGAGGCCAACTGATCGGCGACGAAGTCGTGGTTAACGGTAGAATCATTGGAAAAATCAGAGGCGTGAAGGTGCGTTTGAACAACGGAGCGCGAGTTGAAGGCGACATAATTCACGAAACGATTGCGATTGAAGCCGGAGCCCATTTTGAGGGTTCGGTCAAACGTCAGGAAAATCCTTTGGCCGAGGACGCTCCCGGACCAATCGGCAAGCAGCGCCCCCCTGCCCCCAAGGAAGGCTCGCCCCCGGTAAAAGGCTGAATTGACCCCGGTTCGCATGCTCTCGTCAATGATCCGGATTGATTCGTTGCGGAATCACCGCGGCATCTTTCAGAACTTCTTGGGACGTCTTTTGGGATAGTTTTGGGCCAAGACCTTAAATCGGTTTGACGGTCAGGTCTTGAAATCAGATCCAAACCTGTCATGCCCATGGGCACAACTTCAACCGAATTGACGTCCCGAAGTTTAGTTGCAAGGGCCTGCAGGCAGGTCGGCATCTGCACAACCGCAAGGTCGAATCCGGCAACGCCGGAAAAATGCACTTTGTTCAGCTCCGCGCCGGACAGATCGTCAAGCAGAATCCGGAATCTATGAACCGGAATTCCCTGCGGCACGGATTAAGTTTCGGTCTTGATCTTGAACCGGTCGGAAACCTCAACCTTTCCGACCGGTGAGGCCCGCCCGGTCCGGTTACCCTCTGGACCGATGTCTTGAAACAGCATTGGTCCAACCTAATGCACATGTACCAGCCGGCGCAATGGCACAGCACGCATGTGAAAAAACAGTTTTGCCGTTGCGGAGCCAGGTCGAACCTTTTTCGCTTCGTTTCGAAATTAGTATCCCGCCATCATTGAATTGAGGGGTAAAGGGATTTCAGCCTGATATTGGCGTCCCCGACCTAACACTAACAGTCAACCGGTGTTGCTGACGTGTGTTGTCAGTGCCGAATGAACAATCCCCAAAGGTTCCGAAGCAAAAGCCCCCTTGTTTCCGAGCTGTTGGATTGATCCGGCAAACATGTTGCTTGTTGATGTAGCCGACAACATTCAAAAATTGAACCGACCGGAAAGACCGTTCCGGGCAACTTTGACCAAAGCATCAGTTCAATGATGGAGGGATACTAGAGCGAATGCTATACATGCATTGTCTGACAAAACTGACCCTGAAATTGCTGACGCAGCAACGGCGGTCTCCACCGAAAAGCAAGGATGGAATCAAGCAGAAGGTGAACGAGGGCAGCTTGGGGGTGAAAAGCAAGAACAGCAATCTGAGTAGGCTCCTTTCTCTGAGGACAAGATCAAATTGACCCAGATCCGGTCAAGACCGCTGCTAGGGCTTCTTCTTGACCCTTTCGGCAAGCATGCTCGTGGCCTTGAGTGCCGCGGCAACCAGTTGTTGATAAGTGGACGTAACGCCTGCGTTGTCCACCTGGAGAAGCTAGCTACGGCTCCAGTCGTTGAAAGTTGGGGTTTTCTAAGCACGTTGGCGGTGACGTTGGATGATGGCACAACCTACACCCTGAAAGGTGCCTGCCAAGACGAAGCGGCATCCTTTGCCCAATCCCTGACATTCAGTTGGATAGAGTTCAACACGGCCCGGTTTGAATCTGAGGAAATGACAGTAAATGAAGTTGTTCAAGCAATCGATGAGCTGTCAAATCCGACGTCCTACCCATCGGCTTGTTTGGTTGCCCCTGTCCTCACTCAAGCGAAGCAATTGGATCGGAATCTGCTTTCGAAACTTCCCCGTGAGGCCGTGAGCGTTAACGCTCAATCCAAAGTTCGGAAAGTTCAGAGCTTTGCAAAGAACGCCATAGCGATGCGTGATCAGGCAATTTCGAGATTCGAAGCGCGGCAACTTTCTGAGTGGAAAGAGTTTTTCGATACCTTCGAAAGCAACCCACTGACGCGGGAACAACGCACTTCGATTATCGCAGATGAAGATGCGACACTGGTGCTTGCCGGAGCGGGTTCTGGCAAAACCAGCGTTATCACTGCGAAAGCCGGCTACCTGCTCAAGTCAGGCATCCGCAAACCTGAAGAAATCCTGTTGCTTGCCTTTGCGAAAGACGCGGCCAATGAGATGTCCGAGCGCATTGAAGAAAAGTGCGGGGTGCCGCTAGATGCTAGGACTTTTCATTCCTTGGCCTATGACATCATTGGTGCCGTTGAGGGCAGCAAACCGGCCTTGGCGGCACATGCGACAGATGACAAGGCTTTCCTTGCGCTTATCAAGGACATTTTGAGGACACTGGTTCGGACATCCACAGAGGCTTCAAGGTCACTCGTCCGCTGGTTCTCTCACGCTCGCTTCGAAGATAAGAGCGAGTGGGATTTCAAAAGGAGGCACGACTACTACACATACATCGAGAAGATGGACCTTCGAACCCTTCAGGGTGAAAGGGTCAAAAGTTTTGAAGAGTTGATGATCGCCAACTGGCTCTTCGAAAATGGGATCGAGTATGAATACGAGCCAGACTATGAGCACAAGGTGTCTGAAGGTGGTTATCGCGACTATTGCCCAGATTTCCGTCTGACCAAAAGCGGAGTGTATATCGAACACTTCGGTGTACGTCGCCGTAAGGCCAGCGATGGGACTTCCAAACTTACGACAGCTCCATTCGTTAATGGCGAAGAGTATCTGAAAAGCATGGAATGGAAGCGCGGTGTTCATGCTGAACACGAAACCACGCTTATCGAAACTTTTAGCTACGAGCGCCAAGAAGATCGTTTTCTGGAAGCTTTGGCCGAAAAGATCGCGCCATATGAAACCGTCGCACCACGATCAGTCGAAACGCTCTTCGATCGGGTTGCCGAGTTGAACCAGGTCGATAGCTTTGTTCAACTAGTCGGGACGTTCTTGCGTCACTACAAGGGTGGTGGCTATTGCTTGGAGGAATGCGCCCAGAAATGCAAGGCTCTGAAACTGGGAAAACGGGCGAACGCGTTTCTTTCAATCTTCAAACCAGTCTACGCCGAATATCAAGAGCGGCTGGGCAGCCGGATCGATTTTGAGGACATGATGTTGAGAGCTTCTCACTATGCAGAAAGCGGACAATATCTCAGCCCATTCAAACATATCTTGGTGGATGAGTTTCAAGACATTTCACGAAGCCGAGGAAGGTTAGTCAAAGCCTTGAAGACTCAGTACGCCGATGCCCGTCTCTTCGCAGTTGGTGATGATTGGCAGTCGATCTACAGGTTTGCTGGGTCTGACATCAATCTCATGCGGAAATTTGGAGAAGAATTTGGAGGCACATTCGATGGCCAATTGGCGGTGCACCGAACGGTTGATCTTGGCAGAACCTTCCGATCTGTCGATCAAATTGCCCATGCCGCAAAGAGGTTTGTGCTGCAAAACCCCGCCCAGTTGAAAAAGACTGTGATCCCCGCTGGGAACGCAGAGGCCCCGGCACTGAGGGTGGTTTCAACATTCCGCCACGATGCTGAACAAAGACTCACGGAGGTGCTTCGCTCTCTGCCTGTGGATTCGGATCAAAGCAAGAAGACCACAGTCTTGCTTCTTGGCCGATATCGGCACCTCGCACCAAATTCGCTTCCTCGGCTTCGACGAGAGTTCTCGCATCTCAACATCGCTTTCAAGACGATTCACTCTTCAAAAGGACTGGAGGCTGAACACGTTGTCGTCTTGGGTCTGTTCAGAGGACGTACAGGGTTCCCGTCTGAGATCGTTGATGATTCTCTGCTGAATTTGGTGTCACCTGACGCTGAACTCTTTGAAAACGCAGAAGAACGCCGAGTAATGTATGTTGCTCTGACTCGAGCTCGCCAGACGGTTACACTAATGGGTTTCGCCTCAAGGCAATCGGCTTTTGTAACCGAGCTATTGAACGATCCCGAATATGGCTTCGACAGCAAAACAGAAGCTGAACAGAAAAACCACACTTGTGGTGAATGTGGGGGACTTCTGTTGGCCTTCCCGACCAAGGACGGCAGGAGTTGGTACAGGTGTGAACATTCCGATCTGTGTGGGTTTTCTCTGAACGCCTGTTCGAAATGCGCTCGCGATCTTCCTACGAAAACGGATGGGTCCGGGTTAATGAAATGCACTTGTGGTGCAGTCTACAAGGATTGTCCCAAGTGCAAAAATGGATGGCTTGTCGAACGAAATGGCCGGTACGGTCGCTTTATGGGATGCGTCAGCTACCCTCGATGCAAAGGGAAAATGAAAGCACCCTGACAGTCGCAATTGGCACGTTGAATTTGTGCTCCATGAAAGCTACCTTGTTGTTGAAAAGTTGGCACGTCAAAACGCTCGGTTGCTGGATACAGCAGTAGGACAGTTACGTTGCGTCCAATGTGGGCACACGGGGTTTGTGGATGCCCCACTTGTCTCTAACCATTGAATTTGCGCACTTGGCGTGTTTCGTCCCCGATGCAAAAGAGTGCCAACTCTAACCTGATCCTTTGGCATTCTGGGCCAGCACTGACGCCATGAACTCGTCCAAATCGCCATCAAGCACCCCTTGTGTATCCGACGTCTCAACCTGGGTGCGCAAATCCTTGACCAACCGATAGGGCGTCAGAACATATGAACGAATTTGATTTCCCCAACCGGCATCGCCCTTTTGGCTGTGGAACTCCTGCATTTTCTCATTTCTCTTTCTGAGCTCCAACTCATAGAGTTTTGATTTCAATCCAGCGAGGCAGTTGGCCCGGTTCTGATGCTGCGACTTCTCTGAAGACATAACCACAATGCCCGTCGGCATGTGGGTCATGCGAACGGCAGAGTCGGTCTTGTTGACATGTTGGCCACCGGCGCCGGAAGCTCTGAATGTATCAACCCGCAGGTCGGCCGGATTGACATCAACCTCAATGTTCTCATCAACAACCGGATACACGGACACCGCAGTGAACGAGGTGTGCCGTCGCGAATTGCTGTCAAAAGGCGAATTCCGAACCAGCCTGTGCACGCCAGACTCTGATTTCAGCCAACCAAATGCATTTCGTCCAGAGATTTTCAGCGTTGTCGACTTTATTCCGGCCTCACCGTCCCGATTGACTGCTATGGTTTCAATGTCGTATCCGCGCCGCCTTGCCCACTTTTCGTACATACGGGCCAACATCATTGCCCAGTCACAGGATTCCGTACCCCCGGCCCCTGCATTGATGTCCATGAACGCATCATTGGAATCAGCTTCACCGCTGAGCAGTGCCTCCAACTCCATTTTTTCGGCCCGTTTCAAGAGGACGCCGAGAGTCTTTTCTCCTTCGGCCAGTATTTCCTCATCCCCTTCGGACTCGGCAAGTTCGATCAGCGCAACGGTATCCTCCAATTCGCAATTGAGCCCGTCAACGGCAGAAAGGCCGTCGATAATGGATTGGCGTTCCTGCATTGACGATTGGGCCCTGCTCCGATCATTCCAAAAGTCGGGAGACTCCGATAATTCGTTGAGCTCTTTCAACCTTCGCTCCGCAACCGGCCTGTCAACACGCGCATTGAGAAGTTCCAGGCACTTCCGTATCGCGTCAACTGAGGATTGAATATCGGATCGCATCTTCTTTTCGCTTGTTTGAGATGAGCTGAGGTGCACCCTGCCACCAGCAGCGAGGCAACAGCAAATTCTGCGCCCGAATCCTGCAGGGCAGTGCCCATCGGTTAAATTCATTACCAAATTGCCCACTTGGAGCCAATTCAAGAAATTACACGGTACAATTTTGAAAAAAAATTGGTGCTCGGAAATCCGTTCATGCCGGGATGCGGAAAACAAAGTCAAACCGACCGGGCACGCCGGAGCGCGTTGCGCAGTCGGAATTCTTGCCGACCGCCAACACCGTTGGCACGGCAAGCCTAATAGAGCCCCCCAGAAGACAACGCACCAAACGAACTCGGTTCATCGGTCTCGGACGGGGTCGCTCCACCATCGTCAATTCCCGTCGCGGATGTACCGTCCGTGGCCAATACGGCCTCAACCTGCTCCTCCTCCTCCTCCGGATTATACACCTTGAGATCCGATCCCATGACAAATCCACCGTCAACCACTTTGAGTTCCCCAGGTTCCGGTTCCGAACCGAACCGGAAATACTCGGCAATCACCGAATCGGAAGTTTCCCGATCTGCACCGGAATGCATTGGCTCGCCCGTGAAACGGTTGATTTCAACAAAGATGCCGCCGTCCGGCACCTTGAATTCGGCAGATCCATACTTCCCAATGACCGCCTCCATGAACGAACTGAACACAGGACCGCACAGGTTGCTGCCGTAGGCGTGCCGCCCCAATGTTCGCGGCTCATCAAACCCCATGTAGCAGCCCGCCACGATGTCCGGGGAGAAACCAATGAACCAAGCGTCGCGGGACTCATTGGTCGTTCCGGTTTTTCCTGCAACCGGAGCCTCAAGCCTAACGGAGCGCGAAGCGGTGCCCCTTTCGACCACACCCTTCATCATTGATGTGATCTGATACGCTGTGATCGCATCAATAACCCGCGTTCGGTACGCAAGTATCTGCGGCACCGATCCCTTAATCAAAAGCGGTTCGCCGCAGTCGAGGCAAAATCTGGTGTCATGCATATACACGGTCTTGCCCCACCGGTCTTGAACCCGGTCAACCAAGGTCGGCAGAACGCGTTCACCGCCGTTTGCGAACATCGCGTATCCGGAAACCATTTTCAGCAAGGTGGTTTCTTGAGATCCGAGCGAGTTCGCCAAGAACGGGTCCATCGCCTCGTATATTCCGAAGTTCTCGGCATATGACGCGACCGTTTCCATTCCGACGTCATGGGCCAGCCGAATCGTCATCAGATTCCGCGATTGTTCAATTCCCTTGCGTATGGGCACCGGGCCAAGGAAGTCCTTCCCCGAGTTTTTCGGCTGCCAAAGGCCTTCAGGGGTTTCAAACTCAATCGGTGCGTCAATAACGATTGTTGCCGGCGTATATCCGGAATCCAAAGCCGCTGCGTAGACAAACGGCTTGAAGGACGAACCCGGCTGCCGCCTGGCTTGAGTCGCTCGGTTGAAAACCGACTCTTCGTAGGAAAAGCCGCCCTGCATTGCCAACACCCGACCTGTATTGGCGTCCATGGCAACGAATGCGCCCTGTATTCTTGGAATCTGCCTAAGTGACCAATTCTGGCCAGCACTGCCTTCAGCCCTTGATTCCGAAACAAGAACGATGTCTCCGACATTGACAATGTCAGCTATGCCGCGAACCCGTTCGATACCACCATCAGAGTTTGCCCTGTGACTGACCCAAGCCACATCGCTGTCGTCAATGATGTCCTCGCCGTCAACTTCCCTTCCTTCGATTCCCAACAGGACACCAGCAGTGGTCTTCTTGAGCACGACCGCCGGCATCCAACCTGCGATGTCCCGAGGAATGTTTGCGTTCGCCAGTGAACCGCGCCATTGCTGCTCCGATTCCAGCAACTCCGGATCAAGGGAAAGCCCTGTGCCGTGCCAAATTGAGCTTCTCTCCATGTCATAGGACACCAACCCGTCCCGAAGTGCAGAAACGGCGGCGGCCTGCAACTCGGCATCAACTGTCGCCCTAATCGTCAACCCCCCGCTGAAGAACTCATCCTCGCCGAAAGAGTCGGACAACTGCCGCCTGATCTCATCGGTGAAATAATCCCGGCCGGGCAGTCCCGAACGAAACGAATCGAAATCGCCACTGAGAACCGTCCTCAGTTCCGCATCCTTGGCGGCACGGCCCTCTTCCGAACTCAAATAGCCGTTTTCGATCATTTCTGTGATGACGAAGTTCCGCCTTTCAACCGCTTCAGCCCGCGCAAACAGCGGATGATATCGCGAAGGTGCCTTCGGGAGCGCAGCCAGGTAGGCGGCCTCCTCAACTGCCAATTCGTCCAACGATTTGTTGAAGTAAGTTTGTGCCGCTGCGGTTACGCCGTAGGAATTTCGCCCGAGGAAGATCTGGTTGAGATAGAGTTCCAGAATCTCATCTTTATCGAGCGTGCGCTCCAGCTTGTAGGCCAAGATCAGTTCTTTCAGCTTGCGTTCGATCGAACGTTCGCTGCCCAACAAGAAGTTCTTCATGACCTGTTGTGTGATCGTGGATGCCCCTCTCAAGCGGCCACCCCGCACAGCGTCCAGGAACGCCTTGGCGATCCCAATCGGATCATATCCCTTGTGGAAATAGAAATTCTTGTCCTCTGCCGATATGAAGGCGGTTTTCACCAAGGGCGGAATCTCCTCAATCGGGCTGAACAGCCGCCGTTCCTTGGCAAATTCGTCGATCAGTTCGCCTTCACCGGAAAAAATCCTGCTGATTATGGGCGGTTCATAGTTTTCAAGCTGCTCATAGTTCGGCAAGCCACGGTCAAATATCCAAATCAGGCAATCCAGCAAAAGAACCGCAGCAATCACCCCCAGAATCGCCATGCTGAAGCAGAAGCCAGCAAATCTGGAAAGCGCGGTTACCGCACCAACAAGGGGCGCACCTTTCCCCCGGAGAGGCAGCCCTCTGTCTTGAGTGTCCCGGCTTTCGGTTGTCATCCGTCCAAAATCAATAGAGTCTTTGGCGCAATCTTGGCTTGTCGCCAGCAGCCGGTTCAAATCACATTTCAGGAATCAAGTCCACAAATTGAATGGTGTCGCAATACGCGACTCACACCCAAGAGGCATGCGCCCAGACAATAATTGCTGTGGCACCGCCAGCGGAAAAACCCTTCGGGTTCAGTTTTTTCTGGAAGGCTGCCAAAATCTCCGGTAATCTGCCTGCGGACGCAACCGTGCATCATGTGCAAGGCGGTCTGCGAACAATAGGAATTGAACCTGGAAGTGCATATGGCCATGATGGCCATTTGGCATGTGTACGCGTGTGCCGAGATGCAATATGGATACTCTTTCCAGGCCTGCAGGTCTGCTCTCGAACAGGGCAGTAACGAAATAACTAACGAGGATCAGGGATCCATGATCACAAATCCGTACAGATTCAGCCGGATTTTGTTGTCAAAGGCTTGGTTCATCGTTGCAGATGCGCCAAAATCCTCCGGCTGGACAGCAGCCAGAGACGGACCGGCGCCCAAGGTAAACAGATGTCTCGACAGTTACTTATTGATGCAACGCATCCAGAGGAAGCGCGCGCAGCGGTCGTAGAAAGCGGCCGCGTTAGGGAATTCGATTACGAATCGAAAAACAAGATACGGATCACCGGCAACATCTATCTTGCCAAGGTTGTTCGCGCCGAACCTTCACTTCAGGCCGTTTTCGTCGAATATGGCGGCAACCGGCACGGATTCTTGGCATTCTCCGAAATCCATCCTCACTATTACAAGATTCCAGTGGCCGATCGTCAACCGGACGATGCAGAGGCATCCACCGAAGATGAGAGTCCGAAAAGTGAAGACTCAAACGAGCCTGAAGCAACTGAAGACGCACCGGTAACTCAGTCGGCGTCGGCGGCGGAGACGGAACACAAGGAAATAGCCGGATTTGAAGTCATTGACGATGGCGAGCCGGACGCAGCCAGCGAACCACTTCAGATTTTGGACACATTTGGTCAGGAAGGTGGGCCTTCTGGAACTCGTCCGGAAGACGATCCGGTTCGCAATGGAACCGACATCGAAGGTGCTGCGGAGGGCACGGACGACCAAGGAGACACAAACGGAAGCACCGAGGTCAGTGAGGAAATCCGCCAGCACAGGGTTCTTCAGAGGAAATACAAGGTCCAAGAGGTCATTCGTCAGAAGCAACTTCTGCTTGTGCAGGTCATCAAGGATGAACGGGGAAACAAGGGTGCGGCGCTCACAACCTACATTAGTCTTGCCGGTCGCTACTGCGTTCTGATGCCAAACACGAACAGGGGCGGCGGTATCAGCCGAAAGATAACCAACACTGTAGATCGCAGAAAACTCAAAAAGATAGCAAGCGAAATTGAAGTCCCTGAAGGTGTTGGCCTTATAATCAGAACAGCAGGAGCAAACCGAACAAAGCAGGAGATAAAGCGAGATTACGAGTATCTGATTCGGCAATGGGATCAAATCCGGCGACTAACCTTCAACTCGATTGCGCCTGCCAAGATATTTGAGGATGGCGGCTTGATCCGGCGTGCAATCCGGGACGACTACACCAAGGGAATTGATGAAGTCGTCGTTGACGGGGAAGAAGGATACAAGACAGCCAAGAGCTTCATGAAGATGATCATGCCTTCCCATGCCAAGAAGGTGAAAAAACACACAGGCAACATCCCGCTGTTTGCTGAACATGGAATAGAACAATTCCTGTCACAGCTGTTTGATCCGGTCGTGCAATTGCCCTCTGGTGGCTACATCGTGATTGGATTCACGGAAGCGCTGATCGCAATCGATGTCAATTCCGGAAAAGCTACGCGAAATGACTCGCTGGAACAGACAGCCCTTCAGACCAATCTTGAGGCAGCGGAGGCAATTGCAGACCAGTTGAGGCTGAGGGATCTCGCCGGACTCATCGTAATCGACTTCATCGACATGGAGGAAGGCAAGCACAATGCCGCAGTGGAAAAACTCTTCAGGGAGCGTCTGAAGACCGATCGCTCCAAGATTCAGGTTGACCGGATCACGAATTTTGGCCTGCTTGAGATGAGTCGCCAACGGCTGAAACCTGGATTGCTCGAACTTTCTTCCCAACCCTGCCCTTCCTGCAGGGGCACCGGGATGGTCAGGGCGGAGGATTCCGTTGCATTGGAGATCCTCCGCAGAATTGAAATGAAGGCAGCAAATTCAAAAGCGAACCGGATCCTGGCAACGGTTCCGATCGCCATCGCCAACGTCATCCTTAATGCAAAACGCGGCACCCTTGCGCATATTGAGAAGACACACTCGATTGGTGTATTTGTCGAAGGTCATCCTGGCTTTACGGGCAACAAACTTGAGATCAGGCAAGTTGTCACTCAAACAACGGAGTCCGGTGACTCCCAAGACAAAGTGATCGGCGTTGAGTCGTCTTTCTTAGACGACGAGATGGGGGATGACGGAGGACGACAATCCAATGAAACGCCGAAGGGTCGCCGCAGAAGGTCGTCTCGCGGCCAAACCCGTCGCGCTGCAAGGCCGCAGCGCAGCACCGGCGAGAGCCCAGCAGAGCATGATTCATCGGCACAAGGCGTTCAACAGGAGAGCCATTCAGCTGAACAACCGGATGGCAGTGGCGGGCCGGAACAAACCGAACGGCGAGGTCGGCGGAGCAGACGCAGGCATCCATCTAGAAGCTCAAGGAAGAAAGACGCCACCACGGAGGTCCAAGACTCGGCGGCGGACAATCAATCGCAAGCCCAAGAGGCCGTCAGCAAAAAATCCAGTCGGGCGGATGAAGGAACAGACAATCAGAAACCAAACCGCAGGAGGAGGAGGAGTTCATCCCGGCGGAACAACGAAGATGCACGAACCGCCGATGCCCCCGTACAGGATCGCAAACCCGAACGGGAAGTATCCGAGCAGGTGCCGAGTCCGCCCGGTTTGACACCTTCCGCAGCCGAATCCAAGAATGGTGGCAGCAACACTTCCGACAGTTCCACCAAACTGAGCCCGGAATCCGCAGGAACTGCGGATTCCGCATCCCAAACGCAAACCGAACGCAGGGATGGACCACCACTGGAAAGGCGAGTCGGATGGTGGTCTCCCGAGTATCAAAACCGTCAGAACGCAGATTGATGACCATGAAGTTGCCAAACCTGTGCCGAACCGATCCTTTTCGACAGTTCGGACCACAAAGTGAGGATAGTTGATGAATTGGGCAGGCAAATCTCCCGCAATCTTCCACCCGCTCCGCCATCTGCCGGCGGTTGCGGCAGCATTGGCAATCCTTTTGAGCACAGCACCCTCAACAGCAATGGATTTCTCCGGCATGACCGATTCGGAACGTACGGACTTGGGTCATGAAATCAGGAGATACATTCTGGAAAATCCTGAGATTGTTCTGGAAGCCGTACTAAAGCTGCAGCAACAGGAGGAAATGGCGGAGGCGGAGCAAGGCAGAGCCCAGATTGACCTGTTCAGCAGCGAATTGTTTGATGACAAGAATTCTTGGTCGGGCGGCAATCTCAACGGCGACATCACAATGGTGGAATTCTTCGACTACAGATGCGGGTTCTGCAGAAGGTCCCAAGACATTATCGATGAGTTGATTGCATCCGATGGCAACATCAGGTTGGTGCTAAAGGAATTTCCAATTCTCGGCGAGGATTCAGAATTTGCCTCCAGAATCGCTGTTTCGGTTCTGCAGTTGGCAGGACGACCGGCCTATAAACGTGTCCACGACATGCTGATTACCCACCGGGGCGCATTCGATCAGGAAGTGATTGTTGAGGCCGCCGAATTGGCTGGGCTCAGTCCTGAGATCCTGTCTGAACAGATGTATGAGGATTCCGCCACCGGGATCTTGACTGCCAATCACACCCTCGCCTTGGAACTGGGAATCAATGGCACTCCCGCTTACGTGATTGGAGGCCGGCTGGTAAATGGCTTCAATGAATTGGAGCAACTGCGCGATGTGGTGGCCGAGGAAAGGGTGTGGCAGAACTAGCAGGGCATTTTCCCTATGCTGCTGCCGCTGCCTCAATTGTAAATCATCCAATCATAAGGTGAAAAATGGCCAAGGAAACCGACGGCGACAGCGAAGGGATTGAAGATGTAGCGCATGCGGACCGCTGCGAATTTGGCGAAATCGAACGCCTTGCCGAGTTGATGGAAGCACACGGCTTGGAGGAAATTGACGTCCTCCAACTGCGTGGAAAATACTGTAAAACCAAGATTAGGCTTTCGAAGATCGCAAGACAACGCCCTGAAAGAACAGATGTGCCGCCAACCGCTTCAACCGGGTTGGCGCCAGTGGTTCCGTCGAGCGGGCCTGCAGACTCGACCCCCAGCCCGAATCTCGCAGATCATCCGGGTGCTGTGCCCTCCCCCATGATCGGGACTGTCTATTTGCAACCGCAGCCCAATTCACCGAAATTTATCGAAATCGGCGATGCGGTTGAAGAGGGTCAAACTCTTCTGATCATAGAGGCCATGAAAACCATGAACCACATCCACGCACCTCGTGCAGGTACGATACGGCGAATCCTGGTGGAAGATGGCTCAATCGTGGAATACGGCACCGCACTGGTGATAATTGAGTAGGGTCGATAACCGATGGTTTCCAAGATCCTTATTGCCAACCGAGGCGAAATTGCATTGCGGATTGTCCGGGCCTGCAAGGAATTGGGGATACCTTGCGTGGCGGTTCACTCAACGGCTGACGACAATGCAATGCATGTGCGCATGGCGGATGAAGCAATCTGCATCGGCCCACCTCAGTCGGCAACCAGCTATCTGTCAATTCCTGCAATCATCTCGGCCTGCAACGTAACAAAGGCGGATGCCGTACATCCAGGATACGGGTTTCTGTCGGAAAACGCCGATTTTGCGCAGGTTCTGGAAGATCACGACATTACTTTCATCGGTCCGAGATCAGAACACATTAATTTGATGGGTGACAAGATTGCCGCAAAGCAAACAATGGCATCACTCGGAATAGACTGCGTCCCCGGCTCCGATGGCCCCGTTGCCGACGCAAGTCAGGCGGCCAAGATTGCGGGCGACATCGGATACCCGGTTCTCATAAAGGCGGCGGCAGGCGGTGGAGGCCGGGGTATCAAGATTGCCCGATCGGCCGGCGAGATCGATCAAGCCTTCGCAACGGCGGCAGCGGAAGCAATGGTGGCGTTTGGCGACGACGCGCTCTACGTGGAGAAGTATCTTCAGCGGCCTCGCCACATTGAGATCCAAGTGTTCGGCGACGGAGCTGGCAAAGCGGTTCATCTGGGTGAAAGGGATTGCTCGCTACAGCGACGGCACCAAAAAGTTTTTGAGGAAACACCCAGCCCCTGCATCAACGACGACACGCGCCATGAAATTGGAAGCCGGTGCGCCAACGCGGTGGCCGCAATCTCCTACTCCGGAGCAGGTACGGTCGAATTTCTGTATGAAGATGGCAAGTTTTACTTCATTGAGATGAACACGCGCCTTCAGGTTGAACATCCGATTACCGAATCGGTCTATGGCGTTGATCTTGTTCATGAGCAAATACGGGTTGCTGCCGGGCAGCCGATGTCCTTCGTGCAAGAAGAGTTGTGCATCAGGGGACACTCGATCGAAGTCAGGATAAACGCAGAATCGTTTCCATCATTTGCGGCCTGCCCCGGAACCGTCAGTGCATTCCATTCGCCCGGTGGACCCGGGGTCAGAACAGACTCTGCACTCTACTCCGGATATAGGATCCCCCCTCACTATGACAGCCTAATAGGCAAGGTTATCGTTCATGCCTCCGACCGGCGGGCTACCCTGGCAAAACTCAATCAGGCGCTGGACGAATTGATCGTCGATGGCATCGACAGCACTGTTGAACTGTTCCAACTGCTCCTGAACGAACCGGACATCCTGGAAGGCAACTACAACATCCACTGGCTGGAAGGTTGGCTTTCCGGCAAATAGGACGCATCGGCGTGCAGTGCAGATCAAGAAAGACCGCAAGGACTCTCGTCGACCTATATCTGCATGCTTTCCGTCATGGCATATTTCCCATGGGAAAATCCCATTCCCGATATGCATTTGATTGGATCAGGACGGAACGACGCGGAATCCTGCCACTTTCGCAGTTCCGGTTTCCCCGCAGGCTTAGGCGAAACGTCCGTCGCCATGGTTATTGCGCTACGTTTGACCGCGATTTCGGTGGCGTCATAAACCATTGTGCAGATCGAAGGGAAAGATGGATAAACGATGCCATCATTTTCCTCTTCACGGAACTACATGAGGTCGGGATTGCTCATTCCGTCGAAGTCAGGGTCAACGACCGACTCGTTGGAGGACTTTATGGGGTTGCGCTGGGAGGAGTGTTTTCCGGGGAAAGCATGTTCTCCCTGGTTCCGAGCGCATCCCAAATCGCATTGCTGCATTTGGTGGATCGGCTGAAGGAGGGAGGATTTCAACTTCTCGACGTTCAATTCAAGACAAAGCACCTTGAGAGATTCGGTGTAACCGAGGTGCCAAACGAGGAATATTTGGATCTGCTCGAACAGGCTCTTGCTGAAAAGGTGAATTTTCCAGTTCACCCTCCGTTTGAACTGACCTCGTCGGTCCTGCAGCGGATGAGCCAAACATCGTAGCGGGCATGATCCATGGCGGACAGTGCCGGCGCAGATGCGATCATCCATGCATCAAAAACGACCTCCGTCGAATTCTTGTCCTGAATTCGTACATATGCATACGAGTTGGTTGCAGGATTGTCGGGAAGGTAGCGGCACTGGCTGAGCAAAATTGAAAGTCGTCCGAATTCATGGGTTTCTCCAACCGAGATTTCGAACTGGTCGACTTTTCCGGTTATAGCGTCAAGGCCCCGCATGATGGCACCGGGGGCGTTCAACGCATCCTGAGCCCAAGCAGCCGACACTCCGCAGATTGCGGCAGAGACGACAACAGGCAGAATCCTCATTCCAACCGGGAGAGAAGTGCTTGGGTCAGTGTTGTCACCAAATCTCGGTAACCTTGCGTATCGGAAATCACCCCGCCTGCACTGAGCAAACTTTCCGAGCCGCCCGGGCTCAGTTCAATGATCTGACCGCCGAGCAAGCCCTCTGAGGTAACGATCGCCTGACTGTCATCCGGGATTTCGAGCCCATCGGCGACCTTCATTTTGACGCTCGCATAATAGGTTTCCGAATCAAGCGAAACGCCGCTGACACTGCCAACCGGCACGCCTGCCATCCTGACTTGAGTGCCAACTGAAATCCCTTGAGCCGAATCAAACAAGGCGGAAATCTCGTAGCCGGACTCCGTTCCAAACCAATTCTTGCCGTTGGTGAGATGAACAAAGAAGGCAGCGGCGACTGCCAAAACCAGGAAACCGACCAAAGCCTCAAACCTGTTTTCGGACATTCCGCTCCACCGTTCTCATTTCATTCGACATAAGCCCCATTTCATTCAGGTTTCCATGCGACATAATCCGCCTTGGCCGTCGCCTCTCCGGAACGCAGCGAGCCAACCGGAGCGTAGGCATCCTCAGTTCCCGTTAGGTTCTCAACATGCGGTTTTTGCCAACTGCGCTTGGGAAACGGATCTTCGGTGGGCGGAAGCCTGAAAGTGTGATGAAGCCAGCCATGCCATTCGGGAGAAACGCGACTTGCCTCCATCTCACCGTCGTAGATGACCCATCTGCGGCTTCCATCGGCGTTCTGGTAGAATTTGTTGCCGTTGCCATCTTGCCCAACCGGCTGTCCCCGCAGCCTGGTGTAGAGTTGAGTGCCCAACGTTTGGCCATTCCACCAGGTCAAAAGCCTCTTGATGAATTTCATTGGCCGTTTCCTATGCTCCAATCAGGATGTTGATCGCTCGGCGGCTGCACTCAGAACTGATAGGCGCTTTTTTTCTGGCTGTCAGAATATATTAGCAAAGGCGCGACCTGCGATGTGACAACCTCTTGGTTCACGACCACCTCCTCCACGCCTGTGCTGCACGGAATTTGGAACATGGTGTCAAGCAAGATGTCCTCAAGAATCGACCTTAACCCCCGGGCGCCGGTTTTGCGGTCAATCGCCCTGCGGGCAATTGCTGCGATCGCGTCATCCGTAAATGACAGCTTCACCTCCTCAAGTTCCAGCATGCGTTGATATTGCTTGATCAGCGCGTTCCTTGGCTCGGTCAGAATCTTGACAAGCGCTGCTTCGTCCAGTTTCTCCAATGTGGCGACAACCGGCAGCCTGCCGACAAATTCGGGAATCAGGCCATATTGCAGAAGATCCTCCGGTTCCAGTGATGCATACAACTCCTCAAGGTTGCGGCTCTCCGCGCTGGCGACATCCGCACCGAATCCGATCGCCGAACTACGTTCCCGCCGGGAAATGATCTTCTCCAGCCCGGCAAAGGCACCACCGCAGATGAAAAGGATGTTCGTTGTGTCAATCTGCAGAAATTCCTGCTGCGGGTGCTTGCGTCCACCCTGTGGAGGAACCGAGGCAACCGTGCCCTCCATCAACTTCAAGAGAGCCTGCTGAACCCCCTCGCCACTGACGTCTCTCGTGATTGACAGGTTTTCGGCCTTGCGGGTGATCTTGTCGACTTCATCAATGTAAACGATGCCGCGTTGGGCCCGCTCCACATTGTATTCCGAAGCCTGCAGCAACTTCAGAATGATATTCTCGACATCCTCACCCACATAGCCGGCCTCCGTCAACGTGGTTGCATCCGCCATGGTGAACGGCACATCTAGAATCCTGGCCAGCGTCTGTGCCAACAGTGTCTTTCCGCAACCGGTTGGACCGATGAGCAGGATGTTTGATTTGGCCAACTCGATGTCGACCGATTTCGGCGCATTGGCCAACCGCTTGTAGTGATTGTAAACTGCGACCGAGAGGACCTTCTTGGCCTTTTCCTGCCCCACCACATAGTCATCCAGCACTCCGAATATGGATTGCGGGCTCTTGGTGTCCGACTCGGATTTGGTTCCGCCCTGCTTGGACTCCTCCTTGATGATCTCCATGCAAAGTTCAATGCACTCGTCGCAAATGTAGACCTGCGGACCGGCGATGAGTTTTCTTACCTCATGCTGGCTCTTGCCGCAGAATGAACAAAAGAGATGCTTGTCGTTGTTGTCTTCGGAATTCGCCATCGCCTGACCTGAGCTCGCTGACTTGTTTGCCCCGGCTTCCGGTCCGGGTCTGCCTGTTGCCGAATCCTAAGGGAGAATTTCAGCAAGGACAATTGGTTGGCGGGCCTACTTGCCCTTCCGGATCGCTAATGCACTCGCTTCTCGACAATGCTGTCGATCAACCCCCATGATTTGGCTTCATCAGGAGTCATGAAATTATCCCGGTCGAGAGCGTTCTCAACCCGTTTTACCGTCTGCCCGGTGTGCTTCGCGTAGATTTTGTTCAACCTGCTGTTGGTCTCGAGAATCTCCTTGGCATGAATGGAGACGTCTATCGCCTGACCTTGGAACCCTCCGCTGGGCTGATGCAGCATGATCCGGCTGTTCGGCAAGGCATACCGCATGCCGCTTTCACCCGCCGCCAGCAGCAGGGAACCCATTGATGCCGCCTGTCCCACGGCCAGCGTTGAGATTGCGGGCGATATGTACTGCATTGTGTCGTATATCGACAGGCCTGCAGTTACCGAGCCTCCGGGGCTGTTTATGTACATCGCTATCTCCTTCTTTGGATTTTCGGATTCCAAGAAGAGCAGTTGAGCGACAACCAGCGTCGACAATGCATCGTGAACGGCACCGGAAACGAAAACAATGCGTTCCTTCAACAACCGGGAATAGATGTCGAAGCTGCGTTCCCCCCTTGAGGTCTGTTCAACGACGATCGGAACAAGTGTGTTCATGTAGATTTCGAGTGGATCTTTCATCGTGAATTTATCCTCGTTGGGATGATGTGGATGCGCAAATTTTCAATGTGCCCCCTCCTGCCGTACCAAGTTGCGGTCGTCCAACCCGAATCAGCCGGGTTGTCACAATTGCCAACCGGGAATTCGGCAACCGCAATTGGTTTGCTGAACCGATTGCAGTGCGAATCGCAGACAGAACGGCTGATATCAAGATTTGTCCTCCATATCCGACGACAATTCACGAACCTTTCGTGCAAGTTCAGCCTCGTCCATCTCCTCGTCAACCCTGGTGGTGAGTTCGCTCAGATAGCGCAATGCCTTTTTTTCAACGATTGTTCCAAGCCAACGCTTGGCAAGATCAGGATTGTTCTTGAATGCCTCGGCAGCACGTTGCCGATCCTCTGGATTCCTAACTTGGCTGGCAATCAACTCCTCATAGTCGGCATTGGTTACCTTCAGTTCATTCGTCTTTGCCACTTCGGCAAGGTAGAGTCCCAATTTCAGGCGCCGTCTGGCAATTCGCTCCACTTCCTCTTCGCTTTCGCTTTCCGGTTGCGCAGTGCCGGTTGCGGGAGGCTGCTCATTGGACGATGCCACACCGGACACCTCTGCCGTCTCCCCTGACTCAATCAAGTTTTCAGAAGAACTGTCGCCTCCCGCCACTTCACCGGAAACGGCCTTCTCACTTGCCAAGGCAGACCTTACGGAATTGATTTCTCCTGCCAACAGTCCTGGCGGCAATTCAAAATCAAGCCGACTGTCGAGTTCGTCCAGAAGGCATTGGTGCATTATGCTTTCCGCCTGCGTGGCATACATGTTCTGGAACCTCTGGCGACGGACATTCCTGAATTCCTCCAGGCTCTCCACCCCAATGCGCTTGACCATCTCGTCATCGACTTCAGGTAACTCGGCTCTTCCAATTTTTTTCACCAGGCATTCGAATTCGGCTGACCTGCTGCCGTCGCCCTTCATGAGGCTTTCAGGCAGTTCGCCGCTGATCATGCGCGTATCGCCAACCTTCACCCCGGCAAGTTTGCCGGCAAACGGGTGGGTCGAATCAGAAACCTCAACTTGCTGAACCATGTCGTCCTGTTGCAAATCCTCCCGTTCGACTCCATCGACCCGGACTTTCAAATCATACGTTACCTGGTCGTGAAGCCCAGCTTCATAGTCTGGCTCTGTGTCTGAAAACGCAGCCATCATTGATGCAATCGACTGGATATCCCGGTCGACCATGGATTCGATGTCTTTCGGAACCGGACGTTCAAGCTTGATTTCAGAATAATCAATCTCCGGCATATCCGGCATGCATTCATAGTCAATGGTAACAACTATGTCCTCATCCGCAGTATCGACTCCGGTTACGTTTGTGTCCGGCGTCCGCACCGGATTGTTGCCGGTTTCCTCAAGGTGGCGCCTAAGAGCATCTTCAATGATGCTGTTGATGGTTTCACCCCTTAGTTCTTTCGCAAATCGGGCCCTGATCACACGTTCCGGAACCTTGCCCTTGCGAAACCCCGGCAGTGTCATAGTCGGAATGACCTCCGCGATCTTCTCGCCGACCCGATCGTCAAGTTCCTTCGGTTCCAGCTTGCCTTCACACTTGCGAACCAAGCCCTCGGCAATGGTTTCAACCAGATTCATGGATATACATGCTCCCGTTCTAGGTGGTGCGGGCGAAGGGACTCGAACCCCCAAGCCTTTCGGCGCCAGATCCTAAATCTGGTGCGTCTACCATTTCCGCCACGCCCGCACAGTCGGAACTGCCTGACGCGTCTCCGTGTCAAAAATCGGAACCGATTACCAGATGGCAATTTCGCAAGCGAGTGGAAAATCGGCACAGTGCAATATCTCTCGGCTTCAATGGTGCGGCCGGGTGAATGGCACAATCCGGAATTCCAGACGCAATTCTGCTGTCAGGGAATGCGGGCATGCATTGGATCAAACTCAGCTAGTACCGCCGGCACGCACTCGGGCAAATCCTCGGCGATCAAGCCAGGGCCAAATTTTCGTGCGGCGGCGAAATGAATCCATGCAGCTGTGCAGGCGGCATCACCCACACCCTTGCCGCGTGCAATCAACCCCGAAATCAATCCCGCAAGGACGTCGCCGCTCCCGGCGGTGGCAAGCCATGGAGCCGCATCGTGCCCGGTTGCCGGCACCAGGGACACCCCTCCGTCCGGGGTCGCCACTACCGTGTCATGCCCCTTGTGGACGATCGTGGCGTTCGTTCTCCTCGCTGCGGCAGCGGTTGCGACCAACTTGGAAGTGTCAGTCCCCCGTTCCCAAACACGATCATGCAGGTCGGGGAACAGCTGCCGGAATTCCCCCGCATGGGGTGTCATGACAATTTGGGCAGTCATGGCATCACGGAATTCTTCTGACCTTTCCTTGAAAATTCCCAATGCATCAGCATCCAGCACCAGCTTGCGACCGGATTTCAGCAATGTTTCGACAAGACGCTTTGAGTTTTCATTGATACCCAACCCGGGACCGGCACAGATGCAGTTGATCCTGGGATCCGACAGAATTGAAGTCAGCATTTCCGGATCATCAACCGGCCGCAGCATGATGGCATTGAGTTGCGACGCGTGTTCGGCAATGCCGGCCTGTTCCACCCCGATGGTCACCAGACCTGCCCCGACACGCAGTGCTGCACGTGCCGCCAACCGGGCCGCTCCGCCCCTCCCGCTCCCTCCGGACAGCACCAGAACGTGGCCGTGCCCGTATTTGTGCCCGGTGGGATTCGTCTTGAGCAACCCGTTCGAGGAAATGTCAGCCCGCTCGATGCGCCTGCACAGGTTCTGCCCGACGGCGAGGTGGGCAACCTCATTCTCAATCCCAATGGTTTGAACGGAAACATCGCCTGAAAGCCGACCCCCTTCGCGCAGGAAGTGGCCCGGCTTGGCGCATTGGAATGTTACCGTCAGCTGCACCGGTTCCGGGCTGAAACACTCTTCACACATGAACTCGCCCGTGTCCGAATTGAGGCCTGACAGAATATCGACCGCCACAACCGGCCCCCTGCCAATTCCCGCGCCCAAGGCACGAATCGCCTGTCGGCCGATTGGTCGGCGAAGCCCGGTTCCGAACATGGCGTCGATGGTAACGTGGCCATATGTGCAATCGAAGGACGAAAACCGTTCCAGATCAAGGATTTCTCCGATGGCCAGCCACCGCAACCGCATTGCTGCGGCCTCCGGCGCCAGCTTTTTCGGATCACCGAAGGCCCACAACGTCACATCCCAACCCTGCTCTGCGAGGAGGGTGGCGATGCCATAGCCATCGCCGCCGTTGTTTCCCGGCCCACAGAAAACTGCCGCCCGGCGTCCGATTTCCGCATCCTCGCCGAATCGGCTCGCGATTTCGTTTGCGGCGACTGCCGCGGCGCGTTCCATCAACTCCAACCCGGTTATCCGCCCCGAGCCGATTGCCGCACCTTCGGCACTCTTCATCTGGTCAGTTGTCAGAACATGCGTCATTCACTGCGACTTCTCAAATTGGCCTATAATTGTGCTCATTGCACAAAATTTGGGCAACCGGTGAGAATAGTGGCATTCGCGACCGGATCGGCATTGCCAATTGCGCGATCTCCCCGGAAACACGGCCAAGTTAGCTTTGAATTCCATCGGTCAAGGAGCCATGGTCATGAAAAAGATTGAGGCCATCATCAAGCCGTTCAAACTGGACGAGGTCAAGGAAGCATTGCAGGAGGTCGGAATTCAGGGCCTGTCGGTTGTAGAAGTCAAAGGGTTTGGCCGGCAGAAAGGTCACACTGAACTCTACCGTGGTGCCGAATACGTGGTCGATTTCCTGCCGAAGGTCAAGATTGAGGTCGTTTTGTCCGATGATCAGCTTGACGATGCAGTGGAGGCAATCCAAAAATCGGCGCGCACCGATAAAATTGGTGACGGAAAAATCTTCGTTGTTACGGTTGAGCAGGCTATACGGATCAGGACTGGCGAATCCGGTGAGGATGCGCTCTAAACGGACGGTGCTCTTCCAGACACAGAGAAATTTTCCAAAAGGACACGAAACATGCAGACTGCCGAAGATGTACTCGCCCTGATTAGGGACGAGGAGGTTGAATATGTGGATTTGAGGTTTACCGACCCGCGGGGAAAACTTCAGCATGTAACGATGATGGCAAACCAGATCGACGAAGACTTCTTTGAAGACGGCTTCATGTTTGACGGATCTTCGATTGCCGGCTGGAAATCGATTGAGGTTTCCGACATGAAAATGATGCTGGATCCCCGATCTGCCTATCTTGATCCGTTTTATGCGGAAAGGACAGCTTGCGTGCATTGCTGCGTTGTTGAGCCGGACACTGGCGAGCCATATTTGCGGGACCCGAGGAGCACCGCCGAGAAGGCAGAAATGTTCCTCAAGTCCACGGGAATCGGCGATGTTGCATATTTCGGACCGGAGGCCGAATTCTTCCTGTTCGATGATGTTCGCTTTTCAAACGCGATCAACAAGGTCGGCTACGAAGTTGATGCGCTGGATGCATCCTGGAACACCGACAGCGAATACTCCATGGGCAACACCGGGCACCGACCGGGTGTCAAGGGCGGGTATTTTCCGGTCAATCCCGTGGACGCAGGCCAGGACATCAGATCGGAAATGCTCTCCACCATGAAGCTGATGGGAATGAATGTCGACAAGCACCATCACGAAGTTGCATCGTGCCAGCACGAGTTGGGTCTTATTTTCTCATCCCTGACCGACCAGGGAGATCAGCTCCAGAAATACAAATATGTGGTGCAAAACGTGGCTCATTCCTACGGGAAATCCGCCACATTCATGCCGAAGCCGATCGCCGGAGACAATGGAACCGGCATGCATGTGAACATGTCGATCTGGAAGGACGGCTCCCCTGTCTTCGCCGGCAACAAATATGCCGATCTCAGCGATGAAGGCCTGTGGTTCATCGGGGGAATTCTCAAGCATGCAAAGGCCCTGAACGCGTTCACCAATCCAACGACCAACTCATACAAGCGGTTAATCCCTGGTTTCGAGGCTCCCGTCCTTCGGGCATACTCGGCGCGCAACCGTTCGGGATGCGTCCGAATTCCGTGGACTGAAAGCCCCAAGGCCAAGCGGGTTGAGGCCCGGTTTCCGGACCCGTTGGCGAATCCCTATCTCTGCTTTGCTTCGCTCCTGATGGCCGGGCTAGACGGCATTCGCAACAAGGTCGATCCGGGCGAAGCGATGGACAAGAACCTGTATGATTTGCCGCCAGAGGAACTTGAGGGCATTCCGACCGTCTGCTCGTCATTGCGCGAAGCGCTGGAATCACTGAATGAAGACTCAGATTTCCTTGTCGCAGGTGATGTGTTCAACAAGGATCAAATTGAGGGATATTGCGAGCTGAAGTGGGAGGAGGTGTTTGCGTTTGAGCACACCCCGCACCCGGTTGAGTTCGAAATGTACTATTCCGCCTAATTTACTTCGGGCCGGGCGAGGCCCTTCACTTGATCGCAAATTGTTTTTTCGGGCCGGCAATCCGTTGGACTTGCCGGCCCGCATTCTTTGCAGCGAAATAACAGGCGCGGATTGATCGCCGTTGCTGCTCCACCGACCTGTTTCAACAAACTTCTTCCCGTTTCCCGGAAATCAAGTAGTTTTCCACTTTAGTGGACTCGATCCGACTAAAGGGAGGCAAATTGGATGGACAGGTACAGGGGGCCAGAGCGAAAGATTGATCCGCACCGGGATGCAACACTCGGGGACGGAACGCCGAATGATCAAGATCGGGTTGAAATCGGACCCACTTTGCTCGCATTTCGTGAATGGGAGAAAGCGGGACTGAAGTTGCCCAATTTGGAGCGGATGCGCAGGCACCGCTGGCAACGCCTCACTCGGCACATCGTTGACAGGGATTACGGCGGGCTTCTTCTGTTTGATCCGCTCAACATCCGTTATGCGACAGACTCGACCAACATGCAGTTGTGGAACACGCACAACCCGTTCCGTGCAGTTCTTCTGTGCGCCGATGGCTACATGGTTCTGTTCGAATACAAGAATTCTCCCTTCCTTGCGGATTTCAACCCGCTTGTGCGCGAAATTCGATCCGGTGCTTCCATGTTCTATTTCTCGGCCGGAGATCTCGGCGGGAAAAGAGCGCGGGAATTTGCCGGACAGATAGATGAGATCATGTCTGCTCATGCCGGGTCCAACCGAAGGCTTGCCGTCGACAAGATTTTGCCGCACGGCCTTGAGGCACTGAAAGAAGCGGGGTTCGAGTTGAAGGAGGGTGAAGAGGTCACCGAAAAGAGCCGCTCTGTGAAGGTAGACGATGAGATTCTTGCGATGCGTTGTGCCAGTCACTCGTGTGAAACTGCAGTTGCGGAGATGCATCGTGCGGCGGAGCCGGGAATGACGGAAAATGACATCTGGGCAGTTCTTCATGCCGAGAACATCAGGCGCGGTGGCGAGTGGATCGAGACCAGGCTCCTGACGACTGGGCCAAGGACCAACCCTTGGTTTCAGGAATGTGGTCCAAGAGTTTTGAACAACAATGAAATCCTGGCTTTCGATACCGATCTCATTGGCAGTTACGGAATATGCATCGACATCTCTCGAACCTGGTGGATCGGCGACAGCGCGCCGAGATTGGACATGGTTCATGCGATGCAACACGCGCATGAACACATGATGACCAACATCGAAATGCTCGCACCTGGAGTCGCTTTCAGGGAATTGTCGTTTGGCGGCCACCAACTCGATCCGGAATTTCAAAAGCTCAAATATGGCTGCAAGATGCATGGAGTGGGGTTATGTGACGAGTGGCCGCACATCTGCTATGCCGATTCGTACCACCCTGGCGGCTTCGACTATGTCCTTGAGCCGGGGATGGTTCTGTGCGTGGAAGCTCTCGTCGGAACCGAAGGTGCCGATTTTTCCATAAAGCTGGAGGACCAGGTGTTGATCACCGAGACTGGCCACGAAAACCTGACCACCTACCCGTTTGACAGCCGCTTGATGGGCCGCCAACTTTGATGGGAAGCCAAGGTGGACCGATGTTACACCTCCCAAATGTCCAATTTTCCCAGCAACAACCGGAACCGAACCAAGAGAAGTGCCGCGGCGCAGCTTAACCCGATGACAAAACCGAACCAAACCCCCGCCCCTTCTCCCCCGAATGTGAAGCCGAGGAGGTAACTTGCGGGCACGCCAATCACCGCATAGCTGATTGCGGCAACGATCATCGGAAATTGCGTGTCCTTCAACCCGCGCAACAGTCCGAGCGCAACCACCTGCAGGGCGTCCCCGATCTGAAAAATTGCGGCGATGTACATCAGCGTAACGCCGATTTCGACAACGCGATCAATATTGCCGGAGTCGCTGTCAAGGAATGCGCCTACCAGTGTCTCAGGAATGGAGACGAAGATGAGCATGGTTCCGGCAACGGCGACAACGCAGAGGATTATCACTGCCCGTGAGGCCAAAATAATCCCGCCCCTGTCCTTGGTTCCGAATGCCCGTCCCACCATGACGGTACCTGCATTGGCCAGTCCAAGGTAAATCATGAACATGACGGCGGCAATCTCGAGCACGATGCCGTGGGCCGCCAGCGATTCAGTGTCGATCCAGCCCATCATTACCGCGGTAATTGCAAAGAACCCGGTTTCAGCCACCAAGGTTGCGCTGATCGGCCAACCCAGCTTGAACACCTCAACGAAAACCGGCCAGTCCGGCTTCAGGAAATTCGAGAACAGCGCGTATTGCCGGAATGCTGGTTTTACCCTCAGGAACATGAGCATTATCGCCATGGCCATGCTCTGGGATACGACCGTCGCCACCGCAGCTCCCTGGATTCCAAGTTCCGGGAACCCCCAATTCCCAAATATCAGCGCATAATTTGCGATGATATTGAACAATGCCCCCGCAAGGGTGGACCACAGTACGATCTGCGGCCGCACCAGTGCCATGAAAAAGCTCTTGAGTGCCATAATTCCGAGTGCCGGCAACAATCCCCAAACGGCAATCTGCATATAATCACCGGCAAGAGCGGCGGTTGACGGTTCCTGATCAAGAATAAGCAGGAATTCCTCCGTCTGCCACAGGGGCCAGAGCGCCAGCATGCCGAAGATGATTGACAACCAGAGGCCCATCCGGACAACTCTCCGCACCCGCCAAGTTTGACCGGATCCTTCGGCGCTGGCAGCCAAGGGAAGAGTCGCCATGGCGCAGCCGGAGCCGACAATGAAGGTGACAGTGAACAGTGTGGCGCCCAGCACACCACCCGCCAACTCATCGATTCCATACCAGCCGAGCATGACCGCATCGGTCAAGTGCTTAAGTGATTGGGTGAGATTGCTTCCGATAACCGGCAGTGCGAGCCCCAAGGTCGATAGGATCTGCGATGCCAGCGGTCCCCGGTTGCTGAAACTGATCATTGCATCGCCGTATTCGAAGCCGCTGAATTCGGCAAGGGCAACCGGTCACCAACCGCTGCGTGTCCTTCCGGCCCGAATTTTGTCCGCGACGTGTCGCAAACCGCCCGGATTTCCACACCTGCATGCAACATCAGGATCACTCCTGGGCCTGCATGAGCCATAATTGATTGCGATTCCCCCCGGCTCCCGCCTATATTGCACCGACAAAAACAAAAAAAGCAGAGGCAGAGCCATGGGTTTCGAGAGCGTCGGCCCGCGCAATTCCGCCCAACAGGTCTATGATGCGTCCGCAATCGAGATCTTGGAGGGCTTGGAGCCGGTCAGAAAGCGTCCGGGCATGTTCATTGGAGGTACTGACAATCGGGCGTTGCACCATCTTGCCGCCGAAGTGCTCGATAATTCGATGGATGAAGCCGTAGCTGGTCATGCCAATCGGATTGAGGTTCACTACAATGAAGACAATTCGCTGACCGTTAGGGATAACGGTCGCGGAATTCCCGTAGACCCGCATCCGAAATGCAGAAGCAAGTCGGCACTGGAGGTCATCCTGACCACCCTTCACGCCGGCGGGAAATTCTCCGGAAAGGCATACCAAACGGCCGGAGGTCTGCACGGCGTTGGAATATCTGTTGTTAACGCCCTTTCCGAATCGATGCATGTTGAGGTGGTTCGCGATCGCGCCAGGCATGAGCAGAGCTACGCCCGCGGCAAGCCGCTTGGCCCGCTGAGGCAGACTGGAAGCGCACCCAACAGGCGGGGAACTTCGGTTACGTTCAAGCCGGACCCTCAGATTTTTGGCAAGGACGGACGGTTGAATCCGGTTACCGTTATGGCAATGGTGCGCTCCAAGGCCTATCTCTTTTCCGGCGTGGAAATGCGATGGAGGTGTTCAGCGGCCACATCCGAAGTTCCGGAAATGGCGACATTCCACTTTCCTGGCGGCCTTGAGGAGTTCCTGCGTGACACGCTGAAAGGTTCAACGCTTCATTCAGATCGACCGTTTGCTGGAAAGGTGAAATTCGCCGAAAGGTTCGGCGACGGCACAATGGGATCGATCGAATGGGCCGTCAACTGGTCGGCAAGCCGCGATGGCTTCACCCGTTCGTATTGCAACACCGTCCCGACATCTGACGGAGGCACCCATGAAGCCGGATTTTGGACGGCAATACTCAAGGGAATTCGTGCATACGGAGAATTTGTTTCAAACAGGCGTGCCGTGCAAATCAACCGCGAGGATTTGCAGTCGAATGGATGCGCATTGGTTTCCTGCTTCATTGGGGAACCCGAGTTCGTCGGCCAAACCAAGGATCGCCTGGCCAGTTCCGCAGCACATCGACTTGTGGAGAATTCCGTCCGCGACCATTTTGACAATTGGTTGGCGGCTGACCCCAAAACCTCCGGGGCAATTCTCGACCACCTCATAAATCAATCCGAAGACCGGTTGCGGCGCAAGGCCGAAAAGGAAACGGCCCGCAAATCGGCAACCAAGCGGCTTCGGTTGCCGGGCAAATTGGTTGACTGCTCCAATTCAACCAAACCCGGAACCGAACTGTTCATCGTTGAGGGTGATTCGGCCGGTGGTTCAGCCAAGATGGCACGGGACCGGCGCAATCAGGCGTTGCTCCCGCTGAGAGGAAAAATACTGAACGTCCTTGGTGCGTCGGCGGCGAAGTTGAGCCAAAACAGTGAAATCAATGATCTTTGCCTTGCATTGGGAGTTAGGTCCGGCAGCAAGTTTGATATTGGCGATTTGCGTTACGAAAAGATAATCATAATGACCGATGCAGATGTGGACGGTGCACACATTGCGTCGCTGTTGATGACTTTCTTCTTTACGCAATTGCGCCAGATAATTGATTTCGGCCATCTTTATCTGGCCTGCCCACCCCTTTACCGCATAACTCAGGGTGCAACCCGTCACTACGCTCGCGACGACGCCGAGAAGGAACTAATTCTGACGAACGGGGTCAACGGCAAAGGAAAGGTGGAGGTTTCGAGGTTCAAGGGGCTCGGAGAAATGGACGCGAAGGATCTCAAGAGCACGACAATGAACCCCAACACCAGAAAACTCATCAAGGTTGGAATTGACAATTCGGACGATGGTGAAACCGGATCCCTGATCACCAGATTGATGGGAAGGAAGCCGGAGGAACGGTTCCGATTTATCCAGTCTAATGCCCGGTTCGCTTCGGATTTGGACATTTAGATGGATCTACATTCATGAATTGATTGCCGCATGCCATTCCGTGCCTTGTTCCGGCACCCCTGCGGCATGTGACTTCAAAACACCTTCGGACATTTCGGGATGGCCCGGCCAGCCATTGTCCCACCCGGCCAACGCGGGCCACCCAGACCCACTTCCCCGATTCAATCCGAATTGCACCGAAAACTTCAAAACAGCTCAATGCACCGACCAATGGGTTCTGAACCACCATTTCCCTGCACCTGCAAGGAATGAGGGTTGACAGCGCAAAAATACCTGACTAATTCACTCGGAAATTTGGAATCCACCGGAATTCCGGTTCCCCATCGCCTGATCAAGGAGAAAATCATGATCGCCAACTTCGTCAAAAAAGGACTTTCATTGCTGGTTTTGCCACTTGCGGCAATGCTCCCGGCACAACTGGATGCACAGGTAAACACGGATACAGTCAACATCTATTCGGCACGCAAGCAGGAGTTGATCAAACCACTTCTCGAGGATTTTTGGAAAAGCACCGGCATTCAATTCAATCTGGTTACCGGAAAGGCCGATGAGCTGCTCACGAGGTTGGAACTGGAGGCGGATGCAACACCTGCAGACCTGTTCATAACCGTCGATGCCGGTCGCTTGCACCGCGCAAAGGATGCCGGCGTTCTTCAGACGGTGGACGATCCGTTGGTAGCCGACTCGGTGCCCGGCCATCTTCGGGACCAGGATGGGTACTGGGTTGGCCTGTCGAAGCGTGCAAGGGCAATTGTCTATGCGATGGACCGAGTTGACGAAAGCGAGCTGTCCACCTACGAGGCGCTGACTGATCCGGAATGGGCTGGCAGGATTTGCATCCGCTCTTCCAGCAACATCTATAATCAGTCCCTTGTTGCCTCAATGATCGCCGCCCTCGGAGTTGAAGAAACCGAAAGATGGGCAAATGGCATTGTGAACAACATGGCCAGACCGCCCTCGGGAGGCGATACCGATCAGATAAAGGCAGTTGCCGCAGGTGAATGCGATCTTGCGGTCGTGAATTCCTACTACTTTGGTCGGCTTGCCGGAAGCGAGGATCCCAACCAAAGAGAGATCGTGGAAAAATTGCGGATTTTCTGGCCCAACCAGCAAGCCTCTGACCGCGGCACCCACATCAACGTCAGCGGAGCCGGAATCACCAAGCATGCCAAGAACCCGGAGGGCGCGTTGACGTTGCTTCGGTTCCTGGTTTCGTCCAAGGCACAAAGTTGGTACTCCGCCGTCAACCACGAATTCCCCGTGGTTGAAGGATCTGCGATCTCCTCCACACTGCTTGATTGGGGCGACTTCAGGGAGGATCAAGTCAACCTCTCACAACTCGGCGTCAACAACCGGAAGGCGGTCGAGATCATGGATCGCGCCGGTTGGCAGTAGCACCAAACAGCTCAACTGTTTCAGAGGCGACCGGACCGGTTCCGGTCGCCTGCAATTCCCGATTGGCGACAATATCCAAACGGTGTTAGGTGTTCGCCGGGTCAGGTTAAGGGGCAGAAGCATGAAAGCACTGACCGTCGGAGCGACAGTCATCGCCTTCATGGTTACCATACCGATCCTAAACGTCGTCGGTTCTCTTTTCGTATCGGCCGACGAGGGCATCTGGGCTCATTTGATTCAAACAGTACTGCCCCGATATGTTACGAACTCAACCGCCCTTGTCATCGGAGTCGGTTCACTTGCATGCCTGCTGGGGGTGCCGGCTGCATGGTTCACTGCCGTTTGCGAGTTCAGGTACCGGCGGTTGTTCGTTTGGATGCTGCCGTTGCCATTGGCCATGCCGGCCTACATCGTCGCCTATACCTACACCGGCCTACTTGACTACCCAGGGCCGGTGCAGTCGGCGATCAGGAACCTCACCGGCTGGTCAAAAGGTGAATACTGGTTTCCCGAGATTAGATCCCTCGGCGGAGCCGCGGCAATGTTGGGCTTCGTTCTCTACCCGTATGTCTATCTGCTGGCGCGCACATCGTTCCTTGAGCGCTCGATGAGAACACTGGAAGTCAGCCGCACACTTGGGCACGGTGTCTTTCGAAGTTTTTTCCGTCTTTCGTTGCCCTTGGCCCGTCCAGCCATTGCCACCGGCACCGCCCTGGTCGCCATGGAAACGCTGGCCGACTATGGAACCGTTCAGTATTTTGGTGTCAGCACCTTCACGACCGGTATCTTCCGAACATTCTACGGCCTGGGCGACTCGACGGCGGCGCTGCAACTCTCGGCTCTGCTGTTGGCAGCAGTTGCGATCCTCCTTTTCTGTGAGCGACTTTCTCGGCGAAGAGCAAGGTTCGACGCCAATTTCGAAAATGTTCCTTCATGCAGAATACCTCTGTCGAATTCACAAACCGCCCTTGCTTGGCTCTTCTGCGGAACGCCGGTCATTCTCGGATTCGTGATACCTGTTGCCATTCTGCTCAAATATGCAGCGGTCGACAGCGAATGGATATGGGGGAACCATCTCCGTCTTGCTTGGAATTCGTTCCATCTCGGTGCGATTGCTGCCGCAATCTCAGTTTCCTTGGCAATTGCACTGGCCTTTGCCGTCCGAATGAGTGGCAATCCGGTTGTCAAGCTGGCGGCAAGCCTGTCCGGCCTCGGCTATGCAATTCCGGGCACCATCATTGCGCTTGGCATTCTTGCACCACTGATCTGGGTTGACCACCTGCTCATTGATTTGGTTGAACTCATCCTCGCAAAAAATGTTGGACTGATCATCTCTGGGAGCATTGCAGCACTGCTTTTTGCCTACACGGTCAGGTTTCTTGCAATTTCCCTTGGAAGCGTCGCTGCAGGATTGGAGAAAATCAAGCACAATCTCGATCATTCGGCGCGTGCGCTGGGGAGAAAGCCGGTTGAAGTCCTGTTCCGGGTGCACCTGCCCATGTTGAGGAACACCATTCTTTCGGCGCTGTTGATCGTGTTCGTGGATGTGATCAAGGAACTTCCGGCCACCTTGATCCTGCGCCCGTTCAATTTCAACACCTTGGCGGTGCGGGCCTACGAGCTTGCTTCCGACGAACGCCTTGCCGATGCTGCGGCGCCATCAATCATGATCGTTTTGGTGGGGATAATTCCGGTGATTGTCCTCAACCGGACCATCTTTCGCGAGAGCAGCTGACTGGCCTTGCGCCCGTCGCTTGCCCCTCCCCTGCGCCGGCAACGCAAACTGTCAGTCCGCCGACAATCTCGACTCTGCAACTTCCACCCACCATGAACACCCCGAAGGAATGGCCTCATCGTTGAAATCGTAGTGAGAATTGTGAACCGGGGCCGTGTCCCCGTTGCCTATGAGAATGTAAGCTCCCGGCCGCTCGTTCAGCATGAATGAAAAGTCCTCCGCCCCCATCAGCTTCGCTGCATCGCGGTTGACTGTGCCGGCCACCCGTTCCGCGGCTTTCGCCGCGTGCTGTGTTTCTGTCTCGGAGTTGACCATAACCGGATAGCCATCCTCAATCTCGACGAATGCCCGAGCTCCGAACGCAGCAGCTGTTGACGACGCAATTTCCTCGATTCTCTTTCTGACATCAATTCGCACATCTTCGTTCATGGTCCTGATTGTGCCCATCAATTCAACCGTTCCGGGAATGACATTGTATGTTTCAGAACCGGTTCGGAACGATGTGATTGAAACAACGACCGGTTCCAGCGGATCAACATGGCGGGATGCAATGGTCTGAAGCGCAATCACAATGTGGCACGCCACAACAGTCGTGTCGACGGCGACGTGCGGGCGGGCCGCATGCCCGCCCAACCCCTCAACACGAATGGCAACGGTGTCTGCAGCAGCAAGAAACGGGCCCGAGCGAATTGCAAACTCGCCAGCAGGCAAGCCCGGCATGTTGTGCATGCCATAGACTTCTTGGACACCAAAACGCTCCATGAGACCATCTTCAACCATTTCGCGCCCACCGCCACCGCCCTCTTCCGCCGGTTGGAAAATCACAGCTGCGGTGCCATCGAAATTTCTCGTCTCCGCAAGGTATTTGGTTGCCCCCAGCAGCATGGAGGTGTGACCGTCATGCCCGCAGGCATGCATCTTGCCCGGTTCGACGGATGCATGAGAAACGCCGGAAGTTTCCGTTATCGGAAGTGCGTCCATGTCCGCACGCAGGCCTACAACCCTTCCGGACAGTCGGGTCCTGCCGTGAACAATTCCCACAACCCCCGTGCGGCCAATGCCGCCAACCACTTCGTCGCAACCGAATTCCCTGAGCTTTTCTGCCACGAAAGCCGATGTCCTGTGCGTGTCGAACAGCAATTCAGGATGGCGGTGCAGATCCTGCCGCCAACCTGCAATTTCATCATGCAATTCGGCAAATCTATTTCTTATGGCCATTGGTTCCCTCACTCGGTCATTGTCTGAATCAACCGGCGTATGAAGTCCTCACCGGCCTGCAGTTGCTCTACCGCAATGTACTCGTTTGGCTGATGCGCCTGAGCTATGTTTCCCGGGCCGCACACCACAACAGAGTATCCCTCCTCCTGGAACTGTCCAGCTTCGGTTCCATATGAAACGACATGATTCCCATTGTCGCCGGTTAGTTGCCGTGCCAGCGCTTCGGCTTCACTGGAATCTTCTTGCGCCAGCGGTGGCACTTCGTACCAAGGTTCAATGAATATGGCGGCATCACCGTTTACGGATTTCATTTCTGTCTCGACGGATCTCGCAAATTTCCGAAAGCGTTCGCCCCAACTCTTCGGCGAATCACCGGGAACGCAACGATATTCCAGGCCGAACCTGCAATCCCTGGCCGTGATGTTCTGTGCTGTTCCACCCTTGATGGTTCCTACATGCAGCGATGTCCATGGCGGGTCGAAAACCGCCGCTCCGGGAGTCGGTTGCCCCGAGGCGTTTTCCTCATTCCTGTTGTTTACCCAGTCAATCAGTTTTGCGGCATTGAGGATTGCAGAAACCCCGGTGTGAAGAATTGAGGAATGGACCTCATGCCCGCGAACATGGACGGAGAGGCCGCTGCCACCCTTGTGGCCGGTTACGACTTTCATCATCGTCGGTTCGCCCACGATCACAATTGATGCCCGCGGCAGATCATCAAGCATTCTGCGGATCATGGGTGGTGCGCCGACACAGCCGATTTCCTCGTCCCTGGACAAGGCGATCTGGATGGGGCGCTTCAGTCGAGCCTTGACCATCTCCGGCACCGCAGCAAGCACAACCGCATCGAACCCTTTCATGTCGCAGGCGCCTCGCCCATGGAGACGACCACTCCGTTCGGTCAACGTCCATGGATCGGACTGCCAATCCTGCCCTGCAACCGACACGACATCCGAATGCCCGGAAAGCACCACTCCACCTTCAGAATCCGGGCCAATTGTTGCATAGAGGCTTGCCTTTGTTCCGTCCTCGTTGAAGTCAAGTCCGGAATTTACGCCGTGACCGGAAAGATAGTCCTTCACAAAGTGAACAAGGTCCAAATTTGACTGATCTGGCTCAGTTGGGAACGACACAAGACGTTCAAGCATCTCGCGCGCCGTGTAGTGTTGCTTCATCTGAACGCCTGCCATTGCCTAATCGGTTCTTGTCAGCCCATCACGAGTCCGTCAAGCGGATGAATCCTGCCGCGATCATAGACCGGGCTTTTGAACTGTTCGAATTTTAGGTACTCTGTGCATCTGTTCAGGCAGTTTTGCAGATTTTTTCAATGGCGACACATATCGCTTTTCCGGCAACCTCGGCGCCGTCCAGAAGAAGATTTCTTAAAGCCGCGGGTGCAGGTGTACTGGCAGCTTTGGGTGCAGGTGCGCCGAATTCGGTTGGTGCTGGCACTCCACTGAAGGTCGCAGGGATTTATTCTGTGCCGGTCAGGCAGAGATGGATCGGAACAATCCACAAGGCCCTGATGAATTCGGTTGTGAGAGGTGACATAGTTTACGAATACGAAGACAATGTCGGAGACTCGGAATTTGAGATTGTTTTCCGCCAATATTCCGAAAAGGATGTGGACCTCGTGGTCGGGGATTCATTCAGCCGGGAACAACTCGTCCGCTTCCTCGCCAACCAATATCCGGGGAAATCCTATCTCATGGGATCCGCATTCAAATCGGATGCGCGCTTCCCCAACCTTGCGGTATTCGACAACTACATCCAAGATGCCGCCTACCTCACCGGGTTGATTGCCGCAGGGCTGTCCAAGAACGGTGTGCTGGGAATCATCGGACGCTATAGGTTTGCCGGTATCAACAGATTGATCAACGCATTCATGGACGGTGCAAGCGAGGTTAGATCCGACGCCCGGTTCCTAGTTGAATTCATCGACGAATGGTACAACCTTGACAAGTCGCGGAGTTTGGCTCGCGTTCTGATTGAGGGAGGGGCGGATGTCATCTATGCGGACGCGCTGGGGCCAGCTGAAATTGCACGGGATGCCGGAGTTCCGGTGATCGGAACTGTGTCGGATCTGCATCCTTTGGCCGGTGAACCAATCGTTACCTCAGCGGTTTGGCGATTTGGACCGACACTGGAAATCGCATTCGAGCGGCTGAAGGCCGGAAATTTTAGCGCAGCCGACTACGGCATCTACTCCCACATGGCTCATGGCGGTTGCGCACTGGCTCCGATTACAGCCTTCACGGAGAGGATTTCAGAGGAGACAATGGAACTCGTGGCACTGCGCGAGGGCCAAATCAGGTTGAACAAGTTTGCGGCGAAGATCGATGAAAACGATCCCGTTGCCCGGCTTCAGGCTGAACGTCAAGACAATTGATGGCACTGAACCTTCAGGTAAACATGCAATCCAACCCAACGGTGATGTTGTCGGCATTGCGGTTTTGAACGTCAATTCGCCTCCGCTTTCCCCGCTTCGGGGTTGAAGGCAGGTCAACAGCGTGTTGAAGCTTGCCTCCACAGAGAATCTTGCAGGGTAGAAAAACGCAATGCATCACCCCATTCTTAGCTTTGCACCACAAACTCGAGCAAATTCATGATGCAGGTTGATGCACATCATCACCTCTGGGATTTGAAAGAGGTTGACTACCCTTGGCTAAATGCTCGTGGACAGAAACGTTTCTTCGGCGATCCCACTCCGATACAGCGGGATTATCCGGTTTCCGAGTTTCGGGCAGATGCTGTACCGCACGGATTTGAGGCTTCAGTTCACATACAGGTCGGTGCACGCGATCCGATGCAGGAAGCACGCTGGGTTCAATCGGTCGCTGATTCCAACCCGTTTTGGCCTGCGGCTCAGGTGGCGTATTGTGATCTGGCCGGCGAAGGCGTCGAAGCCAACCTTGCAGCGCTGCTTAAGATTCCGACCGTAAAAGGGGTCCGACAAATTGTTGGAAGATCAAGAGTGGAAGATGCCGCCACAGGCACCAACCTGCTGCTTGAGGATCCAAAATTTTCCGAAGGGTTGAAACAGGCAGCAGCTGCCGGATTCTCGTTTGATCTCCAATTGATTCCGGAACTGATGCACAAGGCAGCCGATGTGCTTGCCAAGATTGAGGAACTTCCGGTTGCCCTGTGCCATTGTGGTTCGCCGAGCGACTGGACCGCGAGCGGGCTCAGATCCTGGATGCTCTCACTTCGCCATCTCGCCGCATTGCCTCAAGTCCACTGCAAGCTCTCCGGACTTGGGATGTTCCGTAAGGGCTGGTCCGCGGACGATATTCGGCCGATTGTCGAAACTTGCCTTGAACTTTTCGGTTCAAACCGATGCATGTTCGGTTCGAATTTCCCTGTCGATTCACTACGGTCAAGCTACGAGACCATTGTTTCAGCCTATCGCGAAATTATACCATCCGAGGACTGCGAGGCAGTGTTCGGTGGAAATGCCGTGCGATTCTATCGAATCTGAGCGCGTCCGCGAACAGGCGGCAGGACAACGCCCCGTGTTGCAACCACCTTCAGTCGCAATGTCCAAAGTTCCAGAAATGAAGAACCTAAAGTGACATACCGCTTCGACGTCGGCAAAATCCTGCTCACGATCGCAAGTCGGCACATTTGGAGCAATGATTGCTGTACAGCTCAGCTCTCTTGATCCAGTGCCTCCATCGCCGCCCTCGCCAGCATTGGCACCTGCTTGCCGTATTCCACTGCCATTTCCGGATTTGCGGCATTGCCCTCGATGGCTCTGCGTCCGACACCTTCGAGAATCGCTGCAAAGCGAAAGAACGAAAAAACCAGATAGAATGACCAGTTTTTGGGAACAGGGATGCGTCTTCGACGGCAATAATCTTCAAGATACTGGCGTTCCTTGGGCAAGCCCCACTCGCTCCGACAGACTCCTCCGAGACCGCGAAGTGGTCCCTCGTGGGACATCCGCCATTGCATGCACTGATATGCAATGTCCGCCATTGGATGGCCAAGCGTCGAAAGCTCCCAGTCAACAACCGCAAGTACGCGAAGGGATGTTCGCCCAAAGATGAGATTGTCCAACCGATAATCGCCGTGCACCAGATTTGCCGCCTTGTCATTCTCGACCATATTGGCTTCAAGCCAGTCCGCAAGTTTGTCCATATCCCGGTTCGGTGTGATCCGGGCAGCATAGTATTGCCGCTTCCACTTGGCAGTCTGACGCGCAAAGTAATTTCCTGGCCTGCCGAATTCCGACAGCCCAACCGCAGTTGCATCAACCCCGTGGATTTCCGTCAGCACACGGTTCATTTCATCGTAAACCACCCGGCGCCCACTAACGTCAAGTTCAGGCAAGAACGGATCAAAATGAACGTCCCCATCGACAAATTCCATGATGTAGAACGCCCGTCCGAGCGGCGATTCCCCGTCATTGACCAATGCAACCATTTCGGGAACCGGAACCGCGGTGTGCCGCAACGCAGACATGACCCTGAATTCCCGTTCGACCAAATGCGCCGACCTCAGAAGCACCCCTGGCGGCTTGGAGCGAAGCACCAGCTTTCGTTGGGCACAATGAAGGGCATAGGTCGGATTTGATTGACCCCTGCCGATGCGGTTCATTCCAAGGACCTTTTCAGGCGAAAGCAGGCGCCGGACAAACGGCAGAAGTTCCTTCTCAGGGCATCCGATCGCATTGGTTGCCGCCAATTCCGATTTCATGAATTGTTCACCCTTCAACCGCAATTGACGAGCCGAATGGAAGGTTTTCCCTGCAAGATGCGAAATGACAACCGGTTCCGAACCCGGACCAGATCTCAGGGTCATTGAAAGTCAATTGCTGGTCTGATGGCCAGTTGGGAACTACCCTGCGCACCCGTCCCAGAATTTCATCCAGCAGATTTTTGGTCGATTTCATCGTCCAACCCCTCCCGCCAACGGGACACGCTGATCAATATCCGGTTCCGCTTCCTGGCGATCAAGGCGTCTTTCTTCAGCAACCGCATGGAGTTAACCGGCAAACAGGTTGACCGAACCCGGCATTCACTGCAAGCACATTGAATTGATTCCTTGCCTGTTCAACGGGTCGGGGAAAAAACGGGTGGCAGCAATGGACCTTGGCATTTCCAAACGGGTGGAACCGATTCTGCGTGCGGTTGGCAAAATGATAACCGAAGACATTGCACCGGCCGACGAGGAATTTCTGAGCGAGGTTCCGAAGGGCGGCCGATGGGTCTTCACGCCTCGCCAAACCGAAATCCTTGAATCGCTTAAGTCAAAAAGTCGATCGCGCGGGCTTTGGAACCTTTGGCTGACCGGTGATCAGGGCGGCCCGGGCCTTTCGACAGTCGATTATGCCCATGTCGCCGAAGAGATGGGTAAGTCCCATCTGGCACCAGAGATTTTCAACTGCAATGCGCCCGATACCGGAAACATGGATGTGTTTCTCAAATATGGCAGTGAGGAGTTGAAGAAGCGTTGGCTCCAACCGTTGCTCGAGGGACGGATTCGGTCGGCCTACCTGATGACCGAACCAAGTGTGGCGTCCTCCGATGCAACGAACATCTCCATGTCGTGTCGACGACAGAACGGACGGTTGGTTCTCAACGGAGAAAAATGGTGGGCAACCGGTGCCGGTGATCCGCGCTGCGCCGTCTATGTAACGATGGTTCGTACCTCGACAGGCAATTCCCGGCACCGGAACCACTCAATGGTAGTGGTTCCCTCTGACACAACGGGGATCACCGTAATTCGGGCAATGGAAGTCTACGGAAGCGATGATGCGCCGCATGGCCACATGCACATTGGCTTTAAGGATGTTGAAGTGCCCGAAGAAAACTTGCTGCTTGGCGAGGGACGCGGATTCGAAATTGCTCAAGGTCGGCTCGGCCCGGGACGTATCCATCATTGCATGCGGGCAATCGGACAAGCCGAAAAGGCGCTCGAACTTATGTGCAGGCGGTCGGTTTCGAGAACAGCATTCGGTCGTCCATTGGCGGAGTTGGGTTCGAACCATGACATCATAGCGCGGGCAAGGATCGACATCGAAACCACAAGACTGCTTTGCCTGAAAGCCGCATGGTGCATGGACCGGGGAGATCCGAAGGAGGCAGCACCTTGGATCAGCAAAATCAAGGCACTAGCCCCCGAGGTCGCATTGCGGATCACAGATGAGGCAATTCAGATGCATGGCGGGCAGGGAATCAGCCAGGATACTCCCCTCGCCCGACAATGGACTCATCTCAGGACACTGCGCCTCGCCGACGGGCCTGATGCGGTGCACCGTCGACAGGTGGCCCGGGCTGAGCTCAGAAAATATTCGCAGTAACTTCGCCGAACCAAAGCAATCGGGTCGGAGCCGGCGAACCTGATCGGCCGGCGGCAGGTTCCACCGGGTTTGGTGCCTGCCCTACTCCAGCAATGTCAGCAATTGGTTGATCGATGCCTTGGCATCGCCAAAGAGCATGCGCGCGTTATCTCGATAAAAGAGTGGGTTTTCGATTCCGGAATATCCTGTCCCCTGCCCCCGCTTGGAGATGAACACCTGCTTGGATTTCCAAACCTCCAGAACCGGCATTCCGGCAATCGGTGAATTCGGATTTTCCTGCGCTTCAGGATTCACAATGTCGTTGGATCCAACGACAATGGTAACATCGGTGTTCGGAAAGTCCTGATTGATTTCATCCATTTCGAGCACAATGTCATAAGGAACCCTGGCCTCCGCCAAGAGCACATTCATGTGTCCCGGCAATCTTCCGGCGACCGGATGGATGGCAAACCGGACGGATTTGCCGGCGTCGCGGAGGCGCTGTGTAAGTTCACTGATCGGACCCTGTGCTTGTGCGACCGCCATTCCGTAGCCCGGAACGAAAATGATGCTGTCGGCGTTTTCGATGGCCGCCGCCACACCTTCTGCATCAATCGAAACCTGTTCGCCTGCCGCATCGGCGGAAGCTTCACCCGCTCCGCCAAAACCTCCAAGTATGACGCTCACGAAATTTCGGTTCATGGCTCGGCACATGATGTATGACAGGATTGCGCCCGACGATCCGACCAATGCTCCGGTCATGATAAGCAAATCGTTCCCGAGCGTGAATCCGATGGCCGCGGCAGCCCAACCCGAGTATGAGTTCAGCATCGACACAACCACCGGCATGTCGGCACCACCAATTCCCATGATGAGATGCCAGCCGATCAACCCGGCCAACACTGCGACCAGGACGATTGCGGTCACCCCTCCGCCGCTCAGATAAAACGCACCGAGACCGGCACATCCAATCAATGCAAGACTGTTCCAATAGTGGCCGCCGGGGAGTTTTCTGGGTCGGGATCCGATCTTTCCAGCGAGCTTTCCAAACGCAATAACCGAACCAGTGAAGGTGATCGCCCCAACAAAGATTCCAAGCAGAACCTCGATTTTCAGAACAGTGATTTCCGGACCGCTTTTCTCCGCCAATTTGATCGCAAATCCGGTGAGTCCGACATCCGATGTTTGGGTGCTTAGGGACATCAATGCCAATTCCGCGTTGATGCCAATGAACACCGCCGCCAATCCGACAAAGGAATGAAGGGCTGCAATGAGTTGCGGCATGCCTGTCATTTCGACCCGCATGGCAACGATGACACCAATCACCGCACCGATCAGGATCATGGCGCCGATTGCCGGGAAGTTGCCTATTCCCGGCGAAAGCGCTGTCGACAGCATCGCCAACGCCATTCCGGCCATTCCATACCAAATCGCCCGTTTGGCACTCTCCTGGTTCGAGAGGCCACCAAGCGAAAGTATGAACAACACACCTGCCCCGACATAGGCAGCCTGAAGAAATCCCTCGTGCATGGCTGTCGGTCTCCGGTCAGCTCTTTTGGAACATGGCAAGCATGCGCCTGGTAACCAAAAATCCGCCGACGATGTTGATCGTGGCGATCAAAATCGAAATAGCCGACAGGACATAGACAATGGGAGCGTTCGAACCAATCTGCAGCAGAGCGCCGACAACAATTATGCCGGATATGGCATTTGTTACCGACATCAGGGGAGTGTGCAGCGAATGGCTCACATTCCAAATTACCTGAAATCCAATGAAACAGCTCAGCAGGAACACCACAAAATGCTGCATGAAGCTGGGAGGAGTGAAGTAACCGGCAAGCAACATGAAGGCGGCACCGGCAACAAGCATCGATATCTGGATTTTGGTCGAGCGCCGAAACCGTGCCGCCTCAGCGGCCAGAAGTTCCTCCCGTGTCGGTTTTCTGTCGGGAACCAACGGTGGGTGCTTGATGGCCGGAACCTTCGGAGCAGGAGGCGGGAACATTATTTGCCCCGCATGCGCAACCGTTACGCCGCGCAGGACATCATCGTCCAGGTCGAGAACCGGACTGCCGTTTTTTTCCGGCGTCAGTTCGGCAACAAGATTGAGGATATTGGTCGCATAAAGCGAGGAGGATTGCGATGACATCCGGCTCGGAAAATCGGTGTATCCTATAACGGCCACACCGTTTTCGGTAACCACTCTGCTGTTGGGGACAGTAACTTCGCAGTTGCCGCCGCGCTCGGCTGCAAGGTCAACCACGACCGAACCGGGCTTCATGGCCTCCACCATGTCCTTGAGCCACAGCTTTGGTGCGTCGGCGCCTGGAATGAGTGCTGTCGTAATCACGATGTCCAATTCAGGCGCCTGATTGCGAAACAACTCCAACTGTTTTTTCCTGAATTCCGGAGATGACGGTTTTGCATAACCACCTGAGCCTGATCCGTCTTCGTCGAAATCGAGAAACAGGAATTCCGCTCCCATCGACTGGATCTGTTCGGCAACCTCGGGCCTAACGTCAAATGCCCGAACCAATGCGCCGAGCGACACTGCCGTACCGATCGCCGACAGTCCCGCCACACCTGCGCCGATGACCAGCACCTTTGCCGGCGGCACCTTCCCGGCAGCAGTGACCTGCCCGGCAAAGAACCTTCCAAAGTTGTTTCCGGCCTCCAGCACTGCGCGGTAGCCGGAAATATTTGCCATTGAAGACAGCGCATCCAGCTTCTGTGCACGTGAAATTCTTGGAACCATGTCCATTGCAAGGATCGTGGCACCCGTTTGGCATGCCTTCTCCAGCAGATCAGTATTCTGCCCAGGCCAAAAAAAGGAAATCAAAGTATGGCTGGAGGTCAACAGATCAAGCTCTGTGATAGTGGGCGGAAGGACCTTCAAAACCAAATCCGTCGTCTGCCACAGCTCCGTTGCAGAACCGCAGACCTCCACCCCCAAATCGGAATAACTGCCGTCAGGGAAACCGGCAGCCTGACCTGCTCCCGACTCAATTGCGCATCTGAAGCCCAGTTTCTTCAGCTTTTTCGCTGATTCGGGAGTCAACGCGACCCGCAGTTCACCTTCACCGATTTCTTTTGGCGCACCCAGTTTCAATTCAACACCAAACGCCGTTTCGAACAGAATTCAACCGGGCGACTTATATACGGCAGTCTCACCCATGCAAGCTTGCCGGATGGTTCTCGTGCAATTTCGATATCCTTATGGAAATCAGCCGGATTGGATCAATTGTCGGGTGCTCGGTGCGGATTGTCAGTGTCATCGCCATTCCGATGTGCAGTTCGAGTCGTTGCGGAAAATCGATCGCGCCAGACGAGAGCCCAAACAATCGCAATGGCATGGATCAAATTCTGCAATGCCCAGCGGGCGCCACCACAACGGTCAACCTGCCTGCACCGACGAAGGGATCGCTTCGACCGCAGCTTGGCAGCGTTCCAAACTCCGGGCTTGGCCAGTCGAATAATTCAACCTGGTTCGCGCTTTGATGCTCACGCGCCGTTCGATGCATAGACCGGCAAACTGGAAGGCACTTTTTTGGCCTTTACTCCGGCGAGGGATTTTCAGAACCGGGAATTCCGTGCAGTTTCCGTATTGTGTTCTCTGCCAAATTCATGCACCTCGATGTGGAAATTAGGGCCACCGGCCATCTGATCCAGGAAACAACAATCTCCCGGCATCGGTTGCGCTGAAGCGTGTGTCCAATCAAACCTCTAGTGGCGACATCGCGCGCTGCCGGCATTGCTGCCTGCCGCCACCGAAAACGGACCCCCATTTTTTTGGAATCCAATATTGGATCTGTCCTTTTCCCTTAACGACGGCACGGTTTCCTGGTCAAAGAAACTGATGCAATGGTCGATGACAACCATGCAAAGATCCCCCCGTGAGCGTGCAATATGCTTGACATTGTTTTGGGCAGAACCATACCGTCAATTACGCGTGTTTGCTTAAGACGTCGCAATCGTTGTGCCTTGGAGGTTCCTGCCATGGTTGATCGACCCGATCGAACCCGTTTGGTGCAGTACCTTTGGTGTAGACCGGGCGGCTCACGTTGCAGCAAAATTCCAAGTGGCAAATTGACCTGTTTGCCGCTTGGCGCAAGGTGCCAACCGCAATGATGAATTGTTCGCCGCTGATATCTGCACCAAATGGCGATCTTTGCTGCTGTCCCTGTGGACAATAGTGGCATAGCTGGAAAGGACCCGGCGGCGCGATTTGCCGAACGTGTGATTGCCGCCCGTTGGCTGGTCATCTTGGCTACGCTGATCGCAATTGCTGGTGCATCAGTCGGCATTTCCCGGTTAGAATTTTCCGCCAATTACCGCATCTTCTTCGATGACAACAATCCACAGCTTCTGAAACTGGAAGCGTTGGAGAGAACCTACGGGAAAAACGAAAACATCGCATTCCTGATAGTGCCGGACGACGGGAATGCCACATCCCAAAGCGCACTTGCGGCCGCCGTCTGGCTTACGGAAGTCGCTTGGCGGACTCCATTCTCGAGACGGGTCGACTCGCTCGCAAATTTTCAACACACAACCGCTGAAGGCGATGATTTGTATGTGCGGAACCTTGTTGATCCGCAGGAATTGGGTCGAGCCGAAATTCGATCGCAAATCGCCGCCATCGCGTTGTCCGACCCGCGGACAGCGGGCAGCATGCTGGGCGTTAACGGTGATGTGAGTGTTGTTAGTGTAACCGTTGAACTGCCCGAAGACGATCTATTGAACGCCGTTGCCGAAGTCGCTGAATTTGCCAGAACGACCGCCACAGCGGCGGAAGAACGATTTCCCGGCATTGATCTTCGGGTTGTCGGCACGGTTATGGTCAACCAAACCTTCGTGGAAGCTTCAATCGACAGTCAAAAAATCTTCCTGCCCGCCAGCCTTGTGCTCATGGCCTTGATCCTTGGCTTGCTGACGCGCGGTTGGGCAGGAGTTGCGGCGACAGGAATGGTCATCGTATTTTCCATTCTTGCGTCGGTGGGCTTGGCCGGATGGGTCGGTTTGCCCTTTTCTCCACCGCTTTCCCCGGCACCGACCATAGTGTTGATGATTGTCGTGGCGAATTGTGTGCATGTGCTGGTGGGCTTGCAACATTGTCTGCAAAGCGGGTGCCCCAAGCAAGATGCAATTGTCGAATCCATCAGTCTCAATCTGCATCCGATTTTCCTGGCGAGCCTTACGACGGCACTGGGGTTCTTGAGCATGAATTTCTCCGAAGTGCCGCCTTACCGCCATCTCGGAATCCTTGTTACATTTGGTATCGTCGCTTCCTTCATTCTATCCGTCACGTTCCTTCCGTCCGTGCTCTCCCTCCTCCCCCTTCGTGCCTCAACGGGTCGGCGAACAGGCGGCGTTACCATGAACCTCTTGGCAGATTTTGTTTTGCGCAACAAAACGGCCGTGTTTTGGGGATGGTTGATGTTCATTCTTGCGATGATACTGGCTGTTCCCCGCAACGAACTGAATGACGTTCTGGTTCATTTCTTCGACGACAGTGTTGAGTTTCGACAAGACACGGATTTCATGGACGAGCGTTTGAGCGGCAATACCGTGCTTGAATACTCGCTGCTGGCAACTGAGGAGGGAGGAGTAATTGATCCCGCCTTTCTTGCTGAAGTTTCAAATTTCGCCAACTGGTACCGTGCGCAGCCACCTGTCCGCCATGTGTCAGTGATCACGGACACATTCCGCCAACTCAACAAAAGCCTGCATGGCGACGATCCGGCCGCCTACCTGTTGCCTGACAGCCAAGAGCTGGCGGCACAATATCTACTTCTCTACGAACTCTCGCTTCCGCAAGGCTTGGATCTGAATCATCAGATCGACAATTCCAGATCAGCAACGCGAGTAACCGTATCGGCTGAGACACTTGGCTCAAAAGAATTGCTTGAGTTGAATGCGCAGGCGGAAGCATGGTTAACGGAAAATGCGCCACATGTGGCTGAAGTGAACAGCACCGGCCCTGCGGCGCTGTTCGCATATATCGGGCAACGCAACATCCGCGCCATGATCATTGGAACAATGGTTGTCCTCTTGGCAATTTCGATCATTCTTCTGTTGGCCATGCGATCACTGCGGTTGGGATTGATAAGCATCGTTCCCAATTTGATTCCTGCAGTCTTGGGCTTTGGCATCTGGGGCCTGGCAGTCGGACAAGTGGGGTTGTCGCTGTCCGTGGTCGTGGCAATGACCGTGGGAATCGTCGTGGACGATACGGTGCATTTCCTCAGCAAGTATCGCCGGGCACGAAACGAATATGGCCGAAACCCTGAAGACGCGGTGCGCTATGCCATCGAAACAGCTGGGCGTGCCATGTTCACAACTACAATTGTACTGGTGGTCGGCTTCCTGATATTTGCGTTTTCCCCATTCATTCCCACTGCGCAGGTTGGGATATTGACCGCAATAATTATTGCCATTGCGCTGCTTGCCGACCTTTCACTGCTGCCGGTTCTCCTGACTGCATTGGACCGGAGTTCCCGGGATTGAGCCTCGGATGCACACCAGACTTTCATGTTTATGGGGCTGATCGCAAGTAATTCACCCAGCTTGAGCCGTGTTCCGATGATGGAGGCACGATGCCTGAAACGGAACATAACCATGGGATTACTAGCATTCGCAATTTACTCTACGGTGTTGCACTCGGGAATCGCGACAACCATGTGTCCAAAGGCGACTGCAATCCGGTCTTCATGGCATTAACATTGGCCACCGCCGCAGGCGACAGCAACGTCGCCCAATGGTGCTTGCATACCCGATCGCGACCTGCCCGAGAGTTGCCAACAGTCAAGCCCATGCCGGTAATCCTGCTTGACGAAATTTGCTGTTCCGTCATTTTTGGGCAATTGACTCTGCATTACGGTTGGGTCCACAATCATTGGCATGTCGCGTTGCGATTCGTCAACTAACTGAAAGGAATTTCCCATGAGAAGTGGTGATGAAATGTTGCGGCAGATAGTGGACAAATCTGCCTTGGACACCGAGTTCAGGCAACAACTGCTATCTGACCCAAAGTCAGCCATTACTGAGGAATTGGGTGTTACGATGCCTGAATCGATGAACATTGTGGTTCACGAGAGTGACATGCAGACAGTTCACATTGCGTTGCCGCCGGACCCGAACATCACTGAAGAACAGCTTGAGGCTATTTCTGCTGGTCTTTGCTGCTGCTGGTAATTCAAATTGCCGATGTGCGTTCGGTAAGAACTGAAAACAGTTCAACCGCGCAACTGTTCATGATCTAGCGTGAATACCACTTTGAAACGGGGGCAACCGACAGTTTGGTTTGTCCCCGTTTGGTATTAGCCTTTTGGCTAAATCGCTCCCGAAAGCACCAGGAACACATAGGCTTTGGCTTTCCGCAGTTTATTTTCGGAAATAACAAGCTTAATGTGATGAATGCCGCGCAAAAGAATATAGCGCCCGGATTTTGCAAAGAGCGTTGTTGGCCTTGAAACCCAGTCAGCCAGCTCTGCAATCTTCTCCGGAACCACGAGATCCTCGTGGCACATGGCTTCCAAGAATGGATCCCAATCGGTCAATCCGTCAAGCCAATAGCGTGAGTCCTTCGTATATCTCTGCTTGACTATGAGCGTAAGGCCGAGCGTCGGGCCGATCCCATCCTCCAACACATCAATGTTTGCCCCTGTTCTGGCAATGTCAACGCGCTCCTTGAAGCGCGTGATCACAGATTCAACGGCTGAGAGCTCGCCAGGCCAACCCAATTCTCCAAGATACGAACAAATTTCATGCTGCGATTTGAACCCCATGATCGCCAAACGAATTGCGCGTGAACGGGACGGGAATACGCCCATGGAATCCATGCGGGTATCTCTTGGCTGCCCCAAGTAAACTCGGCGAACGTTCTGTTGCAGGCTGCTGCTCATCTTCCAGCCCAAGCAGGACACGAGGGCATCGATTACCGTGGCAACATCGTCAACCTGACCGCCCGCACCAACAATCGGGCGTTCACCAGGCCGCAAGAACATTCCCGGAATGGACCATCCAACATCCTTCGCCGAACCAATGTCATATTCCAGCATCAGTTTCCGGCCGACAATGTCGCGCAGGGGCGACTTTTCCATCTCCATCTGCTTGAACAGTTGAACAACCGCCCTTGCAGTTACATCTGCCACATTGGAACGAGCGCGCTCTTCAAAAAACGCTGCCGGTTTGGTCCCGCTTGCCACGGAGAAACCGAAATCTGCCAATGGCCTGCGATCATGCAGTGGCAATTCAAAGCCGAATGGAAGTGCACCCATGGTGATGGGAATTTCACTGGCAAACTCCAGAATCCGCTCCCATTCCCGATCTCCAATCAGGATTGGCGAAATCCTGTTTCGAAACTGCCCCAGCAGATCCCCCATGTTGCCGCCCTCTTCAGCAAGGCGGTTTTGGGTGAGTGTTACTGCCTCGTCGATTTCCATGCTGTTACCTCACGCTACAACAGGTGCAGGATTAAGTTCGGATTCAGTGAGTGGATTCTCACTGATGCCCATTCGGACAGGCACGTCGTAGAGGCGCCCGGGCGCGAATCTTGCCCAAAAATGACGCATTCCAGGAACGATGACACGTGCAACAGGCATTCCAATGTCGGGCCGGGTTTGGTCCAGCACCAAGAACTCCATGGATTTTGCTTCGACAAGTGAGCGGCAAATTTCCACATCTTCGCGCATGTCCACAGTTTCAATCACCTTGTACTTTGAAGCCTTGCTGAGCGGTTCATCTGTCGCAGGCGCAAGCCAAGAACAATCTGCAATTCGAGCAGTTCTCCACCACCAAAGTGCCAGCGGATCGTCAATTGTTGGCCCACTGTCGCTACTTCCGGAATTTGGCAGCCAACTGAGACACTGATTCAATTCACAAATTGCACGCAAGGCTGCTATCCGCGGGTCGGCGTTGGCGCCAGCACCATAAATGATATCCTCGGTTTGTGCGTCAGGCCTGTGAGAGAGGGCAACAAACGCAGGAATCCCAAAGTCTGACGTTATGTCAAGCATCCAAAGATCCCTGTCCCTGCGAGCGTAGTAGTCCGGAGCCGATGTGAGATAGTGGTCATCAAAGCTTGCCAGATCAACCGCCGGCACTTGCAGCCGGTTATACCACCAGATGGCGAATGAATCGCGCTCGACCAGTTCATAGAAACCCTGGACGATAGCCTCCTCCAGGGTATTGCCCGCGGCGCAACCATTGGAATCGGCGATCAAATCTGCGGAACCGCGCTGTTCGGCCGGCATGCTGTAGAGCATCGATGTAGGAAGATAGCGATGTCGCCCTTGTGTGATCGACCACACTGGCGTCCAGTCGATTTCAGTTTCGGGATCAAGGCGCGGCGGGACAATGTTGTAGGGATGCCCCTTCGCGTTAATGTTCTTGGCGTTGTCAAGCTGGCTGTTGCTGAACAACTGCACATCGTTGGGATGGATTGCCTCCTCTTCATCCCTAAACCCGATAAACCGCCCACGGATGCGGATTTCGTCGCCGCAACAAGCACCTGAGTAGCGCTCAACGGCCTCGCAGAGTGCGCTGACTTCGGATTGTTCTCGAGTACTGCCCTTGCCTGCACTCTTGCTGCGCAGGCTGCGCCGGAGCGAACTCAGTTTTCGGGTTCTCATGCCAAGATTGCTACCAGCCCAATGGACATGCATCCAGGGGTCAACCTCATTGGAAGTGCGCGACAGCCACGTAACGACGCCACTGACCGGGCTCACAAGATGGCGGTATTTCGCCAAAGTGGCTTCAGGTGCTACAGCGCGCGCACCACCACTGTTTCTGAGGGCTTTGGGACTCGCCCGCAGGCGCAGCGGAACAGGACGCCGATCCGGCCGATGCAGAGTTTCCTCACCACAAGCCAAACACTGCGGCCTGCGTGTTACCCCATGTCGTGAACTCGCAAATGCACCAACATCCATTGCGATTGCGTTCTCGTGCATTGGGGCCATCTCAGTCAGTACCAGCCACTTGGTGATTTCTGCCGCAATCAACCCGAATAGTGCCTCCAACACTGTGGATTGAGTTGCGAATGGCTTGAAGGCAGCTTCCTCACCGGCAACATTGCGCAGAAAATTGTGAACCTCCTGATGGTTTCGCAAACGGTGGGTCAAGCACTCCCAGCAAGGTCCCTGACCATCTGCGCGAAAGATGGGGCCGAACAATGCCTCCATGCCGTGCGGTCGCACCAGCGTCCAAGGTTCCCTTGACTCGAGCTGACGCCGATTCACCTCTGCAAAGCTTGAATTGAGAAAATCGCTGCAGACAATGACAGTGAGCTTGGGATCGCCAGAGCCAACTTTGGCACCACATTCTTCCAGATGCCGAACCAACCGGGCGTCACCTTCAACCGCAATGAACGATTCTGCCATCTTCTTTTCGGCCCAGCGCGGCGATGCACCCAGCGAAGACCAGTAGGCCGCCCGACTCCGGTCCATGCGATGATCGGCGGAAACAATGTAACCCTTGGCAGAAAGCGAAGTAATTGTCGCATGCACGTTGGCGGCACCGTGGGTTCGTTCAAGGGTCGCTACAATCTCATCCCGCGGGTGTTGACCATCAAGCAACGGCAATAGGTCGCAATACAACTCGCCGTGCAGCAGCGTATTGAACGACTCGGAAACCAACAATGTTTGCTGTTCGCCGACACCATGAAACTGCAGGTGTGGAGAAAGCGCAGGGAGCTCAACCAATCCCTGATCCGCAGCGGTGGTTTTGACTAATATCCCGTGCGGACGCTTGGCACCCGTCTGCGTCGGCCTGTCGGATTTGTGAACTGGATCAGCCGGAGCCGTCATGTGCGCGACAGAATCCCATCAACCAGGACGGCAGATTCGGATGCAGTTTCTGCAACTGACGACGTCAGTGCATCGAAATCTTCATGCCCACAAGCCTTTGCAACAAGTGACTTAACGTTCTTGCCTGACGCAGTCGCGTCAAACCCTTCATCACCAACCAGGCGCATGATGCCCTGCAAATTCCGCCACGTGTTCGCAGCTTGCGCCAGCGGCTCTTTGCCGACGGCATTGAATATCGAAGCAGCAGTTGGAGCCGGATCGTCGAGATTGACCTCAGCAGAGGTTAGCTGCAGAAATCGGGCGGCCCTCTCCACATCTTCCAAACCACCACGCATGCGAGCATAATTCGAAAAGTTGGATTCAACGGCTGCCTCAATTGGCTTGCACAATCGGGTAATTGCGGACTCCCTTGCATCACCGTCAGTCAGAATCTTGAGCCGCGCCTCGCCAAAACGGAGACCCAATTCCGATTCACCGCATTCGAACACGCAGCGTGCCCTCGCAAGGACAGCGGCATCTCCATAGTCAAGATTCCCCCGCTGTTCAGTCAAGTCTGACAGTGGAAGCGCAATGAAGGAATTCAACCCGGGCGTAACGGGGGAAAACAGCAGACTATCCTGTGTCAACTCTGTCAGAGCCTCCCGGAAGCGCTGACACAGACGTTGGTTTTCCCCAAGTTGCCATCCATCGTGAATAAACAACATATTGATTGCAGTGCCTGGATGCGCTTCACGGCTGGCGAGGTCATCCAAGACAACAGCGGCAACGCCGCTGGAGTGAAGTGGCCCAGCCCGGTCGACAATATCGGCGACCACGGCCGACAGCACGGTCGAAATTGATGCTTCAGCAAGACTGGAAAGAGCGGTTCCTGCCTCTGTCGGCGACAGATTGCCGCGAACCACATGCATGCCGATCTGAAATGACTTGTCATTGGACCAATTCCGCACGATTTCAGCGGTTTCGTCTGCATCGGCCGTCGGCAGTTCGGCGATCAGCTCCTTCAATTGCTGAACGTCCATCTCGCGTGTCCAATAGAGCCTCGCCAAACCGCGTCGTGCAATTGATTCAGATTCCAAATCCGGACCAAATCCCTTCGGAAGGTCAAGATCGGTGAATTCCTGATCCTGCAGGTTATCCAGCAATTCCGAATTGCGCTCTATCCATCCGGCGAGCCGCGGGGCGGCACCGAAGATTTCAACAATTGCGTCAAATGCCTCAGGTCGCTTTGCGGAAACCGAGCTGTCATAGGCATTCCAATCGTCAATCTCGGGATAGAAATGCTGGCGCCATTGATCCACCAACGGATCCATCTTTGCAAACCAGCGCTTTGGCCGCAGCACGATATTCATCATATCGGCGTAGGTTCCCGGCAATTCGGGAGATTCATCGCGGCCGCAGACCTGGAGCAGTGGATAGTGGCGAGATGCCGTCGCGTGATGATCCGCATGTCGCTGCATGTTGAAGAACATCCAATTGCTGAATTTCCAGTCAGCACTCCAGGAATGGCGCGGCATGATCTTTTCCCAACGACCATTCTGCAAACGGACACGACGTAAACCGTAGTGTTGAAAGTAGTTGCTGATCTTCATCGAAAAAACGCAGCTAATTCCAAGAAACACAAAGATCAGAACTGCCCAGATTCCGCTCATCCAAAACACCAGTGCATACCAAAACGCCACTGCGAGTCCGTAGCGCCAGAAAGGATTGCTGCGATGCCAAACAGGCAGACGACGACGCGCCAAGCGTTCACTGGCGATTTGCCAGGAATTGGTCAGGTTGCAAACGACCTCCTTGGGGAAGTACTTCCAGAAACTCTCTCCCTTTGGTGCCGATCCTGCATCATGTGGCGTGCCAACCTTGGCGTGATGAATATAAACGTGCTCGGTCGCATATTGTGGATACGAAACGGAAGACAGCAGGAATTCGCCAAGCCGCCTCTCCCAGGAGGTTCGTCGATGAACCAGTTCATGACCGACCACGAAAACAGCCTGTGCCTCCATGGTCAAAATGATCGCCAAAAGCATGCCTTCCCAAATCGCTAACTGGTCCGCGACAAGGATTTGCCACAAACCGAATATAAGCGTTGGAGGCCACAGAACTGCCCAGGTCCAAACCGGCAGATTGTGCCAGACGAGGCGGCTCTCCGGTGTCGTCATCGGATCAATACTTCGGCCGTCCAAGCCCAGGACCTTGTCAAGAAGTCCCGATACGCTCATGAAAACCAGCGGCGGCAACAACCACCAACCGCCATAAATCGCAGCAACAAGAATCAACGGAAATATGCAAAGCGGCAAATAATGCGGCAGTGCATTGAGGATTGATGGTTCGATTCGCTGCGTGACGTAGGCCTCGTTCGAGCCCAGGCCTCCGCCTACGGTTGCATCTTGCGGCATTGCAACTTCCCAGTTGAACGATGTCCTTTTAGCTGACTCATGCTGCCACAGCGTGGTGCATTTTGCAAATTGATCAGGACCCCAGAGCCTCAATGAGATGCTCTAGAGCTTCGATACAAAATGCTGATGTAACTGCCTCTGACCCATGCCCTATTTGTCCCACCAAACCCCACTTTAGCGATTGGTCACCGAATGCAAGAAGCTCAGGCCAACTGCCGTCCTCACGTTGCAAACCAATGAACTTCTCCGCTTGCCGTTTCGCATCGATGGCCTCCAGACCCCCTATATTGTGGAGTGCCGACACGGCTTGTGCGGTTTGAAGGATATTGCCGTAATCACCCTCTTGGCTGCACATCGACAGGATACGATCCGCAATGGTTGGGCGAAGTTGATCGAAAGCGGGAATATTGCGAATCATGGCACGGCTGACCGCATGGTAGACCGTAACCATGTCCGGGTACCATTTTGACGAACCTTCAAGTTTGCACTCGCCGATCGAATCCACCAACCATTGTTGAGCTTCCCTGGTTCCGGGGTGATCGCCGAGGTAGGCAATCACATTCGCATTGACGACCGGGTCGGCTTCAATGCGAAAACTCGAAACCACATTGGGCTCGTCTTCAGCCAACACCCAAGTCGTGAAGAGCCCCTCCCCGTCCCGATTTTCCAACATGCGCGAAACATTTCTCCCCAACAGGATCCAAGGGTGCGTTCCGATGGCAAGTGAGCAAAGTGCGGTGCTGTCCAGATCCTGGGGAAGATGGCGGTAGTAACGCCACAGTCCCGGATGCTCAATTGTCTCGACAATATACGCCCTGGTGGCCGCACAAATGGCTTTGGCCCTTGCTTCAGCGCAACATTCCAGTGCCAGCACGCCCAGAGCAGATATAAAGGGAGGTCGTTCATAGTGCCTGGGTATACCCGGATCCGCCAAATTGAACCGAATGCAATGCCATGCGCCATTCGCATCCATGGCGGACTCGAGGAACATGAGCCCCCGGCGGATGCTGTCTCTGGCTGCTTCCGCAAGCGCTTCGGTGGTTACAGTGTCAATTCCACTTGCCATCTTTTTGGAAATTGGAGGTCGAATGGGAGGCGCAGGATCATGGAGCGTCTTGCGCAGGAATTTCAGTGACCTTGCGCCGGTCCTTGCCTCTTCTCGTTCGGCCTCCGTGAATTTGTTGCACGGCGGAAGCACCAAGTGGGTTGAGTCGTACGTTTCTTCGTGCACGTGAATCTCATGGTCATGATCCAGTTGCACCTCAAATTCCTGTTCAATTGTTTCCCTGGGTCTATCAAGAAGGCGGTTGCGAAAGTTCCGATCCCTCTCAGCTTTCGACTTCAGGTGATCTACGGTGAATCCGAGCTTCTTCATTGGCAAATTCCAGTGTTGTGAACCCAAAGGGACAGCAAACCGTCACCTTTCATTTTGATATGAATTCCCCTTGCAGGGCAAACGCAATGGGCTGATGGACTCGACACAGTTGGACAACCAATGCCCTTTCGCAGCGTTCCGGCATCAGGGGGGAATCGGAGGCCTGCATGGCTGCGACTTCGGTTCTTCAGCCAACATCTCCAAATGGTCATTGAGCATGCACGCCGGTTTACAGTTGCGGAGTCCCTGGAGTTGACAACACCGTGCCCCAGTTTGGGTTGAATCGTGCCCGAAATCCCGGAATGTTGTGTGGGTTGGAAGATAATCATCTCATACTGCGAAATCAGCTCATCCAGAGGACAAGGTGGTGCCGCCCAAGTCGGCGCCAAATTGCCCATTCATAGTGCGGCAACGCCACAATTCAACTGAACGTTCCTTTTTGGGCAACATCTCCGGGCAGCATCCTCTGGTTTCCTTTGAATGCGCCCCATTTTCAGCCAATTCGCCAACCTCGCCTACCAAGACACAATCAAGAGAATGCGCCCTCCTCCGCACTTTGGATCAATCCCAATTATATGCTGCCATCTTGCCAATCGTGAACAAGACCCACAGATGATGCGAATGCTGGTCTGTAGCAGCCGGCCGCAGATCTATGGTTCCGACACCGTAAGACAGGTTGGCACTGAGACAAGTCTGTCCAAACCTTCCCTGCAATTGTGCATGGTTCGATCAAGCGATTTGCCGTTTGACAAGTTCCTTGAAAACCCCGTCAGTCTCCATGAGTTCAGCGAAGGAACCGCTTTGAACAACTTTCCCGGCTTCCAATACGTAGATTCGATCAGCCTGCTCCAGCGTGGACAGGCGATGGGCGATCACCACCCGGGTTGAGGTCAAGGCGACGAGGTTTTGCATCACTGTGGCTTGGCTCTCATTGTCCAGCCAGTTGGTTGCTTCGTCAAACAACATAACTCGCCGGTTGCCGATGATTGAGCGGGCTATTGCCACCCTCTGCCTCTCGCCACCCGACAAAACCGCACCGCTGTTGCCAACCATGGTCATCATGCCCATGGGCATCTTCTTTATGTTTTCTTCGATATCGGCAATCCTGGTCGCGTTCCAAACTTCCTTATTCGCCACGCTATCTTGGTGACTGAGCAAATTGTCCCATAGATCCAAGGGGTGGAGCCCAACTGATTGCGGCACGGCACCGATTTTTCGACGCAACTGCTTAAGGTTCAAGTGCCTCAAGTCGCGTCCATCGTAGTAAACTGCACCAGCGGTTGGCTGATCGATTCCCAGCGCAAGCCGAAACAGTGTAGTTTTGCCGGAACCGGACCAACCCGCAATTGCAACGAATTCACCAGGACGAACTCGAATCGTGACATCGTCGAGAATCAGCGGGCCATCTGGAACATAGCGGAAGGAAATTCGGTCGAAGAGAATTTCGCCGCCAAGGAACTCGACCGGTTCTCCCTCGGTCTCGACTTCAGGCACCGCAGAGAGCAGCGGTCGCAACTGATCAAAAGCCGGCAGCAGGGCTGAAATTGTACCAAACGACTCTCCAAATCGGGTTACGGCGGAAAGGAAGGTGATGAAGACGGTATAGACAACAAGAAATTCGCTCACCTGCAGGGTGCGTTCGTCCGTTGCCGCAACCGCAAAAAGCAGTGCCCCACCGGCAAGAAATGGAAGCGCACCGCCAAATGCGCGCAAATGCCCTTCGGAAGCGCCCACTTCCAACTCCGCATGCTTTTGTTCGC
>JAGWAS010000040.1 GCA_021296235.1 Paracoccaceae bacterium | reverse complement strand
GTCTCAAAACGAACTCGCCGAATACAACGCCTACTCCCTGCTTGACGAAACTGAGCGTGCGCGTTGGCTGAGGTTTCGCTCGAACCGGTCCCGCAGGGAGTTCGCACTGTGTCGCGCTGTCCTGCGATCCATTCTATGCAGTCGGCTTGGCTGCGAAAATAACCGCCTTTCGTTCGAAGCCTCCGATCATGGCAAGCCATTTGCGCTGGTTGGTTGCGCAAGCGTCCCCGTGAGCTTCAACGTCAGCCACAGCGGCAATCATGGTTTGATTGCAATTGCATCTGGATCAAGGCTCGGGGTGGATGTGGAGGTGCGGGTGCCGCGAACTGATCTTGGCGGATTGGCGCAAACTGTGTTTGGCCCGGGTGAATTGGCCGAGTTCATGATGAAAGAGGAGCAGGAAAAGCTCCGGTTCTTCTACGCGCTTTGGACACTCAAGGAAGCGCTGATCAAGGCCCTGGGAACCGGTTTTTCCCTCAATCCGTCCAGCTTTGAAATTCCACTCGCCATGCGACAAGGTGCAGGGAAGGCCATTTTTCGATTTCCGATGCTGCCGAATGTTTGTTGGAAATTGGAAAATTTGGGCAACGCCGAATTTGCTGCAGCCATTGCCTACGAATTGAATCCCATTGGCGGTGCATGACTGCTTGAGGATGTGTGGAATTGCTGATCAGGCAACAATTGGGGCGATTGCTGTCCTCACTTTGATTTTGTCCGGAGTTGTCGCTTTTGGGCCAATCCATTGAACCAGCATCGCTGACGCCAAACGATCGAAGTCAATTTTGCGACCCAATGACCAGTGAGAAGTGGTTTTGCAGGTTGTTCCGTAACGCTTCATCGAGAATTTCTGGGTGCCTACATGCAAGTTCTTAATTTCGCCTGTGGCACGAGGTCTTGCGCTCACCCGTGGCAGTTGAATTCCGTGCTGGCACGCAACGGCTACTTCGTCTTTGTCCCGAACCCGTTGATGTCATTCGAGAGAGGAACGGCAAGCGCCTGATCATCCAGATTCGTGAGGCAGCTACCAAGCTCTTGAGCTTCCGGTCCCGGAGGTTCCCAATGCCAAGTCATCGACCAGCCGGGTGTCACGCAGCTGTCCCTGCCGCACAAGAACAGGATAGCACACCGAAGCAAGTTTTGCATTCAGTTCCTTAAGGGCTCGAAGCGTCTCAAGATGCATGTCGCTGCTGTCGAAGCTTACGTCCATCCCCATCTGAAGCCGCTTGAAGTGGCGTTTGCGGCTGTTGCGTTCAATCTTCCGCACGAGTGCCTTTTCCTGAACTACAAGCCGAGCTATGTCCACATCATCCGTAGCCAGCGTGTCAAACACCAACTCCATATTTTTCCTTACTTTGGAGTACAGCTCCGCCAACTCGCTCCAGCCTTCATCGGAAAACCTGATCTGCTCTTCGCCTATGTGTTCCGCGAACTGAAGCAACTGCCGAACCACGATGTCTCCGGCAGCTTCCAGATCGACGGCGATTCCCGTTAGGTCCCGTGCCTGTCTTTTTTCGGACTTTGTCATTTTCTCGAATGGCAATGAAGCCACATACTGACGAATGTCCGAGAGTGCGCGGTTCAAATGTTGGTCATGCTCTCGAATTTGATCAATGCAATCCGAATCCCCGTTCCGATAGAGATCAAGAACAGGATGGACCATCGCGGCCACATATCTCGACATTCGAAGCACTTCGCGACGCACACTGGCCAACGCAAGGTTTGGAAAGTTTGTCACATTCGCATCCAGGCAACTGATTTCCTCAACGCGCTTTCCTGAACTATCTTTCGCGGACCGCTCTGGCAGAAGAAGTGCAACAGGCCATTCCAGAAACCCAAGGAATGGCAGTGCCAGCAGGAGCACTCCATTGAACGCGAGATGGAAAGCAATCAGGCTCTGGTCTGGACTTCCGAAAAGCAACTCCGGGACAGGACCGAAATGGATGAGCGCACCGAGCGCAAGTACTGCGAGTGAACCGCGGATTGCAAAATTTGCGTACGGAATTCGTCGGGCGACCTGATCAAACCTTCTGGAAAGCCAGATCGGCAAGAGCGAACTTCCGAAATTGGCCCCCAAAGTCAGAGAAAGGCCAGCCTCGAAGGGAATGGCACCGATATCCACGGCTGCTGCGCACATCAAAACAACGGCAACGCTTGAGTGCATGAGAAACGCCAAGCCGACGCCCAACAAAAAAGCCGTTACTAAATCGCGTTCAAGATACGTTGCAAACCACGGAAAAAGGGAACTGTTCCTGATCGGCTCTAATGCTTCGCGCAGGAAACCAAGCGAAATCAGGATCAATGCGATTCCGAGCATGCTTCTCCCGGCTTGCCGCGATAGGTCGGATTTCGAATGCAAATAAAGCCATCCGCCGGCGGCCAAGAGCAGGGGGACAATCCAATCCAGCTCAAAGGAAAGCAGTTGGACAACCAAGGCGGAGCCAAGGTCGGCTCCAAGGAGAGCGGCCAACGCAGTTGAAAACTCAAGAACTGAAGCCGAGGCAAAGCTAACTGACAGTAAGGCAACCGCAGCCGAACTTTGAAGAACCACAGCGATTGTCATTCCGGCAACTGCGGATTGCAGCCTGTTTCTCCTTCGTGAGAACACGCTCCGGAACGAAGGGCCAAGACAACGTTCAACCCCGATTTGCACCGTCCTAACGCCGAACAGCAGCAGCATCGTGGCACCAGCCACATTAAGGACAATCGGTGTAATTTCCATGAGAAAAATCCTTCAGCGTGTTGTAGTGGTGGCTGCTCCCTGCAGCGCCTAGATTCCGAAACAACTGCGAAAATCCTGCCCGTGCGGTGAACCGGATCGCATCACTGCTCCGGTGCGCACTGCAGCCACTTACATCTCTGACATCTGGCCAATATCCTTAAACGGTCGCGGCAACCGAGGCCAATGTTGACCTGAGTTTGTCGTGTGTTGCAGCCAAGCCAGTCCAACCTGGTCCCGGATGCGAACAGTCGTTCGATTGCCCAACACCGAGTTTCAATCCATCGGTCGGCATGGTTGCATACCCAAATGCCTCGCAAAATCCAATTCCCAGCCGCACATCCATTGGGCAGAGGGCTACGTCCCCTTCGGCAATTGATTCAAGCTGATTGAAGTTGACCTTCACCATTGGCGGTTACAGTCGAACCGGAAGTTCAGGGCTTGCCCTGGCGGAATAACGGCGGAAGCACATCTGCGCCGTGGCCATGGATATTCATGAAGCGATCTGGTGAAGATTGCGTCGGATGTTCTAATCGAAACTGCTCAAATTCCGATGCAAGCGCCAATATCTAACAGCCAGCCGTTGATGTTTTTCTTGCTCAACAGGAACACACCCCTCATCAATTTATCCAGCACCTTTATGACTTCACCTCTGTAATTCTTGACAGGTTTTGCGCGCACACTACGGTCAAAAGCAGAAACATCGCAATTGCCAGTTCCTTGAGTTCATTGCTTTTTCCTGACTCGATCATTCTGATGGCCAATCCAGCCACGAGGATGCCAATTCCATGGTGGATCTTTGGAATTGGAACATACAGACTGTCAGCAAAACCCCGAAAACGCTGCTTCCTGCGATAGATTGAAGGCAAGATCAAATAGTAAATGATGAGGAATATCGTCAACGCTCTACCAAAGATCAGGGCATTCATGTTGACCCCATTTAGGGACATGTTGTGCAAGTTCAGTTCCCCTTGGCGATTGTATGCCAAGAAATAGTCGGTCGATTCGATATCGAATATTCGTTGTCCCCATGAAATCTCTTCACCTGCGCCAAAGAACATCAGCAGAACGATCGCACCGTTTGTGCACAAGAACATGAACTTTTGGAGGTGTCGATAGAGAACAATTCGCCGAAGACTCACTGCCCCAATGATGAACAATAGCACAGCGGTCAAATACTCGAGAATTCCGTCTTCAACCACGTATACACTGACAAAGTAGTCTTCGTTTACGAATGACAATACGATCCCGATCAAAATTACCATTGAAAGAAGAGCGTATGAACAGATCTCCAATCCTGTAATTCTATTGCTGTTTTCTGTGCTCATTGTCCAGCTTAACTCCAACTTCGGCAGCTAACGTCCAAGCTTAGGGCTTTGTAAATCTAAACCACCGCATGGGGTCAAGTCCGGATTTTGCCGGATAAATTTGAGGGGCGTGTTCCTGTTGTTGTTGCTTGGACGGGTTGGACCTGGCTGCGGTATTCTTCGTCCAACTCCTTCCTGAGTGCCTTCATTCCCTTGATTGACTTCCACCGTTCAGAGGCACGCATCATCGCCCCGAACATCAACTTCAACACAGGCTTCTCGCCCCAAGCGTTCGGAATGATCTTGAGACGGCGGCGCTCCTCCACGAACAGCCGCTCAAGAAGGTTGGTCGTCCGGATCGCCCGACGGTGGCTGACCGGCATGCGAAGGCGGGCAATGCAGGCATCAAAATCATCCTCAAAGCAGGTGAGTGCACTCGGAAACGACTTTCCGAACTTGTCGGCGAGTTCCTTGGCCGCATTGCGGGCAAGCGCCCGTGAGGGGCCTGACAGGCCGATCAGGCCAGATCCTTGAAGTCCGGCCACTGGCTCTCGGGAACCTTGCAGGCAAGATTGCGCATCCGGTGTGCAAGGCACCTCTGACGTTCGGAACGGGGAAAGCAGATCTCAATCGCCTTGATGATGCCGGCG
>JAGWAS010000029.1:27842-30595 GCA_021296235.1 Paracoccaceae bacterium | reverse complement strand
CCTCCGGGGCAGGCATAGCTGTCGGTTGCGGGGTCATAGCGGAAACGGGATTTCGGGAAGCGTCCTTGATGACCTGCAGTGCTCCTCTTCGGCTTGGGAACATGCGGTATGACCCCGGCGGCCTCGCAGCGCTCAATGTCATCGATTGCGAAGTAACCCCGGTCTGCGACGGCATCGACCCGCTCGACACCGAGGATCTGCCGGGCCTCGCCGGCGGTTTCAGCCAGCAGGCCGAGATCCGACACCTTGCTGTGAACCTGTTGTTCAACGATCAGCTTGTGCTTCGTATCCACGGCAATCTGGGCGTTGTAGCCCACGCCAACGCCGGTTCCGGCCTGCATCGCCCTTGCGTCCGGATCGGTCAGCGAGATCTGGTCCTGACCGCTGGCTTCCAGTTGCCGCCGATGCGCCTCCAGCCTGGCCCGGCGTGTGCGGATGGCGGCAATCTTCTCCGCAAGCTTCGGATCATGCGGCGCACCGGAGCCCGCATCGGCCGCATCGGCACAGTCCAGTTGTTCCAGGTAACGCTCAAGCCGTTCGTCACTCCTGCGCAGTTCACGCTCAAGCTTGGCAGCGGTGAAGTTGCGGTCGCGGCCGTTCACCGCCTTGATCCGGGTGCCGTCCACGGCCAGGAGTTCCCGGCCATAGAGGTCAAGCTGCCGGCAGAGTTGCACGAACTCACGGAATACCTGGCGGAAGGCCGCCCTGTTCGTGCGCCGGAAGTCGGCAATCGTCTTGAAGTCCGGACGCAGCCGGCGCAAGAGCCAGATCACCTCGAGATTGCGTTGTGTTTCGGTTTCCAGACGGCGGCTTGAACGGACCCGGTTCAGGTATCCGTAGATATACAGCTTCAGCAGATCGGCAGGGTCATAGCCCGGCCGTCCTGTCAGCTTCGGCCTGACCCGCTCGAAACCGGCCGCAGCCAGGTCAAGGCCGTCGACGAATGCATCAATGAAACGGACGGGATTGTCCGCGCCAACATACTCGTCCACGCACTCCGGCAGAAGCAGGAGTTGTGAACGGTCATCACCGGAAATGTGTGCCATGGGCCAGGTTATCATGCCGCGCGATACAGGGGAATCCCCTGCCATCGTCCCTGTTGAACTATTGCCTGTTCTGGACAATATCCGCACCAGAAAAATCAGCCGGTTACCGGCCCCGGATCACGGGAGGTTCAATTGGGACAGCGCGCCGCCATCCATGCAAGGGTCTCCACCGCCGACCAGTCATGCGAGCGCCAGGTCGCCGAACTCACCGCCTTTGCCAGCCGCACCGGTCACGAGGTGGCCGGCATCTTCAGGGAAACCGCATCCGGAACCCGGAACAACCGGCGCGAGCGGGGCCGGATCATGGAACTTGCCCAGGCCCGGAAGATCGACGCCATCCTGGTCACCGAACTGTCGCACTGGGGCCGCTCGACACAGGATCTGCTCGACACGTTGCACAGGCTGGCCGGCTGGAAGGTCTCTGTCATCGCCATGAGCGGCATGACCTTCGGGATGATGGCCACCATGCTTGCCGGGATCGCCCAGTTCGAGCGCGACCTGATCAGCGAACGCGTGAAGTCGGGACTGGCTGCAGCGAAGGCGCGGGGCAAGAAGCTCGGCCGCCAGCCCGGACACCGCCCCAAACCGGACAAGCTCGCTCCCCGTGTTCTGGAAGCTGTCAATGAGGGACAGAGCTACCGCCGGATTGCCCGCGATCTCGGCATTTCCAGGAACACTGTCGCCGGCATCGTCAAGCGGCACCGGGACGGCGCCTGAAGCCGGGAGTTTTCACACAGTCTCGATCGTTTTCCGAACACCCTTCCGCCAACCAAAAAAATGTCCCGAATTGGCCGTTTTCCTGTCCATAAACCTTGTTCTGAATCAAATGTTCGGATACTGTCGCCCCGAAAACCTTTTACGAACAGGATCACACCATGCTGGCAGGATACGCGCGGGTTTCGACCCCCCAACAGAGCACCGCACTGCAGACCGATGCGCTGAGCGCCGCCGGCTGCGAACGGATATTCGAGGATTGCGTCTCCGGCGTAAAGTCCGACCGGCCCGGCCTTGCCAGTGCCCTTGACTGGATGCGCGAGGGCGACACCCTGGTCGTCTGGAGGCTCGACCGGCTTGGCCGCAGCCTGTCGGATCTGGTCGCGACAGTGCGCGGGCTCGAGGAGAAGGGGTTCGCAATCCGCTCACTCAATGAGGGGTTCGACACCACCACCGCCACCGGCAAGCTGCTGTTCAACTTCTTCGGGATGATGGCGCAATGGGAGCGCGACCTCCTCAGCGAGCGGACGATAGCCAGCCTTGTTGTGGCGGCGGCGGAGGGACGGTTGGGGGGCCGGCCGACCAAATTCACGCCGAAGCTGGTCCGCCAGGCCGAGGCGATGCTGCGGGATACGACGGGCTATCCCTTCATCAGCGACGTGATCGGCAGCCTCCCGATCGGCCGCACCGCGTTCTACAATCATTTTCCGCCGGACCGGATCCGCGAGCTCCGAGGCTGAGAAGGATTTATGGTCGCCTATGTCTCTGCGACACTTTTGAGGACTAGTAACCCGGGACTGACAGAGGCTTCTGCCAAGTAGGATTAAATCTTCCTCAGTCTATTTCGATTCAGCCGGTCCCAGACCTGGGTCCAGCAGGACAATCTCGTCGTAGTCGGCAATGGCTTCCTCGTTAAGGCCCATTTCCTTCCTGGCAATGCCGCGATTGTTGTAGGCGGCGGCATTGTTCGGGTCCAGCCGGACAGCCTCGTCG
>JAGWAS010000029.1:27294-27779 GCA_021296235.1 Paracoccaceae bacterium | reverse complement strand
CAGCCGGACAGCCTCGTCGTAGTCGGCGATGGCCTCTTCGTGGCGGCCCATTTCCTCCTTGGCAGTGCCCCGGTTGGAGTAGGCGGTGGCATCGGTCGGGTCCAGCCGGACAGCCTCGTCGAAGTCGGCGATGGCCTCTTCGTGGCGGCCCATTTCCTTCTTGGCAATGCCGCGATTGTTGTAGGCTTTAGCATTGTCCGGGTCCAGCCGGACAGCCTCGTCGTAGTCGGCAATGGCTTTTTCGTGGCAGCCCATTTTCTTCTTGGCAATGCCGCGATTGTTGTAGGCTGCGGCATCGGTCGGGTCCAGCCGGACAGCCTCGTCGAAGTCGGCGATGGCCTCTTCGTGGCGGCCCATTTTTCCCTTGGCAGTGCCCCGGTTGGAGTAGGCTGCGGCATCGGTCGGGTCCAGCCGGACAGCCTCGTCGTAGTCGGCGATGGCCTCTTCGTGGCGGCCCATTTCCTTCTTGGCAATGCCGCGATTGT
>JAGWAS010000029.1:0-26977 GCA_021296235.1 Paracoccaceae bacterium | reverse complement strand
TCCAGCCGGACAGCCTCGTCGTAGTCGGCGATGGCCTCTTCGTGGCGGCCCATTTCCTTCTTGGCAATGCCGCGATTGTTGTAGGCGGCGGCATTGTTCGGGTCCAGCCGGACAGCCTCGTCGTATGACGCAATTGCCCTATCAAGGGCTTCTTCCTTCGAAACCGCAATCACGGAGAATGACGTCATATACAAATAGCCAATAGAAAAATATGCCCGCGCAGCCTGGTCTTTGTTCGTATGCCCTACAATATTGGCAATTGCTTCCCACTTGGCGATGGCTTCTTGGACCTGTTCGTTCCGTTGTAGTTCGAGGGCCTCTATCACTGCTAAATCGACAATGCCGACCACGCCGGACTTTTTCGTTTCTTGCGCCTTTTGTTGAGCTTCAAGACTGGCCGCATCTTCAGCGGTGAATCTAATTTGGGCTACAGTTTGCTGCGCTACATGCCGTTGCTTGATAATGAGACTTCCCAAATTGGCAGTCTCTTCACCATTCAACGTTTTAGACACCGAAAGAACGCTTTCCTCCTCAACATGAATCGGGACATCTTGTAGAAAGATATCACTCTGAGCGGTGTTCTCTTGAACGTCCATTGCATGATTGATCCTAAATAAATCCTTGCCATTCACACTGATCTGCAAATTGATCGGCCCGGTCTCTGGCTCAAAAACCCGTATAAAAATTGTCAATTCAAGGTCTTTGGGAAATTCATCTACAGCCAGCTCGGATCCGTATACACCGATCAGGATCAACTTTCCGCCGACTTCCAGGCGGATATCGTCACAAAACATGACATGGATACGTTCGACTTTCATTGACTTGCTGCAGTTACATTCTGCAACGTCGAATTGGCACCAATATCTGAGTCAATCGTCAGCTTTGTTGGAGTTGCATTACTACTGCTATGTGACTGCACTTCGCTAACAGCGTGAGGCCACGGTTCTTGATTCCCCTCACCGTCAATAGCCCGGAATTCCACGCGCGGTTCAAGATTGAGAGCCCAGGCCAGTTCCCCGATCGTTCGGAGAGTAGGGTTGCCTCGCCCAGACAGAATCCTTGACACAGAGGATTTGTCGACTCCCATGCTATCCGCAACTTTTCTTTGGGTAAAACCAAAACGCTTCTTCTGTTCGATTGCAGCGTTCACAAGGCTGACATGCGTACGCACCATGAACAGCGCTGCGGCCCGGTCTCTTGGGTCAAGTTTAATCCTAAAAGACATCTTTTATTTCCCCTTTGACAAATTTCGGTTCATCGAGATCAAGTTGGCGCCTGTGGTGTTTGGCCTGCTCCACATACCCCGCGTAAATGGTCTGTCCACTTTGCAATTGTGCTTTGACACCCACCGCGGAAATTACAAACACAGCCCTGCGCCAGAACCAGCCGAAAAAACGCAGATCCGGCGTTCTGAGTTCCCAGATACCAGCATCATACGGTTTGAGGGCCTTTGGTAGCATTCCGGAAAGCTCTTCTGCGGTGACGAACATGTCTAGGTAGCCCATTGCCTGTTCGAGAGGCTTCACGCTTCCCTCGACAAACTGGTCGCTTTTAATAGACGGCAGTTCATCAGCTATCCATTCAGCAGCTTGCGGAGTGAAATAAATCATGCGCAATGGTTGCTCGAGCGGACTAAGTTCCGGATCGTACTTCTCCAACAACCCATTGGTTGCCAGTTCATCAGGGGTTGGCATTTATGTCAACCCCTTGGTTCTTTCAACCCTTGGCGAATTTGTACCCCGGTTCCTTCAGCCGGTATACAACGGAAAATCTTACGCGACCGGACATACAACAGTTGTTGTCCTTTTTTGTATGTCAGCCGCTCAATCATTCTGGTTTGACACTTCCGCATGCGTGTCACTTAGCTGACCCGAGCTTTCTGTAAAGGTAAAACGCAACCGATCGCCGTCGCCATGATGGAGTGGATCACAGCACGTGACGGCTTCGATCTGGACGTTATCATTGGCCATCGTTGCGTACAATCCGGGGTCGTTTGCGGGAAGGGGGGAAATCCTGCGGCACAGGACGGTTCAAGTGGTGCTCCCTCTCGTCGCCTTCAGGACAAAATGGCTGGGCAATCACCCGTGAACGCCCTGAAAACGCGCCTCACACGCCCTGCGGAGGAGATGAATGGCCCGGAACCGGCCGCTGCAGGTTTCGGAAACCTGCCTCATGGCCCGAAGTCCGGCATCGGCGTGCAGTCAGGATCATCCGGCGATGGCTCGGGCTCTCGCGCCTTCTGCAGCCGCAGAATGGCCTCTGCAGCGGCCTTCAGGGTTTCTTCAATGACTCTGCAAGCTCGCTCAAGCGTGTCTCGAATTCCTTCAACCTGGTATTGAACTCGATCAGGGCCTCGGCCAAGACCTGCAATTTCTCTGTCACGTCCTCGTCGCGCTCCTGCTGCTGAGCGAACTGCTGACTGAACCCGTCCAAGAGCTGCGTCAAAGCCGCCTCCCGCCGCCGGTCCTCCGCCCGCAAAGCTTCGAGCTCCCGCGTCAGCAGCCGTGTGATCTCGCTCATTCCTCAATCCTCCGCCATCCGGATGAACAGTGCGTTGTTGTTGATCGTGAAGGACCGATCCCCCTGCACCACCTCCGTTCCAATCGGAAGCATGATCCAACGCCGTCCATCCTTCCCTGTCATGATCTCCGCCCCAACCTGGCTGAGGGTCCGTCTCTCCTGAAGCCAACCGGTCAAATCCGGCCCGAAAAACACCTTTCCCTGGACCGTCAGCACCAGCAGCGCTGACAGCACCGATGGAAGCAGCCATCGCCGGGCCAGATTCGATTCCGTGCTCCGGACGCGCTTCTCGATCCTGTCCAGGCTCCCGCTGATGCGGCTCAGGCTCTGCTCCGTAGCGGCGAAGATTGAACTCTGCGCGTCGCCGACAAACTTCGTCGTATTCCCGCTGAGCCGCTTCAGCTCTTTCTCGATTTCCTGTTCCCATCTCCTGGCCGAGGCCCCGATCCGGTCCTGGACCAGCCGGTCCAGATGCAGGTTCCCGTTCCGCTGCGAATTCGCTTTCATACAATGCTCCCTTCAGCCTGATTGTCCGGCCGGCGCCCTCCAGGCGCACGCTGACGTAATCCCGGCCCTGACGCGTAACCTCCCCGAGGTCGGACAGTGCCGCCACAACGCCGGCGCGGTCCCTGACCACACCAGCGGCAACCAGCCCCTTCATCCAATCGGTGATCGTTGCCCGCGGATCCGGCTCCCTCTCCAGACCGGCCCGGGCGGCCGCCGCATTCCGAAGGGCGCGGAAGCCCGGTTTCAGATCCTGCCTGCGCGCCGGATCATCGGGGTCCGCCCAGCCATGCCGGAAATTGTGCATGTCCCGCAGGGGCCGGTATTCCCGCAGCCAGCCGGGCGGCGCAATGTTGAGCGACTTGCCGGTGGCAAGATCGCACCGGGCGGCCAGCACATGCACATGGCAGCCGCCGCCCTCCTCCCGGTGAAGAACCGCCGACCAGCAGCGCCGGACCGGCGCCAGACCGGCAAAGGCCAGCTCCTCGAAATAATCCAGAACGGCCTCAATCTGTCCCTCGGTTGGGGCGTCCTCCGGCGCCCAGGCCAGCACCCCGCTGCTGTAGCGGTGCTTGAACGGCAGGCTGTCGGCAACCGCCGCCACTAATTTCGGATCGCCGCGCAGGACCTCGATGGCGGGACGCGGCGTGCCGGTGGAATCCAGCTCGGCCAGAACATAGTTTGTGGCGGCCCTCGCAGAGCCGGTGCCGTGTTTCAGGAACGAAATCAGCACTCCGGTTCACGTTCCGGCAAAAGGCCTGCAAGCAGCTCCGCGATCGCCGCCAGCTCTCCGAGGATCCGAACCCGGTCCGGATGCCGGGACGAATTCACGCGGCGTGCAATCTGGTTGAGGTTGTTGCCGATGGCCGCAATCTGGCGCGTCCGCTCAACTGACAGGGAGGCTTGGCCGGGGGACCAGGGGCGCACATGGCCGAGCGACAGGCGGACGAGATCGGAGAGCGGCATTCCGGCGGCGCAGGCCAGAGCATGCCAGTGCTGCATCTCCTCGGAGGAGGCGCGAATGCGAAGGCTGTGAGCTCGGGCAATCAGGCAATCGCCGCGCGCGGTGGGATCGAAGGGAGGCGCAGCGCTTCCTCGGCAGGGGGCAAGGGGCGGCACGCTCCTGCGAGCGCAGCGAAGCGTGGGGGGGACGGAGTGCCTTCCCCGCAAGGAACTCAAGTATCGAGCAGTTGCGTGGATACGATGAGCAGCCTCACCATTGGGACGAATCCGGACACTTCGGAACCGAGTCATTCATTGGAATCTTCCAAACCACTACGCAAACATTGCAAAAATCATCTTCTGGCTTTCTCCGGCTGCCGCAAATTGGCGCGAACGCCATAGCAGGTTTCTGGAGATCTGACCCGACGGCGGAATTGACCTTGCGCGCAGGAATTGACTCACTGCAAAGTACTGTCGATGCCGAGTAGTCCCAGTTTGCGGCTTGTGTTTACAACAAATTGGAATTGGCATGTGTGTATGCGATGGGCTGACATAACCGGGCACAGGCTTCAATTGACAGGCTCCAGATTCAACCCAATTTACCCCAACTCAACTGCCACTAAGCTGCCTTCCGTCGACGCTTGATTTCATCGTAGGCGGCGTTTGCCGCTGCGAGCTTGCGGTCGCCAATCTTCATGAGCTCCTCAGGCAAGCCGCGTGCCATGGCAAGGTCCGGATGGTTTTCCTTTAGGATCTTTCGGTGCACCGCCTTTATGGCTGCGTCTGATGCGTCTGGTGCGACCCCGAGAACTGCATACGGATCTTCCTCCTCCCCCTGTGCACGCACGCGGGAGAACATCATCTCAACCTGGCGGAGTTCAAGGTCAGTGAGGCCAAGAATTCCCGCCACATCAGAAATGTATCGCCTCTCGGCTGGATGGAATTTGCCGTCGGCACAGGCGATGGCCATAAGCGAAGCAACGAGATTCTTGCACATCTCGCGGTCGTGTCCGAAGATCTCATGAACTTGGCGGGCATAGATTTCGTGGCCGCCCGGATCCTCCTTGGCCAAATTGAACAATGAACCAACTGCTCCGGTGTCGCCGTCAGGGATGGAAAAAACCCGCTTGAACGTTGTGATCTCGTCCCTTGTTACCTGCCCATCGACCTTGCAGAGCTTTGCGGCCAGGACAATCACGGACGACATGAAAACCGCTTGCCTGTGCTCCGGTGATTTCAGACGAGGCTGGATCGATTCCCGATCGGGTTTCCTGTCAGCAAAGACATGTCCGGCAGCCGCTCCGACCAGGGCTCCGATTGGACCGCCAAAAGCAAATCCGAGGGTGCCACCTATCAATTTGCCAATTATGCCCATTTTCGAATTCGTCCCATCCGCCTAAATTCACGTAACCGACCTATCACAAGTTGCCAAGCGCATCGTCGCTTCTGCAGCGGGCTTGCGCCAACGCGACACTGAACGGCAGAACAGTTTGGCGGTATCGGCCAATACCGGGAAGCCACACCCATGGCAGCGGTTTCAACACGTCGCCTCTTGCGAGACCATGGATGATCTCGCCTCAATCTTGTCGGACGGCCCGCCAAATCAGGAATTTCAGTTGATGCGACAGTCGGAGGCGGGCAGTCATCATCGTCGAACCGACTGCCCGCGGACTGCAACTACGGCAGGCTGCAGATGTCCGAATTCCGGCGAACGGGCAATCAACGGATTTGCCTTGCGAACAATCAGGTTAATCTGTTTACGGCGCGTGTGCTTGCGATTTAACAGGAGCACCCCTTCGGGTCGACCCACAGTTGCCGCGGGTTGCGGGAGAGACGAAATGAGCGTGTCCAGGCAAAAGCGCAATGTGTTTCTGATCGTCATTGACCAGTTGCGGGCCGATTGCTTGCGCCTGGCGATCAACGGAAAACTCGTCATGCCGAATTTGAACGAGTTCAGGCGGCATGCAACCACATTCAATCGGCACTACTCGGTCACCGGACCATGCGGCCCATCAAGGGCAAGCCTTCTGACGGGGCTGTATGCCATGAATCACAGGTCGGTCCGCAACGGGGCGCCGCTGCGTGCCGACCTCACCAACATTGCGCTTGAAGTGCGCAAGGCAGGATACGAACCACTGCTGTTCGGATACACAGACACTTCTGTCGACCCTCGCCGCCGACACCCAAATGATCCGGACATAAGATGCTATGAAGGTGTGATGCCCGGCTTCAACGAGGTTGTCGAGATGCGCCTTGAATCCGGCAGCTTCCCTTGGAGAGCCCATCTCCTGAGCCGGGGATACGAACTTCCCAAGTTGGGCAAATTCTCTGCCCCCCGCGAAATCAATCCACTGGCCGGACCGAATCCCAGTGATCCGGCATTTTATCGCGCCGAGGACAGCGACACCGCCTTCCTCACCGATTCCTGCATCGGGCAGCTCTCGGTGCGTTCGGAAAATCAGTGGTTCGCACTCCTGACATACCTGCGCCCGCACCCGCCATTCATTGCTCCGGAACCCTACAACCGCATGCATGACCCGAAATATGCACCCCCGGCCGAGCGCCTGGCGACCCCAGCAGAGGAGGCCAACTTTCATCCATTCTCGGCCGTCGGAATGAAGCAAAATTCAATTGCAAAAACGGTCGAAGGCTATGGCGATCAACTCAACAATGAATCGGAAGCCGATATCGCCGGTTTGCGCTCGGTTTACTATGGCCTTGCCAGCGAGGTGGATCACCATGTGGGTCGCGTGATTCAATTCCTGAAGGACAGCGGTCAATTCGACAATACGTTGGTGATCATCACATCTGATCACGGCGAATTGCTTGGAGACAGAAGGCAGTGGGGCAAGGTTTCGTTCCACGACGCCGTGTTCCATGTTCCGCTTGTCATCAGGGATCCCGACAGAATTGGAATGCATGGCGAAGAGGTGGACGAGTTCACTGAGTCGACCGACGTGTCGCCGACGATCCTTGATTGGCTGTCGGGGGGATTTCCGTCGGCAATGAACGGTTGTTCCCTGCTGCCGCATCTGGCGGGACATCGCCCGGAGGAGTGGCGCAACTGCTGCTATTGCGAAGTCGATTTCGGTGAGCCGGATGAACCAACCGTTTGGCAGCGCGAGCTGGGGCTTGGGCTGCGCGAGGCGAACTTCCTGGTGCTAAGGGAGCGGCAATTCAAGCTGGTCCACTTCAACGGCGGATTGCCACCGCTGCTGTTTGACATGCAGTCAACCGAGGGCGAGTCGTTGGATCTTGCGGGCGACCCTGCCCGTTCGGGCGAACTTCTGCGCATGACAAGAAAGCTGCTTGACCATCGAATGCGCCATGCCGATCACGCATTGTCGGACATGAAGCTGACGGAAGCCGGAACCGTCAACTTTCGGCCCTGACCTCCAACGCCGACGGAACTGTCCCCTCAAGTTCCTTCCACCGATGGCAGGCGACCCTGTGCCTGTCCTCAACCATTTCGAGTGCCGGCTCATCCCGCCGGCAGACATCGATGGCAAACGGGCATCTCGTCTGAAACTTGCAGCCGGGCGGAGGGTTGGTCTGCGATGGGATTTCGCCTTCAAGTTTCTGAACCTGTCCGCGATCGTCGGGATCAAGCGATGGAATGGCTGAGAGAAGCGCCTTGGTGTACGGATGCTTTGGAGCCGCAAACAACTCCCGGGTCGGCGCGGTTTCGACCAATCGTCCAAAATACATCAGCGCCACATGGTCGCAGGTATGGGCAACAACGCTCAGATCGTGGCTTATGAACAGGAACGTCAGGCCGAGATCCCTTTGAATTGACTTGAGCAGATTGAGGATGTCAGCTTGTATTGACACGTCAAGTGCGGCAACACTCTCATCCGCGACAACAAAGCGGGGCCTCGAAACCAGCGCCCTTGCGATTGAGATTCTCTGGCGTTGTCCCCCTGAGAACGCATGCGGGAACCGCCTGAGATGCTCAAGGTTGAGCCTGCATTTCGCCGCGATCTCCCTGACCCTTTCGTCCGTCTCCCGGCGAGACGAGGTCAGCTTCATGACCTCAAGTGGCTCAGCAATAATGTCTCGGACAGTCATGCGAGGGCTGAGGGCTGCATAGGGATCCTGGAAAATCAGCTGGGCGCGAGAATAATAGTCCCGGCGCTGCTGGCGCGTCAGCGAGCGAAGGTCGTAATCCACGTCGCCGTCGGAATATGAAACTTCGCCGTGCGTGATCGGATTTGCAAGCAGCAACGCCCTGCCAAGGGTTGTCTTTCCTGAACCCGATTCCCCCACAAGCCCAAAGAACTTTCCCTTTTCGATGTCGATGCTGACATCCTCAACCGCATGCACATAGGTTTTCTCGGAAAGCAGGCCGCCACTCAACGGAAACCGCACCGAAAGGTTCCGGGCCGATATCAGGATGTCGTCCGTCATGGCGTGTCCCCGCCAGCCCCGATCAGATGGCAAGCGGCCACATGGTTCGCGCCACATTCCCTGAATTCGGGAACTTCCGTCAGGCAAACATTGCCGATCACGGACGGACACCTTGTCTGAAACACGCAACCGGCAGGCCGTTCAAGCGGCGAGGGGATGTCGCCCGCCACCGGTGTCAGCGGGGCATCAAGATCGGACAGTTTCGGCAGCGCGGCAAGCAGCCCCTTTGTATAGGGATGGGTCGGATTGCGGATGACCTCCCGCACCGGGCCGTGCTCAATCAACCTCCCAAGATACATGACGGCCACATGATCTGCAGTCTGGGCGATGACCCCGAGGTCATGCGTTATGAAAATGATCGCCATGCCGAACTCCTTGACGAGATCCTTCATGAGATCGATCACCTGTGCTTGGATGGTAACGTCAAGGGCAGTCGTGGGCTCATCGGCAATCAGCAGTTTCGGGTGGGTCGACAGCGCCATCGCAATCATGGCGCGCTGGCGCATGCCTCCTGAGAGTTCAAATGCATATTGGCCGAACCGCTTCGCAGCGTCAGCGATGCCAACCCGATCAAGCATTTCGATTGAATGTCGCCGCGCCTCATCCTTGGACATGCCGGTATGAATCAAAAGCTGCTCAACCATCTGATCACCGATGGTCAGGGCGGGGGCGAAACTGGCCATCGGCTCCTGAAAAATCATCGATATTGAACCGCCGCGAACAACCTTCAACTGCCGGTTTGTTCTCAGCGACATGATGTCGACCGGGCCGTCGTCGAGATGCAGGGTAATCTTGGTTTGCTCGCCGTAGACAGCGTTTCCTGAATTAAGGCGCATCAACGATTTTGCCGTCACAGACTTGCCCGAACCACTCTCCCCGACCAATCCGAGAATTTGGCCCCGGCCCAAGCTGACCGAGAAGTTCTCGACCGCGGTCAATCGCCCCTCGTCCGTGTCAAACTGGAGGGTTAGATCCCTGATGTCGAGCAGTGGCTTCACTTCTGAATGTCCGAATAGGGATCTGCGGCGTCGCGCAAGCCGTCGCCCACGAACACGAAGGCCAGAACCAGCGTTATGAAGAAAATCACCGGTATGAAATACCACTGATAGTTCAACAAAACATCGGCGTTGGTGACGTTCTGCAGCATGACGCCGAGCGAGTTGACCGGATCCTTGAGACCAAGTCCGATGAAGCTGAGCGCGGTTTCCGACAGCACCATGTACGGAAAGGAGATCACGAGGTCGACAATGATGTAGCTGGTGAAGCTCGGCAGAAGATGGCGGCGAATGATGTGGCTTGATGACGCTCCGCAGAGCTGCGCGGCAAGCACGTATTCCTGGTTGCGTTCGGAAAGCAGGTGCGTGCGCACGCGCCGGGCCAGGGTTGGCCAACCGATGAAGCCAAGAATTATCGAAATGAAGAAGAACCTGGTTTCGGAACTCCACTCATCGGGAACAAAGGCGGCAAGCGCCATGAACAGGGGAATGGCCGGCACCGTACGAATCGCATCCGTGACCATTTGCGCCGCCGAGTCGATGAACCCGCCAAAATAGCCTGACACCCCGCCGATTATGAGTGCAAGGACGAAGGCAATCAGCACGCCGATCGTTCCGACAGCCAAGGATGTGTTGATTGCGTGGAGGGTTCTGGAAAAAATGTCCTTGCCACCGGAATCGGTCCCGAAGAGATGGATCTTTCCCTCGTCGACGCCAAAGAGGTGCCGGTCGAAACGGAGGAACGGAATTCGAAAGAACGTGTAATCGGCCCCCTTTGGAAAGAAAGTGAGATAGCGCCGCTTGTCGCGGTTTTCTTCCGAAACCCACCGGAAGTTGGTCTTGATGGAACGGGTTCGCTCATAGGTGTAGATGAACGGTCGCCAAGAGCATCCGTTCTCATCACAGAATTTCGGAATTTGCGGTGCACCGTTGGTGTAATCCTTGTTCCGGCCGGCGATGGTCGGATCGTAGGGGGAAAGAAACGGGGCAAACAATCCGCAGACAATGAGAAAAACAAGGACATACGCGGCAATCATCGCCGAACGGACCCGCCTGAATCGCGCCCAGATCAACTGGCCTTGGGATGCCGTGAAATAGGCCTCCTTCAGCTTCTGGTCGACATTGGCGTCGGTTTCCTGGCCCTGGTGTGCGGCATCCGTCATCACTAGTTCCCCAATATGCTTCTGCGCACCCGCGGATCAACCACCGCCAGCAGGATGTCGGTCAGGAAGTTCAATGCGACGATGCTGGCGGTCAGCAGAAATATTATGGCGCCCGCAAGCTGCTGATCGTTCGACCTTGCAAGGGCCTCGATCAGCAGCGCCCCGGTTTCGGTCAATGTCAAGATCAGTGCAACGATTGGCAATTCATTGAATATCCGGTTCAGGTCGAAGCCAAGTGAGTTCACAATCGGTCCCAAAGCGTGGCGCGCCGGGTATCGCATGATCAGGCGGCGACCGGTAACGCCGCGGGCGGCGGCGGCGGTAACGTAGAGCTTGCCGATTTCATCCGACATCAAAGCTCGCACCGTTTGGATGGCGAACGCTGTCGCCGACCATCCGAGAATGAATATGGGCAGCCAGACATGGCCGAGGAAATCAAGAACCCGCTCATAGGACCAATCTGCGTCACGAAACTCACTTGAAAACAGCCCGGTGAGGCTCTCGCCGAACTGCACGGTGAAGAACAGCATGATAAGAAGCGCAAGCAGGAAGTTCGGCAGCGCAAGTCCGAGATAGCTCACGAAGCGAAGCGTGTTGTTCAGTATGGGACTGTTCGCCGTAACCGAAATGATTCCGACGGGAACCGCTATCAAATATGCAAGGACCAGCGATGTCATGCAGATACCCAGCGATATCAAGAACTTGTCGCCCAGAAGGTGGTTGATGTTGACCCTCAGGATGCAGCTGTCGCCGAATTCGCCGCTGAATGCATTGGTAATCCACGTGGTCCATCTGACGATGAATGGGCGGTCAAGGCCCAGACGCGCCCGTTCGGCGTCAATGTCCTCGGTGGTGATCTGCAAACCCTGCGTGTTCTTGAAGGCGAGATAGCGCTCCGCACAATCCCCCGGCACAAGCTCCATCAGACTGAAAACGATCAGTGAAACAAACAACAAAGTCACGAATGCCATAACCGCGCGCACGAGCGTGAATCTGGCAAACTGCAGCATTGAACTTCCCTGTCGAGCGGTCTTCAGCCGTCCTGCCTCAAGAGGCGGGCCGGCGGGCGAATTCCTTCGCCCGCCGGAATCACAAAACTACTGAACTATTCGTCCAAATACCACTGCGCGGCCCGGTACGGATACGTTCGATAGAATTCGTAGGAGTGCGTCTTGAACTCAACGAAGTTCTTCAGCGCATTGCGGTGGTAGACCGGGTTGGGGCCCTGCACCGTTCCGATGAACAGGAGGTTGCCGGCCATGTTCTCCACCATCCGCTGACCAAGCATCCTGAATTCGTCGGAACCGGCCTGCGACGATTGGAACGCATTGATGTCGTCAATCAATTGCTTGACGTAGTCGGGTGGCTCGACGCCGGCAGCGCCGTTGGAATCGACCCATTCCGCCCACAACATTCCGGTCCTAGTACCGAAATAGTTCTCAAACGGGGGCACCCACAGCTCATTGTTGCCGAGCACGATGGCCAATGGCTGGCTCTTTCGCCACATCATCACATCAAGCTGGTTCGACGACTGTGCCGAACGGTACTCGTCAGGCGTAACCTCCTTAACGGCCGTCTGCACGCCCACATCCGCCCAATATTGACCCACAAGTTCCACAATCTGACCGGCAATGCCTTGGGTTGCAAACTGCAGGTTGATTGCAATCCTGTCGCCATTGGGCAATTCGCGGAAACCATCACCGTCCGTATCGACCATTCCGATTTCGTCGAGCAACGAATTCGCCAGATCAGCGTCGAACTGCGTCTGGTAGGTTAGCCATTTGTCATCAATGAAATCCGGCTTCGGCGAAAAGCCGATATACTGGCGCGGTGAACCAAGACCAAAGAATGCGATCTCGTTGATTTCCTCCCGGTTGATCGCCACGGACATCGCCCTACGGAACCTCAGGTCACCGAACACTTTCCGCTTTTCAAGATCATCCGAAGTTACGTTGAAGGCAAAGGTCGGAACCGTGATCTCAGGCCGCAGATCAATCGTGTAGTCGCCGGCTTCCTGATTTTCGAGAAGGATCGGAGCGGACGGCAACTGAAGTGACTGCGACTTGTAGTCCACCTCGGCGTTAACCAGCTTCAGGATGCGAACCTCGTTGTCGTTAATGTAAACTTCATCCTGTTCGCTTATGTAGGGAAGCTGGTTGCCCTGGGTGTCAACGACGTGGAAATACGGATTGGCGACCAGATGCCGACCCTCCGTCGTGTCCGAAATGTAGATGTGCGATTCCAGGGTTGGCACCACATCCGCCGGAAGATTGCCCACCTTGTCCGGATTGTTCAGAAGAGGTGAAGGCGTGTCGGTCCAGTCCGAATTCCCGAAATAGGCGGCAATCACGGCAAGTCCGTTTTCGAAGCCGGCATCCTGCGCAAGCTTGTCAGCATCCGGGTTTATGTCCGGATGAAACCTGCCAAGAAAGTGCTTGGGCTGGAAACCTTGGGCAAATGATGTCGCAAAGTGCGCCAGAAGACCCGGCTTGGGCGCCGGCAGATGGAACCTCACGGTCTGTGGGTCAATGATCTCGACCTCCATCCTTTCGCCCGCAACCAGGACGTAATCCTTGGCCTTGGCGATGACCTTCGGGTCAAGCGACAGATTGTCGTACCAGAACTTGACGTCATCTGCGGTGAAGGGCGCGCCATCCGACCATTTGTGGCCTTTCCTCAGGAAAAAAGTGAGCTGAGTGAAATCGTCGTTCCATTCCCAGCCTTTGGCCACGTACGGAACTATGGTCTCAAGATCGTCAAGATATCGAACCAGGTTGACGTGGCGAACCGAAAGAAAATCGGAGGTGCCCGCCTCGGTGGCATTCGAAAGGACATTCAGCGTTCCGCCATGTGTTCCAATCGAGTGATATGGAGCAAAAACCAACGGCTCCTCCGGAATTCGCTCGGAGAGCGAAGGCAGTTCCGGATTGCCTCGAATCTTCGCATTCAGGGCGGCAATGTCCGGATTTGCGGTGAATTCAAGCTTGCAGTTGGCCAACGTCTCGAACTCGACAAGCTCGTATTGTTGGGGATGCGCACCTGCCGCCACACCCATCGTATCCCCCATCGTAACGGCAGGGCAATTCGCCAACGCCATGCCAGCCGTTGAGGCAGCAGCGACGAAAGCGAGGCAAAACTCTTTCTTTTTCATTCTCATTTCCTTTCCTGAATTCGGTGAACAAATACGCACCGAAACCGTCAAGTCTCATGTTGAGAGACCTCCCTGAGTTCCTGATTGCTACCAAAGGAATGGTGAGTCAAGAAGCGTGGAGCGAACTTTCGATGAACATTTCAATGAGTTTGCCGGACGAATGCGGCGGCAGTGCCATCAATTCACTTCAGCATCCGAGATGGCGGCATTAAGAATGTCAAGCGCTTCGTCCAGTTCTTTTTCGCCGATGACAAGAGGGGCCGAAAGCGTAAGCACATTGCCCTGCGAGACCTTGAAGCTGAGGCCCCTGTCGAGGCAATCATAGAGAATCCGCTCTGCGGTATCACCCGCCGGCTCACGAGTTTCCGGTCCTGCCACGATCTCGACACCAAAGAGCAGTCCGCGCCCGCGCACATCGCCCACTATCCGGCTGCCATGGGTGCGGTCGCGCAATCGGTCCAATGCCCGCTCCCCAAGGACGCCCGCCCGTTCGACAAGTCCCTCTTCGAGGATGACATCGACCGTCTCCAGCGCCGCGCTGGCCGTTACCGGATTTTTCTCATGGGTATAGTGGCCGACGGCAAAATCACCGCAAACGTCAAGCCCTTCATTTGCAATGACGCCGGCAATCGGCAGCACCCCGCCGCCAAGCGCTTTTCCAAGCACCACAATGTCGGGAACCACACCCTCATGCCCGAACGCAAAAAAGCTGCCGGTTTTGCCGAGGCCGGTCGAAATTTCATCGAAAATGAGCAGTGCTCCGGCCTCGTTGCAGGCTTGCCGGACTCGCTTCCAGAAACCCGCGGGTGCCAGATGCGGGATGGCACGCATGGGTTCGGCAACAACGGCGGCAACGTCGCCTTCCCGCTCAAGGGCGTAGCGCACCATGTCGGAACAGGCAATGCCGCAACTCTCCGGTCCGGCATGCCCGTATGGGCAGCGGTAACAGTTGAATGGAGCGACATGCTCCGCCCCAGGCAACAATGGCCCGGCGATGTGCGAACGGAATGTCGCTTCGCCGCCGATTGAGGAAGCACCAAAGCCGGCACCGTGAAAGGAATCCCAGAAAGAAACGGTCTTGAAGCGCCCGGTGGCGGCCCTTGCAATCCTGAGGGAAATTTCCATCGCATCCGAACCGCCGGTTGCAAACAGGCACTTTCCGAGCGGATCTGGGGCGAGACCCGACAAGCGCTCGGCCAACTGCACCGCCGGTTCGTTTGTGAACCGGCGCGGCGAAAACGGAAGTGTGTCCAGTTGTCGCTTAATGGCGGCAATCACGCGCGGATGGCCATGGCCAAGATGATGGACCGAATTTCCATGGAAATCCATGCACCGATTGCCGTCGGCATCCTCTATCCAAATTCCTTCGGCCCTGACTGCCGCCCTGGCACAGGGCGTTGAAAGGCTCTGATGCATGAAGACGGCCGAGTCCCTCGCCAGAAGCCCGGCCTGACGCACCTCTCCGGCCGAGCCAACCCAAGCCTGCCTTGCGGAAGAGCTGTTCGATTCGCCTTCGGTGTGCCGCATTGTTTGCACCCAATCTCCGTGTCAACTCCAGGGAAGTGAGAACGTCCTGATGTTGGTGTAGCTCTTCATTGCCTCAATCACACCCTCCTTATAGCCGAGGCCACTGTCCTTGATGCCGCCGAACGGCGACATTTCGATCCGGTAGCCGGGGACTTCCCAGATGTTGACTGTTCCGACCTGCAGATGCTCGATGTATCTCTGCATGCGGTCGAAGCGGTTTGTGCAAACACCGGCTGAGAGACCAAACGCAGTGGAATTTGAGATTTCGATCACCTCTGCATCATCATCCGGCACCCTGACGACAGGAATGACGGGTCCGAACGTCTCTTCCATGACCAATTCTGCTTCACGCGGAACACGATCAATCACAATCGGCGGCAGCAGGGCCCCCTGCCGGCCGGGATTGTAGAGGAGCTCACCGCCACTCTCCTCAGCCATTCGGACGCGCCTCTCGAAAAGCTGCGCCGCCGCCTCGCTGACAACGGTGCCGAGATCGGTGGTGGGCTCCATCGGGTCGCCGAACCTGATTGCTTTCGCAAGATCAAGAACCATGGGCACAAATTGATCGGCAACGCCCTCTTGGCAGAGAATTCGCTTCACTGCGGTGCAACGCTGCCCGGAATTCTTCGTTGCTCCCGACACCGCCAATTCGGCCGCCCTGCGCAGATCGCTGCTGTCAAGATCGTTACAAACAATCAGAGGGTCGTTCCCGCCGAGTTCGAGCACGGTTCGCCTGTAGCCAGCGGTCTCAGCAATCAATTTTCCAACCCTGACGCCACCGGTGAATGTTATCAGTTCGATGTGGGGATTGGAGATCATCTCCGGTCCAATGACCTCGGGCCAACCGGTCACAACCGAGAACATCTCCGGAGGCAGACCTGCCTCATAGAGAATGTCGGCAAGGCAAAGCGACGAAAACGGCGTGAGTTCCGTCTGCTTGCAAACTAGGCAATTATTGGTTGCAATCGCTGGCGCCACCTTGTGAGCGACCATGTTCAGCGGATGATTGAAGGGCGTAATCGCTGAAATCGCCCTCAGCGGATGGCGCATTGTGAAGATTTTGCGTGCCTTGCCCTGCGGTGTCAGGTCACAGGAAAAGATCTCGCCGTCGTCGAGGATGCAGAGTTGGCCCGCCAGGTTGAACACGTCGCATGCCCGTCCAACTTCATAGAGCGAGTCCTTCAGCGAAATGCCCAGTTCCAGCGTCAGAAGGCGTGAAAGCCGGTCCCGCCTCTCCTCCAGCATCTCGGCCGTTCGGAACAGGATTTTCTGGCGCTCATGGCGCGTCAGCTTCGACTCAAATCCTGCCGCCCTGTCAAATGCCTCGCGTGCATGCTCAGCCCTGCCCTGCGGAACGGTGCCCACGACCTCCCCGGTAAAGGGATAGTGGACCGGGATCGTCTCATCGGTGTCAACCAATTCCCCGGCAATGCGCATCTTTTCCGCGCGGAAACCCTCAGAACTTTCCATCCCCAACCCCTGTTTGTGCCACTCGGGCGGCAATTTGAAAGGCATCAAAGTTGCGAAGCCCTGCTTCTTCCAAGTTTATCTGCCTGTTTACAATGAAGGGAACCACCTGCTCGGAAAGGCCGCCATGCGAACGCAGCGGTGCGTCAAGCGCATCAAGCTGATGCCTGTCCTCGGAGGTGCCCAGCACGGTGTTTTCGGCAGAAATCACGACAGCATCACCGATCCGATCGGGCGGAAGTTCAAACCTGCGGGCAGCCTCATTGCCACCGATTGCGATATCAACCCCTGAAAGAGAGGCCAGCCCGGCGATCGTCCGTTCCGGGTCGACCGAAGGTGAAAAATTGATGGTGGCAAAGGAGCCGAGCGAACCATGGTGAACAACATACGGATCCGTAATGGGCAGGATGACACGGGCGGCGCCGACCCCAAGCCAAACGTCAAGGATGTCCTGAAGATAGACGACGATTGGTGCGCCGTCACGGCCGTGCTTCGGCTTCATCCCATGATCGGCGGTCACAACGATCGCTGCCCCGGCGGAATCGAGTTCATTCAGGTATCTGTCCACCATTGCACAGAACTCAATCGCCTCACTTTCCTCAGGTGAGTACTTGTGCTGCACGTAATCGGTTGTTGAAAGGTACATTAAATCCGGTGAGTATTCTCTGAGGAGTTTCGTTCCGGAGGCGAAGACGAACTCCGAGAGATCCGCCGAATAGACATCAGGAACCGGCAGTCCAGTCCATGTTGCGGCATCCGCAATGCCGTTTGCAAGCTTCGTTGTTGAACCTGAACGTTCGGCGGAAAAGCACCATGCTTGCCCTGAACTGCAGTCAAGACCGGCACCCAAGAGAGCTCTTAGCTTGTCCTTGGCCGTAACAACCGCCACCCGAAGCCCGGATTCCCTGGCGGCGGCGAAGATTGTCGGTGCCCTTAGGAACCGGACATCGTTCATCATCACTTCCTCACCGGATTCGGAATCATGAAAGAAATTGCCGCTGATGCCGTGAACCGAAGGGGGTGCCCCGGTTGCAATCGATAGATTGTTAGGATTCGTGAAGGAAGGAATCGCACTGCGCGCAAGGGCAAAAGTCCCTTCACACATCATCTGTTCAACCGTGGGCATTGCCCCGGCCGCTATTGCCCTTTCCAGATACTCGGGCTCGCATCCGTCCAGGCACACGACAACCACCGGCTCCTGCGGCGCCGGATAGGTGCGTCCATTGACCGTGAATTCAACCATACCCAGCACGGTTCAAGCCGCCCTCAGGCGGTCGCGTTCCCGCAGTGACTCATCGGGCGGTCTGGCATCACGTACCCCGAGTTCCCCAAGAGCTTCCCTGATCGCGACACATACGCCCCGCATCGCATCCTCATCAAGATGGCCCACGCACCCAATGCGGAAGCTGTCGACCTCGGTGAGCTTGCCGGGATAAATCAGGAAACCGCGCTGCCGGATCAACTCGTAGAAACACCTGAAATCGAAGGCGGGATCGGCCGGATTGAAGAAGGTAACAATGATCGGCGAGAGCCATTCGTCATCAAGCAGAGTCTCGAACCCGAGAGCACGCATTTCCGACACAAGGACGTCCCGGTTTCTGGAGTAGCGACGGTTGCGCCCGGCAACACCGCCTTCCTGTTCGTGCTGACGAAGGGCTTCAAGGAACGCGGCCACGACATGGGTCGGCGGGGTGAAGCGCCAATGACCGTTCCGGTTGAATCCTGTCAGCTGTGCATGCGCATCAAGACTCAGTGAGTGGCAATTGTCGGCAGCCATCTCCAATGCGTTGGTGTCAGCGATGACAAAACCGAAGCCTGGAGCACCTTCGAGGCACTTGTTGGAAGATGAAACCATGGCCTCAAACGGCAAATTTTTCGCATCAATCGGGATCGCACCAAACGCGCTCATGCTGTCGACCAGCAGCCTGCAGCCTGCGCTGCGGGTTGCGTCGGCCAGTTCAGCAATCGGATTGAGAATTCCGGAACTGGTTTCACAGTGAATTGCAATCACATGGGTTATTGACGGATCGGCAGTCAGGGCGGCTGTCACATCGGTCTCGCGCGGCGGAAGATAATCGCCCTTGTCAATCACCGAATGTGCCCGTCCGATTTTGTTTAGGATGGCGGCGGCCCTCTTTCCATAGGAACCGTTGGCAAGGACCAGCGCCTTTCCATCCTTCGGAACAAGTGTCCCGATCATTGATTCCACAGCAAATGTGCCGCTGCCTTGCATCGGGATGCACTCAAATTGGCCCTCGCCGCCCGCCATATTCAGGAGCCGGGCCCGGATTTCCCCGGTCATTGAGATGAATGCCGAATCGCGCGATCCCCAATCTCGGAGCATGGCCTCCTTGGTCCTGCGCGATGTGGTCAACGGGCCCGGCGTTAGCAGCAGTGGTTCAGCGTTCTGCGGAAACGCCGATGGTTGGACAAGATCAGGCATCGGCAACAGCTCCGCGACAAGATTTCGCGCATCAACTAAGACTGCAAATGCGATTTACAAAATCGTTAATTTATATATGTTCATAAGTTGAACTTATGGAACAAGCACCTTCCAATCCGGACGCGGCTCATGCGCTTTGCACAATTAAGGGCTTTTCACCACGTTGCCCTCTACGGCGGATTTTCGCGTGCCGCTGAGAGGCTGCACCTGACGCAACCGGCGGTTTCCGATCAAATCCGGAAACTGGAGGCTGAATACGATGTCCTGCTGTTTGACCGGTCGGGCAAACGCACCGCACTTACGGCCAAGGGCAGGCAGCTCTTCGATCACACAAACCGCCTGTTTGCGGCCGAGGCTGGCGCAAGGGAATTCCTGACGGAAACACTCGCGGAACTGTCCGGCAATCTGAGGTTGATGGTCGATTCCGCGATTCATGTCGCCGGCATTCTCAGCGAATTCCAACGGGACAATCCGAAGGTTGGCATCCGGCTGAAGTCAGGCAACACCGAGGCGGTTATCCGTTCACTTCTCGATTATGAAGCTGAAATCGGCGTTGGCGGGGATTTTCCGGAAAGTGCCAGACTTGAAGAGATGAGTTTGGGGGCATCGCCAGTCGTTGCCATCGTTGCCAAAAACCACAGACTGGCCTCAAGCGAAACGGCAACCTTCGAGGAACTGGCGAAGTTTCCGCTGTTACTTCGCGAGGCGGGCTCGAAAACACGCCAGATCGTCGAGGCCGCTGCGGCGGATTTGGGCGTTGACCTGAAGGGAGCGGTGGAAGCGGAGGGCCGAGAGGCAGTGCGTGAATTGGCTGCCGCCGGAACAGGGGTCGGGTTTGTTTCAAAAATTGAGATTCCACCCGGTTCGGAACTTGCGATTATAGGGATTGAAGATCAGCAGTTCCTCATGGAGGAAAAGCTCGTCCATCTCAGACAGCGCCGGGATGCGCCGATGGTCCGCTCATTCATGGAATCGGCTGCAAGGTGGAAGCGCAGGCAGGCAGGCGGTCGGCACAGCTGAGTCCGTTGCCCTACCCCCACCGGAATTCGATGTTCGCCCATGTGTCGGTTGGACATTTGCGCGAGTTCCGGAACAATTCCGCAAATTGAACTTGTTGTCATGCATTCGAATTCAAGCGGCATCTGAAGGAGTGTTTTTCACCATATAATTCCGCAATCCACCCGGAGTTCCAGATCCGGTTCAAAGGAGCCGGCAACGGAACTCAAAGAGCCGTGGGCAGAATCGCATCCCAAGCCGGCAAGTGATCCATTCGGCAATTCGTTGCACCGGCCTTTCGGTCGACAGGAAGCCGACTCAAATCCGCCGGATGCTATTTTCATCCCAACGCGGCATTCGGCGTTGCGGGTGTGGCAAGAGTTGGACAGCGTGCCCGCGATGGAAACAATCGCCAGTTCCTGTAAAATGCCAATTTCAGGATCTGTGCACGCCCGTGCCGCCGTTTTGGTTGACCTTCACGGCATGTGCACAGATGTAGAGGGAGAAACCGTTGAAATTGCAGTGGAGTTCGGAAATTTGACCATCCCTTCGAACGGCCTGACACGAAGAAACCCCGACATTCGGACAGAAGGCTACCTTCCGGCAGCAAGTCTTGCCCCATTGGAGGGTCTGTCGCACGTGAAGGGACCATCCACCCCTCCCCTGCTTCGGTGCACCATTCCCGATCTCCTCAGGGATGCGGTTGCGAAATTCGGTTCGCGGGATGCGGTTGTGTTCTGCGAACAGGGCATAAGAATGAACTACCGCGAGTTTGGGCAGGCGATCGACAATGTTGCATTGGGGTTGCTGGCGCTTGGGCTTCGCAAGGGTGACCGGCTTGGAATCTGGGCCCCGAACCGAATTGAATGGGTTCTTGTGCAGTTTGCAACAGCGCGGATTGGCGTTCTGCTGGTGAACATCAACCCTGCCTACAGGATCTCGGAGCTTGAATTCGCCTTGAACATGGTCGGGTGCAAGGCAATCGTTCTTTCACGGTCCTTCAAGAGTTCCAACTATCTCGGAATGATACGGGAACTCGCACCTGAACTGGAATGCGCCGAACTCGGCGGCCTCAATTCCGAGAAGTTGCCTCATCTGCGGCTTGTCATCGCGACGGACAACGATCCTGGATCGGGAATCATGCGTTTCGAAGATGTCCGGAAATTTGGCGATCCGGCGCTGGGGCAGCAACTGGAGAAGATTGATGAAGATCTGGACCCCGACGATCCGATCAACATCCAATTCACGTCCGGAACCACGGGAAACCCCAAGGGCGCAACATTGTCTCATTTCAATATCGTCAACAACGCCCGCTTTGTCACCGACCGGATTCGACTTACCGAAGAAGACAGGCTCACTGTCCCCGTGCCACTGTATCACTGCTTCGGAATGGTGATGGGAGTTCTCGGTGCAGTCAGCAAGGGAGCCGCACTCATTTTTCCCGGCGAGGGTTTTGATCCCAACCGGACACTCGATGCACTTGAGCACGAACGAAGCACCGCGGTTTACGGAGTGCCGACAATGTTCGTCGCCATGCTTCAGGAACTTGACGAACGCCCGCGTGATCTGTCCTGCCTTCGCACCGGCATAATGGCCGGGGCCCCTTGCCCCGCCGATGTCATGGAACGGGTGAACCGGGACATGAATATGCGTGAGGTTACCATCTGCTACGGCATGACCGAAACCTCGCCGGTGTCCTTCCAGAGTTTTGTGGACGACCCGACCGACAAGCGCTGCGAAACGGTCGGTCGGATTCATCCGCATCTTGAGGTGAAGATCATTGATCAGGAAGGACAGACAGTGCCGGTCGGGCAACAGGGCGAATTGTGCACGCGAGGCTATGCCGTCATGCGGGGCTATTGGGCCGACGAAAAGAGAACCGCAGATGCGATCCGCGACGACTGGATGCACACCGGCGACTTGGCCGTTCTGGACGGAGAGGGTTTCTGTTCAATAACCGGACGCCTGAAGGACATGATCATTCGCGGCGGCGAAAACATCTACCCGCGTGAAATTGAAGAGTTCCTGTTTCGGCATCCCAAGGTAAGCGTGGCACAGGTATTTGGTGTTCCCGACCGGAAGTTTGGCGAGGTGGTTTGTGCCTGGATCGTGATCAGGCCCGGCGAGCAATTGTCGGAGGATGAACTTCGGTCCCACTGCGACGGTCAAATTGCACATTTCAAGATACCGCGGCATATCCGCTTCGTGTCCGATCTCCCGATGACCATCACCGGCAAGCCGCAGAAATTCGTGATGCGTGAAAGAATGATCAAGGAGTTGTGCGGTTCGGATTCGGAGGCTGCCAAAATAGAATGAAGGCATCCTTCCAGCGTAGACAGTGAAGACCGGACCGCCTTTCACCGGTTCAGCGGCACGCCGGCTGATCCGGTAAGGAAAGTGGACATGCCGGCTACAAACCTGCAAGTGGGACCGGTCGGGGTCCGATGCTGCTTCGACATTCTCACCACCTGTTGCGACACCGGACACGCGCAACCGCCGGCCCAATTTCAGGAGCCCCCATGGAAAACTCCCCCCGAACCGAATCCTCGTGGTTTTCCCAAGGCAAGTCTGCGTTTTCGTCCGACAAGTTTCCTCAATCCGGTCCCCTCCTCCGCGATGCGTTGCGTGTCCTGTCAATTGTGCAATCGCTGCATGAATCTGGATATCAGTGGATCAGGGCATTCACCTGTTTGTCTTCATCAGGAGTTCATTGGCGCTGTTATGTTACGAGCGCAGATAATGTGGAAGACAATGGATGGACATTGAAGTGCACTTTCACGAATGTCGCCGACTATACCAGTGGCGATGGAGCCGCTCCATTCGGTTGGGATGACGCGGAAAAATGGACCTATCCGGAATTGGCACTCAGGTTCGCAAAGCAGTTTCCAGCATTGGCAGAGTGCGGGGCAGGAAGCGATCAAGCCTATGCAGATTGGTTCGCCGGGATGATGATCACCGCCAGGACCGGTCGGCTGCCCATCTTTTCCGCGGACTATGCGATCGACCTGTCTGCCGTATCAGTCCCCCCGCCGCCACGCGACTCTCGCTGACTCGGCGGCGAAGCGGGGATTACGGAGATCTTCAAATGCGTTCCGGCAGTCCAGCGAAATTGAACCCTGATGAACTTCCAATTGGAGCCAATAATGGGGACTGTTCAAGTCGCAATTTCCCGAACCTTTCCGTAGTTCAATCCAAGGAGTGCACTGGACATGAATAGAGCCGATGGCAACAATCTCTTGATCATCATCTCAGACGAGCATCGCAAAGATGCGATGGGCTGCGTCGGCCACCCCATTGTCAGGACGCCGAACCTGGACAGCCTGGCTGCCCGCGGGGCAATATTTGAGAATGCGTATACTCCGTCGCCCATGTGTGTTCCTGCGCGCGCCAGCATTGCGTGTGGCGACTACGTTCACAATATCGGCTGTTGGGACAGCGCCACCCCATATCGCGGTGCTCCCAAGAGTTGGATGCGTCATTTGCGCGACAACGGTATCGAGGTAACCTCGATCGGAAAGCTGCACTTCCGTTCGACCGAAGACGACAACGGATTCTCCAAGGAATTATTGCCAATGCATGTCGTTGGCGGTGTTGGATGGCCTGTCGGATTGTTGCGCGAAGACCCGCCGGCTTTTGAATCTGCATCGGAACTTGCCGCAGATGTCGGGGCAGGAACGAGTTCCTATACAGACTATGATCAAGCCATTACCGAGACTGCATGTGACTGGTTGCTCGCTCGCGGAGATTCAGAAACTCCTTGGGCGACGTTTGTGTCCCTGGTCAGCCCGCATTATCCCCTAATTGCGCCTCAGGAGTTCTACGACCTCTACGACCCGGAGTCAGTCGATTTTCCGGTCGCCTATGAATATGCACAGCGGCCCCAGCACAGTGAATTGAAGAACATTGCTCAGTTTTTTGATTACGACCGCCACTTTGATGAACGAAAACTGCGCGAGGCCAAGGTTGCATACTACGGCCTCATTTCCTTTATGGACGACTGCGTGGGTCGTATCTTGTGTGCGCTGGACAAGTCCGGACAATCGGACAAGACAGTCATCATCTACGTATCTGATCATGGCGATATGATGGGAGATCATGGCCTCTGGACCAAACAAGTCATGTATGAGGCATCGGCCGGCGTTCCCATGATTGTGGCTGGCCCCGGCGTACCCAAAGGGAAGCGTGTCCGTACTGGAACGAGCCTTATTGATTTGGCAACGACATCAGCCGATGTAACGGGACTTGGGAGCTGTGCAACGTCCGAACTCTTCTCGGGCCGTTCATTGCGTTCGGTCGCGAGTGAGAAAGATGATTTGAACCGTACGGTATTCAGCGAGTACCATGATGGCGGCTCAACGACCGGAGCTTTCATGGTGCGCTGGGAGAATTGGAAATTTGTGCACTATGTTGGCCACGAAGCTCAACTGTTCGACTTGACTCAAGATCCTCACGAACTGAACAATTTGGCCCATGATGGGGTGGACAATCCTGATGTTATGGCGGCTTGGCTGGAAGGCGAGAGAAGATTGAAGGCCATTTGCGACCCCGAAGAAGTCAACGCCCGGTGTCTTGCCGATCAGAAACAAAAGATCGAAGAACTTGGCGGCGTTGAAGCTTGCAGAAGCGCATATGTGTTCAATCACACACCCACGCCGGACGAGCAACGCGCTCTGAAATAAGGCTCTGCATGTTGGCGCAGCACCGATGGGCCTCCACATGAAGGCATCACCGGCGCCAGAAAGATGCGCTTTGTGTGCTTGATCAATGATGGAGGCAGGCAAAGTCGAAATGAGGCGCTCCGTGAATTTGAATGGGAAGTTGCCACGGTCCGGTGGCTTTCACCCTGCGCCGGTGCCTCAATCTCGTTCTTGGCCTGTGTTGCTTCACCCCCGCCCATCAATCCGGTGGTGCGATCCTTTCCGGAACCCAACTTTTCGACAGGATCATGATCCCGTTAACCCGGAAGCTTCAGGCACTGGCCCAAACGATGCGGATTCTCGGCGGTGATTCCATTGAGTTCGGCAATCTCCGGCCAGCGGCTCCGATCTCCCAACGCATTCTCGGCCACGTCGCCGAGCCGCCGGTCACCATGGCCAACCTGCCAGCCCGCACAACCGGATCTCGACGTGTTGCCGGTTGCGAAATATGCGGCAAACGATGCCTGATCTTGGCCAAAGGCACTGCTAAAGGCCATGTCAATCGAAACCCCGTTGGCGATGTGTTCATAGTAGTCAAAGAGCTTTTCGAAATTCGTGCCATTGATCAACTCATAAACGGCGGCAGGTCCCACACGCCAGCCATTGTTGTTGCGAAACCCACGCCGTGATTTGAGTTTGGCCAAGTCAACGTCGCGCGGCGCCTCCCGGGTGAAGCTTTCCATGGCGCGAGCAAACCGCGATGGGTTGCGGCCTGCAAGCACATATTCTGCAAAAACCTCCGCCGATCCTTCCACCAACCATTCCGGACCATAGAGAGACATGGCGTTGGAATCGAAGCAGCATGGTTTTTGGACGATGCCATCTTGCACAGCGGCATGCCAAACCTCATGGGCGACAATGCGTGTCGCTCCTCTCCGTCGTTCCCATACTTCGTGTTCCTCACAAAGGAAAATGGCCGCTTTTCCAAATTCGCCCAAAGGATCGCAGCGTCCAAATGTGTCGAGTTTGCCAGCACGATAGCGGTCACTCAGACCCATTGCGGCCAAGTAGCTTTCGGTTAGCCAGTTCGCATCGCCACTAAGAAAGACTTTAATGTTCGGCGAGGTATAGCCGTGTGCTTCAAGAGCCGCGTCTGAAGCCGAAAGCGCTGACGAAACATGACTCAATACACTTCCACGTCGCGCATCCGGTCCTTCGATAATCGTGAATTGCCCGCCTTGAGCACTGGGGGAGAGGCAAGCGCAGAATGCAACAAAACCACATCCCACCATTCGCAGAAATCCAAACTTCATTGATGACACTTCCTGTGGCCGTTCATCTGTTTGAACTGAATCGTTGGATTCCATCCAAAGACTTCTGTCGCCTGCATGGCAAAATCATTGCAGGACCAACCGCGATTTCCAAAGCAAGCAAACTATCGGTCGTTGCACGCCTGTTCAAATCCCGATCTTGCGGATGGCGTTCCGGTGCAGGCCGGGCCGGATGAGGCCTCGCTGACCGACTTTCTTGCCGCGTTGCGCACGGCCTGGACGGACGGTGAGGTTCGCCCGACCTCCAGGCCGGAGCCACAGCCGAAACGCGGCCGTCGTCGACCCGATCCGCTTGAGAAGGTCACGGACCAGCTGCGGACATGGTTTGATGCCGAACCCTGGGTTACGAGCTGGCAGTTGCTGGAGCAGCTGCAGGAGGAACATCCCGGCCTGTATCCGGACAACCTGTTGCGAACTCTTCAGCGGCGGGTGAAGATCGGCGTCAGGAAAGGGTCCAGGAAGTGATCTTTGGATCACCGACCATCGAGAGCGCTCCCCAGGAAGACCACGCGCACGCGGATGCGATCACACCCACCGAATTCGAGACCACATAACGAAAGGTGCCAGGGGTCATGGAACGCAAACGTCGGCAGGCTGCGATCCGGATCACACACCCCGAACTGGCTTTCAGAAACACCGAGTCTTCGGCAACATACTTGGTAAGGCAAAGGTTCAGCCCAGAGTAACATTTTCAAGTGAGGCAATACGGACTCTCAACTTGATTGTCGCCCTGCAGCCGAGAGCGTTCATCAGAGTAAATCACCGTTCTTGATCATGATCTCTTACCTCAATGGCGATAGCGGCATTGGGCAATTTGGAGTTGATCGTTGTGAACACGATAGACAAGACGATGCTCCCGGTTCAATCGCCGTGACCACCAACCGGAAAGCGATC
>JAGWAS010000012.1:521-56600 GCA_021296235.1 Paracoccaceae bacterium | reverse complement strand
GGCACCCAAGCTCTGGTGCGCAATCTAAAGCCATCCGAAATCGTCGGTCAGATTCTGGCGGCACGGGATGATCTCGGCGAATGGCCCGCACCGGGACGTCACCCAAAGGTCGAGAAGCGGCTCCTGTCCAACGTGGTCCTGATGGGCATGGGTGAGCCGCTCTACAACTTTGAGAACGTCAGGAACGCACTGAAGGTGGTGATGGATGGTGAAGGCATCAGCCTTTCGAGAAGACGGATCACACTGTCCACTTCGGGCGTGGTTCCGGCGATCCGGCGAACCGGAGAGGAAATCGGGTGTCGCCTGGCCATATCCTTCCATGCCACAACCGACGAGGTGAGAAACAAATTGGTTCCGATAAACCGGAAATGGAACATCGCGACGTTGCTGGATGCCCTTCGGAATTACCCGGGGTTGTCCAATTCGGATCGGATCACTTTCGAATATGTGATGCTTAAGAATGTGAATGACAGCGATGAGGATGCCCGTCGGTTGATCAAGCTGATCAGCGGCATCCCGGCAAAGGTCAATTTGATTCCATTCAATGAATGGCCAAGTGCCATTCATGAGCGATCGGATCCGGAACGGATCCGGCGATTTGCCGACATAATCTACAAGGCGGGATACGCGTCACCGGTTCGAACCCCCAGGGGAACCGACATAATGGCGGCCTGTGGACAGCTGAAATCGGCATCCCGAAGAATGCCGGCACGCCTGTTGCGGAATCAAGCATCCCCGGGCCCATGCAAACCGAGATTGCGGCCTTAAGGGCACCATGACCATGACTTGGAAGCACTTCCACAAGCCGGCAGCGCTGCTTCAGGTGCTGGCAGCGGCCGCATGCATCACAGTTGCATCCTGTTCCCGCGACGCCGGAAGAACGGGGGGAAAGTCCATGAATGAGATAACCAGTGTTGAGATTCACAAGTCGGAACGGAGAATGATCCTCTACAGCGGTGATGTTGCCGTTCGGGGATTTGACGTCGGTCTCGGTTCTTCGCCGGTGGGACACAAGCAGGAGCGCGGCGACGGAAGAACCCCCGTTGGCACATACATCATCGACCGGCAAAACCCTAACAGCAGGTTCCATCTTTCACTTGGGATTTCATATCCGAATGAGGTGGACCGCCAAGTTGCCGAAATTCTGGGAAAAGATCCCGGCGACAACATATTCATTCATGGTGAACCGAACAATTTCCGCCGCCGGCCGGGCCGCGACTGGACCGATGGCTGCATTGCCGTCACCAACAGGGAAATGGATTACATTTTTCGGACAGTGAAGGTGGGAACTCCGGTCCAAATCTACCACTGATCGGTCAGGTCCCAACCACCAAGGTCCACCAAATCTTACCCTCGCTTTCCTGATACCAACCAATTCCAATTTTGGCGGCACCGGCCTCCAGGATCACACTCCTGGTCTGTGGGTTCTGCATCCATGCCACCATTGTCTCAAGATCGCTTTCAAATGATTCCGAAATGTTCTCTCCAAGCACTGTACCCTCATATCCGGCCTTGGCTGCACGGCTTATCGGCGAGGATCCATCAGAGCCGAAATGCCATGGCCGGTTCTGGATCGACATATCCCTTGCATGCGTCCTCGCCGCTGCAGTCAGTTCCTTGGAAAGGGCAACCTCCGAAAGACCCTTCTCCGACCTGATTGCATTCACCGCATCCAGCACCCGATGAGGAATCCTGCTCCTGGCATCACCCTCTATCCAGTAGATTTTCGGAACCAACCGGACTTGCTGGCCTGCGTCCGCCACTTGATCTTCCGACGTGGACACCGCATCCGGATTCTCCGCTGCCGGAGTCGGCAATTCGGTTGGCGGTTCCTCCGGCGCGCAGGAAACCACAAACAACATGACAATGGCGGAAAACAATCTCAGCATCACAGGACCAATTGGATTCAAACAGCGCCGAGACTAACCGCCTGCCAATCCGCGGTCAACAAACGCCTTGCACTCGCGACTTACACCCTTGCACTCTGCAGATTGAACCGGGATATCGGCGTGCTCTGGACGCAATGCCTTCCCGTCTGCGGACTTGCACCGGCAGAGGTGACTTCAACTCTCTGTTATCCGGTGCCCTCCGAAAGACGGACGGAATTGAACCCCCTAGTGTAATGCGGTATCGTTCGCGGAGTTATTTGGCATCCACAGAATTTCCCCATGCCCACCAATCGGCAATTGACCACCCGACGCGAATTCACCCGGTTTTTGCTTGCCGGAGCCGGCGCTGCCGCAGCTGCTCCCAAGTTGCTTGCTCAAGAAGAGAACTCCGGGAAGGTTCACCGCAACATATCAAGCTTCGCAACGCAAGATTGGAAGCCATATTTTGCCGACCTAAGAAACGGCGCGATCCTGTCTGACACGAAATCCCGCGCGTTGCATTTCTGGTCCGAAGATGAATCGGTCTACAAGCTGTATCCAACCAGCGTGCCCCTCTCTCCCGAACTTACTCGGCTTGGCCGAACCAAGGTGGTCAGGATGGTTGAGGGACCTGAGTGGCGGCCTACACCGTCAATGATCAAGAGAAATCCCGAATGGCCGCTCTATGTTCCACCTGGGCCGGACAATCCGCTCGGAACTCACGCACTCTACCTTTCATGGACCTACTACCGAATCCACGGCACCCACGACACGAGAAAAATCGGACGGCGATCGTCAAATGGCTGCATTGGCCTTTACAACGAACACATTGCAGAGCTGTTCGGCCTCACCAATGTTGGAACGCAGGTGTTGCTCATTTGAAACAAGTTCGGTTCCGTTGCCGACGCGCATTTGTCAGACTGATTTCGCATCAGTAAAAATTTCAGACTAGGTTGGATTGCTGGTGTGTGCTAGCATGATCTGGACCTCTAATTCTCAGAAAGGGAAAACAAGATGAAAAAAGTTGTGTTGGCGTCTGCTTTCGCACTTGCTGCCACCAGTCTGACAGCCGGAGGCATGGACGATGCTTCCATGGAGACAATGGCGGAACCGGAAATGGAAATGGAAGAGATGGCTATGGATGAGTCCTCTCAGGATATGTTCCCATTCCTGATTTTGCTTGCGATTGGAGTCGCGGTCGCTGCTGGCTGACCTCCCACCTGAAGGGCGGCTCATCGATTGTGCCGCCCCTCTTTCCCTTCCAGCTCGCCCTTGAGCGCTCGCAATCCTGATTTGTAGTCAGGATATTGCAGTTCGATTCCAAGTCTCGATTTGATTCGTCCATTCCGAACCCGCTTTGATTCGGAGTGGAAGCTTCTTGCCATCTCAGACATGTCGGCTTCGACGAATGCGACCTTCTTGGGCGGTTGCATGCCAGTCAGCTTGGCTGCAAACTCCATGACCTCATGGGATCTGGCAGGAAAATCGTCGCAGACATTGTAAACGGTCCCCGGATCAGGACGCAGCATGGATGCCTGCAGCACCCGTGCAATGTCCCGAACATGGATTCGGTTGAAGAGTTGTCCGCTTCTGACAATCTGGGTCCTGCGCCCATTCAGCAGTTGGTGCAGGGGACCGCGGCCCGGCCCGTAAATTCCGGCCAGCCGGAAGAGATGCAATGGAAGTCCTGCTTGGTCCGCCAGTTCCTGCCAAGCACGTTCAGCTCCCAAACGAAACTTCCCCCTTGCCGTTGTCGGCCTCAACTCGCTGTCTTCGTCAACCCAGCCCCCATCGCGGTCGCCATAGACCGATGTCGTTGACAGGTAACCGACCCATTTGAGGCGTTCTGCCGAAGCAATGGCATCCGAAAATTCCTGCAACACCGGGTCGCCGTCAGCGGTCGGAGCGATCGACACGAGAATGTGGGTGGAATCCCCGATATCGGCATTCAGACGTTCCTCCGGCCAAATCCTCGCCTCTGCTCCGGATGCCTTCACCGCGCCGACTTCACTTTCCGAGCGGGTTGTTCCGATGACACGCCATCCACCTTCGCTGGACAGAAGGTTCGAAAGGCAGCGGGCCGAGTAACCGTGCCCCAGGCTAAGCAACGTTTTCATCAGGCACCAACAGTTGCACAGTTGGATTTGCCGTCCGGAACTGAGCTTCCCAGCTGCTGCACTGCCCAGGTTGCCGCATCCGCCACGACCGGATCGGGGTCATTCTTAAGTTTCTCTGCCACCGGGATCAGTTCAGGATCGGAAGAGTTGCCGATTGCATAGAGCACATTGCGGACAAACCTGCTTCTGCCGATTCTTTTGACCGGACTGCCCTTGAAGGTCTCACGAAACATCTGATCCGACAGCAACGCCAGATCCGCCAGCTTTGGTGAGCGCAGCTCGTCCCTTTCCCTGTAACCCATCTCGGACGCGGCGGCGGCAAACTTGTTCCACGGACACACCGCGAGACAGTCGTCGCAACCGAATACCCGATTGCCGATTCCGGATCTCAATCCCGGGTCGACTGGACCTTTGTGCTCTATTGTCAGGTAGGATATGCACCGGCGGGCATCCAGCCTGTACGGGGCCGGAAAGGCATCAGTTGGGCAAACGTCCATGCACCGCCTGCAACTGCCGCACAGATCGATCCCGGGTTGGTCAGTCCGAAGCGGTTCTGTCGTGAATATGGCACCGAGGAAGAACCAGCTCCCCAACTCCCGGCTCACAAGGTTGGTGTGCTTTCCCTGCCATCCAAGCCCAGCTGCCTGTGCCAAGGGTTTTTCCATCACAGGTGCAGTGTCAACGAACACCTTGATTTCTGCCTCCGGACGTTCGGCAATAAGCCACCTTCCGAGCCGCTTAAGCTTTTTCTTCATGATGTCGTGGTAGTCGCGGTTCCGCGCATAAACAGAGATCGAAGCGCGCTTCGGCCGGCCCAAATTTTGAAGGGGATCACCATCCGGAGCATATGAATCCGCCAGCATGACGACCGATTTCGCCTCCGGCCAAAGCGCATTCGGATTGCCCCTCCAATGGGATCGGCGCTCCATCCAATGCATATCACCATGCATGCCCTCGGCAAGAAACCGGCGGAGCCGGAATTGCGCGTCGGGAATGTCATGGGGTGTGCATATGCCGACAGCATCAAAACCGACAGCCCGGGCTGTTTCTTTCAGCCGTGCCGCCAGATCGGTCAAAAATCCAGCACCGCATAGTGTGGCGAGCACGAATACCCGTGAAGGCGGTCGGCAAGGATCGGACGGAAGGCCGGACGTGATTTCATCGCCGCATACCAATCCTTTACATTCGCATACCCTTCTTCTCTCCAGTCAATGTCACCAAGGTAATCAATGCATGAAACATGGGCTGCGGCAGTGAAATCGGCGAGCGTGAGACGGCGCCCGACAAGCCAGCCGGTTGCCTGCAGCAAATGTGCAAGGTAGTTCATGTGAAACCTCAGGCACCTCAGGCCGACAGCAATGGAATTTCCGTCAGGCTGCCCCTTTCTTTGGACATGCCGGAGAAGCTTCTCGTTGACCAGGCGTGATGTAACTTCCTTGTGAAATTTCTCGTCGAACCAGGCAACAAGCCGTCGGACCTCATACTGTTCAAGCGGATCATCGGGAAAGAGAGGCCGGTCGGGATATGCAGACTCAAGATACTCGCAGATCGCCTGACTGTCGCAAAACACTTGATTCTTGCTGCGCAACACCGGCACCTTCCCGGTGGGGTTCATGATCATGAAGTCATGACGTCGTTCCCAATACCTTTCTTCGTAAAGATCAAACTCTATTCCCTTTTCCTTCAAGGCAAGACGCAGCTTTCGACAGAAAGGGGAAAACGGGTAATGGTGCAGAAGATAGGATTCGTTCATCTTCGGTGTCACTGCCATGTTTCTTCGCAATCAGCTGTTTTTGGCATTAATTCGGACATCAAAGCAAGATGACCTGCCATCCTTCCTAATTGTTTGCGCTCCATCCTGAATCATCGCCACCCGCTTTTCCAGATCAGGCGGGAGTTCAAAGGGATTCCGTTGCCCAGGGTTCGGAACAATGGTTGCCAGCCGGGCGGACTCGACCTCGGTCAGCTCGTTCGGTTCCTTGCCGAAATGCTGACGGGCGGCTTCCGCCACCCCGAAAACCCCAACATCGTATTCGATGATGTTCATGTAAACCTCAATAATGCGCTGTTTCGTCCAGAAGGCTTCAACGAGAAGAGTTATCGGCACTTCCAGTATTTTGCGCAGCCAGGATCTGCCGGGCCAGAGAAACAGGTTCTTGGCGGTCTGTTGGCTTATTGAGGAGCCGCCACTGTTATATCCCGCCGACGCCGCGGATCTTATTGCGTCAAGGTCGAATCCCCAGTGCAAACAGAAATCCGCATCCTCGGCAGCAACCAGAGATTGCGGAAAGTGGTCGGGAACCGTTTCAATTTGAACCCACTCGCGATCAACCGAACCAAGTCGAAAAAACTCAATTGCGATCACCGACGTAAAAGGGGGATTGACGAATGCAAACAGTGCAATTGCTGTCGTGACAATAAGTGTCAGCCCGGCGGCAACGTAACCCAAGATTGTTCGGAGCTTGCGCAGGCCCCGGCGAAGCACATGTATGCCGGTCGCGGATCGATTGCTCTGCGTTCCGGCCTTGTCGGCAGCCTCTTTCTTTTTCTTTCCTTTTGCCAACTGCCTTGCCTCACAATCCTGTTGCTCTCCACCCCATGCATCTCCGGCGCCGGTTTGGAATTCGGTCAAACCCAATTCCGTTCCCGACATCCTCCTTCAACACGACGCAAACGGAACAGCAACCTTTCAACCGCCTGTCGATTGCCGCGCCATGACCTCCTTGGAGGCCAACGGCGACCAGCTGCCCGAATTGTCCGCAATGGCATGCCCGCATTGCATCCTTTGGACAGTCACTTCGGCAGGAAGCAGGGAACTGCCCGTCAAACTTCCGTTTTCTGCATCCATCATTCGATCAAGGCACGACCACAATATTGCCGACATGCTTCTTTTCAATGAACATGGCTTGGGCTTGGGCGAGTTCACTGAGGGGAAACTCCGCTGCCAGAATTGGCTTGATTCCACCCGATTCGATGATCCCGACCAGCCGGCCAAACGCTCCTGGCTCCGGAACCGAAACCCCGGAAAATGAAAGGTCCCGCAAATAGAGTGAACGCAAGTCAAGCTCCACCCGGGGACCTCCGATTGCACCGGACACGACGTAGCGTCCCTGCGGCTCCAAGACATCCAACAGCTCGGGGAAAATCTCTCCACCGACGAGATCGGCAACAACCGTAACACTTGTCAGCCCCTTTGAGGCCATGACACTCCGAACCTCGCCAAGCCGGCGCGGAATCACAACGTCTGCACCAAGTGCCGCAACTTCGCCGGCTTTCCCGGCACTGCACATTGCAACTGAGCGTGCACCGCGCAGACGCGCCAACTGCACCAATGCCGAACCAACACCGCCCGATGCTCCGGTTACCAGAACAGTGTCGCGTACGCACACTGAAACCCTTTCAAGCATATAAAGGGCAGTGCCCCAAGAGGTCGCGAATGTAGCCAATTCGGAATTTGAAAACTCGCTTTCCACAACATGGATCTGCCGATAATCCGCAACCGTGAATTCCGCGAAGCCACCGTCCGTCTCGCTGCCGAAGTACCCGATGCCTTCCCGATCTTCAGGACGGTGCCAACACCTTATCCAAGGATCGATGAGCACCCGTTTTCCGATCAGTTCCTCCGGAGCACCGGCACCCGTCTTCTCGACAATTCCGCAGACATCAGCGCCCTGAATTCTTGGAAAGGAAATTGCCTTCCCGCCCCAGGCAGCATCTTCGTGCCTTGCATCGGCGAGTGCTTCACCCGTGGTTGATTCCGAAACCTTCGCAGAGTACCAGCCGGTCCGCGTGTTCACGTCGGTGTTGTTGAGGCCACAGGCCAGCACCCGAACCAATGCTTCGTTGGAACCCGGTGCAGGTTTTGGGACATCATTCCTGAACTGCAATCTCTCCATGCCGCCATGTCCGGTCAGCAAGCAGGCTTTCATGACTCCTGGCATTCAGGGAGCATCCTTTCCTGCGACGCAGTCCGCCGATTCCGAAGACATCATCAATCGTCTCACACCGAAGCCGTCAAACCGCCATCGACCCGCAGGTTCTGGCCGGTCATGTAGCTGGAAGCATCTGAAACAAGAAATGCCACCACCTCCGAAATCTCCTTCACCAGGGCATACCTTCCAGCAGGAATCCGCGCCAGGCGGTCGGGCTTTTCCGGAAGACTGTCAACAAAACCGGGAAGCACGTTGTTCATTCTGACGTTGAATTTGGCATATTCGTTTGCGAACAGCTTTGCGTAGCTGGCAAGGCCGGCCCTGAACACGGCCGAGGTGGGAAAGTCAGGATCTGGTTCGAATGCAGCGAATGTGGATACATTGACGATCGAACCAAAGTTCTGTTCCCTCATGATCGGCGCAACCAATCTGGTCATTCGGATTACGTTCAGCAGATAGCAATCCAACCCCAGTTGCCAATCCTGATCGCTGATGTCGATGAGGTTGCCCTTTGGCCCGTGGCCGCTGCAATTCACGACACCGTCTATGCGACCGGCAATCCTCATTGCCTTCTCCACAAAAGCAGCAAGATCACGTGGTTCGAGATTCGAGCCTGTGTACCCGAAGCCCTTCAGTTCTTCACCGAGACGTTTCCCCTTGCCCGAGGAGGACATCACACCAACCGTCCATCCATTGCCTGCCAATTTTTTTGCGGCATCGGCACCGATTCCACTGCCGCCGGCTACCACCAGCGCAACCCTGTCCACCATGGCTGTCGGTCCCTATTGCCGTCATCCCGGCCGGACCTATGCGCCAGTGCGTTTGCATGGTCAAGTTATGTTGGGCAGCAATTCCCGCCAAGCAGCACTTAAGGTGTGAATTGCACACTGGGTTCCTTGCGGGCGGGTTCTGAAGTTTGAGCATGCGGCCAACATCAGGCAACATCGCTGCCGCCTTTACCGGTGGCTGATATCAATGACCCCAAGAGGGCAAAACCCTGCTGGATGCCACAGGCATCATTCTTGATCCGTAACCGAAACCGGAACCCAAATGCAAAGATGGGGTCATGGAGCCAATCGTCCTCCCGCAGCAGCAATGCACACCCTCGGATGTGATTCATCCGCCGCCGAAGACACCGGCAACCTCTCGTCTTCCGAAGGCTTCAAGCTCACACTATTCCGGTTTACACTCTGTTTGCATGGGGTTGAATGTCTGGGCATTGGTGCGCTGGCCGAGAGAAACGGAAGACTGAATCATCCTGCCTGCATCTCCCGTTCCGAAACATTGGGGGCTGCGGAAGTGGAGATCGCCCTTCTCACCAACGACAGTGTCCTGAATTGCCCGGTCATCGACATTCCCGCCAGTGAACGCGAACCGATCGTCGAGATCCATGTTGTGTCCTTCTCCGGGATCAGCACGCGACCACTATGGGGTCAAAGCAATTCAGGATCATGTCAAGGCGGCAATCGCACCGGCAAATCCTGCACTTCTTCACCCATGTCGCAGATGTGCCGAAAACGTCAAGCGGGAAGATTCAGCGATTCAAACTCATGCTCCCCCGATTCGGAATGGGCAAGTGATGCACCTCGTTCCAATTCAAAATCGCTGCAGATCGGGCAAGACCTACCGGACTGCGGACAAAACCGCTAAGAAGGAGTTGGATTCTGAATTCCGCTCAACAAGCGGCGAATCCGAACTAAGAAAGAAGATGTGCATCCCTGACAGGGAGGACATTGGGAGGTATATTGATTGTAATTTGTTCGATATCGACGGAACCGAACGAACTGTGATGACGTTGACTTTCAACGCGTTTTGATCCGTCTCAAGCACAAATGGAGGTTCCCATGAAATTCAGAATTCTTAACGTGGCTACGGCTGCGATCGCGGCGATGTGCACAGTTGCAGGCGTTGCGTTCGCCGACACCAAAGTCGGAATGATCACGACTCTGTCGGGCGGCGGCGCCGGACTCGGCATCGACGTGCGTGACGGCTTCATGTTGGCAATCAAGCAATCCGGTCGGTCCGACATCGAGGTCGTCGTTGCCGACGATCAACGCAAGCCGGATGTTGCCGTCCAGCTTGCCGACAAGATGATTCAATCGGAAAAGGTTGATGTTCTCACCGGCATCATCTGGTCGAATCTTGCCATGGCGGTGGTGCCATCGGTTACTGCACAGGGAAAATTCTATATCTCACCGAATGCTGGCCCCTCCGCACTTGCCGGAAAGGGGTGCCATCCGAACTACTTTAACGCGGCCTGGCAGAACGACAACCTGCACGAGGCGGCCGGCGCCTATGCGAATTCAGCCGGCTACACCAATTCGTTTATCCTGGCACCCAACTATCCTGCGGGAAAGGACTCCCTGACCGGCTACAAGCGTTTCTTCGAAGGCGGGATTGCCAGCGAACTCTATACGAAACTCGGACAGACAGACTACGCAGCCGAAATTGCCCAGATCCGGGCATCCGAAGCCGACAGCGTCTTTTTCTTCCTGCCGGGCGGCATGGGGATCGCGTTTTTGAAGCAGTACAGCGATTCCGGTGTGGACATTCCGGTGATCGGTCCGGCGTTCTCCTTTGATCAGGGCATCTTGCAGGCTGTGGGCGAGGCGGCCCTGGGTGTCGTGAACACGTCGCAGTGGAGCAAGGATATCGACAACCCGACCAACGCAGCTTTTGTGGAGAGTTTCCAGGCTGAGTATGGGCGGTTGCCTTCACTCTATGCCAGCCAGGGATTTGATGCCGCCAACCTGCTGATCTCCGCTCTGGATAAAGCCGAGGTCGGCGACGCCGATGCCTTCCGCGATGCGCTAAAGGCGGCTGAATTCGATAGCACGCGCGGCGACTTTGAATTCGGTGACAATCACCATCCGATTCAAACGATCTATGCACGCGAGGTGATCAAGGAAGGAGACATTTTCACCAACAAGATCATTGGCATCGCCTTCGAAAACCATTCAGACGCCTATGCGCCCGAATGCGAGATGTAGGAAGATTGGCAGGACCTGAATCAGCAGTCCGAGCACCGCGAGGTCCGGCCTATTGTCGTTTGCGCTGATTGCAGAGCAAATCCTTAACGGGGTGCAGTTCGGCATCATGCTGTTCTTAATGGCGGCAGGGTTGACGCTCATCTTCGGCGTGATGGGATTGATCAACCTTGCGCATGGTTCGCTCTTCATGGTCGGCGCATTCGCAGCAGCGGCAGTTGCCGGCGCCACCGGGTCGTTTCTGCTGGCCCTGCTTGCTGCTCTGACGGCAGCGGCCATCGCAGGAGCTTTGGTTGAACTCGTTGTCATCCGGAGACTCTACGGCAAGGATCATCTTGATCAGGTTCTGGCCACCTTTGCGCTCATTCTCATTTTCTCCGAGGGCACAAGATGGCTCTTCGGGTCGTTCCCGCTTTATCTCAGCATCCCGAGCTACTTGTCCGGACCCATCTCGCTTCCGGGCGGGATTGAGTATTCCCTCTATCGCACTGCGTTGATCGCTGCGGGCCTTGTCATTGCGCTTGGATTGGGCCTAATGATCACAAGAACCCGCATCGGCGTGCAGGTCCGCGCCGGGGAAAACGACCGTGAAATGATTGCGGCGCTCGGAATAGACATATCGAAACTGTATACGTTGATCTTCGCGCTTGGCGCGGCACTCGCCGGCCTTGCCGGCGCTCTGGTTGGTGCGATTCAGTCGGTGCAGGTGGGAATGGGCGAACCGGTGCTGATCCTCGCATTCGTGGTTATCGTCATAGGCGGAATTGGTTCAATCAAGGGTGCTCTGATCGGGAGCATACTCGTCGGACTCACGGACACCTTGGGCAGCGTCTTCCTGCCTCAGGCTCTTCGACTTGTGATGGACGCCTCCTCCGCAACCGCGGTCGGTTCTTCGATCGCCTCGATGGCGATCTACATCTTGATGGGCGTCGTTTTGATCTGGCGCCCAACCGGTCTGTTCGGAGCGCGATTTTGATCAAAGAGCGCCATCTGAACATGGCCCTTATTGTTGTCTGCGTTGTGATACCAGTCTGGGCACATCTTGCCGATGAACCCTTCATCATCACTCTGATGACGCGTGCCGCCATTTTCGCATTGGCGGCGGTCGGACTCAACATCGCACTTGGACTGGGCGGGCTTGTCAGTCTTGGACATGCAGCTTTCTTTGGACTTGGCGGGTATGCGATGGGCATTTCTGCGTTCCATGCCCAGACCTTCACGCCGGTGGCGGAATGGCCGTTTCTGATCGAAGGCACCAAGTCGATGCCGGCGATCTGGCTCATTTCCGTCGCCGTGTCCGCCTTCGCGGCAACGATTGTCGGCATCCTGTCGCTCCGAACCTCGGGCGTGTATTTCATCATGATCACACTCGCATTCGGTCAGATGTTCTTTTACTTCTCAATCAGTTGGCCAACCTATGGCGGTGAGGACGGTCTGTCCGTCTACGTTCGCAACGGGTTTCCCGGCCTGAACACGCTTGATCCGATTCAGTTCTTCATGATCTGTTTTGCGATATTGGTGGCCGCACTGGCATTGGCTTCGCGGCTTGCACGATCGCCATTCGGGCTTGCACTGAACGCAGCACGCCAGGCCCCTCAACGCGTCGAGACCGTCGGTCTCGACCCAAACCGGCTAAAGCTCGTGGCCTTCGTCATTTCCGGAGCAATGACAGGGCTGGCCGGCGCACTGTTTGCCGACTTGAACCGCTTCGTCAGCCCAGCCATGTTCAGTTGGCAACTTAGCGGCGAGATCATGGTCTTTGTGATCATCGGAGGGGTCGGGCGCCTGTTCGGTCCCGTTGCCGGTGCACTCGTATTCGTGACGCTTGAACATCTGCTGGGCGGCTTCAGCGAATTCTGGCACGTCCATTTGGGCGTCCTGCTTCTTCTTGTCGTGCTTTTCGGTCGCGGCGGGTTGATCGGCATGATTTGTGGCCGGGAGGGGTCCCATGACTGAAGCTGTTCTTGCCACCCATGCAATTTCCAAGAATTTTGGCGCGCTGAAGGCCAGCGACAACATTTCGATCGATCTCCGTCCCAACGAGATCCATGCGATCATCGGCCCCAACGGTGCCGGCAAATCAACGCTGATCGCCCAGATTTGTGGAACTTTGAAACCGTGCGCCGGAAATGTTGAGTTGCTCGGGCGCGATGTCACGAAAGAAAGTGCCCGCGATCGGGTCCGCGCCGGCCTGGGAAGAACATTTCAAATCTCGGCCCTGGCGATGGAGGACACCGTCTTGCAAAACGCAATGCTGGGGGCATTGGGCGCATCGGGCCGTCCTTGGCGATTTTTTGGACCCGCACTCCGGGATAACGAACTCAGAGACGCTGCGGAATGTGCTCTCCTCAGGGTCGGCCTGGAAGACTTCATGCGCGTAAGAACGGCCGAGCTCAGCCATGGCCAGCGCCGGCAACTTGAGGTTGCCGTTTCACTGACCCTGAACCCCAGGGTCTTTGTCATGGACGAACCGATGGCAGGCCTCGGGTCAGAGGGCTCAAAGCGCTTGACCGGTTTCCTGGACGCCCTTCGTCATGAGGCCCCGATCCTCCTTGTCGAGCACGACATGGACGCGGTCTTTGCACTGGCCGATCGGATCAGCGTTCTTGTTTATGGCAGGATCATTGCAACGGGTTCGGGAAATGACATTCGCGCCAATCCGGAGGTGCAGGAGGCATATTTGGGGGATGAGGCATGACACTGCTTGCACTCTCGAATGTCACCGCCTCCTACGGATCAAGTCAGGTGCTATTCGGCGCCAACCTGAGAGTTGCCGAGGGAGAGGTCGTCGCGCTGATGGGCCGGAACGGCATGGGCAAGAGCACAGTGGTGAAGTGCATTTGCCGAATGATGCCGTCCCAAGGCACCCTTGCTTTTGATACCGTCGATCTCAGCCGCCTGACCAGCCATCAGACAGCGCGCCTGGGCATTGGCCTGGCCCCGGAAGGCAGACGGTGTTTTGCTGCTCTCACAGTTTTTGAAAACCTGATTGCCGCGGCCCGGCCCGGCCACTGGACGTTTGAAAAGGTTGTGGGTCTCTTTCCAAGGCTGGGGGAACGGAAGACTCAACGGGCGGCCTCCCTGTCGGGCGGAGAACAACAAATGGTTGCGATAGGTCGCGCTCTGATGACCAACCCAAGACTGCTCATTCTTGATGAGGCGACGGAAGGGCTCGCGCCGATTATTCGCCAAGAAATCTGGGCAGCGATAACAAGGCTCAAATTGGAAACCGGATTGTCCATTCTGGTCATCGACAAATCGATAAGGGAGTTGCGCAACGTCTGCGACGGCGCCGTCATTCTTTCCCGGGGAAGGACTGTCTGGAGCGGAACGATTGAAGAGCTCACACCACAAGTCACTGAGCAACATATAGGGGTGTGACGTCTCTCCGGCTTGCACAAGAATTCTTCTTCAAAAACTGCGGCCCGGCACCAGCGATGGCGTGCAATCATGATCCTGCGATGGCTCTTGACCACATGAGGTTACTGATCTGCAGGATCGCATATCGGGATTGCGCGAGATCATTGATAACATGGCAACCTGTGAATTGCCGACATGACCGCCTCAGGCGCGATTGTCCCCGCTGCCCGACAAACGCGGACATGGCCGAAGATTGCCGCAAAATCGGAAAACAGCGTATGACCGAACTGTTGGAATTGCTGCGTTCTGCGGTCCTCGGCTTGCATCGACACTCCCGCCTGTGGCAGATTGCACCGCACGGTTCCGGGCAAATGGCAATCTTCTCGGACACATCTGTCTTGCACCGCCACTTGCCCAGTATCGGTAACGCAACGCCTGTCGACATCGCCTTGGAACGAGATGAGTGCGAAAAGCTGAACCGGAAAACAGCAGCGCCACTGAAGCTGCAGCGAGTGCTTCGCCGGAAGATGACGTTCCGGTTGAGGAAGCAGAAGCCGTAGCAGTTGCAGATGTCGGCAGCGACAATCCGAACGCCGAACCGGAACCTTCCGTCAATTTGAAGGCAAAGCAGGTCGGAATCCGCGATCGCTTCGTGGCATTCTCCGACAAATTTGCGATGCTGACTTTCAGGGCAGTCGCATTCGGCCTGATTGCTGCGGCCGCCGGCGTTTTGGCGACCATGGTTGTTCGGAACTATGAGGCACAAAATTCAACCGGGGAACTGAACCGTGAATTGGCCCTGCGCGACGCAAGACTCGCAGAGATCGAAATCCGCCTGTCGTCATTGGCCGAAAGCACTGCCCCACTCGCTTTGGGCAGCGAAGTTGCGGTTCTCGCCGAAGGGATTGAACAGGGCCGAAACGAGACTAACCGAATTTTTACCCAGATTGAAGCTGCAATGACATCGGCATCCGGGGAGCTTGATCGGCGAATAAGTGAGTTGGATGCCAGGTTGGCGGCGGTGGAGGAAGCACCTGTGCCGCCACCGATCCAGGCAGAAGGCGGTCTCCCCTCCGAAACCACGGGAAACGTTGCTGCGCTTGAGACCCGGCTGGACGCTCTTTCCGAACAGCTCATGAAATTGGAAGCAAACCGGGCCACCTCGCCTGCTGCCTCAGATACGACTGCGGAGATGAACTCCCTTGAAAGCCGATTGTCCGAAGTTGAGTCGCGATTTGCCGCGTTGCCAACTCGGCAAGATGATGAGTATCGCCTCGCCGAAGCCGAACGGAGGTTGGCAAGTCTTGAATCCCGCATGTCTGGGGACGCCTTGTCTGCGAAAGGCCTTGCCCTCATCGGGGTTCGCGCCGCCGCCGCAACCGGTGCCCCTTATCTTCGTCTTCTGCGCGATGCAGGTTTCTCCGATCTCGAAATTCCGGAGGTGGTGATGATCCATGCTGAAACCGGCATTGCCACAATGGAGGAATTGCAGCGCAGTTTTGATGGATTCGCCAGGGCAGCACTCAGGGCGACGGCTGCGCAATCGGATGGGGAAGGAGGAATTGTGGATTTTCTGACCTCACTGATACAGATACGGCCCCTGACCCCCCGTGAAGGCGATGACCCGGCTGCAACGCTTTCCAGGGCCGAAGGAAGTTTGATGGCAGGCAACGTGCGCGGTGCGCTGACGACACTGGCAACGCTGTCGGATTCTGCTCAGGAAACGCTTGCCGACTGGATCTTGGCCGCGGAGGCGCACACAGCCGTTCTGGCGGCGATAGATTCAATGCTAGAGAGCCCGGAAACGGAGCAGTGATCGCCCATGATCTGGTCGATGCTGAAAATTGTCCTTTTTGTTCTCGCAGTCGTGGCTCTGAGCTACTTGACCGCCATGCTTGCCGACACTGCGTCGGATGTCACTGTCGTCGTGGCGGATCTGGAAATTACCATACCTCCAGTTGTCCTTGCCATCGGCATCGTGCTTTTGTTTCCTGTCTTCTGGCTGTTCTTTTTTCTGGCAGGGCTCGCCCATGCCTGCATTCGGTTCATTGTCGGCGATGAGACCGCCCTTTCCAGATATCTCAACAAGAACCGGGAACGACGGGGATTCGAAGCGTTGGCCGGAAGCCTGGTTGCCCTTGCCTCAGGTGATTCGCGACTTGCACAGGTTAAGGCCGGACGGGCAGAGAAACTTCTCCGGCGCCCGGAACTGACCGGAATTCTGGCGGCCCAAGCCGCCGAAGGTTCGGGGGATTCCAGCAAGGCGGTTTCCCAATACAAGGCGCTGCTGCAGCATGATGAAACCAGATTTGCCGGGTTGTCGGGGCTGCTCCGGCACAAAATCGACGAGGGCGATGTGAACACCGCGCTGAAACTTGCGGAAAAGGCCTTCTCAATCAACCCGAAGCATACCCAAATCCAGGACACCCTGCTCAAGTTGCAGTCAACGGAGGAAGACTGGACAGGTGCGGCGCGGACGCTCGCAGCCAAACTGAAGTCCGGAAAACTGCCGCGGGATGTCTTCAACCGCCGCAACGCCATACTGAGCTTTGTGAATGGGCGTGAACTGCTGGCCGACGGAAATGTAGAAGAAGGGGAAAAGCAAGTTCTGGCGGCCAACAGGAGTTGTGCTGAATTGGTTCCGGCCGCCGTGATGGCATCACGGATCAAGTGCGGGCATGGTGACCGGAAAGCCGCAACCCGAATAGTCAGAAATGCGTGGAACCAGGCAGCTCACCCCGACTTGGCCGCGGCTTTCGCTGAGATAGAGCCGGACGAAACGACTTCTGCCAGGCGGGGTCGGTTTGCCAAGCTTCTCGGCAAGAAGCGCAATGATCCCGAAGCTCGCATGATCATGTCCGAAATCCTGGTTGCCGACGAAGATTTTCCGGAGGCAAGACGGGAAATAGGCAATCTTGCAGAAGACAATCCGACCGTGAGGTCGTTGGTCATAATGGCTGCGATCGAACGCGGCAGCGGAGCCGAGGATGCTGTGGTGCGCGGTTGGCTGACGCGCGCCGTCTCAGCCTCGCGCGGACGGCAATGGGTCTGCCAAGCCTGCCAGCACGTCCATTCAGAATGGAAACCTCTCTGCGAAAACTGCGAAGCATTCGATTCACTTGGGTGGAGGGAGATCGATGGTTCCGAGCGCATGCACACCTCTTCCGTCGGAATGTTGCCACTTGTGGTGGCTGCACCGGAAGAAGACAGCAACCAACAGGACGAAGAAAGCGTTCGGAATGCCTGAAGGATTTTCGGGAATCCCCGTCGAATTTTTGCCCTGTCATTTTCTGCACCGAATTGCTATCGGTCCGGATCCCTGCCGCAGTAGCTCAGCTGGTAGAGCACGACATTCGTAATGTTGGGGTCGGGGGTTCGAGTCCCTTCTGCGGCACCAATCACACGAACCAAAAAAACGGGCATCGGAATGCTTGTTCCGTGGTTCGTGCCGCCTGTTGCGGCGAACTATTTGTTGTCCTGCCGGTAGGGCGGCCTTAGAATTGAACTCAGCCCTGCGGCAACGGCCTGCTCGGGGCTTTCGTCTCAACCACCGTCGATAGGCCGTTCGTTTCGGAAACTTCAAACCACTGCGTGTCCAGACCCAGCGAATTGAAATATTCGGATTGTGTGCCGGTTAGCCAAGCTTGAACCTTTAATCTCAGGATTTCTGAAAAAAACCGATCGCGCCTGCCCGCGTCAAGATGGGCCGCGATCTCGTCAAGAAGCATAACCGGCGGCCCACCGCAATCCTCCGAAATCGCCCGCGCATTGGCAAGAATGATTGAAAGCAGCAATGCCTTTTGTTCACCGGTTGAACAATTCCTTGCTTCCATGCCGCTGGTTTCGTGCACTGCCAGAAGGTCGGACCGGTGCGGCCCCACCAGCGTTCTTCCAGCCGCGAAGTCCCGGTGCCGGCCAAGCTTCAGGGCTTCTGCAAGTTCTTTGGGGTCCTCCGTGTTTCCATTTCCTCCGTCCGGAGAAATCACGGTCAGTCTTGCACTTGGAAAACCCGAATCCGACTCCTTGCCGGCGGCCTTCAGTCGCTCGATCGTACGCCTTCGACTGCGCGCAATCGCAGTTCCCCTTTCCGCCATTTGCTGCTCAAGGCCGTCCATCCAAGCACCAACGCGCCGACGTTCGCGTATGAGACGGTTGCGCTCGCGCATTGCCTTTTCGTAGGCAATCACATCCTCGGAATGCGCCGGGAAAAAGCCCATGGCCAACCTGTCAAGGAACCTTCGTCGGCCATCCCCGCTTTCCGACCACAACCTGTCCATTGCAGGAACCGCCCAAACGACCCTAAGCAATCTGCCGAGGTCCACCTGCCTTGCGGCCTTTCCTTCTATTTCCACCCGCCTTCCGGCAGATCCGGGGAACCATGTCGCGACTTCCCAACCTCGGCCGCCGGCAACCAGTTCGGCCGACACCTTCCAGCCAACCTTATTCCGGCGGCACGCCATCTCGTCAGAAACAGCGCGGCGCATCCCCCGTCCGGGAGAAAACATGGATACGGCCTCCAAGATGCTGGTCTTGCCGGATCCGTTCTGACCGGTCAGGACTATCGGGCGTCCGTCAAGCTCAAGGGCCGCCTTTCCGTATGAACGAAACTGCACTAGGCGCAAGGACGAGAACCGAGTTTCGGTCATGCCGGTGCCGATGAAAGTGTAAGCCCGTCAAACCTTCAGCGGCATAAGCAGGTAAAGCAAGCTCTTGTCGCTGTCGGTTGTGATCCTTACCGCACCGGGCTCGGATTGGAACCTGAACACCAAATTGCCGTCTCCAATCTGGTCGATGATCGCAAGAAGATGACCATGCTTGAAACCAACCGAGTATTTTCCATGTGGGAAATCCACCGGAATTACCTCCTTGACCAGTCCAACTGCAGGATCCTGCACGGTCATCTGAAGGGAATTCTCCTCCAACTCAAACGCGACCGACCGCTCGGGACGGTCGGCCACAACCGAAACACGCAGGAGTGCATCCCTGAGCATGTCGGGATCCACCGTCAGCTTCAATGGGTTGTTCTGCGGGATCAGACTGGCATAGTTGGGGAATCTGCCGCCGTCGAGCAAACGGGACGAAAGGGAGACCGTTTGATTGGAGAACCTGATCTTGCTGTCCGTGAATGCCACCATGACCGGTCCGTCTCCGCGCAGGAAAATCTTGATGATCTCACCCGCGGCCTTGGACGGAACGATTGTCGTGTGCATTTCTTCAAAATTTTCCGGAGCCCTGGTTTCGACGATTGCCATCTGAAACCCGTCAGTCGCAACGCAGCGCAGAAGTCTACGCCCCTCCTCCGTGGCAAGGTGCATGTTCACACCGCACAGGTATTCGCGAGATGAATCCTGACAAACCGCAATCTTGGACTTTTCGAACAGTCGACCCAGTTCGTCAGCATTGAGACTGAAGGAATTGTCGTACTCCTCCGATGCCATTCGAGGAAATGTACGAGCAGGCAGCGTCGGCAAATTCGCATTGGTCCGGTTCGAGGAAATCCTAAGTTGCTCCAAATTTGCAATGTGTTCGAAGGACACCTGTGAACCATCAGGAAGCCTTCTGGCGAAATCATTGAGCGTCGTCGCCGAAACTGTCGTTTCACCGTTCTGCTCAACCTGTGCATCAACCCTGCATTCGATCTCAATATTCCGGTCGGTGCCCCTGAACTTCACCGCATCGGCCTCCGATTCTAGAAGCACGCATCCAAGAATCCTGTCGGCCTGAACTCGCTCGGAAACTGACCTCGTCCAAGAGGCTGCCCGTTTTAGATCCTGAGATTCAATTCTGAACTTCATTGCATGATTTCCGCGATTTGAGGGCCTGCACTCCTAGCAAAACCATCAGTTGGGCGACAGGTGCTTTTTTGGTGGCCTGCGGATCGCTGCCCTGAGGTCAGGACTCCAAGCGACGGGTGATGAGATCAATATCTTCTGCAATTGCGCTGTCGGTTGCCCGCAGGGTCTCAATTCTCGTAATTGAATGAATGACCGTAGTGTGGTCGCGATTGAACTCGCGACCGATGTCCGGAAGTGACTTGGTCGTAAGGGATTTGGCAAGAAAGATGGCGATTTGTCTCGGTCGGACAACGTTCCGGGTTCGTCGCTTTCCGATCAGTTCGGATGTCTTGACATTATAATAATCGGCAACGCATTGAATGATTTGACGAATACCGGTTCGGCGGTCGGCATCCCGAAGAATGTCGGAAAGTTCGGTTCGGGCAATGTTCAGGTCAATCGGAGATTTGAGATATGAATGCGCTGCGGCCAAACGGTTCAGCGCCCCTTCAAGCACGCGAACATTGCTGACGATCCGGCGGGCAAGGAACGCAAGGACGCCGGGATCAAAAACGAGATCGGAACTCCTTTCACACAGCGCCTCCGCCTTCTGCTGGAGAATGCCGAGCCTGAGCTCATAGTCCGCCGGATGAAGTTCAACGGTCAGACCCGACTGCAGCCGTGAGCAAATGCGCTTCTTCAAACCTTCAATTTTCCCCGGGGAGCGATCACCGGAGAGAATAATCTGCTTTTCCTGTCCGACCAGTGCGTTGAAGGTGTGAAAGAACTCCTCCTGTGTCGAATCCTTTCCGGCGATGAACTGCACGTCATCCACCATCAGAACATTGACCGAGCGGAACATCTCCTTGAAATCCATGATGCTCTGCGTGCGCAATGCACGAATGAACTGGTGCATGAACTGCTCCGCAGAAAGATAGATCAGCCGCAACTCCGGATTTTGTGCCTTCAGGGCCCAGCCGATCGCATGCATCAGATGCGTCTTGCCCATCCCAACCTCGCCGTAAAGAAACAGCGGATTGAATGCCACACCCTCCTCGTAGGCCACCCTTACGGCCGCGGCGTGTGCGACGGCGTTCGGTTTTCCAACAACAAATTCCGAAAATGTGAAACGCGAGACCAGATTGGGCTCCGGCAATCCATTTTCGAATTTCTGCGGCGACCTAGTCTGTTTGACCTGTTCAGGCCTCCGCAGCCCAAATGTCCTGACAACGAAGTAGAGACGGACCACACCCGGATCAACCTCTCTCACCGCCTTCAATATATGGTCTCCGTATGTCTTCGAGACCCAGTCACCGGTAAATTGGGTTGGGGCCTCCAACGTGGCCACACCGCTGTCAATGCTCTTCAGATCTATGTCCGCAATCCAGTTCCTGTAATCATCTGCGCCCAGGGTCTTTTCCAGACTCTCCTTCACTTCACCCCAAATCTCCGTCAACTTTCAACTCCCGAACTGATGATGCCGTAGTTAGGCAGCTATGATTGTTTCCACGCCAATCCTTTGCGTTTCCAGCCATTGACGCTGCCGCGACGGCTGTTCTTGTCCAAATCTCCTTCAAACCCTTCTGCCACATTGAAGCACCTTGTCCGGCGGCCGGTTCGATTCGCTTCCTTGGCAAATGCAGCAGCTGCCTCCCGGGAACGTGAACCCGAACGGCAGATGAACAGGGCGGCGTCGGGCCAATCCCGGTCAAGTCGAGACTCAACCTCCCCGAAAAAACCAGGATTCGGCTTCATATGCGGATACGACCTCCACTCGGCAAAGATCACCACCTTGCCGATTTCAGAAAGATCGGGCACCCCGACGAACGACCATTCGGGAAAGGTCCGAACATCAACAAGTATGGACCCCGGATTGGTGGCAAGCTCTTCCCAAGCCAAATCGGGCGCCAAGTCAGCAATTTCGAATTGAGGCGCTTCAGCCAACTAACTCTCCCATCCCCCGTCGGGACTCACAACAATTCGTGTGCCGTGATGGGTACAACGATTCCCTGATTCCCTCGACTTCGACAAGTCGCAACATCATGTTGGCATTTGTGCAAATTGCGCCAGAGCGGAAGGCAAGCCACTGAAATGACCGATGCTGTTCGGAGTCATGATTCAACAACAATCCGAAAGAATTTCTTATGAAAGATTGCCAATCCTGCGTTGTTCTGTGAACAAAAGGGGTCCGTCCGAACAATTTCGGCGGAAGGACAGCGGATGGGCCGAATTGCGTTGCGAATCGGAGGCACCAACCCGAAAACGGGGCAGGGTCAGGGACCGTTGTCGAGCTGACGTTCAGAGCATTGGAGAATTCGGGCGCTTTCCCAATGCGAGGTTTTTGCCTGATTCACAGCTTTGATGGCCGGTTCAGTTTGTTTCTGTCTTCCGGCAGCCGAAAGGGGCCGGCCCCTCGGTCTGCTTAGCCGCATTGCGTCGGTTGCATTCATCGATCTCAATATGGGATGCAGCCATGAACGCCGACACATCAATGATATCCCTTGCGGCGGGCGCAGGCTGCAATCACCTGCCAATCAAACTTTCTGCCCCTGATGAGACATGACGGCACTCTGACCGGCAAAAAATTCCGGAATCCACTTCCGGCGCAACGGAAAGACAAAGAAAAAATCCTGTCGGAAGACGCCTCCCGGCGAAATCAGGAATGGCAGGGTCAGGAACCCGTCAACTTGACGCGCTTGGACAACCTTGAAATCTTCCTGCTGGCCATGTTTCTGTGAAGGACACCCTTGGTGACTCCACGCATGATCTCCGGCTGTGCCCGGCGCAGCGCCTCTGCCGCCACTTTACCGTCTCCTCCGGCGATTGCATCTTCGACCCGGCGGATGAAAGTACGGATGCGCGACATCCGCGTTCGATTGATAATGGTCCGGTTGATCCTCTGCCGGGCCCGCTTTTTCGACTGCGGCGAATTTGCCATTTGTGTGTGTTCCGTCCAGTCATGCCAAGAATTCAGAACCCGGGCATCTATTCCCCGCGGGCACTCAAGTCAACAACCTGCCGCAATTTTCTTCAGTGCCGCTACCTGCCCCTGAATTTCGGGCTGCGCTTGGCAACGAAAGCCTGCATTCCTTCGTCCTTGTCGGCAGTGGCAAACAACGCATGGAACAGCCTGCGCTCGAACAGCAGGCCCTCACTCAACGATGACTCCTCCGCGCGGTTTATTGCCTCCTTGACGGCCATGACCGCCAATGGCGGCTGCTCCGCAATCTGACCGGCCAGCTCCATGACCTCATCCATGAGTTTGCCGACCGGAACGACACGAGAAACCAGCCCTGCGCGTTCGGCCTCCGCGGCCTCCATTCTGCGTCCGGTCAGGTGCATTTCCATGGACTTAGACTTGCCGACGGCCCTCGTCAGGCGTTGTGTGCCGCCAAGCCCGGCCATGACACCGATGTTGATCTCAGGTTGTCCAAACACCGCGTTGTCGGCAGCAATGATGATGTCGCACATCATCGCCAATTCACAGCCTCCTCCGAACGCAGCTCCCGCAACCGCTGCAATGACCGGTTTGCGAAGTGCCATGAACGCATGGGATTCCGTCGCAAAGCCGTCACCGGAAAACATTGAGACGAAGTTCCTGCCCTCCATCTCGGAAATGTCGGCACCTGCCGAAAAAACCTTTTCCGAACCGGTGATGACCATGCACTTTACGTTGTCGTCGGCGTCATACCGCCCAAGGGCCGTCATCAACTCCGATCTCAGACTCTCATTAAGTGCGTTCAGTTTCTTCGGTCGATCCAACCGAATCAGACCGACATGGTCCTGGACCTCCACAAGGATGTTTTCGAACGCCATCTTGGCGACTCCATTTGTTCCGCCGGCTGCCCACCACAAGATCGGGTATCGCGCGCAAGCGTTGACTCAACTATGCATCCTCGCCCGAATGGCATGGGATGAAGGCAACTCCAGCTTGGGCACCCGAAATTTGAAATGCCCTGCGAAATGACAGCATGCAAATGTTGCCATTTTCCGAATTGCTTGTCCACAGACGCGGATTCCGGTCAAGTTCTCCCTGCATTCATTGTCCGGCAAACTGCAAGAAATTTCTGCCCCGGTGAAGCGCGTTGACGCCATTCGGTGGGGCCGGTCCGCACGCGCATGCTGAATTGCACAGTCCGGGATTCTTCCCGGTTCGTCAGAGTTGGCAACATTCGCAATGGAACGTTGAGCGGCCGGCCTGCACTGCCCGACTGACGGTTCCGTTGCAGGCTTTCCTGGGGCAGGGATGCCCCTTCCTTCCGTACACATTGAACCGGTGTTGGAAATATCCCAGTTCCCCGCCAACCTGTCGGTGATCCCTGAGAGTTGAACCGCCGGCATCAATCGCATCCCGCAGGACCTTGCGAATGCTGCTGACGAGAACTGAGCGCTCATCGTCCACAACAGAGCGGGCCGGCCGGAATGGCGAGATTCCGGAACACCACAGTGCCTCACACACATAGATGTTTCCCAAACCTGCCACGACCCGTTGATCAAGCAATGCGGATTTGATCGGAGTTGACTTTGTTCCGAGCCGCCTTTGCAGGTTGGACTCACTGAAGGCATTGCCAAGCGGTTCCGGGCCAAGAATCGCCAACGACCGATGTGAACCAACCTCAGCGGTCGCGACGAGATCCATCATTCCGAAGCGGCGCGGATCGTTGTAGATTATGGCGGTGCCATCGCACATCCGAATCAGTACATGATCGTGCTTGCCGCAACCAATCCCTCCCACCGGTCCTTCAGGTTCAGGCGAACGGGCCGAGTGAACAGCAAACCTGCCGGACATGCCAAGATGTGAAATCAGTGTGGTTCCGGTTGAAAGACCGAACAGGAGGTATTTTCCAAGTCTGTCAATGTTGTCGACCCGTGAACCGGTCAATTGTTCCTTCAGGTTGTCAGGAAACGGCCATCGCAAGCCGGAACCGCGAATTTCTGCATTCTGAATGATTCTGCCCCGCATTACCTGCTCCAACCCTCGCCGGACCGTTTCCACCTCGGGCAATTCAGGCAATTCGCCGCCTCCCGCCACAAACTCGTTTGTAGGAATTTTCTCCGCTCAGATGACAGCGGAGCAAACTGCATCGACGGCAACAACTACCATTTGCCGACAGCAACTGAAATCTCAATTCACTTAACCGAATTTCGGCACACAATCAGGCTTGTGGATGTGGACGGGGCATTGATGCAGCTTCATGCCCGGCACAAATATGCATTGAAGTAACCATTGAAGGACAACCTGCCCGTCCTGTAGAACACGGCGCTCCCATCGCCGTTGGCAGGAATTTGCATGAGGTCCACGGAACAAGATACGCATTTCGGTTTCCGAACGATTCCCAAAGGCGAAAAAGCAGACAGGGTCCGCGACGTCTTCATCGGCGTCTCGTCACGATACGACCTCATGAACGATCTCATGTCGGGGGGGATGCACCGCATTTGGAAGAACGCATTGGTCGATTGGCTCATGCCCCAGCAGGACCAACGGATTCTTGACTTGGCTGGAGGCACCGGGGACATCGCATTGAGGATAGTTGAACGCCAGCCCAATGCTTCCCTGACGGTCCTCGACCTTACCGAGGAAATGCTTGCAATGGGGCGGGATCGGGCGGCCCGCTTACGCAGCAGCGGTGACATTGCCTGGATCACCGGAAGCGCCGATGCTCTCCCCTTTGCTGCAGACAGTTTTGATGCATGCACGGTCGCGTTCGGAATCAGGAACTTTCCGGACATCCCAGAGTCGCTGGCGGAAATGCACCGTGTTCTGAGACCCGGCGGAAGACTGCTTATCCTTGAATTCGGGCATGTCGAGGTCAGTGGGCTGCGCAGGCTATACGACAGATATTCCTTCAGTGTGCTCCCCCGCTTGGGAAACCTTGTGCTGAATGATCGCGAGAGCTACCAATATCTTGTTGAGAGCATTCGCCGATTTCCGCGCCGCAAGGAGTTCGCAGGAATGATTGAGGCCGCCGGTTTCGTCAACGTTGCGGTGCGAAACATGTCATTCGGCGTTGCATCAATTCACTCCGCCTGGAAAATCTGAACATGCGGGGGCCGCATAACATTCTCAGGCTGCTTCGGGTCGGAGCAACCTTCGAGCGGACCGGTGCGATGCGTGTCGTTCTTGATGCGGCCAACGCGCCTCGCAACATCAGGTTTGCCGCCAAGGCGCTGCTGGCTCCCTTTCGCTGGATTGGTGTCAAGGGCAATCCGGAACAACCGCCAATCGTCCGAGCGCTCAACGCCCTTGGCCCGGCCTACATAAAATTCGGCCAATTGCTTTCCACCCGCCCTGACATCGTCGGTTCCAAGCTGGCAGACGAACTTCGCATTCTTCAGGACAAACTTCCGCCGTTTGCGACATCCGAAGCCAAGGAAACTGTTCGGCACGAATTGGGCATTGATGTTGATGAGACGTTTTTGGAGTTCAGCGATCCGGTTGCCGCGGCCTCAATTGCCCAAGTTCACCGTGCCATCATTCGGGACGGAGGTGGCGAAGTTGCCGTGAAGGTGCTTCGCCCGGGAATTGAAAAGGCGTTCAAAAGGGATGTCGATGCGTTCCACTTCGCGGCGGCAATGATCGGATTTCTGCTGCCCTTTTCGCGCAGGTTGCGTCCAAGGGCGGTAGTCTCACATTTCGAAAGTGTTGTTCTCAGGGAACTTGATCTTCGCCTGGAAGCGGCTGCTGCGGATGAACTCCGTTCGGCGGCGGTGAATGACGAAGGCATTACAATTCCTGCGATCAACTGGCATCTCTCGGGAAGGAGAGTGGTTACGATCGGCTGGGTCGACGGCATCAATCTCGGCAACATGGAGGAATTGAGAAGTGCCGGCCACGATCTGCCCGGTCTTGGACGGCGCCTCCTGCAAATGTTCCTTCGGCAGGTACTGAGGGACGGCCACTTTCATGCGGACCTTCATCAGGGAAACCTGAAAGTCTCCGATTCGGGGGATCTGGTTGTCTTGGATTTCGGCATCATGGGCAGGATCGATGAATTCACAAGGCGAACATATGCTGAAATCGTGATGGGTTTCCTGCGCAGAGACTACGAGAATGTCGCGAGGGTGCATTTCGAAGCCGGATATGTCCCTTCCGACAGGAACATTCATGAATTTGCGCAAGCCCTGCGTTCGGTAAACGAGCCGATATTCGACATGGAAGCAAGTCGGATTTCAATGGCCAAGCTGCTGGCTCACCTCTTTGAGGTCACCGAGCAGTTCGGAATGACCACGAGAACGGAACTCATCCTTCTCCAGAGAACCATGGTGGTGGCTGAGGGTGTGGCGCGAACGCTTGACCCGAAGATTAATTTTTCGGATGCGGCCCGCCCGATCGTCGATGAGTATGTGCGCTCGAACTTGGGCCTAACTGCCGCAAGGCGCGACATCAAACGGGTTGCTCGAACCCTTCACAGGATTGGACCGCGACTTCCGGATTTGATTGAGGGTGCAGTCAGGAAGCTTGACCCGAAGGCCAAGCCCGAGCGGCAACAATCCGTCTACCAGCCTGTGGCGGTGTTCCTGTTGGGTGCGCTGACAATGGCGACCGGAATTCTTGTGATTCACTTCCTGACCCAATAGCCGTTTTCGCGGCGGCGAGCATCAAATGCGCGCTCAAGCCGCCGGCCCTGCGGCAACATCCCTCGTCATGCGGAGAATGGAGGCCAATGTCGGTTCAGGCGCCACCGTGCAATTCCAATTCAGTCGAAACGCATTGGCAACCTTTGTGCTCAAGCAACAGATTGTGTGTCCAATATCGGGTGCAAACTCGGCTTCATCCGCAAGGATTTCCGCGGTTCGCGGGGAAAAAACCGGAAACACACACCTTCTTTGAATGAGTGCCTTTCGTGCCTCAGCGTTGAGACTGGCCGGAACCTGATCGTAGACAATGACCTCTTCGGAGGGCAGACCTGCCTGATCAAGCATACCCGCAACGTCGTTCGCTGCATGCCTTCCCCGGAGATAGAGCAATTTGCCGAGAGCATGCTCCCGTATGGCAAGGGAGATTAGCGAATCGGAAGAATTTTCTGCTGCCCTGGCTGAGAATCCGGCTTCCGCCGCCGCAGCCGCCGTCCCTTCTCCGATGCAGTATGCAGGCATCTGTTTCGGCATGTTGCTGAAATCAGTGAAGAGAACCGCGTTTTCGGAAGTCAGCACGACAGCAGCGAAATCCGAAAGATCAATCTCGGGCGCCATCGGCACGATTGTCAGCAGAGGTGAAACCAGAATTTCGAACCTGCACGTTCCCGGTCCGGAAAGAAAAGCGGCTGCCCGGTCGGCGGAACGCACGGGCCTCGTGATTACTACGGTGCGGTCTTCGTGCCCCGCACGTTCGGCTGCTTCATTGCTGTTCATCCGCGCCAATGCTACCCGGTTCATCATGTCCCTGCGACCCATAAACCACATGTGCCGACCCCTGACCGTGCTCGGGCTGGAGTCCAGTTGCGACGATACGGCCGCTGCGGTTGTTGAGTATATCCCGGGTGAAATTGCGCAAGTGCGCTCGTCGGTCGTGCTTGGCCAGCAAGGTCTTCACGTTTCCCATGGTGGGGTTGTCCCCGAAATTGCGGCACGGGCACACGCCGTCCGGCTTGACCAAGCAACTGAAAGGGCACTGACGGAGGCGGGAACCTCGCTCCAGGAAATCGACGCAGTTGCGGTAACGGCCGGTCCTGGCCTAATCGGTGGATTGCTGGCGGGCATTGCATTCGCACAGGGCGTGTCGGTTGGTTCGGGTAAACCGCTGCTTGGCATCAATCACCTTGCCGGACACGCGTTGACAGCCAGGATGACTGATCTGATAGAGTTTCCGTTTCCGGCGCTGCTTGTGTCAGGCGGGCATTGCCAATTTCTTGCGGTGCTTGGACCGGACAGGTTTCTGCGGCTGGGTGGCACAATTGACGATGCGCCGGGGGAGGCTTTCGACAAATCCGCCCGTCTGATGAAACTCAGCTTCCCGGGTGGGCCTGCAGTCGAGGAAATGGCAGGCATGGGAGATCCGGACCGCTTCCGGTTTCCAAGACCATTGTCCGGCAGGCAAGGTTGCAACCTTTCGTTTTCGGGTCTTAAGACTGCCGTTGGCCGATCCTGCGAAAACCTGCGACGGGATGGGGCGTTGGAATCCCGAAGCATCGCCGATTTGTGCGCCGGGTTTCAACGGGCGGTCAGCGACATCCTGGCAGAAAAAACGGCAACCGCGCTTGAGGAGTTCTCCGACCGCATTGGACGGGCAAGGGATTTTGCAATTTGCGGCGGTGTTGCGGCCAACCGGGAAATTCGTTCTTCCCTGAAGGCGGTTTGCTCGGAACGTTCCATTCGGTTCATTGCACCTGATCCGGCCCTGTGCACCGATAATGGAGCCATGATTGCATGGGCAGGAATTGAGAGAATTCACGTTGGCGCCAAGGGCGATTCGGATGTTCGGGCTCGCCCGCGCTGGCCGCTTGACAGTGTCAGTGCCCCAATTCTCGGGCACGGCAAGAGGGGACCAAAATCCTGAAGCGCCAACGGAAGGTGCCATGCTTTGGCCTTTCATTGAACAATTCAGACGACATTTTTTTGACTGAACGCTGCCACGCATCGCCGTGATCCGCGGAAAGTCCACAGTCAGCCCAATCGCTCTTGCAATTTTTCCAGCAGGAAAATGGAGCAGGGCGAAACAAGGCGGATGAGAGGTTCCTTTTTCGGCAAATCGGATGCAGTTTGTCATCAAATGAGGCTTCGGGCGTCAAAATGATTGCCTTTGGCCACTATGGTCTTCCCTTGCCTTTTCGGCACCGGTGGGATTCAACATACCCGACGCGATTCACCCGCGTGCCACAAATTCGGCGCCGGCTGCGGTCGTGAGGATAAATTGGTTGCGGAGGAATGATGAGGCACTGGCTTTTCAAATCCGAACCCGGCGAGTGGAGTTGGGATGATCAGGTGGCAAAGGGCGATGCCGGTGAGGAATGGGACGGCATCCGGAACTACCAGGCCCGCAACAACATGCGCGAAATGCAGTTGGGTGATCTCGGCTTCTTCTATCACTCCCAATCTGACAAGGCAGTTGTCGGAATCGTCAAGGTTTGCGCCGTTGTCCATCCCGACAGCACAACCGACGATCCGCGCTGGGAATGCGTGGATGTCAAGGCCGTGGCATCAATGCCAAGGCCGGTTACCTTGGCAATGTGCAAGGCAGACCCCAGACTTTCCGGGATGGTTCTCGTCAACAACACCCGCCTTTCGGTGCAGCCCGTAACGCAGCAGGAGTGGGATGTGATCTGTGAACTTGGCGGACATCCGGAACATCACGGCAAGACTGGCTGACTGGCAGTAATCCGCGTCAATTGAGCTTGAGTTCGAAGAAAGGACTTCAGAACATGGAATTGATCAGCATCATTTCAGGGGCCGTTGCCGCCTTTGCATTTGGTTCAATCTGGTACATGGTGCTCTCGCGGCCTTGGATGAAAGCAAGCGGGCTCACCGAGACCGAAATGAAACGGAAGAATCCAACGCCGTTCATCATTGCCTTCGTGTGCGTTCTCATCGTCTCGTTCATGATGCAGTATCTCCAAGCCCAATTGGTTGTGTTGGATCCGATTCAAGGAACGCTCACTGGTCTTGCAGTTGGGTTGTTCATTGTCGTTCCGTGGGTGGCGACGAACTACACTTTCGGCAGACGACCAAAATCACTGATCTTGATCGACGGCACCTACGCTGCCGTTGGTTGCGGGATCATTGGAGCGGTTCAGGGTTTCTTTTGAAAAAAATGCACCGATCGCAAACTTCGCGAGGTGGGAACGTCTGACCGCGGCTCAATATCTGTAGTGTTCGGATTTGAAGGGACCGGTGGTTTCCACTCCAATGTAATCTGCCTGCTCATTTGACAAATCGGTGAGTTTTGCTCCCAGCTTTCCCAGATGCAGTTGTGCAACTTTCTCATCAAGCCGCTTCGGCAGCACATGGACTTGATTCCCGTATTTGCCGGGATTGGTCCACAATTCAATCTGGGCCAGCACCTGATTTGTGAAACTGGCCGACATGACGAAGCTGGGATGACCGGTGGCATTTCCGAGATTGAGAAGACGCCCTTCGGACAACAGGATGACCCTCCTGCCGGACGGCATTTCAATCATGTCAACCTGGTCCTTGATGTTGGTCCATTTGTTGTTGCGCAGTGCCGACACCTGAATCTCGTTGTCAAAATGGCCGATGTTGCCAACGATTGCCATGTCCTTCATTTGCCGGATGTGGTCGATGCAAATGACATCCCGATTTCCGGTGGCCGTAACGAATATGTCACCGGCCGGCGCCGCCTCCTCCAACGTCACGACTTCAAAGCCGTCCATTGCGGCTTGCAGGGCACAGATCGGATCGACTTCCGTAACCATGACGCGAGCCCCGGCCCCGCGCAGTGATGCCGCCGAGCCCTTGCCAACATCGCCGTATCCGCAGAGAACCGCGATCTTTCCGGCAATCATTGTGTCCGTTGCGCGGCGGATTCCGTCAACCAGGCTCTCCCTGCATCCGTATTTGTTGTCGAATTTCGATTTGGTGACGCTGTCATTGACGTTGAAGGCCGGAAACGGAAGAAGTCCCCGATCCTTCAACTGGTAAAGGCGGTTTACCCCTGTTGTGGTCTCCTCGGTTACACCGCGTATCATGCTGCGCTGCTTGAGAAACCATCCCGGTGTCGATTTGATCCGCCGGCGAACAGTTGCGAACATTGCTTCCTCCTCTTCGGATTTCGGATCCGAAATGAGATCTTGTTCACCTTCCTCCACCCTGGCGCCCAAAATTATGTAATTGGTTGCATCCCCGCCATCGTCCAGGATCATGTTCGCTCCTCCCTCCTTGAACCAAAAGATCCTGTCCACATAGTCCCAGTATTCGGGGAGTGATTCTCCCTTGACCGCGAATACCGGAATGCCGCTGACTGCGATCGCCGCCGCCGCATGATCCTGGGTGGAGAAGACGTTACAAGACGCCCAGCGTATGTCGGCTCCCAGCAGATCCAAGGTTTCGATCAGAACTGCTGTCTGAATCGTCATGTGCAGGGATCCGGCGATCTTTGCGCCTGAAAGCGGCTTCGCATCGGCGTACTCGTCCCGCAAAGCCATGAGGCCCGGCATTTCGGTTTCGGCGATCTCGATCTCCTTGCGACCGAACTCGGCCAGGGAAATGTCCTTGACGGTGTAATCTCTGTTCATTTGGGTCCAACCAGGTGATTGTTGAAGCCGCCGCCGATATCACCTGAACCCCGCATCGACAATGCACGGATCCAAGGAATTCCAATATCCGTCGATGATCCCGATGACCGGCAATCTGCTTGCATTGAACAAGTCGCTGACACGTTTCGGAAACGCGGAACCCAACGGGAGCTGACCCGGTTTTCGCGCTCACCCGTGCGAAACTCACCCGGTTCCTGTCGTAGGTCGGCGAGGAAAGATCCCTGGATGGGTGGCGAAGATCCGTCATGACGTTCGACAAATGAATCCCAAGTGAAATCAGTTTGTGTACTCTAATTGACTGCACGGATTGCAGCGCAATCACCGTTGTCACTTGACGGCACCTTCGACCTTGTGTCGAACTGGCCTTTAACTGAATAGTACACCAGACAACTGAGCCCATGTCAAAAAAACCACGCGCTTGGCAGAGAATGCTGTCCGGCCGACGGTTGGATCTTCTGGACCCGGCCCCGGTCGACATTGAAATCAGCGACATCGCCCACGGGCTGTCCTTTGTTGCCCGCTGGAACGGCCAGACCGTCGGTGAATTTCCCTATTCGGTTGCCGAACATTCGCTCCTTGTGGAGAGAATTCTCCGCCTGCTCAACCCCCGCGCAACCGCAGAACAGCGGCTTTCCGCACTGCTGCACGATGCCGCGGAATACGTCATCGGCGACCTGATTTCGCCTGTCAAGAATGCCCTCGAAGGCGGATATGATGAAATGGAAGACCGAATCTTGGCCGCCATCAGGTTGCGTTTTGGAATGCCGATGGACCTTTCCGGTCGGCAGAAGAGCGCGATAAAGCGTGCCGACAGGATGTCCGCATGGCTTGAGGCGCGCCAGATTGCTGGATTTGACACAAGGGAGGCGGATGCCCTGTTCCTGAGGCCACCAGACAGAATCGTTGATCACATTTCAATTATTCTGCGGCCGCCTGAGCAGGTGCGCACCGAATTTGAAAAGCTGGCAGCCGATCTCTTGAACGAAATCGACCAAAAAAGGAAGAGAGCGGCATCGCGGAGCGGAAGCAATTGAGATTCCGTCCGAGCTTCCGGCACCCGTTCACCGTTGGATCAGTTGACAGGGCCAAACCGGGCGGCAGGACGGCAATCCTGTCCTCTGGACCCACATGACTTGACATTGGAACACTTCCGCAAGCCCCTTGCACAGCAGAAGGAGTTCGCACTGTGTCATTGATCTTGATTTGGAAGATATTGGCTGGCATTAGCGCAACCTGACTTAATTTGATCATATGCAACTGAATTATGTTGCCAAGAGTTGGCCAAGGGAATCGGAAACAATGACACAGGACGCGAACCAACCCGATGGTCGCCGCAAAGACTCCAAGTGGAAGGGATATCTGCAGTTCGCAGTCATTCTCGGCGCAGTTGCCGTCGCTTTCTATTTTGCGCGAGCACCGGAACAGGTCGAGCGTGTTGACAGTACGCAACTGGCAAATCCGGAACGCAAACCGGTTGCTCGCGTGATCCAACCCGAGTCAACGGAACAGGCACTTACACTCGAGCTGACAGGAACTGTATCGCTGAAGGAAAGAGTTACAGTTCTTTCAGAAGTTGTCGGGCGTGTCGTTTGGGTGTCTCCAAAATTCGAACCGGGGGGATCGTTGGAAGCTGATGAGGTGTTCATCAGGGTAGACCCCTCGGAGTTTGAATTGAGAGTTGAAAAAACCCGCTTGAAGGTTGATGCACTTGAATACGAACTGCAGATCCAGCAAGCCGGAAGCAGTGATGCGCGCAAGATCGAATTGGATTTGCGAGGCGCTCAGCTTGAATTGAAGCTTGCTGAACTTCAACTTGAGAAAACCAGAATTTCCTTGCCCTATAATTTCCGGGTTATATCTTCGAGTGTCGAAGTTGGAGAACTTGTCGGAACGGTCGAAACTGTCGGTCGTGCAGCAGTCTTGGGAATGGTTTACCGACCTGAATCCATCAGGGTTCATGTACCCATTGATCAGCAGGATCTTCTCAATTTGCAGCCCGTGGAAGGGCGAACAGCCGAGATCAGGACAAGATTGAACACATACCGGGGAACCATTGCCACAACATCCTCCATTGTGGATTCGGACACCAGAATGGCGTCTCTGTATTTGAAGTTTTCCGACGATGGTCCGTTGGACTCACTTCCGTTGCCCAACACCTTTGCAGAGATCGCAATCACCGGGCCATCGCATGCCGGAACATATGTCTTGCCTGAGGCGGCATCCCAGGCTTTCGGTCAAGTTTGGCTGGTGCGCGACGGCATCTTGGAATCTTTTGAACCGCTGACCTTGGGACGTACCGATGATCACTGGATTGTGGAGTCCTTCGATGCCGGCGATGGCGTCGTAGTCGGTGCGATTCGCAATGCCCAATCCGGTCTCGCTGTGACCGTAACGGATTTTGGTTCGTAAGGGAGACGGCATGAACCATGTAGACGCCGAAGACGTTGGTGGAGCCGAAACCACCCCATCCAAGGGATTGATTGCCTACTTCGCCGCCAATCCGGTTGCGGCCAACCTGCTGATGGTCTTTCTTGTCGTTGCCGGAGTCATTGTCGGCTCTCAACTCGCCATACAGAATTGGCCCACTTATGATCTCCGACGCGTTACGGTAACCGTTCCGTCGCCTGGCGCATCACCGGCTGAAATCCAAGAGGACATCAATCGCCGCGTTGAGGAAGCTGTAATCGGAATTGCCGGTGTCAACCGTGTTGTGAGCAGTGCCAAAGACAACTTCGGACGGATTGTTGTCGAATTCGAAACTTTCGCCGACAAAAAGGCGGTTTTGGACGAGGTCGTCAACGCCGTCGACTCACTGGAAAATTTTCCTCCGCTTAACGCCGAGCGACCGGAGATCAAACTGGACCAACAGGAGATATCCGTCCTGACCATTGCGGTTTCTTCGGAATTGGAAACGGAAAGTGATCTGCGGCGGGCAGCGGAAGAATTGCAGGATAGCTTGTTGGCGCTACCGGGCGTTTCCCACGTGGGTCTTTCCGGAGTGAGGGATCGGGAAATCAGTATTGAGTTGAATGAGGAAACGCTGCGCCGGCACCGCATCAACCTGGAGACCATTGCACAGGCCATCCAACAAAGTTCACTCAACTTGACCTTCGGGGAATTGCGAACTGGTGCGGGCAAGATAACAATGCAGTCGGTTGCAAAGCGACACACCGGCGACGAATTCATGAGCATACCGGTCATAACAGAGCCAGACGGTTCCGAGTTGGTGCTGGGGGATTTGGCAACAATTCGCGATGATTTCGTTGACGATCAGATATTGACTGAAGTGGATGGCGTTCCGACGGTTTTTGTTCAGGTGGATGCATCCGAAAACCAATCGGTCAGAAAAATCAGTGTCATCGTGAAGGATTTTCTTGAGACGCACATTTCGCCGGAGAACATTTCCGTCAGCGTCTGGGATGATGATCTTGCGATCACCATTGAACGTTTCTCCAGGATATTCAAAAATGCCGTGATTGGCATAACGCTGGTGTTCCTCAGTTTGGTCGCAGTCTTCGATCTGCGAAACGCATTCTGGATATCTTTCGGGATCCCTCTCTCTTTTGTTGGATCGCTCCTGTTTTTTGGTCCTGCGGATCTTACGCTGAACATGGGAACAATGTTCGCGTTCTTCCTCATGATCGGCATTGTGGTTGATGACGCGGTAGTGGTGGGGGAGAGCATACTCGCTGAACGCGGAATGGGTAAACCAGCCTCGGCGGCAGCGGCATCGGGAGCAAGAGTTGTCTTCGGGCCCCTGTTTGTGGGTGCCGTAACCACCGTTCTGGCCTTACTGCCACTCATCTTCATCAATTCGGGTGTGTGGCAGTTGATCAAGGTGATTCCCTATGTGGCAATGTTCGTTCTGGTGATTTCACTGTTGGAGGCATTCCTTATCCTGCCCGCCCACCTGTCGCACGAAAGACCTTGGAGCGCTTCACCGCTGAGCGATCTTCAGCGATATGTGAGACAATGGTTTGATCGCATTCGAGACAGTTTGGTGTCGTCAGCTGTCTCATGGTCCGTGCGGAATGTCTGGTTGTCGATATCGGCCAGTGCACTCGTAATCATCACTGCCATATTGTTCCTCAGATTCGAGGTGGTTCCCGTGGTTCTGGCTGATGCCCGCATAGGGGTTGGCGACGCCGTTCAGGCTGAGGTTAGGTTGCCCGTTGGATCAACACTTGGAACGACGCTGGCGGCAGCAGAACGGTTCAGCGAAGCGGCAGCCAGCATCAATGATGACCTTGACGGATCGTCAATCAGGTCGATCACGGTCGTCGCTGGAACCATCCTGTCGACCCGACCTGACGAAGATGATGTGCTCGGCGACAACATTGCCACAGTGAAGGCTTATCTCCACAGCCGATCCACGAGGAGCGCAGATTCGCTGGAAATTGAACGAGCCTGGCGACAAAATGTTGGGGACGTTTCGGATTTGGAAGGCTTGGATTTCGTAACGACACAGGTGAAACTGCAACCCAATTTTGCCTATTCGATCCGCCATGACGACCTGCATGTGCTGCAGCAGGCAGCAACGGAACTGCAGTCTGCCATGTCTTCAATGCCTGGCGTCTACGACATTTATGACAATCTCTCTCCCGGCAAACGTCAGCTTGAACTGGAGTTGACTCCCGCAGGGAAGGCGGCCGGACTGACGACTGCGTCCATTGGGTCCCAGTTGAGGGCGAGGCTTCACGGTATCGAAGCGCAGCGCATTCAGCGGTTTCGCGAAGAGATCAAAGTGGTTGTGAATTATCCTCAGGAGAGACGCAGGAGCTTGAGCGAACTGGCGCAGATGCGCTTGAACAAGCCGGGTGGAGGGCAAATTCCACTGTCGGTTGCAGCAAAATTGACGGAAACGCGGGATTTGGCGGAACTGACCCGGATTGATGGGCAGCCGGCGGTATTCGTCGAAGCGAGGGTGGACTCAGCAATTGTAACGCCAAATCGTGCCCGACGGCAAATCGAGGAAGGTACAATAGCGGCGTTGCAGTCTAGATATCCTGACATAATTATCGAAAGGGACGGTGGTGCCCGGGAAGAGAACGAAACACTTGAAACGCTCGCTACCCTCGTACCACTTTCACTGTTGGCCATTTATGCAGTCATGGCCGGTTTCCTGCGCAGTTACTGGAAACCAATGGTTGTTGCGACGGGGATTCCCGCTGCATTTGCCGGCTCTGTTCTGATTCATCTCGTGCTCGGGTGGAACTTTACCTTCATGTCGATATTTGGAATTTTGGCTGCTTCGGGTGTTGCCGTGAATGATGGATTGGTACTGCTCGACCGTTACGGGATAATTCGCCGGGAAAAACCAAAAATTCCCGCGATTGCAGTTGCTGCAGCGGCAACACGTCAACGATTCCGTGCCGTGTTCCTTACCAGCCTGACGACCGGTCTGGGCCTCCTGCCCCTGATCTACGAAAGAAGCGAGGCATTGTTGTTTTTGGTGCCGTTCGCAGCCAGCATGCTTGGAGGCTTAATTCTGTCGGGTCTGTTCACGCTGTTTGTTCTGCCTGCAATGATCATGATTGCGGAAGGTCAGAAGGAGCAATGAGCAACCTTCATCGACATCAAATCATGCCGTTGGGGGAGCTGATTTTTGGCTGCGGGACGGTTCAAGCGGAGCGCGGGCGTGCCGATGCGTTGACGATTTGATGAGCGATGCAATTTTGGAGATGATGACTTGATCTGCCCAACGCAGTTTTGCGGACAAACCACCGCTGACAAGACCTGACAAAAATCATCTGCCCAATAAACAGCTGACGAATTGTCCTCAGGTGATACCGCGGGATCCGACAAATTCCCGGTAAAATCCAAATGCGTCATTTACGGATTCCGGGGTAAGGCCATAATCGTCCAAATTGTACTGATGCGGCGGTTCACGCCGGCGTTGATTCGCTTGCCGCACGTACCAACTCTTCATGGCCTGGACTGACCCCGGATCAAGCGGCCAGCCAAAATGATCATAGATGCCATTTACAATCTTAATTGGATCCTTGATCAGATCTGAATATCTCACATCGACCCAGCGATCCTCCAACTCAGGACGGGAGGTCCGATACAGCATTGCATCGTTGAGCATCTTGCTCATGAATGCCAACTGTTCGGCCGCGAGTTCATGTCGTGATCGAATGTTTGTGGACAAGGATCGAATCCGCTCCACCAAACTGAACCATGAAGCCATGGATTGCTCCGGTTCCCGGTGGGTCTGGATGAATACAGCATCGGGATATGTCTCAAGCAGAACATCCAATTCCTTGAGATGAAATGGCATTTTCAGCAGCCATTCTCTTTCCTCGCCGGGCACTTGCTGCCTTCGCTGCCAACTGTAGTGCTGCATTGTGCGGCGGTGATGCCGATATGCTTCACGGGATCCGTTTTCTGCCAACCATTGATCATAGTCGGGAACCCGGTACATGACCGAAGAAACCCAAGCCCCGAAAGCCAACCTCAACAGATTGAATTCCTCATCCGGTTCGTCAACACCTGTGTCGTGGACACCCGAAAACACGTCCGTGGCTCTCATGGAACTCAGAATGCTCTCCGCTTGGTTCCTGCGAGGATCGTCTGGCCCATGTGCCACTTCACCATAGTTTCCGGCCGGCAAAACCGGTTCTTCCAATTCGAACAGCCGCAACGTCCAGAATCTTCTGCCGCGCGCCATGAGTCTATGGAGAAAAGTGGTTCCGGTTCTGTTGATTCCGACAATGAACACTGGGCGAACAAGATTCTCCCGGCTGATCTCAGGATGCCGATGCAACTCGCCTGCAAGTGCCGCATTCTTTCGCAGCAACCTACTTAGATCGAAGGCCACCTGGCCCTTTCCTGTTTCCTTTATGTCGGATTTCGGCGAATTGAGTGCTTGAACCAATCTTTTGATTCCGCACTGCATCCAATCTGGATATGCCGCTTCAAACGGAATGCCCTCATTTTTTGCAAATGCGCCGGCCCGTTCCATCAGGTGCCCAAAGTTCAGCTGAATGTCCGGCAACTGATAGGGCCATTCCTCCTGTTTGCGTATAACCCAATTGTGGCAGCGTGAGTGCCTTTCCAGGACAGTTGGCCATTCTATGGTGTGCGGGCAGTCCTCGTGAATCGTTCGGTCGGTGATGGGCCGCCCGTCGACAGCGCTCCGTTCGGAAAACCAATAGGGCGAAACATAGTCCAGTAAAGGCCACGTGCCGTGCAACGGCGAGCGCTCGCCCAGTGCCAAGCATGCCCGTTTGAAGGCACCGTATGGCACTTTTTTCCAGTATAGGCCAAAATCGTCGAACGCGTACTCTTCGTAGGCCGGTTGCGGATCGCAACAATGGTAAATGACATACTTCCGCTGCGGATTGTTCGAGATGGCGGTGCAAATTCGGGCGAGCGTGTCAACGGGCTCATTGATTTCATGCGGAGAGAATCCAGTGGGAGCAACATTCATACCTGCTACAGCGTAGAACAGCTGCGTAGTAATTTCATCCGCCTTTACAAATCCGTTGCTGGCAAACCTGGTACTCGGCAACCTGAAGATTGCGACAGGCAATCCTGCCGACCTGGCAAACAGAAGGATTTGCTCGGAAACCAACTTGCTCCACGGATATCCCAGCATGCCCACGGGGAATATCCTCTTCATCACCGAGAGGTCAGGCTGCATCTGATCCCCGATGCGGCTCTGGCTGAACTCGTTCGCGAAATTGCAGAAATACTCCGGAAAAACACCCATCGTTGACGCATAGAAAAGGTGCTTGAGGCGAGTGCGAAAGCAAAGATCAAGAACTGAACGAAGGCAGAGTGTGTTCATGCCGCGAATGTCGGCATAGGAGGACACCAGCTTCACGTCGCCCGCGATGTGGTAGACAGCATCCAATTGCCTGCACAACTCATCGTAGATTGCCATTGGCAATCCAAATCGTTCCTGTCTGATATCACCGATCAACACCCTCAAGCGTTCGGTGTATTTCTCATCCCAAATTTCCGCGTCCTTCAGGGCGTTGCATATGCGCTCCAGCCCCAATTCGGCGGTGTCGGCACGCACAAGGCAATGCACGATTACACCTTCGTTCTGTTCGAGGAGTTCCCGAAGAAAGAATCTGCCGACAAATCCGGTCGCTCCGGTCAGCAGCACGTGATTGAAATCAACCGGTGAACTTGATCCGGTGGGCGCCTCCCGCGCAACCGCTGCGTGGACAAAACGGCACAGTTCGTTCAGATCCCTGCGGCAAGGCGGTGGAAGTTCCCCTTTCAACGGTGGCACCACCGCCCCTTGCGCTGCATGGGAATTTCTTGCCATTCTGCCTTCTGTTTTCAGTAGTTTAAGCCAATAGGCACTGCACTGTTATCGCCACCCGGCACTAGTGCAAGGTAACTTGCCTGTCTGTCTGGTTGGGCTGATGTCCTTTCGGAAAGTGATCATCAAGCGGGCTGGCGAAGACCGAAGGCGCGGGTTGCCTGCGCTGATGCACAAACTGAACTGTATCCTCGTCCAAGTCACTCTCGGCTCGGGCGTCTGTGCCCTCATCCTGTTTCTCTCCATGCACGATTGCCTGCGCCAACGATTTGCAGGAAGCTGTTGTCATCAGCTCCAAGGCACTTGCCTGAAAGTTGAACTCACTCTGAATGAAGGCTCCCAATTCAGCAACCGAAATGGAATTGAGACCAAAACTGGAGAGCGCTTCTTCCATGCCACCTTCTTGGTGACCGCAGAGTTCGGCCACCTTTTCGGCGATTTGCTCCATGACGGAATCAACAGTCAGGTGGTCATCTGCGACGGATTCAAACGCGTTCTGATTGGTCATCAAGCGACCGAAGCGCATGTAATCCGGCGAAGATGCGCTCCAATGTATGCCTTGGAACACTGCGGTAATGATGTGATCGTCGTCAGTTGCGCCTCGAAGTGCAAAGTCCAGGTTTGTTATGGCAAAATCGCTGCTGACTGGCGGCATCCCCAAGGCCGTCATCATCCGGATGACATGAAGACTGCGCGCAGCCATGCCAGCCTCGGAAACGGCGGCCAAGTTGTAGGTCAGGGCGGGCAGGCCCTGCCGTCGGCGGCTTACCGCCAAGCCATCCAGAAACGCACTGGCGGCACTGTAGTTGACCTGTCCAGGATTGCCGAAGATGGACGCAACGGACGAAGACATAACGAAATGATCAAGTTCAAGTTCCAAGGTCGCATTGTGAAGATTGAGGGCTCCTTGAGCCTTTGGCGCAAAGACACGGGCAACGGATTCCTTGGACATGTTGGCCAAGAGATTGTCATCCAACGCACCAGCGAAATGAAACACGCCCTTAAGTTGCCTCCGCAAGTTTCCGATGCACCGGAGCACATCCGACTCGATCGATACATCTCCAGCGACAAATTCGATTTCGACCTGCTCGTCCATGTATGCCAAGGGAGTGTTTGCATACACCCAATCGATGCCTCGGCGGCGTTCGGGATCGCGGTCCATCACGGTCAGATGGCGTGCTCCCGCGCACACAAGGTAGGACAACACACGCGAGCCAAACCCACCAAGTCCGCCGGTTACGAGATAGGTTGCATCCGGGTCAAGAAACAGCCGCTTGTCGGCGATCGGAAAATCAGGGTTGCTTGAGCCAATGGGTGCCTCCAGAACGAGTTTGCCCTCATGCTGTCCGGCAATCATCCGGCGCAAGGCCTTGTCGTAATCCCTGTAGGGGAAAACCGAGACGGGCAAAGGTTCCACCCTGCCCTGATCAATCAGTTTCAGGCATGCTTCCGAAAGGGAGCGCGACAGAAACGGATCATCAAGCATCAGGCGATCCATGTCGATGGCGGCAAAACGCAGATTTTTCCTGAGCAGTCGAAGTCCGAGGGGATTGCCGGCGTAGATGTCAACCTTGCCTATTTCGCAATGCCATCCTCCGGGCCGCAATGCCTGAAGGCACAAGGGAACATGACGACCGGCGAGGGAATTGAGCACAACATCGACGCCTTCGCCGTCGGTGGCCTCCATCAGCCCATCAAACCAATCATGGCTGCGGGAGTCGAAAGCTGCTTTCACCCCCATTTTCAACAGCTGGCTGCGTTTGCTCTCGCTGCCGGCGGAGGCATAGATCTCGGCACCCACATGTCGGGCGAGAGCTATCGCCGCCTGACCCACTCCGCCCATGGCCGAGTGGATCAGAACGCGCTGGCCTCTACCGAGGCGGGCCAAATGAATTAAGGAATAATAGGCGGTGTTGTAGACCGACAAAATCGACGCAGCCTCAACCATGCTAAGCCGCTCAGGCTTGGGAAAGACAAGGTTCCGGTTCACCACCGCACGGTTGCCTATGCATCCGCCCTGCAGGAAAATCACTTCGTCGCCAAGTTTGAACTCGCCAACATTCGTGCCGATGCGACGGACCCTGCCGCTCGCCTCCATGCCAACCTCATGTCCAAGCGCCGAGCGTTCATAGGCCAACTCAGGGAGCATTCCGAGCGTAACCATTATGTCACGAAAGTTCAGGGCCGCCGCGACGGTCTCAATCTCAACATCGTCCTTTCCCAACGGCGGCGGCCTGAAGGTCTTCATCTGCAATCCGCTGACCTGTCCCGGTTCTTCCAGGAAGAGTCGATAATGTGACCCGTCTCCGGTTGGCAGGCGTGAAATCGGATCCGGCAGACTCACCATCCTCGGAACCCATGGGCGTCCATCCCGCACGGCAATTTCCTGTTCGCGCAGATCGTGCGCGGCAAGCCATTCCAGCGTTTCCAGATCTTCAGCGGAGCCGAGGTCCACGATCCGGAAATCCATCCCGGCCTCCTCGACGATTTCATTTGCCAAACTGCGAACGGCACCCCAAAGCGCACAGCCGCGGGCGTCCTCAGTGTCAAGGACGGCCCTGCGGGTCACCACCGTTACGCGGCAGTTGCGATTTGCATGTCCAATCCTGTGGGCAACCAATGCCTGCATGAATGTGATTAAGGCAATAACGGCCCTTTCACCCGTCGGATCCTGCGGATCCGAATCGAAAAACATGTCGATTGCCTGCACGTCCGCGGCATGCGGCCACTCTTCAGGGTTCAGACCCGCTTCCCAGGAAACATCAAGGTCAAGTGAGACTTCGTGGACTTTCCGATTGCCCAGCCGGTTGTTCCAAGCTCCGGCCAAGCTATTGGGTTCGCCTAGCACCCAACGCGGTTCCGACACTGCAGTTTCCCCGACGGCACCAGCATTGAACGGCGGTGCCTGAAACAGGGTCGCGCAGGTTCCGGAGCGCAACACAATCCAACCGGCCCCTGGCTCAAGGCGCTCACCTTCGGCATGGGACACCAGGGCCAAACCACCCCCCACCGCAATTTCCCGCCAGAACTCCCAATCCCCCGATGAGGCGGATTTTCCATCGCCGCGAACAAACAACAGCTCCGCAGCACCTTTCCGCAGCAATCCATTCCCGAGTTCGGACGATTGACGGGCGGTGGGGTCAAGACTTTGGAAGCGCACCGCCACATCACTTCTGTTAAATGCATCAAAATTGCTTCTTGCGGCATCCTGGTCATTGCTGATCAGCCAATAGACGCTTTGTGAACGCCGGCTCGACAGGCTGCCGACGCATTTTCCGAATATGGTTTCTTCTGGTTCCTGATCATCCGCCAACTCGATTATGTGGCACGTGCGGGTTTTGCCGTCACCCGGATTCTCCAGCACCTCGATCAAGCGGTCAGGTTGGATCTCCCCATCGGGCAACAAATTCACGAGTTCGGGTTCGTCACGAATGAATTTGGGTTGCCAGGAAATGCGATGTTTGCTGAACGGCCGATCAACCAGTTTCGGATTTGAATTGAAGTACAAATACAGATTGACATGGGCCACGAGTGAACCTGAAACACTGTCATAGTAACTTATGATGCCACTTGAACGCTCGCCTCTTCGGATGGCATACTGTCCAATATCGTCAACGTCGAACCAATTGTCGGGAGGTTCGTTCGCAACACAAACGAGGCTTGCGGATGTTGGGGGACGCAGAAACGTCATGCCCTTAATTCGGCGCGGATAGGTAAACAGGTCGGCGCTATGCATATGGTTGTAAAGGAATATTTGCAGTCCGCCGTCGAGCAGTGGCGGGGACACGACAAAACCCTCCCGGCGTCCTGAAGTCCACAGATTTTCGTCCATGACGACATCAAACATGAAGCCCCGAGTGACATGGTTGTGCCGAAGCCCCTTCATTGTCCTGAACTGGGGCCCGTACTGGAAGGTCCTGCCAAGCACGCAGTCAACGCGCTCATAGAATCCATCCCCATCCATATTCGGGAGCTCGTGAAAATTTGACGTGTCGACATCGGCCAGCTGCATCGGCACATCCAACACCGTGTCATCATCAATCAGCCTGACTTTTCCGCAGCAGTGAATTTCCCCTGTCGCGTCGATTTCCAATGATCGAGTGGATATCGTGAAGTCGAACTCGTTTGTGGAATCGCCGACTGGATGCAGCGCCGTTTGCAGCCTGACCGGCGTTTTCGGAATCGAACAGGGTTTCAGGAATTCGATTTCGTCGAAATGGGCAGGAACACCTCCCAAGGCTTCCAGAACAATCTCAATGTAGCCGGCAGCGGGCATGATCGCTGCATGATGGACATGGTGATCTTTCAGCCAAGGGAAATCACGTTCCGACAGGCGCGCATCAAACAGCAAGTGTTCCGCAGAAACACGGCGCCCCACCAAGGGGCCGTCGACATAGGGACCTCGCTTGTTCGTCAGCTCATTGTCCATCATGATGTCCGCCGACTTCTGCTCTTCCAAGGGATATTTGGGCAACAAATCGGGGATTGGTTCGGGACGCGGATATTGGGCAGCGAAGTCGAGTGTCAGACCGGACCTGTAGAGCGCACCCAAGGACTTGCAGAACTCGAGTCTTGAATCCATGTCGCGCCTGAGGGTCGGAATGGAAACAGCGGTTGAAACGACGCTCTCCAAGCACTGCGCAATTATGGGCTGCAGGGCGGAGTGAGGTGCTAGCTCAAGCACCACACCGGGTCTGTGATCATTCACAACCGATTGCATGGCTGCGGCAAAATTCACGCGCTGACGAATATTCGACCACCAGTATCGACCGTCAAGTCGCTTGACCTCAGCACCCGTAACCGACGAGACGAACGGAACGTCACAATCAAACCTTCGATTATCAAGGAATGACAATGCCGCCTCCACATCATCCTTGATTTCATCCATTGCCCTGGAATGGAAAGCAATGTTTCCGGGAATGAGCCGGTTCTGCACATTGCGTCGATCAAGCTCTTCCATGATCGGCTGCAGTATGGATTCGTTGCCGCAGACAACGGTATTTGCCGGCGCGTTCTCGCACGCAATCTCAACTTGAACGGGGCAATCTCCATCCGGTCGGAAAGCCACGGACAAGGCATCCAGCAGCTGCTCCACGCCCGAAACGTCAAGTCCAATCGTCAACATCCGGCCGGACCCCGCCGTTCGCTGCTGCAGCGCGGAGCGGTGATAGGCAAGTTGGGTTGCATCCTTGAGTGAAAGTGCCCCGCAGGCATAGGCGGCAGCCACTTCACCGGAACTGTGGCCGACCACACAGTCCGGATAGATCCCCCAAGTCTTGAACAATTCCACCAATGCACACTGGATTGCAAATATGACCGGTTGGGCCAACTCACATTCATCAAGTGCAGATTGGGAAGCCTGAAAGCAGGCATCGCGCAGCGAATTCTCCGAATGCTCCCGCCAGTAATCGTCAATCGCATCGATGACCCGACGAAAGACAGGATGCGTTTCATAGAGTTCGCGGCCACAGCCCGCCCACTGCGTGCCCTGACCGGCAAACACCATGGCCAGTCCCGGTTCGCCTTCACCCACGGTTGCAATCGGACTTTCCTGTTCAATGAAGACTTCCAGTGCGTCAAGGAAGTCCTGACGGCTGTTAGCCGCAATGGCCGTCCGCGTTGCAAAGTGCGTGCGCCGACGGCTGAGATTTCCCGCAATGGTGTAGATGTCCAACGGGTGATCGGTGAGCGTGTCGCGCAACAGCTTCGCGCTGTCCAGCAATGCCGTCTGGGTGCGCGCCGAAAGGGGAATCATGACACCGGACTTCGGCGCCAACGGAATGGACCAGAGCCGGGGCGTTGCGGGCATGTATTCGCGAACCACACAGTGGCCGTTGGCACCGCCGAAACCAAAGGAGTTAATTCCCATTACCACGGGACGGTCGGGAAATCGTTCACACTCGGTTTGTACGCGCATGGGACATCCGTCGAAATCTATCTCGGGATTCGGCACCTGGTAGCTTCTTGAGGTGGGTAAAAAAGTTCGTCGTTGCATCATCAGAACGACTTTGAGCAGTGAGCAGTGGAAGGCGGCGGCCTCCATATGCCCCACATTGCTCTTGACGCTGGAAACCCGAAGCGGAACTTCACGATCAAAGCCGCTGAACAACTCTGAGATGGCGTTGCCCTCAATCCGGTCACCGACCTCGGTCCCCGTCGCGTGGGCCTCAATGTAATCAACCTCTCCAGGACTGATTCCGGAACGGGCCAATGCAGTACGGATCAGTTCAATCTGGGCATGCCGGGTCGGTGCCGTGATCGTGCGACCTGGCGCCAAGCCCTTCGTGTCGTCGGCGGCTCCGGCGGCATTGACAGCTGTCGCCTCAATCACAGCGTATATTGCGTCGCCATCCCTTTCCGCGGCCGCAAGCGGTTTCAGGGCATAGACGAATGCGCCTTCAGCTCGCATATAGCCATTGGCGTTGGCATCGAATGAATGACACATTCCATCCGGGCTGATGACACCCATCAGATTGAAGCCGCTGCTCAACCCTCCGCTGCCCAGATACACAACCGAGCCGACAAGTGCCTGATCGCAGTCGCCGCACTTGAGCGCAAGCATGGCAGCATGCAAGGCACTTAGGCCGGCGGAACAGGCAGTGCAGTATGATGCCGACGTTCCCATGAGATTGAAGTGATACGAGATCTTGTTGGCCAGCATGGCAATGCTTGATCCGGGCACCGTATATTCGCTGGGGCCATGCCTTGGCCGCCAATTTGCCTCTGCAGGCGTTTGCCCGCCAACAAACACTCCGGTTGGACTGTTGCGCAGCGAGTGCAGGTTCCAACCGGCATGCTCGATAGCCGACCAGGCACAGGAGAGCAGCATTTTGGCCTGCGGTGCTGTTTTCAGTGACTCGTAGTGGGAAATGCCAAAGAAAGTGCGATCGAACAGCATCTCGTCGCCATCCTTCATCAACCCTTCGAAACGGCTGGCGAAACGACCCGGTCCTGAAAATTCCCCCAACGGGGCATAACCCCTGCCATAGCGTTCACTTATGTCTACCTGCACGATCTCCCGTTCGCTGAGCAGTCTCCAGAATTCCGCATCAGTTCGAATTCCGGCAGGCATGCGGTGGCCATAGCCGACAATTGCCACGCAATTGTCATGTGTCTTTGAGTTCATTGGGTGCGTTCGCCAAATATCAGGTATTGAGCACGTATCTGGATTGCAGATTTTGGCATCGCGGCAAGAGCTTTCAGTTGGATCGCACTGAGCGGTTCGGGACTTGAACAGGATATTGAAGTGGGAATTGTCATGGTAAACATGTCGCTGTCAGTGTCTTGCGTCCAACCTGTTGTGCCAGTGCCGCATATTGGCATATGTGTCAAGTCAACTCATTGAAATATATTGACAGAAATCTAGACTCGGCTGTTCGGCAGCTTCCGGTGCCTCTGTCGTGAAAAGCCTTCGGATTCCGCCTCAATTGGGCCCCTGGTCGCCTCAAGAGCCCAATGTCGAAGCCTTGAGGCAAGAGCTGTAAATTCGCGGACTTCATCGGAGCAGAAATATTGCTTTCCCATGAGATCCGCCGCCGTAAAGGCTCATCGTTCATTGTCCTGATCGCACTGTTGCCAGTCCTCATTTTGGTCGTTGGCAACTCTGCCTGCCTCCAACCGGAACGTTACTTGCCCTGCATTCGGCTCAACGCCGGATTCAATTCCTGTTTGGTTCGATTGCGGTTTCGGCTCAGCAACCCCGCCGCTGCTTTAAGGGGCGCAACGTTCCGGTTCGCCCCCTTCGGCGAAACTTCAAACCAAATTCTTGGCAAACTGCGCTGATCAAGACGTTTCAAGGTGGGGTAGGTTTGACTGATCTCAGCGGACCGGAAATGCCGATGCTGTCGGCCGCCCGGCGAAAATGTCCCCTGTCGGCTGCTCTGTCCAAATAACCGGTGAAAGTTCAATTTGAGGATGTCGCCAATGTTCGTTTCCTGCAAACGCAGCAGTGGTGCCGGGATTGATTACCCTTGTTGTCCCGACAGAAATGGAAGCGCGGTCAAGGGTCTGGATCTTTACAGATGTGTCCCTGCAGGATCGTCGCCTCTTGCTCCGAACTCGCCTTGAGTCTCCAAATTTGCCGCTGAGCAACATCGGAGATTCTTGCCGGGAAAGTTAAAAGGGAACCGCCTGTACAACCGCAAAAAAATTTGCCATTTCATGACTTTGCAATATAGTACATCCAGTTGCGACAATGACGATGCAGTCGTCGATTGACGATCAAAAGGAGCATACAATGAGCACTACCAACTGTTTCCGTAACCTATGCGCAACCCTGCTGTTTGCAGGCGTTTCTTCCGCTCACGCAGCCGATGTGGTCGTCGGTGTGCCCAACTGGCCGTCTGCGGCGGCCACCGCGAACATCTTGAAGGTTGTGCTGGAGGACAATCTCGGACTTGAAGTGGAACTCCAAAACGGCACCAATCCGGTCATTTTCGAGGCGATGGACTCCAACAGCATGCATGTGCACCCAGAGGTTTGGCTGCCGAATCAGGTGAACTTGGTCGACAAGTTCGTCAACACCAGAGGCACCGTCAGGATGAACCCAAATGGCGTGCCCTCGTTTCAGGGAATGTGCGTAACAAGAGCGACCGCCACGCGCACCGGAATTTCTGAGGTGGCTGATCTGTCCGATCCCGACATGGCGAAGAATTTCGATACGGATGGAGACGGCCGCGGTGAAGTGTGGATTGGTGCATCAGGCTGGGCTTCGACAAACATCGAGAAAATCCGTGCCAAGAGCTACGGTTACGACGAGACCATGGAGTTGCTGGAAATGGACGAGACGCTTGCAATGGCAAATGTCGATTCCGCAGTGGCGAAGGACATGGATCACGTATTCTATTGCTACACCCCAAACCAGATGTTTGCGCTGCACGATCTGGTGATTCTTGATGAGCCTGCATACGATGCTTCCAAGTGGAATGTGATCCAACCCACGGACGATCCGCAATGGCTGGAAAACTCCAGCGCTCCGGTCGCCTGGGATTTGGCCTATCTGCATGTGCACTACGCGACAGCACTTGAGGAAAGTCATCCGGAAGCTGCGGAATTGCTGAGCAATGTCAGGCTGACCACCGATTTGGTTTCGGACATGACCTACGCTCTGGTTGTTGAGAAGATGGATGCGGCCGAATTCGCCAAATCATGGGCGGAGGAAAACTCCGAGTTGGTGGATTCTTGGATGCAGTAGTCCGACGTCGGTTGCGGCGGCGCCAATGATCGTGATTCTCAAGTCGGGCGCGAACTCGGCGGGAGGTGGTGCAAGAAATTCGATTGGCTGAACCCGGCGCACAAGTAAGTGGCATGAAACTGACGACTCTTCGTCATTGAGCATGCTCAGGTCGACAGCCGGGCGCACCGTTGCGCAGTGGGAGCCTGCCATGGCAGGCTCCCATCATTTTTTTGGTACAGAAGCTGCGGGAAGCCGCCGCCCAAGACTTGGTCATGGGCCAGTTATTCCTTCCGTTCAGGCCTCTTCCCTGCATAGGGCCTGACTCAGACAGTGAACGCCGCCACCGCCCAGAGTGAACATCGACATTTCAGGATCGAAAACCTCAAAACCCAGCGCCCTCATCCGTGCGTTCAGATCTCGTGAACTTCGCATTGAGAGCACCCGGTCGTTGCCAAGAGACACCAAGTTGACACCCAAGTTCTTGGCTTCCGCGTAGCCGACCTCCACGAACTCAAAACCGCGCCCTCGAAGAAGCTCCACAAGCCATTCTTCCATTGCGTCGACACAAGCCACGAGCAACTTGGGTGCAAGCGGCACCACCAAGCCGTCCATGTGGACAAAATCGCGCGAAATGGGCGCCACCACAGCCTCCCATCCTTGTTCGCGCACCCACTGAGCGACCTGTTCCGAGCCCGCACGCTCGGAGCGTTCACCACAATAACCAATCAGCACGAATCCCGGCTCCAGTATGTTGAAGTCACCACCTTCGAAATGACCGGCGGTGGCATAGCGCCAGATTGGGATTTCGTTTTCCTGATAGAAGCGGATCGCGGTTACATAGTCGGCGCGCCGGCTCTTGAGTTGCATGTGACAAATGAGAGCACCCCAAGGGCTCATGGCACTCGAATCGCGCGCGAAGAAGTTCCGGTGAAGCACCTCATCCGCGTCAAGATAATGGCAGTTAACACCGTTCGACTCGAAGACCGAAACCATCTCGGCGTGCTGTGCCATGGCTGTCTGAAGGTTGAACTCGAAGCCTGTGTGCTCCTGGTTGTTCAGAGTCCGCATCGTGATCGGGCCCGCATCAATCCAACGATAATGGGAAGGCGTGCCAAGGAGCACGTCCTTGAGCGGACCGTAGTCATTCGGAATGCCCCAACGTTTCGGCTCGAATGTGATGGCGTTCATGTTTGTTCTGTCCTAAGCTTTGATTTGACCAACATTTTATCACCTATCCAACAATTCGCGCTAGCTTCAAAGCCTGAACAACACGCCAAACAAAAATTGCACGCGAAAAGGCAAGAACTCGCATACCAACTTTGCAGGAGGTAGATCCGTTGAGTGAACCAGTCATCAAATTGCAGGGCGTGTGGAAGATATTTGGCACACGGATCGAAGAAGCGATGCGGGCAATCAACGAGAGCGGCATCAGCAAAGCACAGGTTCTTGAGGAATTCGGATGCGTGGTCGGTATCGCGGATTGTTCATTCGAAGTCCCGCGCGGTGAGATCTTTTGCGTCATGGGTTTGTCCGGTTCGGGCAAGTCAACCATGGTCAGGCACATCAACCGATTGATCGAACCCACCTCCGGTCAAATCGAAGTTCTCGGACTGGATGTGCTGGCACTCGGCGGAGACAAGTTGAGAAAATTGCGCGCCGCTCAGATCGGCATGGTGTTCCAGCATATGGCATTGTTTCCGCACCGTACGGTCCGTGACAATGTTGCGTTCCCGCTGCAGGTACAAGGTCAGCCAAAATCAAAGCGCTGGGAGGTTTCTCAACGCTGCCTAAGCTTAGTCAATCTTGACGGTTACGAGGATCGTTTTCCCAGCGAACTCTCGGGTGGCATGCAGCAGCGGGTTGGCCTTGCGCGAGCACTTGCTTCAGACCCCGAGATATTGTTGATGGATGAACCGTTCTCCGCGCTGGATCCGTTGATCCGACGTCAGCTTCAAGAGCAGTTCATGGCGCTTTCGGCCGACTTGAACAAGACCACGGTCTTCATCACACACGATCTGGACGAGGCCATTCGCATTGGCAGCCGTATTGCCATCATGAAGGACGGACGTATCGTCCAGATAGGCACCCCCGAAGAGATCGTCACGAACCCCATTGATGACTATGTGCGGGACTTCGTGGAAGGCATTTCCACGCTGAAGCTCATATACGCCCATTCAATAATGGAGCGCATTGAGGACTATCGACCACATGCGGGTGATGATCTGGAACATGCACCCAGGGTTTCGCACGATACCGACCTCAGCGGTCTAATTGACATATCCACCACGACCGATCAGCCCATTGTGATAACTCACGATGGCACAGATGTAGGGGTCATAAACAAGAGTGTGCTTCTCAAGGGAATAAAGGGGGGTGACAATTGATGAAACAGACAGAACATTCCGGGGAAGCTGGCACACTTACAAGTTCGATCGGCGATTTTGTGGGGATCCGACAGGAATATTACAATCGGGAATTCGAAAAAATCCAATCAGCGACCAGATTTCCTTGGTCCTGGAATCTGAGCGCTGCTCTTGCAGGCCCATTCTGGGGGGCATCCCGCGGGCTGTGGGGGTACTTTTGGACGTTTTTGGTCCTTGACGTGCTTGCACTTGTCCAGATTGGCAGGGGCTGGTGGGGAGACCTTGGGGCAGATCAACTGGCCCGGTTGGAGCGGCTCAACCTTAAGTCCGGCGAATTCATGGAAAAGTACGAAGCTGCGAAACTTGCCGGCGACGCGGATGCCGAGTCGTTCTTGAATCGTGCGCAGAACCTAAACCAGATCGCCGATCAAGTCGCCGCAGAAGCCGCGCTCGCGGCGGAGGGGGCAACGACAATACTTCTCATCGGTCTTGCTCTGCTGATCTGCCTGCGCGTAATGCAAGGCTTCTACGCCAATGTGAGCTATGAAAAGCAATATCTGAGTTGGAGAGCAAATCCAGCCGGAACGGCAGCGGGAACCAGCTGGACGAGGGCCGGCCTTTCTTTCTTGCTTTGGCTGGCAATCGTTCCGCTCACGCTCTACCGCTTCACAATCGGCAAGATTGATCCTGCCCTGGAACCCTACATTGCGGGTTTGCCGATCGGCAAGGATCTTTACTTTTCACCCGTGTCCAAGTGGCTTGACGCAGGCTTCGATTGGTTGTCGATCAAGGGCGCCGGTGTCTTCGACGGTGTCGTCGTCACAATTAGGACCATCTTGGACGGGCTGGAGACCGTTCTTGTGGAAACACCATGGCCGGTCGTCATGACAGTCATCATCGTTGTCGCGTGGCGGCTGGCGGGTCCCCGCGTCGCGGTGTTCACCGCCGCTGCGCTCGCCTACCTGGCTCTGTTCGGCCTCTGGGAAACCAGCATGGTAACGGTTTCCCTGCTCGGTGCCGCTGCGTTCTTGTGCGTCCTGCTTGGGATTCCGCTTGGCATCTGGTTTGGAAAGAGCTCAAAGGCCTACAACGCAGCCTTGCCGGTACTTGATTTCATGCAAACAATGCCGGCATTCGTATATCTTATCCCGATCATTGCCTTTTTTGGCACCGGCAAGCCGCCGGGCGTTCTTGCGACGCTCGTGTTTGGAATGCCGCCGGTCATACGCCTTACAGCGTTGGGCATCCGTGGCGTGCCCGAGAGCACAAAGGAAGCCGCAACGGCGTTTGGCTGCACCCGGTGGACATTGCTGAAGGACATTGAGTTTCCACTCGCAATGCCGTCGATAATGACCGGAATTAATCAGACCATCTTAATGTGCCTTTCGATGGTTGTGATCGCATCGCTCATCGGAGCCAAGGGCTTGGGCCAGGATGTGCTGGTTGCACTCCAGTACGCGGCCAAGGGCCAAGGGATGTTGGCCGGACTGGCGATCCTGTTCTGCGCCATGGTCATCGATCGCATTGTTCAGGGACATTACAAGCGCTCCACTGCGCGTCACAAAGCCGGGTGATTGACATATCCTTGCGCTATTCCCGAAAATTGTCGGCCAACAAGCTGATAATCTCAAACATAATCGCTGATGCAGTATGCGATGTTATCATGTTCGGATGATCCTTGGTCGGCATGAGGCACACCAAGTCACCGCCGATAATATTCTTGCCACGCACGGAACGCAGAAGACGCATGACCTCGTCGATCCGAAATCCCTCGCACCCTGCTTCGAGGTTGGAGACACCCGGGGCCACGGTTGGATCAAGGCAATCCAGGTCGAAAGTGATGTAGAGCGGTGCATCACCAATGCGTTCAAGAATGAGATCAATCGTTTGATTGGCACCCATCTCGCGGTACTGCTCCATTGAAATCACTGTGTAGCCGAGCTCTTCGCTTGGCTTGAGCCAGTCAAGGGATCGAGGATTGCCTCGCATGCCGATCTGCACACTGTGTCTGGCGTCAATATGCCCGTTGTGCACAAGGTAACTTGCCCAATGAGCTGCGGATTTCCTTGCCCCAAGAAAGTGCGGAACGTGCTCGTAGGCATCGGTATGAGCATCAAAATGCAAAAATACGGCCTTCTTTCCGTCTGTCAGGCGCGCTCCCTTACCGGCAATGGCTTGCACAATGGCCCCGGTAACAGAGTGGTCACCGCCGACCGAGACCGGTCGCGCTCCGGCCTTGTCGATTGCACGAAAGAACTCAGATATGCGTTCAATGCTTGCCTCGTTGTCGTTGGCCTCCGGCATGGGCACGTCGCCCATGTCGCAAATTCGCGCGCAATCCCACGGGTCGATCCCGTACTCCATGTGCACGCGCCGTGCCATTGGCGAGACACCTCGAACGGCTCTGGGACCCAGATGCTGGTCCCGCTCGGTGGTTCCATTGCCTGTTGAATGTGGCACCCCGACCAGAGCGATGTCGCAATTGTTGGGGTCTCGCTCTACCGGACAACGGAAAAAGGTAGCGATATCCCACCAGTAAAGGCTCTGAAGCATGAGTTTATCGAAACTCGTCAAGTTGCCATTTGTCATCGGTCATTTCCCTTCGTCTGACTAAGTTGACATGGAATCACAGCCTTTTCCTTGGGCCAAGCCGCGGCCAATATCAAAGGGATTTAGGTATACGGTGAGATAGTAGCTGTTTGAGTGATCCCCAAACCACCAACCAACAGCCAAGCCAAACTGACCGGCAAGAATCTGAAGCAATCTGATCGTTCTGCCATGCCAACATCATTGAGAGTGTTAAGTCGGGCAGCAGAATCGGCAATAGATGCTCTCAGCGCCCGCGAAGTAGAATCCGGTCGATTTCGATCCGATTGTGGCTACAGACAGGGCCGAATGCGGGTGTCATGAAAAATCAATGAATGCAGGCACTTGGATTGTGCAACGGTAATATGGGTAACTTACCGGGATTGAACTGAGGGATTTTTCGATACTCTTGGAAGTCGTATGTGGACGCCCCCTGCGCAATCGGTTCTGGAGTACGACACTGCCGGTCGCTCCTTGCGGAGTGGCCGCTTACGTGCGGGCTCCTGTCGATCCATTTTCAATTTCCGGGTCTCCGTGTTGACTGGGTGCGATGCACGCGCGTCCGAATTATCGGAAAACGGAATTCCGGGCTCAATGGCAAAAGAACACTTCGCGGAATGGCCGGTTAGGTTCTTACCGCAATGATGCACCCGTCCCTGATTAGGCGTTTTGTGGCCCGGATATGCACCGAACTACGGAACGAATCAGTGTCTCTGCATTGAATTCTTGCCAACCGATGAGGCCTGTGGGGCACAAAAAAAGTGGCCTGAAATCACGACAATTGAAAATTAGAATTACTGTAAATGTCCGTCCTCTTCAGTCACAGAATCCGGTCACGCAAAGTTCATTGAATATTCCGGCCAAAGCCCATGCGCGTTTCCACCCGTCGTCGATTCCCTGGGCCATTTGCACCGCGCTTGCGAGGGTTGCGGTTGCCTCCCCAGAGTCCCCCGCCGTGGCCTGTGCAACGGCGATACCGGCCAAAGCCCACGCGCGAAAGGATTCGTCGTCGATGCCCTTGGCCGTTTGCAGCGCTCCCGTGATATCTCCCGCCGTGGCCTGTTCGGCGGCGATACCGGCCAAAGCTATCGCGCGAAAGGATTCGTCGTCCACACCCTTGGCCGTTTGCAGCGCGCCCGTGATATCCCCCGCCCTCGCCTGTGCCATGGCGATATCGGCCAAAGAGCTCGCGCGGAACCCATTGTCGTCCACACCCTCGGCCGTTTGCAGCGCGCCCGTGATATCTCCCGCCACGGCCTGTGCCTTGGCGATAGTGACCATGACCAAAGTCCCCCCGCGCTCTTCACCGTCGTCGATGCCCTCGACCGTTTGCAGCGCGCTGGCGAGGGTTGCGGTTGCCCCCCCAGAGTCCCCCGCCGTGGCCTGTGCGGCGGCGATACCGGCCAAAGCCCACGCGCGATAGTATTCGT
>JAGWAS010000012.1:0-449 GCA_021296235.1 Paracoccaceae bacterium | reverse complement strand
CCGTCGTCGATGCCCTGGATCGCTTGCGACGCGAACGCCAACAGGCACTTCACAGACGGCGGCGACAAGCAATCCCCCAACTCCTGCTCCGGCAACATCGCCGCCACATCTTCGAGGGAAAGACTGACGCGCACTCCCGAAAGGTTGAGTTGGAACCGGGTGGACTTGGAGGGATAGCGCTCCCGGATCTCCAGCAGCTTGGCGTGCGCCTCCCGGAGCAATTCCCACCGCTTCCCGACGAAGTCCGCGGTCTCCGCCGCCAGGACCAGCTGTGCCGCCTCGATGCGCAGCAGCTTCGCGTCGTCCGCCAACGCGGCACCGCACGACAGCATCACGAAACAGAACGCAAGAGTCCATCGAATCATGATCGTCTCCCTACAACAAGCCGGACCACTGCGACGAGCCTATGGCGATGGTCTCATCACCGCAAGGTTCAAAAGTGCCTCGTG
>JAGWAS010000028.1:1404-61922 GCA_021296235.1 Paracoccaceae bacterium | reverse complement strand
GCCAGCCAGAACACTGAGAAAGCCATATTGCATTGGAGCACGAGATGCCGACCGCGATCGACGCCAACAAACGCCTGTGTGCCGGTTCTGATGAGATCGAATGCCTCGCGAACGACCGGCAGATAATTGGCGCCTGCCTCGGTCAGTTCGAGAACTCGGGCTTTGCGAATGAACAAATCCCTGCCCAGGAAGGATTCCAAACTGCGAACATGTTGACTGACAGCCGATTGGGTGAGGTTCAGCTCGTTTGCCGCACGCGTGAATGACAGGTGGCGGGCCCCGGCTTCGAAGGCCCGAAGCCATGTAAGAGGCGGCAGGTTGGATGTGTTCATTTGAGTGCAACATCAATGCATTAATTTCATTAATGCATAGGTGCAGAAATTATTGTTTGTCAAGCGATTACGGACTGGGCAAGACTGGCGCAGAATTGTGCGGGCAGTGCCATGAATCAGGCTCTGGACATCTCAATCCGAATGGATTTGGAGGCTGAGGTTGGCTTGTCCGATCCAATTCGCGGGAAAGCGCGGTTGGGCACGGACAGAAGTCTTGCCTGCCAATTCAAACATGCAGCCAATGAGGATGGAATTGGGTTCCCGTTGAACCCCGGCCACGGTCATTTCAACCGAATCTGCATCGCCAGGGTGTTGCCCCCGATGCCAATGATCCAAGATCGGTGAAGGCCTTTGGTTAAATTGTCCACACAAATTGGAGACGCAGTGTTCGATCCACCACCGTCATTGCCTGGATTTGCTTTGCCGAAATCTGTGCGTGTGTTTTGCAAATCGGGCGAACCCTACGAGCTGTGGGCCAAGAAATGGCAGGAAACACTGCATCAACACCGGAAGATCACCCCGGAAGGGCCGAAGCCATTCGGCATAAGTGAAAGTCATCCCAAACAGTAAAATCTCCGACTGAGAAAGGTAGACACCATGCCCAACTATGTTCCAACAAACGCCGCATCGTCCGGCGTCAAACTGGATAAGCGTGCGCTCAAGGCAATTTCACGTCGTTCTGATCGTCCCGGATTGACCTATTTGGCACTGTGGGCACTGATGTTGGTTGTAACCGGTGCATTGGTCGCGGCAGCAATGGGAACCGCATGGATTTGGCCCGCAATGTTTCTGCACGGTGTATTTCTTGCCGTTCCCGCCTATTCGGCCAGTCATGAAACGGCTCATGGCACTGCCTTCCGCACAATTTGGCTGAACGAAGCGGTGTTGTGGTTCACTTCGCTGATTTACATGGAAGAGCCGCTGCATCGGCGTTACACACATACAAACCACCACACCCACACGTGGCATGTCGGCAAGGATTGTCAAATGCCCTTTGACACTCCAATCGGATTCGGCGGGTGGTTGACCGAGATTACGGGAATTGGGCTCCTGCGGTTTCATATGCTGGCATTTTGGCATCTGGCAACCGGCAACTACACGGACACAATGCGCTCGGTCACCCCAGAAGGGGAATTCCAAAGGATGACGCTGAACGCCCGTGTGATGCTGGCAATCTACGGCGCCATTGCCCTCGCTCCGCTTCTTGGCTGGTGGTGGCCCGTATGGTTCCTGGTGATACCAAGAATTCTGGGTGCTCCTGTGATGATGTTGTTCACCCTGCTTCAGCACGTGGAACTGAAAGAGAACTCACCGTCGATTCTCGAAAGTACACGCTCGTACACCACGGGGGCACTGGGGCGGTTCCTCTACATGAACATGAACAACCATGTTGAGCACCATTTGTATCCGCAGGTTCCCTTTTACGCCCTTCCGGACCTTGCGGAGGCGGTCAGGACGCAGGTGCCTGCGCCCGACAATGGGTTTTTTCGGGCGAACTGGGAGGTTCTCGTGGTTGCCATCCGAAGGTCACTGGGGCTTTCGACCAAGGCTCATTCAATCCGCCAGGCGCCGCACATGATCAGCGAGGGCGGCCCAGTGGTTTCCATCGCCCAACGGACAATGTGAACTGCGGCATGCTCCCAAGACTGGCGGCGGAGCTGCCGCTTGTGCAGCGATTGCAGCAATCGGCTGTGAACTGCCAATTGCCTCCCGATTTGTCGTGAACCGACTGGATCCAGCGAATGAACGATGCGACCGATTACACACGGGCATTTGCCGCAAAGCCGCAACCCCTGACACTTGAGGAAGCCGCTTGGATAACTCCGCCAACCCAGGCGGTCGACACGGAAGGCATGCTCGATATTCCTCGCATGCGACGCTTTCGCCAAAACCGCCTGCGCGCGCAGATCAGGAAACAAGGGTTTGATGCCGCCCTGTTTTTTGATCCTCTTTCCATTCGCTATGCAACCGGCGTGCGCAATTGCGCCATTTTCCAGATGCACATTCAGGCCGGATATCTGTTCGTTCCTGCGGAAGGTCCTGTTGTCCTTTTTGACAGCGAACCGGGGCGCAACACCGGAGCGACCCTGGAAACCATTGACGAGATCCGAGACGACGTCGTTCCCTTGAGCTACATGTTTGCCGGGCCTCGCCAGCCGGATTGCGCCACCCGCTGGGCAGGACAGATTGACGAATTGGTCCGTGCCAACTGCGGAAAGGGGTCAAAGTCGATCGCGGTCGAGCGCACAGGGTTCAGTATTGGCCAGGCATTGGTCAATCACGGTCACAGAATCGCCGATGCATCTTCCGTGCTGGCAGAGGCCCGCAAGATCAAGTGCCCTGAAGAAATCCTTGCCATGAATTTCACCATTGCCGTTGCCGAGGACGGAATGACCCGAATGCGCAACGGCCTCCGCAACGGGGTGATGGAGCAGGAATTGTGGGCACACATGTGGTTTGCGCTGATCAAGGGCGGGGGCGAATGGCTTGACTACCGGCTGTTGGCTTCCGGAGAGCGAACCAACCCTTGGCAGCAGGAGGCATCAAGCCGAATGATTCGCGCCGGCGATCTGGTTGTATTCGATTGCGGCATGGTCGGTCCGTTCAGTTACGGTGCCGATATCTCTCGCGCCTATCGTTGCGGCCCGGGCCGACCGTCGGATTATCAGAGGAAACTCTATTCCATTGCCCACCAAGAGATCATGGAAAACACCCAGCTGGTTCGGTCCGGCGCCAGCTTTGCCGATATCGCTTCGGCTCGATGGATTCCGCCAGCGGGATTTGGAGATCAACCGTACCCCTGCATGATGCACGGAATTGGAATGGCCGATGAATGGCCTGTGATCCTGCATTCCACTGACGATCCCGATTTCTATGACGGTGAATTGGAAACCGGAATGGTCATCTGTGTTGAAAGCTACATCGGTGAGGTGGGTGGGAAGGAAGGGGTCAAGTTGGAAGATCAGGTTCTGGTGACCGATTCAGGTCCGGTAACCTTGTCGCGCTACCCCTATGAGGAAGATCTGCTCATCCGCTAAATTCTAGATCAACCCCTGAGCGGACGCATCTGTGGCTTGCGGGCCAATTTGCGATCGCGTCGTGACGTGATGGGTTGGCAGGCAAGATTGTTGTGTGCCGCACAATAGGGTTTCCCCGGTTGGCTCGGCAGGCCGCAGAACCAGAATTCGTCTGTTGCGGGATCACCGATTGGCCACTTGCAGGTTCGCGACGTCAGTTCCATGAGAGGGAGTTTCAGGGATTTTTCCTCAACATTCTTCGCGGTTCGCCGGTGGGCCTCAATGCTGTTCTGATCGGTATCCTCCGAGGCCTCAATGATGTCGATTGGAGACTCTCCGGTTAACTCGTCACCCGACTCAGCCATGGGTGCGGTGCCTGCGGGCTCCTGGCTGGCTTGTGTGGGTATCGGCTGGGATTCCTGCGGGGCGGACGCCAATTTCTTCCTGGCCATTCCCAAACGGTGCAGCTTACCAATAACCGCGTTTCTGGTTGTGCCGAGTTCGGCTCCGATTTCCCCGGCAGTCTTTCCTTCTTGATGCAATGCAAGCAGCCGTTCGGTTCGCTCGGTGTCCCAGGCCAATTTGGTGCTCCTTCTTTCCCGCGTTATCGTGATCCGCAGCAAAACTGTCCCAGATGATCGCAGTTGCGCAGAGCCGACTCAAAACAAATATGAATCTGAATGGCTCATTCAAGATGCAGGCCGGTTGATTTCCGCCCATTGTAACAGTTTCAACCGGCAGAATGACCGTGTCGGCAGTTTGAGTTGTGCTGCGGGGCCCGGGAATGGCACTTCATTGGCCCCAAATGGCAGTATGTGATTGAATTTGACTTCACAGTGCAAAGTTTGTTTAGACGCCGGTTCACCAAATTTGGAATTCTCATGGTCTCCCCTGTCTTGCCCACATACGCACGTGCTCCCTTGGCATTCATCAAGGGTGAAGGAAGCTGGCTAATCAACGAGGATGGCCAGCGTTTCCTGGACTTCGGCGCTGGAATTGCGGTCAACGTCCTCGGTCATGCCCATCCTCGGTTGGTTGCGGCATTGAAGGCACAGGCGACAGAGTTGTGGCACACCTCAAACCTCTATCGGATCCCGGCACAGGAGGAACTTGCCGATTTGCTGGTGCAGATGACTTTCGCCGACACGGTATTTTTCACAAATTCCGGAACAGAGGCGACGGAGGCCGCGGTCAAGATGGCAAGGCGTCACTGGCATTCGAAGGGGTGTCCGCAAAGAAATGAGATCCTGACGCTGAAGAATTCGTTTCATGGCCGGACAATTTCCATGATTTCGGCGGCGGGATCAGAAAAACTGACAGAAGGGTTTGGCCCGCTCACCCCCGGGTTCCGTCAGCTTGAACCGGACGCCATAGATGAGATTGAAGCCGCCGTGTCCGAAAACACGGCTGCGATCATGGTGGAACCGGTGTTGGGCGAGGGTGGAATCGTGCCGCTTGCCGACGGGTTTCTGAAGGAGTTGAGGGAACTCTGCGACCGTACCGGCTTGCTGTTGATTTTCGACGAAATTCAGTGCGGCATGGGCCGGACAGGCAAATTGTTTGCGCACGAATGGGCAGGAATCACGCCCGATGTCATGGCCATTGCCAAGGGGATCGGAGGCGGGTTTCCCTTGGGTGCCTGCCTCGCCACCGAGCAGGCTGCCGCCGGCATGACCGCGGGAACGCACGGTTCAACCTTCGGCGGAAACCCACTTGGCTGTACGGTTGGATTGGAAGTCCTGAAGATCGTTTCGGATGAGAGTTTTCTGGAACGCGTTCGATCCTGCTCAGGGCGGCTCAGGCAGAAGTTGGAATCAATCGCCGGCTCATATCCAGCAGTTTTTTCGGAGGTTCGAGGTTCTGGCCTGATGCTTGGTTTGGTTTGCAGAATGAACAATCAGGAGGTGATAGAGGCTGGTTACCGCGAGAGAATCCTGATGATTCCGGCCGGAGGAAATGTCGCGCGCATTCTTCCGCCGCTGAATGTCGCGGATGCCGAACTTGATGAGGCTTGCGCGCGCATCGACAGGCTGGCAGCAAAGCTCGCGGAGGACCTTGATGCCTGATTTTCTTGAACTGTCCGATATCGATTCCGGTGTGCTTCGCCAAATTCTCGAGCAAGCGAGATCAATGAAGGATGCCCGGGCGGGACGGCCGAGGGGAATGCCTGACGATGTTCAGCCGCTGGGCGGCGCGGTTGCGGCACTGATCTTTGAAAAGCCATCCACCCGAACCAGATTGTCGTTTGATGTCGGTGTACGGCAATTGGGAGGCCAACCGATTGTGCTATCCGGCCAGGATCTCCAAATTGGACGCGGCGAGTCGATAGGAGATACGGCAAAGGTCATGTCGCGATATGCGGACATGGCAATGATACGAACTTTCGGTGCGGAGACAGTTCAGGAATTCGCTTCCAATTCTGATATTCCTGTAATCAACGGATTAACCGACTCGTCTCATCCCTGCCAGATCATGGCGGATGTCATGACATTCGAAGAGATTGTTGGTCCCATTGAGGGCAGGCGGGTCGTTTGGCTCGGAGCGGGCAGCAATGTCTGCAACTCATTCGTCGAAGCAGCGGGGCAGTTCGGATTTGATCTTGTGTTTTCCGGGCCGGAGCAAATGAAGCCCGATGCTCCGTGCATGAAATTTGCCCGCTCCAAAGGGCGAAGCGTGGAAGTCGAAACCGATCCGGTTGCAGCCGTCGCCGGAGCGGACCTCATCGTAACGGATGCCTGGCATTCAATGCATGACGACCCGGGAACAAAAGAAAAATCGCAGGGTCTGCTTGGCCGATATCAGGTCAATGAACGTTTGATGGAGGCCGCGGGCAAGAAGGCGATTTTCATGCATTGCCTTCCGGCTCATAGGGGTGAAGAGGTGACATCCGAGGTCATTGACGGCAACCGATCAGCCGTATTCGACGAAGCGGAAAACAGGCTGCATGTGCAGAAGGCCATAATGAGATGGTGCCTCAACCTCTGATGCTCAGCCACCTATCTGTTTCTTCTGACAACCGGAATGTTGATCGTGGGCTTGGACTTTGGGTTGTTCGGGCGGCCATGCGAATTCCTCCAGTATCGGGTTCCTCCCCGGCGTAGCCACGTCGGGAAAATCAGCGCCGCCCCAACCGCAAATCCGGAAATGTGAGCCCAATAGGCGACTCCGCTGGAAGCGCCGTTCGCTGCCGCGCCATACAGTTGGATCAGCAGCCAGCCGCCGAGAACCACCCACGCGCTCAATGAGAACACCCGAAAGATGATCACCAGGAACAGAAACATGTCGATGCGGGCCTTCGGGAACAGCAAAAGGTAGCCGCCCATGATTCCTGCAATGGCTCCGGAGGCACCCACCGTCGGAACGATTGAGTATGGATTCATGGCGGCGTGGGCGATTGCCGACGCGACCCCGCAAGCAAGGTAAAAGAGAAGAAAGGGGATGTGCCCCAGCGTTTCCTCGAGATTGTCACCAAAAATATGGAGAGCCAGCATATTGAAGAAGATGTGGGCAATGCCCCCATGGAGGAACATTGAGGTCACAATGCCGAAAAGCAGGTGACCGTTCAGCACTGCTGCCGGGATCAACGCCCAATCGACAAAGAATCTGTGAATTGCCGCTGAATCATTGAACAGTGGCCAATAGGCAAGAAACACCAGGACATTGGTCGCAATCAGGCCGTAGGTTACGAACGGCCGTCGCCTTGAAGGGTTCTGATCCCTGAACGGAATTAACATCTTGTGGACCTTTGGTGCGCGTCGCTTGGGCGTCGGGTTGCGTTCGGCAATACATCTTAACACCGGAAATTGAAAAACACATGGAGACGGTGGCCGCCGTTCGGCAGGCTGCGAAAGGCCGCCAATGCAAGTTTTCGACATCCGTGTCGTGATTGTGCACGACAACCCTCCCAAATCGGAGTTGCAATTCCGTTGGGTAGCGAAGGAGGCCGCTGCAGGCCGGCGCCATGGTCAATCGGGCGAAATTAAGTGTCGCATGCGTTTTGGGGGCATCGCTGGCGTTCTCCCTGAATGATGTGTCCGTGAAATTCGTTAGCGGTTCCTATCCATTGTACGAAGTCATGCTGATCAGGTCAGCAATTGCACTTGCCATAACATTTGCAATCTTTGTTCCGGCGGAAGGAGGCCTGCGGGCGCTGAAGACCCGAAGGCCACTTCTGCACCTCTTCAGGGGGATGTGCATCGTTGTTGCAAACCTGTCATTCTTTTCGGCGATTGCCATAATTCCACTGGCTGAACTGACGGCCATCTTCTTCGTTGCGCCGCTTTTGATAACTGCGTTTTCAGCGATCTTTCTCAAGGAAGCCGTTGGTTTTCGCCGTTGGTCGGCGCTGTTTGTCGGGATTGCGGGGGTCCTGATGATTGTGCGGCCCGGCGCCATGGAATTTCAGTGGGCGATTTTGCTGCCGATCCTTGCTGCTTTGGCGTATGCGACCCTCAACACCACAACCCGCAACATGGGCCTTTCGGAAAATGCGTCGGCGATGTCGCTCTATATCCAGCTTACATTCGTTGCAGTCTGCATCGTTGCCGGACTTGCACTCGGCGACGGAAGGTATGCCGGGTCGGATCATCCGTCACTTGAATTCCTGCTGCGGGCATGGCGACCTGTTGCGCCGCATGATCTGGTGGCGATTGCCGGTTCGGGCGTCTGCAGTTCCGTCGGTGGATACCTAATCGCGCAGGCCTATCGCAGCAGTGAAGCCGGAATGGTTGCTCCGTTCGAATATACAACGCTGGTGCTTGCCACCATTTGGGGTTTTGCGTTCTGGGGTGAGGTGCCATCGCTCGGCTCTGCATTCGGGATCGTCCTGATCCTCGGTGCCGGTGTCTTTGTTGCCGTCAGGGAAGCCAACGTCAACGTCAGGCCGGTGGCGCGGCGCATTTCGGGACGAAGGTAGATTGCGAAGCGCCGCTGCAGGCATGTCCCGTCCGGAAATTCGCAGATTTGCATTTCTTGACGAATTCGAATGCTCAAGTCACCATGGTTTCGAATTTCGGCAGCAAATTGACCTGTTTCCTTGGGTGAAACCAACGAAGGTGAGCGGCAACATGACAGCCGTGAAAGAACGGCGATTTGAATAGATCCAGCGACCACAGGTGCAGGAAACGGAAATTGGAACCAAATCCAAAAGGCGGGTGCCCCGGCGTATCCGGAAGGCGGGGATGCAATCCGGCCATTGCCGGAGTCTCGACTTACTCAGCCACTCCCTTCTCCGAACGCAGTGCCCGATCACGGCCCTTGAGGCGGTTGATGGGTTTGTTGTCCGAATTGCAAGAGCCCGGCAAGTGAACTCGCAGTTCGGCGTGAATTCACTTCGATTTTGCCAGACGCCGCATTCTCTTGATTCGCTGGCTTCCCAATGCCATTGCCGGATGCCGTGGAGACTGGTGGAATGCGGTGCTGAAACCGCTTATCAGACAATTCAAGTCAACAGGACCCAAGACGGGTGTCGCATCAGATTCCATTGGGAATACATCGCGGAATTGGAATTGACACATCGAAAATCTTAAATGCTTGCGCGTCAGGCAACCGTCTAGATATGTCGGAGGCTAGTCTGTGAAGCGGGAATTCGGCCATGACTAAGCACACATACGAATCCGGTCGGCTTGACCTGCCATTCGTGGGAATATGCACATTCGGAAAGTACCCCTACGTTGCCGACTGGGACCGCATTGACGCGGAATTCGCGGTGCTGGGGGCGCCCTATGATTTTGGCTGTCAGTGGAGATCGGGTGCTCGGTTTGGCCCCCGGTCCGTTCGTGAAGCGTCAACGCTGTTCGCGTTCGGTCATGCAGGCGCATACGACCACGAGGATGACGTTGAGTATTTGAGGCCGGATGCGGTCCGCATTGTCGATGTCGGCGATGCGGACATTGTTCATACGGACACTGCGAAGAGCCATGCCAATATCGAATTGGCCGTGAGGAAGATTCTTTCAAGCGGCGCCGTTCCTGTGACCATTGGCGGAGATCACTCAATCAACATTCCCTGCATCAACGCGTTCAAGGACCTCGGCCCCTTCCATGTCATTCAGATTGATGCTCACCTTGATTTTGTGGATGAGCGTCAGGGTGTGCGTTACGGCCATGGCAACCCACTGCGTCGAGCTGCCGAGAAGGATTATGTAACTGGCATGACCCAGTTGGGAATCCGCAATGTGTCGTCGACAGCCAAGGAAGGTTATGACGATGCGAGAAGGATGGGATCAGACATCCTGTCTGTGCGGCAGGTGCGTAAACTTGGTCCGTCGGCAGTGCTTGAACGGGTTCCCAAGGGGGTCAACTACTATCTGACGATCGACATTGATGCGTTTGACCCTTCAATAGCACCCGGAACCGGCACACCGAGTCATGGTGGATTTCTGTACTATGAAGTGCTTGAGTTGCTTGATGGCTTGACCAAACGCGGCAATATTCTGGGTGTTGACCTTGTGGAGGTGGCTCCGGACTACGACAGAACCGGATCAACGGCCATTCTGGCCGCACAAATTCTGATGAATCTGATTGGACGGATTGCACACAACAGGAAGCGATGATTTCGACGTGGAGAAGTCGCTGAACGGCAAGAGGGCGCTTGTAACCGGCGCTGCAGGTGGAATTGGCGCAGCCTGTGCGAAACGGTTGGCGAGTGAGGGAGCATGGTGCGCCTGTGCCGATATTGTCCGTCCGCAGCAGACGCTGGAGACAATTCTCGACATCGGCGGCAACGCATGCGGATTTGCATTCGATGTAAGTGAAGAGAAATCGGTTTTGGCTGCTTTTGCGCAGTTGGAACAGGAGGGCGGGCTCGATATTCTCGTGCACTGTGCCGGGATAATTCAGGAGCAGCCGCTTTTATCCACCTCGGCGGAAGCCTTTGACCGTGTGATTGCCGTGAACCTGCGCGGGACATTTCTCATCGGTCGGGAATCAATTCGCATGATGCAGGAAAGCGGCGGGCGAATTATCCTCATCGCCTCGGATTTGGGCTATTCCGGTCGGGAGACATATTCGGCATATTGCGCCTCGAAGCATGCTGTATTGGGACTCGTGCGTTGCTGGGCCAAGGAGTTTGCCCCCGATGTGCTGGTAAATGCAATTTGCCCCGGACCAATAGAAACCGACATGCTGTCCCCCAAAAACATGTCTGCGGAATGGCGGCAAAAGGAATTGGATATCCCGTTGCAGAGGTTTGGCAATCCGGAAGAGGTTGCCGCCTTGGCTTGTTTTCTGGCCGGAAACGAATCCGGATTCATCACTGGACAGGGCCTCGGCATCAATGGCGGAAGCATAATGCCGTGATGAAAATTCCATTGCCTTGACCGGTTGATGCAAGATTGGCGTGTTGTGCAACCTTCGACATTGCCACCGGCGGCTTGGTACACATTGCAAATCCACATGATGGCCACAATGCGAGGTGGCGAATTCAGTGCTGCGCCGTGGCCCGAACGTTGCAATCAGCCGGGCTTTCAATCCCTGCCGGAAACCTGCAACCAGGCAAGCCTTCCGTTTGCGGTATTGGTGTACGGGTTCGGATCATTCCGTCATGAACCGGGCGGTTTTGCCACGCCGCTGTGTGCATTTTTTTCGTTTGGTCAGTTGCAGTTCGGTATAAGGTTTCTTTCTCAAGCAGGCGTTTACAGGTGGCTGCGCCATCCGACCGGGCTTCATCGCGAAGCTCTGGGCGTGAACGGGTTGCGGTCCGGAAATGGCGGGCGTCAAGGTTCGGGTGCCACGACACGGCCGGAAGGGAAAATCCACTGATGGTCGTATTCATGTGGCTTGGTCTTCCTGCATCCTTTTTTGGGAAAGAGATTCCGCGAGCCATCCGCCGCGGTGGAACAGTCTGACGGAGAAGAGTGCGCCGGCTGAAGCCGTGACGGTCATCGCTGCCCAGAGCGCCTCCGGGGTCAGCACATGGAGATAGGCCAGCACCAGAACGACCGGGAGTTCGACCCCGAGATACATGGCGGCGGACGCAAACAGCACGGGCATGTTGCGCCCGGCACCCTCGAAGGCGGCATTGAAGACGTGATGGACGCACAGCAAGCAGAGCGCTGCCGCCATGAACTGCAGATACGTCCCGCCCGCGGCAACACTCACAGCGTCTTGGGTGAACAACCCGATGAGATCCTCGCCAAAAAACGCGAGCGGCAGCGCGACAAGACCAAATGCGGCAGTGCCGACACCGGCAAACCGGGGCAGGGCCCGGCGCACCACATCCGCCCGCTCGGCACCCAAATGCAGACCGACAGTTACTGAGGCACCGACAGCGATTCCAAACACCGCCATAAAAAGAAAGCCGCAGATCCGGGCACTGATCCCGAAGCCGTCGCTGACAGAAGTTCCGAAGCTCACCGCGATTGCCGTAACAGCGGCTTGCTCAAGATTGTAGAGGATCATCACGCCGCCCAATGGCAGCCCGATGATCGCGATGCTTCGATAGAGTTGCGGACACCATCCGAGATTGGCGGCGCTGAACACCCTCGCGCCGAACCGGTTTCGGGCCAAGGCTCTTGCCGCCAACATCGTCGCGACCGCCTGTGCGAACACCGTTGCCCAAGCCGCGCCGGTGATGCCCAATCCCGGCCAGGAGCCAACTCCAAAAATGAGCAGCGGATTCAACACCATGTTCAAAAGCAGGGCAAGCGCCGAGGCGCGCGCGGCATCCGCCTCACCGCCAAGCGAACGCAGTGCCGTCATCATCGTCGAGTAGACCGGCACAAACAGCAGCGAGAGCCAGATGACCTTCCCGTAGGCCCCGAGATGGCCGCGAGCTGCGGCGTCGATGTCGTAGCGGGGTGCAACCCAGAGCATGAACGCACCGAAAATGAGTGCCATCACTGCCCCAAGGACCAGCTTGACGAACAACGCCTGCAAGATGACGAAGCCAGTTCGCTTCCGATCCCCGGAGCCAGCCGTCTGTGCGAAGAGCGGGACGGTACCGGCACCAACCACCTCGTTCAGCGCAAGAACAAGGAACAACGCTGAGGACGCGATTGCGACGGCGGTTGGTGCGCCCGCACCGAGCCGCGCCACCCAGAAAATGTCGACGAGCTGGAAGGAGTAGTCGACAGCGTAGCTCAGGGACGCGAACGCGGCAATGCGCGCGGCACCCCTTTGGAACCTCTGGCTACGATCATCCGACATGGAAACCTCCCGGCTTGAATCACCCGGGACTCTTTCGCATAGTGCCACTGCCAACTGTGTGGCAGCAGAGTCTGCGTCCCGAAATGTCCCGCATCGACCGCCTTTTCGAACTTGTTCAACTTCTGCGCCGATCCCGTCGCGCGTTGACGGCGAGGGAGATTGCGGAAACGCTGGAGGTCAGCCTGCGTACCATATACCGGGATTGCGCCTCGCTGCAGGCAATGGGCGTTCCCGTGGAGGGCGAGGCCGGCGTCGGCTACGTGATGCGGCGAGGCTACGACTTGCCGCCGCTCGCCTTCACGAGGGGAGAGGCGGAGGCCGTCCTCGCCGGCCTTAGAATGCTCGGCCGAACTGGAGACGGCGCCTTGATCAGCGCTGCCGCCCGGGCGGAATCCAAACTCGTCGTTGCCAGGCAGGTGGTCGGGGACGTGGAAGACCCAAGACTTCTGGTTTCCCAGGCCGGGGCACCTGTTGCCCGTATGGAAGTGCTCCGAACGATTCGAAATGCCGTCGACACGGAAACTAGAATCGACGTTCGTTACCGCGATCGGAAGGGGCAGCTGACGCAGCGAGGGCTGCGCCCGCTGTGCCTAATCTATTACCCCGATGCGACAGTCCTCGCCGCGTGGTGCGAATTGCGGCAGTCATTCCGACACTTCCGGGTCGACTGGTTTGAGGAGATCACCCCGACCGGTGAAACCTTTTCGGAAACCGGCAAGAAGCTCAGGGCGCAATGGCGGACTCTGGAGGGCTGGTCGCCGGACTATCCAGGCGCGGTCGGGCATCGATAATTTAGGGGAACTATATACATGACTGAACATTGTCAGTCGCATACCGTTCTGTGTCCTGTCCCGGCACGCTGGCGGCGGCATTCATGAGGCTAACGGGAAAAGGAAATCAGCCATTCCGAACTATTCTGACCTCCAACAAATCAGATGCCGATTGAATCCGAAACAGATCGCCCACTCACCGTCAAAATACCCTGCAACCCAAAAGTCCACATGCCCTGGATGAGCGAAAAGAGATTGATCGGGCGTCCAATGCCGTTTGGAAATGGACAAGCACCCGGACGCCGACGCCTGCATCCGGTTCCATATGCGCTTTTCCGTTACCGCATGTAACAATTGGGGATAATCGCCGCCCATGTCGATGCATTGACGAATTCTCGTGAGTAGATTCCGCTGCGTGTTGCCAAGTGGCGAGAGCCCAACTGTTCCGCTGCCGAGTCGAAGGCTTCATGTTCAATCGTCTGCAGCAAACTCTGACAGGCTTCGTTCTCCCAACCGGAATTGAGAATGCGACGGATTGACGTGCTTCCGATTGATCCCAGTTCTGTTGAGCCGCGGCATGAGGATCGCCTAATCGTTCCAACCTCTGCTGGGACTTTGTCGAGCCGGATAGTGGTGTGAAACACAATTCGGATTGAAGATCCGATTTTCTTGCGTCGAATCCGGGTCGATCATCACGAAATTAAGTGAATCAATCCGACGTGTTGGCAACTGCCAATTCAGGCAGATCCATTTCTTCGGAGGTTGCTGTAGCAAGGTGGCCGGCAACGACATCGTTCAGGTCGCGCAGGAAGGTATCAAGTATGACTGACTTTCTGGGCGACTTTCGCGTAACGATATAGAATTGCGACCGGTACTTGTATTCCTCGGGTAGGATGCAACGCATCTCGTCCTTATGGACCCAGAATTGCGCATAATGTTTGGGCAGAAACCCGACATGGCCGCCGGCAAGGATCAGGATGGCAGCCGCTTCAAGATAACGCACTTGGGCATTGGCGATGCCGTCGTCGTGGCCAAGTGGATAAAGATCGCGCCCTTCAAGATAGGTTCGGGTGACTTTTTTCGCCTCCCGGACCAGCTTGCGGATTTGCGATCGGCCCCTGGCTCTGTAGAGCGGATGTTTGCGGCCGCAATATAGTTCGTTGGATTCAACATAGATCGGCCGATATTCAAGACCTGCTATATGGTGGTCAAATGTACCCACTGCCACGTCGACGTCCAAATCCAGCACGGCGCGGCCGAGTTCGAACGGTGTCATCACTTCAAGTCTGACAGTTACTTCGTGGGAACGGCTGTTGAAGGTTTCCAGTGCGGAAATGACCGGATTTTTCGTATCGGTTATGGCGCTGTCTATGACGGCAACATTCAAATACCCTCTGAGTGATCCCTTCAATTCCATGGTGACGTTTTCGAAGCGTTCCATCACCTTGAGCAGACGAACCGCTTCTTCGTAGACCTGCTCTCCCTTGCTGGTCAGCCGGAAGCCGCCACGTCCGCGGTAACACAGCTTGATGCCAAGCCGACCTTCAAGGTTCGCCAAATGGTTGCTGATTGTGGGTTGGCCAATGTTCAGGATCGCTTGAGCGTTGGTGAGTCCTTGGCTTTCGACGATTGCCATGAACACGCGCAGCATCCTTATGTCCACATCGCTCAATCTGTAAATCGCGCTGTCCTCCCTTCGGAGCAACTCCAATGCGGATGCCGCCAGTTACATTCATAGCCGTAAATGTGCACGTCAGAAAGATAGATATGTATCCGGTGTTTGTTGCGCCTTAATCGTCAATTCAAAATGCCAACACGGAAAGCGCAGAAACTGAACATTTGATGTCCGAGCAAAACAGCATCACGTCGGTGCAGACCGGGGCGACCATGGTCAAGGAAATGGAGCGGCCCGCAAGCAGCAGGAAGGTTCCAAAGCTGCCCTATCTGCGACTGCTTACACCGACTTCGTCGAGGGAGACGTTGATTCTGGGAGTGATCGGAGCGTTCCTGTTCTTCCTCCTGTGGGAGGCCGCACATTACGCCACGGATGAGGAAAGCCGGCGTTTCCTTCCCTCGCCTCAGCACGTTGTTGCAACCTTGATAACCCTGATTGTGGAACGCAACTTCCTTTCGGATGTCCTGATTTCTGCCTACAGGATTTTTGCCAGCTTTTTCGCTGCCTGCCTTGTTGCAGTTCCACTTGGAATTTTCATGGGCTGCTTTTCCCGTATGCGTGCCCTGATCAATCCAACCATTTCCGGGGCAAGATATCTGCCCGCGGCATCGTTCATTCCACTTCTTCTGGTCTGGTTTGGTCCAACGGACACGCAGAAGCTGGCTCTGCTGTTTCTTGGGGTGATCTTCTTCCTGGTGGCGCTGATCCTCGACAATACCGAGTCGGTTCAGAAGGAATTGATCGAAGCGGCCATGACAATGGGTGCAAGCCGTTGGGAAATCGTGGTGAATGTGGTTGGTCGCGCTGCTGCGCCGGCAATCATGGATTCCATGCGGAACATGATCGCGGTGGGATACACCTATCTCGTCATCGCAGAAATCGTCGCAGCCCAGGACGGCATCGGTGCGGTCATGATGCGGGCAGGCCGGTTCCTGAAGGTGGATGTCATCATGGCTGGAATCTTGGCAATAGGCATTTTGGGTGTGCTTACCGACATCCTGTTCCGACTGGTTGCGCATTTTCTGTTTCCCTGGAACCGGAGGCGCAAGCAATGAACCAAGCGGAATCCGGGAACCGGACAAAGTCTCCCGTGATCGACGTCAGGAAGGTAACTCGGGAATACCTGGCAGGAACCTTCACTGCAGTGTCAGACGTATCCTTCGAAGTTCAGGAAGGACAGGTAACCGCATTGGTTGGTCCTTCAGGCTGCGGCAAGACCACAGTTCTGAGAATGATTGCTGGCCTTGAGCCGCCAACAGACGGGGAAATCGTCGTGTACGGTAACTCGGTGCATGGGCCGGGCCCGGAACGAGGCATGATATTTCAGGCCTATACATCATTTCCGTGGCTCACGGCACTGAAGAACGTGGAATACGGAATGAAAATTCTGAAGGTTCCGCCGGTTGAGCGAAGGAAACGGGCCATGCAGCTCCTTGAAGAGGTCAGGTTGTCCCCTGCGGCGCATCAGTATCCAGCTGAGTTGTCCGGCGGAATGAAGCAGCGCGTTGCGATTGCCAGAACGTTGGCACAGAACCCGCGGGTGCTGCTGATGGATGAGCCGTTTGGTGCCTTGGATGCCCAAGTCCGCTGGGAAATGCAGGAGATGATGATCGAAATATTCCAAGCGGAAAACAAGACCGTTGTCCTTGTTACCCATGACATTCAGGAAGCGATCTACTTGGCGGATCGGATAATATTCTTCACCAGGAATCCGGGGCGGATCAAGCAGGACATAATTTTGGACTTCAAGGCTGGCCGGCGTTTTCGGAAGAAAGAGGAATTGCTGGAACAGGATGGCTACATCAGGGCCGAGCAGCAGCTATTCGCCTGGATGCGGGAAGAGATACAAAACTGAAGGTTGGTTCCGCACCGGATTGCGGAATCACGGCAAAAGGAGAGTGCAATGAAACAACTGTCAAAAATATTTTCTGCGGCTTGTGCACTGGCGATGTCAGTTGCGCTGACAATGGTTCCGGTAACTGCGCAGGGTAAGGATGAATTCGTTGTGACCATGATCTCCGTGTCGGTTTACGGACCGTGGTTCATAGTCAAGGAAAAGGGCATGGCGAAGGACATTGATGTCGAGGTCAAGATCATTGAAGACATCACAGCCCGGAATGCCGGTCTCTCCAGCGGTTCGATCCACTGCATGATGACAACGATGGATTCAACGGTGGTAACCGTTTCGTCTGGAGTGCCGGTGAGACATGTTGCAGTTCCGCTCATGTCATATGGACTTGATGAGATGATCGCCGATGATTCCATTCAGTCGGATTCCGACCTTGCCGGAAAATCCTTTGCGGCCGACTATGGCTTTCTCAATCATATGTGGATGCTCTTGACCCTCAAGCGAGCCGGCATTCCGCTTGATAGCGCCAATCACATGATTCTGCTTCCGCAGGATGCGACTGCCGCCTTCACCAGCGGACAGTTGGATGTTGATGTAAATTTCATTCCGTTCTCGACCCAATCGCTGGAAAGGGAAGGGGCTCACAAGCTGAAGACGAGCAGGACCGATCGCACTTGGGAGCGCGGTCTGATTTCAGATTCAATCGGTTGCAGCAGCAGATGGCTGGATGAGAACCCAGAAACGGCGCGGGAGGTTATTCGGGCTTGGTTTGAAGCTGTCGATTGGTGGAAGAAGAATCCTGAGGAGGGCAACAGGATTATTGCTGAGGGCCTTGATTGGCCGGAGGCAGATGTGCGCCTGACCCAAGCGGGAGCGATCATGTTGAATCTGAATCAAAACATGGGTGCGATCGGAATTGAGGGCGGTGTGCCGATGTGTGACAGCATACCTTCGGATGCTCCGCAGCCACCCGAAGGCTCGAGCGGATGGGGAATGCTGGTTGGAGGAAAGCCCGACTGCGAACCAGGATACCTGGCCGACACCTGGCAACTGTTTGGCGACGTATACATGGAGGCCGGCGTCATAGACAGCATAACGCCTGCCGAAGATGGCATCGACAACAGCATAATCGAGTCGCTTGTCGCGGAGGGATTGGACAGGGAATACGATTCGAACCGCTGGGTGGGTCGTCTGCCCATTTGATTGCGCTACAGACCGGGAACTGTGCATGCGAACCGTTCCCGGCGACGCATTGGTTCACCGAGGTGTCCTCCCTGCAAAGGAGCCGTAATGAGATCTGAGTTTCAATACCGGCGCCCCGCCTCAATTGACGAGGCGGTTGCCATGAAGGCCGATCTGGGCACAACGGCGATGTACTGGGCGGGCGGCACCGACATGGTCCTTCATTGGATGCGCTCGATCCATTCCCCGGAGCTCTGCATCGACATCACCAGGATCGAAGGATTGCGCGGCATTGAGATTGATCGTGATTCGATACGAATTGGTGCAATGACATCCCTGGACGAATTGGATCGCTCAGCTGACCGTCACTGCCTGCTGAATACCCTCAGCGACATCACGAAACTGATGTGTACGCCGCAAACCCGAACCATCGCGACCGTCGGGGGCAACCTCTGCAACGCATCTCCGGCCGCCGACCTGTCCCCCGCGTTCGTCGCAATGAATGCGGATGCAGTGCTGGCCGGACCCAAAGGACGGCGCAGAGTGCGGATGGAAGAATTTTTTCTGGGCGTGAACAAGACTTCCCTTAGTGGCGGTGAACTCTTGGAAGAAATCAGAATTCCACTCAATCCCGACCTGAAAGTCGTTGCCAGCTACCGCAGAATTGACAGGACAGTTGTGGATATTGCCTTGGTGAACGCTTCGTCATGCATTTCCGTCGATTCGGACGGCGTGATCAACGGTTGTGGAATCGCGCTTGGAGCCGTTGCCCCGGTAATACTTAGGGTATCGGATGCCGAAACTCTGCTTTTGGGATTGTCGGTTCGGGAACTTGGTCGCGACCGCGAGGAACTGCAGAAAGTCGAGGAATTGTCGGCAATTGCCGCCAAACCGATATCCGATGTTCGGGCAAGCGCGGAATATCGACGCCAGATGGTTAAGGTCATGGTGCGAAGAACCTTGCAGGATTGCGCAATTCAACTGAAGGCATGAAGAGATGGTTAACCTGCATGTAAACAGCAGAAACGTGGACCTTGATATCAAGCCTCACAGGACACTTGCGGATGTGCTGCGAACAGAAATGGGGTTGATCGGCGTCCGTGTATCTTGCTCAGAGGGTGAATGCGGATCCTGCACGGTCCTGGTGGACGGGAGACCCTGCACTTCCTGCTTGATGCTGGTCAATCAGGGTGAAGGCAAAAGCATAGTCACCATAGAGGGCATTGGAACACCTGACGACTTGGATCCGGTGCAGGAGGCTTTTATTGAGGAACAGGGATTTCAGTGCGCATTCTGCACTCCCGGCTTCATTTTGACTGCCAAGGCCTTCCTCGCGGAAAATCCAAATCCAACGCATGATGAGGTGTCCGTGGCCATGAGCGGCAACATATGCCGCTGCGGTGCGTATCCCTATATCGTTCGGTCAGTCATGCGCGCCGCAGCAAAATTGAGGGAATTCGCCTGAACGTGATCGGCAGATCCGGTGAAGGGCGCTTGGATTGAACGGAGGATCGGCCAGATGGAAGTCGCCAAAAGAAGCTTCGACGTGATTGGCAAGGGTGTCCATGTCAAGGATGCGCGGGAAAAGGTGACTGGCTCACTGAAATATGCCGTCGACATGACTGTGCAAAACATGGCCCACGGAAAGATCCTGCGGTGTCCGCATCCCCATGCCAAGATTGCCAGGATTGATACCCGCAAGGCGGAGGAATTGCCCGGCGTGCTTGGTGTGCTCACGCACGAGGATGTGCCCCAAAATGATTGGGAGTCGGCTTGGTTCAACTATCGCGGCAAGGTCTTGGACGGAATCGGCCGTTTTGTCGGGGACGATGTGGCAGCCGTGGCAGCCGTTTCAAGCGACATCGCCGAGAAGGCGGTGGAACTGATCGAGGTTGAATACGAGCCACTGCCGCATGTCTTCGACATGGAACTCGCGCGCCGGCAAGACGCTCCGACAATCCGGGTCGAAGGCAATGAGCGTCCGCCGTATGCCGTCAAGTGGGGCGATCTGCAGAAAGGCGAGGAGGAGGCGGAGATCATTGTTGACTGCGACATATCCTATATGAGTCAGCAATATGCACCGCTTGGCCGAAATGCCTGCATTGCCGAGTGGATGTCGGATCGGGTTACCGTCTGGACCTCATCCCAGACCCCTTCGGAACTCAGGGATGGAATCCACGAGGCACTTGGCATCCCTCTGAGCAAGATCCGCGTGATGGCACTTCCCTGCGGCAGTTCATTCGGGCAGTGGTGGAGCAACAACTTCATGCTGATCACCGTGCTGCTCGCCAAGAAGATCCGGCAGCCCGCGAAGATCGAACTCACAAATGAAGAATGCATGTCAACTGTAAAGCGTCGCCATCTGGAGCGCACGCGCGGCAGGATGGGGTGCACGAGGGATGGCCGCATCACATTGGCCGAATTCGATCATCTGATTGACAATGGCGGTTATGGTTTCAAGGACGATGTCGGTTTCTTTTGCGTGGACATGTGGGGAAAGGCAAAGAACGGCAACTATGCTATCCATGGCATCAACACCAACCTGCTGACAGCGGGTTGCATGCGCGGCGTTGGCGATTGCACATTGGGGGCAAGTGTCGAGCGCGTGGCCGACCGTTTGGCCGAAAAGGTTGGAATGGATCCAGTTGAATTCCGCATACTGAACCAAATCACCGCCGGCGACGAATTGCGCATGCAGCACAGTCGGGACAACATGAAGGGAAATCGCGACGCCTACATTGAGGGCATACCGCCCCACCTTCGAAAGGACTGGCCGGAACTCTTTTGCCTTTCGAGCGGCGGAACGCGCGCCATATTGGAGCGCGGGGCCAGTGCTTTCAGATGGAAGGATCGGTGGAAGGGTTGGGCAGTTCCGCATGCGGTTGATGGATCATTGCACCGCGGCGTTGGAGTTGGAACCGGTGCGCATGTTTGTGGTGTGGAATTTGAAGGTTCGTCATCAGCTGTCGTGCGCATCAATCCGGATGGCAGTGCGAAAGTCCACTGTTCGGTTGGCCGGCAGGGCCAGGGAAGCGAAACGACGCAGTCTCAGGTTGCGGCCGAAGAACTCGGCCTGCCGTTTGAGATGATCGAGATAGAGACAGGCGATACCGATTCCTGCCCCTGGAACCATGGTTCGCTAGCAAGCAGCACAATGTACCGCACCGGTTGGGCGACGCGCGCAGCGGCAAATGATGCCCGTAGGCAGTTGCTTGAAATTGCATCTCGCGAGTTCTTCGACAATGCCGATATCGATGAACTGGACATCACTGACGGCGAAGTTCATCCGAGGGCCGAACCGAAGTCAAACCGGCGCTACAGTTTTCGTGAAGTCCTGAACGAACTTCGCTCGGAGACATTGGGTCAGACTTCGTCAATTACCGGCAGGCCGTCCGTGCCAATGCCCCCGTCGACAACCTTTGCACGGCAGTTCGGTGCACAATTTGCCGAAGTCGAGGTCGACATCGAAACCGGTCAGGTGAAGATCATTGATTTCTTGGCGGTTCAAGACAGCGGAACGGTGGTGAATCCGCAAGTGCTCAAGAATCAGGTGATCGGCGGTGCGATCTGCGGCTCCGGTTTTGCCCTATACGAGCATCTGGTGTTTGATGGGGAAACCGGCGCAATCAAGAATGCCAACCTTCTTGACTACAAACTGTTGCGATGTGCTGATTTTCCCTGGCAAGCCGAAGTACTATTTGAGGAGGCACCGGATCCGGTTGGACCATTTGGAGCCCGGGGAGCCGGCGAATCTCCGATCGCAGCTACAATGCAATCGGCGTCTGGGTTGATCTTCCCATGACCCCTGAACGGGTTGCAATGGCACTTCGGAAGAATTGAACTGCATTATTGCTTCGCCGAAGAATGCATGAAGGACGTGAATGGACGTGTAGACTCCTGCCGGAAACGGAGGATGACAGGTACTTTCCTGTTTTGAATGCATCCAGTTGCCGTTTTCAGTTCCGGCACGACGGAAATCGAATGATCTTGACCCAAACATATCAAGGCGTTTCCATGCTGTCGGTAACTGCGCCGAGTTGAGATTTGCATCTCAAACTGCCATGAGCAACAACAGGCAATCGTTGCGCATGATATCAGTGGCAGTGTGCGCCGCTCCGCAGGGGACCCGCAGGTTCTCTTTGGCAAGGCTGTGTTTCATGCCACAGGATGTGCCTCCTGCCACAAGCCTTCATTTGTTGCGCACAGGCTTGAAGATCGCCCTTAGCAGAGTTTTCAGTTGATTTGGCCATACACGGACATGTTCCTCCACGACATGAGACCGGGTCTTGCCGACAATCGTCCGGCGCACGCCGCCATTGTGGGGAATTGGATTGACCAAGCGTGTGTCAGGCCACACCTTTTTCCTTCATGATGGACGGGCAAGATCGTTGTTGGAGGCAATCCTCTGGCATGCCGGTGAAGCGCAATCCCAGCGCGATGCCGTGATTGAAATGCCCCCCGGGCAAAGAGCAGCGCTGATCGCCTTTCTGGAGAGTCTTTAGGATGCAAGGAAAAGCCGTTTGCATCGTTGGTTTGTGCGTCCACATTGCGGTCTCTGCGCTTGCGGAAGACTCCGTCATTGACCGCACCATTGATGACCATGTTCTTCCCGGTTTCCGCCTCCTCGTTCAGGAGGCGTCCAGTCTTGCGAATGCTGCGAAGCCTTGCAATTCCGGCGATCCCGAATTCCGAGAAAAATACCACACCGCTTTCGACGCCTGGGTGCGCGTTAGCCACCTGCGTTTTGGTCCCTCCGAAGTGGATGACAGGGCGTTTGCCTTGGCAATTTGGGCCGGACACCAAGGGGAAAACCCCAAAGGTTCTTCGCTCCCTGATTTTGACCTCTGATCCTTCCGCACTGTTTCCGTCGCTGGCCGGGGGTTTCATGCGCTTGAGTTCATGCTTTACGACCCGGCAATCGCCGAACTTGCTGGTCCCGGCTACAGGTGTGCGTTAATCCGGGCAATTACCGCTGACATTGCAGAAAGTGCGACGGCGATCCTAAAGGATTGGGAACATGTTTATGCAGATCTCATGCGGACTGCGGGAACCAATGACATTTTCCGGGATCGGAATGAGGCGTTGCGACAGCTATTCACGGCTTTGACAACCGCGTTGCAATTCACCTCGGAAACACGGCTTGGGCGACCCCTTGGCACATTCGATCGACCGCGTCCAAACAGGTCGGAAGCTCGCCGTTCTGGCCGTTCGCTTGCCCATGTGGTGCTGTCTCTTGAGGCGACCAGAGAGCTTGCAGCTTTTCTGTCTGACAATGACCCGGCCTTGGACGCCGCGTTTGAGGGAACCATCGCGAGGGCAAACCGCCTCGATGATCCGGTCTTTCTGGGAGTAATGAACCCCCGAGGGCGATTGATGGTGGAGGCGCTGCAGCAATCCATTGATCATGTCCGCCATATCCTCCGGAATGAAACTGGCCCGCGAATGGGACTGACCACGGGATTCAACCTTTTGGATGGAGATTGACGCTTGAAAAACCGGCGCTCTTTCCTTGCAGGGATGTTGGCCGCGGGTCTGTGCCCGAAGCCGACATGGGCCGATGCGGGCAGTCCGAAATTTCTGACCGCTGCCCGCATGTCCGATGGCGGCCATGCTTTGGTCGGGTTGGGGGGAAAGGGGGCGATCACCTTTCGAATTGATCTTCCCGGTCGCGGGCATGCGGCAGCTGCTCACCCGAATCGTCCCGAGGCCATTGCATTTGCCCGCCGGCCAGGAACATTTGCAATCATCCTTGATTGCCTATCCGGCCAACCCGTCAATCTGGTTGAAGCACCACCGAACCGGCATTTTTGCGGCCACGGCGCCTATTCCGCTGATGGAGAGTTGTTGTTTACCACCGAGAACGACTTTTCCCGATCCCTGGGGGTGGTGGGCGTTTGGGATGCATCCAAGGGTTATGTTCGGATTGGGGAGATGTCATCCGGCGGCGTTGGGCCGCACGACATGCAGCTGATGGCGGACGGACAGACGCTGGTTGTTGCGAATGGCGGGATCGAAACGCATCCGGACAGCGGAAGAGCCAAGCTCAACCTGCCGACAATGCGCCCGAACCTGAGCTACATGGATCCGCTTGGCAGAGTCACCGATCAAATCGAACTTGAGCCGGAGTATCGGAGAAATTCCATCCGCCACCTCGCGATTGGCCCCGATTCCACCGTTGCCTTTGCGTTGCAATGGCAGGGCAACAGGTCACAGCGGCCACCATTGCTCGGGATACATCGAAGGGGCATTGCCGAACGCCTTCTTGCCGCCCCATCAGACGATCACGGTCGAATGCAGGGCTATGCGGGCAGCGTCGCCGTTTCGGGAGACAGGACCAAAATTGCGATCACATCTCCCCGAGGCGGTGTCCTGCAGATTTTCGATGTCGCAGGCGGCTCTTACCTTGGTCAACTGCACAGCACAGACGTCTGCGGCATTTGCCCGTCAGGAACCGGTTTTGTTTTCACAACAGGAACAGGATTGGTGGTCGAACTCAATGGACTGTCTGAGGCATGGCGCGTCAGGCATGCCTGCAACTGGGACAATCACCTTATTCACATTGCGTGATTCAATACTGTACAGCGCATCCAGAGGTGCATTGTCGAGGCGCGGCCTCTGCCCGAAATGGCTCACCTCAACTCCAATGCAGATTCAACCAACTTGGAGACCTTGATCATGGCGCTGGCCGCCGGAGGCGAATGGCTCAGTCAGAGTTCAAACAGCATCACTCTTCGCGGTGCCCCTAGTGCCGGGGTGTCGCACGTTGCCTCGTCAACGGTCTGTCGCTGGTCAAAGACAGATAGCTGGTGCAAAGGCCCCCAACAACCGGCTCCGTCCGGAAGCTGAAGGCGGCCCCAAGGAGGCCGGTGCTGTAGCACATGCTGAACAGGTTCGGTTGCTTTCAACTCCAAATACTCAAGGACTTCGTATATGTCCAAAGGGGCCATGCAGAAGCATGCAACCTCCTTGATCTGATTTTTGCCCGCCATGAACGTCGCTCATGGCTGCCCAGCCAGAGAGGTATTGTCGATTCTGGTGTTTGGGGGGCATCGGTCAAGCGGCGATCCTTGCTGGTTGATTGTCTGATTTGTCGTTCGTCTCTGCGCCCTCGACAACCTCGATGCCATCCCTGAACTTCACGCCGGTGATGACCTTCCCCAGCTCCCCGAAGCCGTGCAGCCGTCTCCATCTCCCCTCGGCACAGAGTCCGAGCTTGAAGATCATGTTCAGCATGCCGTCCCGTGTCAGGCAGCCCTTCGAGCGCCTGGTCCGGTGGCGGATGGTGGCAAAGGTGGATTCGATCGGATTGGTGGTCCGGATGCTGCGCCAGTGCTTGGCAGGATAGTCGTAGAAGGTTATCAATTCATCCCGGTCCTTCTCGAGGCAGTGGGTCGCCTTCGGATACTTGTCCTCCCAGGTCTCGATGAAGAGATCGAATGCGGCCTCGGCGGCCTCCCTGGTATCGGCCTGCCAGATGTCGTGAATGGCCGCCTTGGCCTTCGGCTGCACCGATTTCGGCATTGCGTTGAGCACATTTGCGCTCTTATACATCCAGCATCGCTGCTGACGGGTCCCGGGCCAGATCTCCTCCTGTGCGGACCAGAAGCCCATGGCGCCGTCTCCTACGGCCAGCTCCGGCGCATTCATTCCCCGCGCCTTCAGCCCCAAGAGGACCTCCCGCCAGCCCTGGGTGGATTCACGAACGCCGTCCTCCACCGCCAGGAGCTTCTTCTCTCCCCTGTCATTGACGTCGATGACCACCAGGCAGCACAGCTTTGCATGCTCCACTCTCAGGCCGCCATGGATGCCGTCTGCCCACACATGGACCCAGCGATCCCTGTCGAGGGGCATCTGGCGCCATTCATCGCATTCCTGCCGCCACGCGGTCTTGAGACGGGCGACGGTGCTTGCGCTCAGGCCCTTCGCATCCGGCCCGACCAGGGCCTCGAGGGCCGGGCCCATCTCGCCGGTGGAGACGCCCTTCAGATAGAGCCACGAGATGCTGGCATCAAGGGAACGGCTCTTGCGGATATAGGGAGGGACCAGCGCCGAGCGGAAGGTTGCCGGCTCGCCGGTCCTGGAGCGGATCTTGGGTATGCGCACTGAGACCGGCCCGATCCCGGTCTGGATCTGGCGCGCCGGCTGGTAGCCATTGCGTATGACGCCGGCTCTTCCATCCTCGAGGCGGTGATCGGAATAGGAGGCAAGAACATCCTGCAACTCGGCCTCGACGGCCAGGTGAACGATCTGCCGGGCGCCCATCCGGATCAGCTCCGTCAGCTGATCACGGGACTTTGCGGGGGCTGCAAATTCATATACATTCGATGTCATGGCGGTGTACTCCTTGGTTGGTTGTTTGGCATGATGACTCAACCAAATATGCCGCCTACTTACAAACGCCCCCCAAACACCAGAATCGACAATACCTCCGTGAGCGTTGCTGCCACACTTGCCGGGATCACGATCCGAAGTGAAATGAATCTATTCATACTTTTCGAAGGGCAGGGCGAATTCCACCCCAATTCCGGAAACATGGCCAATTTTTGGCAGGTCAGCGCGGCTTGCCGAATGCTACACGTCGTTGTTTGGTGGCGGGTTGCTGCCGGCTTCCCCCGAGAATCTCATTTGCCACTCATTGCACTCCTCATCGGAGATCTTCCGGAATAGCAGATCCGGGACATCGAATTCGTGGCCCGGTGTCATGGCGCTGAGCGCGGCTTCGGGATCATCCGGCCATGCAGGGCTTCTCAGTCGCAGGGATTTGATGATCGCAGAGGAGAAATCCGGGATGAACGGCTCTGAGATCACGGCAATGAGCCTGATGAGGTTCATGCAAATCGATATGTCGGTTGCAGCCCGGGCAGGGTCCTCCTTGACGCTGGTCCAAGGTGCAGCGGTCTGCAGGTATTCATTGCCACTTGCCCAGATGAGGCGCAGCTGCTGCGCCGCCTTGCGGATTTCGATATCCTCCATGTGTGTGGCGTAGCGGCGGACATTCTCCGCCAGTTCGGCCGCAAATTGTGATTGTTCACTTGACCAGTCGCCTCCCTGCGGCACCTCATTGCCGAAGCGGGCCGAACAGAATTTGGTGACCCTTCGCACGAAATTGCCGAGCACGTCCGCCAGGTCCTTGTTCACCGATGCAACGAAATTATTCCAGGTGAACTCGCTGTCAGAATGTTCAGGAGCATGCGACAGCAGCCACCACCTCCAATAGTCCGGGGGAAGGATGTCCAATGCCTGGTCCATGAACACGCCGCGCCTGAGGCTGGTTGAGAACTGACCGCCATCATAATTCAGGAAGTTGAAGGATTTTATGTGGTCGACCAATTTCCATGGCTCGCCCGATCCCATGATGGTGACCGGGAACGATAGCGTGTGGAACGGCACGTTGTCCTTGCCCATGAACTGAACGTAGCGCACATCGTCGGCCCCGAGATCGGTGCGCCACCAGCGCTGCCATGCGGCTTCGTCGAGCTCGTTTGCGTCCGCCCATTCGGCGGTGGCGGAAATGTACTCAATGGGGGCGTCGAACCAGACGTAAAAGACCTTGCCCTCCATTCCCGGCCAGTCCTTGTTTCCTCGCCTGACAGGTATTCCCCAGTCCAGATCACGGGTGATCCCGCGATCCTGCAAACCATCTCCGTCCCGCAGCCATTTTCTTGCAATGGAACTGGTGAGAATCGGCCAGCCATCACAGGAATCAATCCATTCCTCCAACCGATTGCGGAATTTCGATTGCCGGAGAAAGAGATGTGTGGTCCACCGCATTTCAAGTTCGGTTGACCCCGATATTTCCGAGCGAGGATTGATCAATTCCGTTGGGTTCAGTTGCTTTGTGCAATTTTCGCACTGATCGCCCCGGGCCTGTTCATAACCGCAGTTCGGGCATGTGCCCCGCACGTACCTGTCCGGCAGAAACCTGTTGTCGGCAACAGAGAACAACTGTTGCTCACGCACCTCGCTGATATGTCCGTTGTCCGCAAGGCGTCCGGCGAAATGTTGCGTCAATTGCCGGTTGCGGTCGGACGAGGAGCGGCCAAAATGATCGAATGAGAGGCGAAACCCTGTTCCAAGATGGTGTTGGATTTCATACATCCGGTCGCAATACTCCCGGACGCCGACACCATCCCGCTGCGCAGCAATTTCCGCCGGGGTGCCGTGCTCATCGGTGGCGCAGATGAACATGACTTCGTGGCCCCGCAGCCGCAGATAGCGCGCAAACAAATCGGCAGGCAGCTGACTGCCGACAAGATTCCCCAGATGCTTGATTCCGTTGATGTACGGAATCGCGGAGGTAATCAATATTCTTGCCATTGGAAACTCATCCGTTTGCGGCGAAAACCATTACATGAACCGTGTTGCCGGTGCTAGGAACCGTCTTTCCCGCGTTTCAGAAGTTGTGCAAACAGGAAGCTGGTCCTGGGCATGTAGGTATATGCCGTCTTGGCCTCACTGGCCGGACGCACCTTCATGCGAAGGAATGCGAATGCGCAAAGTAAAACATGGGCAATGGCAATCAGAATGAACATTGCCGGCGATCCAAGAACGGCGATCGCGAGCGAAACGACCAGCGGGCTCGCAATTGCGCCAAGTGCGTAGTTGAATATCAGGGACGAATTCAGTTCAACCATTTCCGATGAATCGACAAAATCATTGGCATGGGCTGACGCCAGTGAGAAAATTGGAAATGTCGTGGCTCCGAACATGATGGATGCAGCCAACACCGGACCGATCCCCATTCCGGCTGAAAGGATGGTGAATCCGCAGGAAAGCACTGCCGAAACGGAAAATCCAATCATGACCTTTCGGCGATCGAATTTGTCGGCGAGCCATCCTGCCGGATACATTGCAATCGCTCCACCGAGAATGAACCCGCCGAGAAACAGTGCCAGCTGCTGTTTGTCGAGACCGATGCTAGATCCGTAGATCGGTCCGACCATCCTGAAGCTCGAAGTCGTTACCCCAGCCACCAAAACGGCGAGAGTGGCCATGGGCGAAATCTGCGCAGCGAGCATGGGTTTGAGACGGAGCTTTTCGGCTGCTCTGGGCTGTGGCACCCGCGTCAGCGCCAACGGCAGCAGCGAGGCACAGCAAAGCATCGCAAGGACATTGTAGGAAAGGTAGGCAGCCGGCTCCAGGACAGCAATGAGCAGCTGGCTTGCAAGCCCGGCCGTCATGTCAACGACACGGTAGATTCCTATGGTCCTGCCTCGGGTTGCGTTTGTGACCTTGGCCTGCAACCAAGCCTCTATCACGGTGAAGCAACCCGCAATGCACATACCGGACAGAACCCTCATCGCCGACCATGCATAGGGGTCGACATACATCATGTGTGCAAGTGTTCCGATCGTGCCTGCGGCGGCAAAGACGGCAAACGCCCGGGAATGGCCTATCACGCCAATCAGTCGCGGCGACCACCAGCATCCAATGAAGAACCCGGCAAAGTGGGCCGATCCCATCAATCCGATCTCACCGGTTGAGAATCCTGAGGCGACACCGGACAGCGCGTCCAGCGGACCAAGCCCGCCAGCGCTCATTTGTATCAGCACGACAGATGCAAATAGCGAGAAAAAGGAAACGAAGATCACGACTTAAATATCCGAATCGAGGAAATGGCTTTTGCCACCATATCAATTGGATGGCCACCCGGAGCGAAGATGGAGTTCCGCCACCGGCCTGCCGCGTGGCGGGTCCCCTGCCATTTGTACGAACATCAATGGTGCTCATTGTGAATTCGAGGTCGAACATCCTGCTGCGCTGCCGAGGAATTGGCCGAACTGCGAATGTCGACAGACCTGCTTCCCATAATGCCGGTCCGGGATCGAAACGCATCCTGCTCTTCCGATTGTGAAGGACGGCGGCGCCGGAATCCAGGCACCGAAAATGAACTTTGCTGTTTGGCATTGGACACAGAGACTCGGTCAGAAAGAAGAGACGGCAAAGTCCCTGGAACGGGCTCTGGTTGTGCGGGCACTGATGATTGAATTTCACGGGGAATGAACCGCCACTTGAAGCGGTGCGCATCTTGGTGCACGGTCGCAGGCGCATGCGCAGGGTTGCCGCCGATTTAAGCGCCCAAACTCCGCTTCATGGATATTCCAGATGCAACTCGAAGTTAACCCATGCATTGGAAAAGCAGTTGTTTGAGATGTCGGCCGGGCGGTGCTTTCCGGGTAAAACGAGTTCCTCTTCATGATTGCCACTTGGCCACGACTGCGCCATTGGGATATTCGAACTGCCCAAGCAGGGTGCAGTCAACTGTGTTCCGCCTGTCAGGTAGGTTGGTTCCTTGCTTTTGGGATTCGAAGATTGGAAATCGGATGCGACGTGCTCGAAACAGGGATCGACGCAAAAATCGCTCACTCGCCGGTGCAATATCCGATGATGCAATTGGCCCAACCGGGACGCCGGGCGGCTCCTACCAACCGCTGACCAAATCCGGCACTGAGAGGATCTACGCCGCTGCGTTGGACGTGCTGGCCAAGGTTGGCATCAAGAATGCCACATTAACCGTTCGAAATCTGGCTCTCGACAGGGGATGCTCGCTTGACGCCGAGGGTCGTCTTTTGTTTCCAAAATCCTTGGTGGAAGACACGATTGCGGGCGCTGCACGTGATTTCGTCCTGCATGGTCAATCCGCTGCGCACGATATCGAGGTTCGTGATGGCCACGTACACTTTGCGACCGGAGGCGCAGCGGTCAAGATCTTGGATTCGCATTTGGGCAGCTACCGCCCATCAACGCTTGCGGATTTGTATGATCTCGCTCGCTTGTGCGATACGTTGCCAAATATTCAATGGTTTGCGAGGCCTGTCGTTGCAACCGACATTGATGATTGGCGTGAATTGGACCTGAACACGGTCTACGCCATCGCCAAGGGCACAACCAAACACCTTGGATCCAGTATTGGCCTGGACCACCATGTTGGCGAAATTGTCGAATTGCTGGACCTCTTGGTGGGCCGCGAGGGGGCGTTTCACAAACGTCCATTTCTGTCAGTCCACGCCACGACAATTGTTTCGCCTCTTTCCTTTGCGGAGGACAGCAGCAACGTTGCCATGGCGGCTGCGCGCTCAAACATGCCCATTCTCAGCCAAACTGGGCCGCAGGCAGGTGCCACGGCACCGGCGGCCTTGGCCGGAACGCTTGTGCAGTCGGTTGCGGAATCAATCGGCGCGCTCGTTGCAATTAATCTCGTGAAGCCCGGTCATCCCGTAATCGCCAGCGGATGGCCCTTCGTCTCCGACCTTCGAACCGGCGCGTTCAGTGGCGGTGGCGGAGAGCAGGCACTGCTTAGCGCAGGCCAGGCTCAAATGATGCGCTTTCTGCGGCTTCCAACAGGTGTGCCCGCCAGCATGGCGGACTCCAAGGTGCCGGACAACCAGGCAGGATACGAAAAGGCGTTGTCGGTCGTTCTGGCGGCGATGAGCGGCCCGGATTTCGTCTACGAATCGGTTGGCATGCTTGCCAGCCTTCTGGGGTGTTCCATGGAAGCAATGGTGATCGACGATGAGATGATTGCCAGCATTCGCCGTACCATGCGTGGCATCGAAGTGACAGATGAGAAACTGTCAGTCGATGAGATCGCCGAAACAGCGCGAGGTGTTGGGCATTTTCTTGGAAACCGGCAAACGCTGGAGCTGATGGAAAGTGAGTATGTATATCCCAATCTGGCGGACCGCAGCAGCCCGGACGATTGGGTTGAAAGTGGATCCCAGGATTTGTGGCAGCGGGCATCGGAGCGAGTTGGCGAAGTATTGAAAACGCACTTTCCTTCTCACATTTCCGACAATTGTGATGACAAGGTTCGGTTGCGGTTTCCGATTCGCTTGCCGAAGGAACGCACAAGGCCGCCGTCCCTCAATCGGTTGCATGCGGGGGGCAACTGAAAAGCATGGCTGAATCCGCGAAGGTCGTTGTGATCGGCGGCGGCATCGTCGGGTGTTCCGTGCTTTACGCGTTGGCAAAGAGGGGTTGGACGGACACCCTGCTGTGTGAACGCCTTGAACTGACTTCAGGATCAACTTGGCATGCAGCCGGCAACGTTACGCACTTTGGACATTACGCTGAAATCACCCGTCTCTACGTTGAGTCGCTCGAAACATATTTGGAAGCCGAACGCGAATCCGGTCAATCGGTTGGGTTTCACGCAACCGGAAGCCTTCGGCTTGCCAACTCCCGGGCCGAGCTGAATTCCTATAGAACACTGCTCCCCTTGTACGAAAACCTCGGAATCAATTATCGTGTAATCAACGCGGAAGAAGTTGGGGACCTTAACCCCTTGGTTCAGCTGGATGGACTGTTCGGCGCGGCGCACACACCTGACGACGGGCACGTCGATGCCTCAAGCACAACCATGGCGCTTGCAAAGGCAGCGCGCAACATGGGTGCCGAAATCCGGCGCCAATGTCCTGTCCGTTCGATTGGGCGTTTGAGAAACGGCAGATGGCAGGTGGACACCGAATTCGGTGCCATTGAAACCGCAAACATTGTTCTCGCTGCAAGTTTTTGGACCCGTGAACTGGCGTTGCCGCTTGGCCTTGACCTTCCGCTATATGCTCTCGAACATCATGAGGTAGTTACGGATGACGTTCCGGAACTGAAATCCCTGAACTGCGAAGTGCCGGCCATTCGCGATCCCCGTTCGCAGGCCAATGTGCGCCAAGAGAGGTTTTCGTTGCTTTGCGGTGTCTACGAATCCCAACCGGTGCTTTGGGCGGCGGAAGGAATTCCGTCCGACTTCGGGGGTGAACTGCTCGTGCCGGATCTTGAGCGGCTGGAAGAGAATCTGATGCATGTCATTGAACGAATTCCTGCATTCGGCGATGTGGGCATCAAGATTGTGAACAACGGACCCATGTGCTTCCCGCCGGACGGATGTCCTTTGGTTGGACCGATTGAAGGCTTCGCGGGGTTGTGGCTGGCAGCCGGCTTTCCCGTTGGCATTGGAACAGGCGGTGGATCGGGCAGATTTCTGGCTGACTGGATGGTGAACGGGCAGGCACCGTATGAGCTGGCGCCCATCAATCCCGCACGGTTCGCAAAGCAAATTCCCGTTGACGAAGCGTTCGCCAGGATGAAGGCAACCTATTCGATGGGGTATGTAATGCCCGGAAAGTGCCAAAGCGGATGAAAATCCATGCGCTGTCGACATGGTAACCGACATTATTGAGCAGCACCGGCAATTCCGGCGTGCTGCGTTGATTGGTTGAGCGGCAGCAATTTTGAAGATCCTGATCCAATAGTAGGATTCGCTTTGTGACCTCGTTCATTCCTGCAGGGCATGCGTCCATTGGTACCGGCAATCAAAGCCGCGAATTCCAATGATTGCAATGGTGAGCGACGCTCACCTCCCAGAAGACCATCGCATACGGACATTTCCGGGCGGACCACTTATGGAGTTGTTTACGGGTGGCCTCTTGGTGATTCTTGACACTGACCGCCGGTTCTCAAAAAAATGCTGCGGACCGGCAAGGTTCAATCCCAACAGCTGCGGGTCGAAACAGCACGTTTGCATCTGCGAACAGGTCAATACCGCGGTCGCTCAAATCTCCAGTTCGGCTGGTGTTTTTGCATTTCAGACTCATCGTCGCGAGTGCCATAACCGTGATTGGTATAGTTGTGGTGAAGCCGCGCAAGAGCTTGTCTGTCCAGGCTCACGCCCAAACCAGGCCCTTCCGGAACACTCAGTGCGCCATTATGAAAGATGAGTTTTCCGCCCTCGATGACTTCGTCGGTTTGCCAAGGATAATGGGTATCGCAATCATGGGTCAGATTTGGTGTGGAAGCTGCAAGATGGGTCATTGCAGCCAAACTGATGCCCAGATGTGAGTTGGAGTGCATTGACAACCCTATTCCCCAGATTGCGCAAATTCGTGCCAATTCACGGCTGGCAGCAAGCCCGCCCCAGAAATGATGATCCGACAGAATCACCCGCACTGCGCGCTGCGCAAGTCCAGGTGGAAGATGCTCCGGAGCAACGATGCACATGTTGGTGGCAAGCGGAATGTCAGTCTTGGCCTGAACCGCTGCCATGGCGTCGATTCCAAGTGTGGGATCTTCCAGATACTCGACAAGTCCTTCCAGCCTTGGCAGCAATCCAAGTGTCGTATGCAAACTCCAACCCCCGTTTGGGTCGATTCTGAGCGGTGCGTCGGGGAAGGCGGCTCTAAGAGCATTTAGCCCGGCGATTTCCGAGTCAGGTTCAAGGATTCCGCCTTTGAGTTTAATCGCGCGAAATCCGTGCGCTTCGATCATCCCACGGGCTTCATCCACCAATTGCTCAGGGCTCAGAACTTCGCCCCAGGCATCCTCTGCCCCAACCCCTGCGTGGCCGGCAAACTTGTAAAAGAGATAAGCCGCAAACGGCACGGTTTCCCGAACCTGTCCACCCAAGAGATCGCACACGCGTTGCCCTGTTGTTTTGCCGTGCGCGTCCCACATTGCCACCTCGATGGCACCGACAATGCGCCTCATTGAACTTTCGTCGCCCGCATTTCTCAAGCTGTGCGCAACGCGCCGAAGACCATTGATGTCGGTAACCCGAAGTCCCGGGCATTGTGCGGCAACTGCCGCCAACCCGTCCAAGATGGATTTACTGCCATAACTTTCGCCGAGTCCGACAATTCCGCCTTCAGTTTCGACTTCGATGATCGAACGCAGTGCATAGGGCTGATGGCAGCCGGAATTGTTCAGAAGCGGCGGGTCGGCGAATGCAATGGGCGTTACCCGAACATCGGCAATGCGCAAATCAGTCAAGATTGTTCTCAATGTAGTCGAGGTTGAGGTCCTGTCCCAAGCCCGGCTCATTCCGGAAGTGCACAAAGCCTTCGGAATCCATTTCGTCGTCAATCCGGTTCTGGTGGGCGCGAGGTTCTTCGTAGTTGATGAACGGATGCAGCAATCCGCGCTCGTAGTAGGTCGTGTTGGGGATTGCGGCGGCCACGGCCATGTTGCCGGCCCCTGTGCCGTGGATTTCGCAGGACATATGGAAGCATTCGGCGAGTTTCGCCGTCTTCAGCGCCGGCGAAATGCCGCCCACATCCCAAACTCCCGTCCGCAACATGTCGCACGCACCGTTGGCTGCCCATTCCGCTCGCGTCCAGTGCTTGCCGGTCATTGATTCCGGACCGAGGATGTTTATGCGCGGGGTGCGCGAAGTCAGCCACTGGTAGGAGGACAGCGAGGCTTCCTCCATCATTTCTTCGATCCAATGAAAATTCAGTTCTTCGAGGCGCTGGCAGAGCCAGAGGGAGTCGGCACGTGAGTACCAGTGATTGGGGTCCAGCATCAGGGGAACGTCCGGTCCCACTGCTTCGCGCACCGCAGCACACGCCAAATGGTCCTTCCTTACGTCGGGCGCACCCGGAATTGGCGGCATCCAGCCATGAAGTTTGATTGCCCGGTAACCTCGTTCCTTCACCATCCATTCCGCGAATTGTGCATAATCCTCGGGCGTTGCGAGCCCTCCCTTAAGGTCATCGCCGCACATTGTTGAGCCATAGGCAACGATCTTGTCCCGATATCCGCCGAGAAGCTTCCAAACCGGCTGGCCGCAAGCCTTTCCAATCAGATCCCAGAGTGTCAAATCCACGGCACAGAGTACGCGGTCGGTCAACTTGCCGGCGCTTCCGCGCTGCCATTTGTAAAGTGAGTTCCAAATCGCTTCCGGCCTCATCGGATCCTGGCCAAGAAGCAACGGGCGAACGAATTGGTCGAGCAGTGAATCTTCCACATCGCCCGGTCGTGCAATCAGGTTGCCGGTTGTCCCATCATCACAGCTGATGACCAATAATGCACTGGTGGCATCAATCGCCGGGCCCGGATGGGCGTGCCCGTCACTGTCTCGGGATTGATTTGTCTTGTGATGGAAGATCTTTGCGTCGACGGATTCAATTTTCATTGTTGTTCCTTCCAAATCAGATCGCGCATGGTTCTTGCGGTTCGTCCGACGGCAAACCGGCAATCAATCAGTATTTTGATTTGTTCTCTCTGATCCGAATTTCAATGCATATGCCTGTGCCGCTCAGTGCGCCAGCTTGCAATGGCCCTTGGCCCACTTGATCTTCGGCATTGTCGCCGGTTGCCCCTGCACAAAAGGATGCCTGTCGCGAAGTGCGGGCGGTTCGTGGGGCAAACCGAAGCGAATGGTCGGTGCGGCATAAAGGATTGCTGCCTCAGATTTGTGCGTCCGGCAGTGATGTTCACGCGTTCTCAACGTACCGGTGACGCTGGCGGGTGCCGCGCTGGCTTGGGTCCGAGATCGGAACTGAGGACAGCAGGGCCTTGGTGTAGGGGTGCTGCGGGTCGGTGATGATCTGTTCGGTCTCACCGATTTCGACGATCTTCCCCTGATACATCACCGCCACTCGGTCGCAGAAATATCGAATTACGGCCATATCGTGCGAGATGAAGATGAAGCTCAAACCCATCTCGGCTTGGAGGCGCAGCAGCAGATCCAAGACCTGAGTTCGAATTGAAACATCAAGTGCCGAGGTCGGCTCATCGGCAATCACCAGTTTTGGTTCCAATGCAATGGCCCGAGCCACCACAATTCGCTGTCGCTGGCCGCCTGAGAATGCATGCGGGTATCTCTCCATCATGCCAGGATCCAAACCAACTTCGGAAAGGAGTGATGCAACGCGCTCCTCAAGATCTTGAGTCTTGGCATCGCCATAGGCAATCATGGGCTCGGCGATGATCTGTTTGACTGTCATGCGAGGGTTCAGCGATGCAAACGGATCCTGAAAGATCATCCTGATCTGCTTGCGGTAGCGCTTCAATTCTTCTTTTTCCGCTGCCACCAGATCTGCGCCCCGGTAGGAGATTGAGCCATCGGTCGGTTCGTAGACCCGTGCGACACAACGTCCCACCGTGGTCTTTCCCGAGCCGCTTTCGCCAACTATTCCCAATGCTTCGCCCATTCGCAAATTGAAACAAACACCATCCACGGCCTTGGTTGTTTCGGTGATTCTCTGCAGGAATCCCGCGCGCTTGTGGAAGTGGAGCTTCAGGTCAACGACCGAAAGGATATCCGGCGCATCCGGTTCGGGACCAACCTTTGCGTCGGCCGGTTGATCCAGTCGTTTGACGGCACCCAGAAGTTTCTCCGTATAGGGATGGGATTGCCGGGAAAAGAGGGCGTGCGTCTCACCACGCTCCACCACATGGCCCTTCTCCATAACCACAACATCGTCGGCGATTTCTGCAACAACACCCATGTCGTGAGTGATGAACATTATCGCCATTCGAAGTTCCCGCTGCAGCCGGCCCATCAGATCAAGAATCTCCGCCTGCGTGGTAACATCCAATGCCGTTGTTGGTTCGTCAGCAATGAGCACGTCAGGGTGGCACGAAAGCGCCATGGCAATCATTGCGCGTTGGCGCATGCCGCCGGAAAATTCAAAAGCGTACTGGTCAAGCGCCCGTTCGGCACGGGGAATCTCAACCTGTTCCAAAATTTCACGGGCGATCACCCGTGCTTCCTTGTTTGCCACCTTGCGATGCAACCGGATGGCCTCAACAATCTGATTGCCAATTGTGTGCACCGGGGAAAGTGAACTCATCGGTTCCTGAAAGATCATCCCGATCCGTCCACCGCGGATCTTGCGAATTTCCTTGCCGCGGGGATCAAGCGAAGTGAGGATTGTTTCTTCGTCCGCCTTCGGTCGAAACAGGATTTGACCGCCGCTGATGATTCCGGGGCGGGGGACCATGTTGAGAATTGCTCGTGCACTCACCGATTTGCCGGATCCTGATTCGCCGACAATGGCGGTGGTGCGATTGCGATGAAGCTCAAATCCGACACCGTGCAGGACATTGAGCATTCCCTGCCGCATGTCGAAGCCGACATGCAGATCCTTGACGGAGAGGATTGCAGGGTCAGTGGCCGTAGGGGTCTGCAGCATCGCGCATGCCGTCTCCGAGAAAGTTGAAGGCCAGAACCGCAATAACCACAGCACCGCCAGGGATAAAAAGCCAGGGTGCCTGGCTAATCGAGATGATGTTCTGAGCTTCCTTGAGCAACACGCCCCAGGAAATCGCCGGCGGCTGCAGGCCGAGGCCAAGGAAGCTGAGTCCAGTTTCCGCAAGTATCATGAGCGGAATTGCGAGCGTCAACGACGCAATGATGTGCGACGTCAGTGAAGGCAGCATGTGGCGAAATATCACCCGTGCTTCGGATACTCCGTCGAGGCGGGCGGCAACCACGAAATCGTCGTTTTTCATTGCGAGGAAACGTCCGCGAACAACTCGACCCAATTCGGTCCACCCCACCATGGAGACAATGAGAGTGATGACAAAATACTGCTGATAGATTGGCCAAGACGGCGGCAGCGAGGCAGCCAGTGCCAGCCAGATCGGGATGGTCGGCAGGCTGAGAACGAATTCAATCAGCCGTTGAATGACAACGTCAACTCGCCCGCCATAAAAGCCGGACAACCCGCCAAGCAGGATTCCCAGCACCAATGAGATTGCAACGCCAACAAGGCCAATCGACATGGAAATCCTGGTGCCGTACATCACGCGGCTGAACATGTCGCGCCCCAAACGGTCGGCGCCAAAAAGGAAGAATTTCTCACGTGGATTTTCGGTGGCAAGCAGATGGATCTTGGTTTCCCACAATCCCCAAAACTCGTACTTTGGCCCTTCGCCGAATAGCTTGAGATAGATCTTGTCGCCCGAGCGTTCGTAGGAGATGCGCAGCGTTTCCGGATCACGGATGCGGTTCATTTTGTAGACATATGGCCTGATGCGCGTGCTTCCGTCGACTTTGTCGATGAAATGGATCATCTGCGGTGGCTGATAAACTGACCGGCGGTTCGGCTTGGAGGGATTGTCGGGCGCAATGAACTCACAAAACAGCGAGATGAAATACATCAATCCAACCACCCAAAGACTGACGGTCGCAAGTTTGTGTTTTTTGAAGGACCACCACGTCAACTGCCACTGCGAGGCGATTGCAACCTGGCGGTTGCGTTGTCCTGTCCGGATGGAAACCTCCGGAACGGACGTCTCAGTCATATTTCACCCGCGGATCAAGCAGCACCAACAGGATGTCGGAAATGAGCATGCCAACCACGGTAAGCGACGAGAGGAGCAGCACAAAGGCACCGGCAAGAAACATGTCCTGCGACAGCAGCGCCTGCAGCATGAGGGGCCCTGCGGTCGGAAGACTGAGCACGATTGCCGTAACCACTGCACCTGAGACGAGGTTCGGCAACACCCAGCCAATGGTCGAAATGAATGGATTTAGCGCCACCCGCACCGGGTATTTCATGATTAGCCAAAATTCGCTGAGTCCCTTGGCGCGCGCTGTATCGACATACGGCTTGTTCAATTCATCAAGCAGGTTTGCCCGCATGATCCGTATGAGGCTTGCGGTCGCTGATGTGCCAAGCACAACCACAGGAAGCCAGAGGTGTTTCATCAAATCCCAGACTTTGGCCCATGACCAGGCGGCATTTTTGAATTCCGGGGAAAAAAGTCCTCCCACATCGGATCCAAAATAGACGACACCAATATACATGAGAATTAGTGCCAGCAGAAAATTTGGAGTGGCGATGCCGATGAAGCCAATGGTCGTCGCGATGTAGTCGCCGATCGAATATTTGCGGACAGCTGAATAGACACCGATCGGGAATGCAACTGCCCAAGTGAACAAAAGCGTGGCAAACGACAGGCAAAGCGTTAGGCCCATTCGCTCCCAGACCAAGTCGCTGACCGGCTGGCGCCACTCGAAACTCATTCCGAAATCACCCACAATAAGGCGACTGATCCATTTGAAATACTGAACATAAATCGGCTGATCAAGCCCGAACCTTTGACGCAAATTGTCGATGGTGGCCTGATCAAGCACTTCGTTGCTTTCGCCAAGCTTCGCCATATAGGTGGTCAGGAAATCGCCGGGCGGCGCTTGAATAAGCAGAAAAGCAACAATTGATACCGCGAATAGGAAGGGCACCATCCAAAACACTCGCTTCAGTATGTAGCGCCAGATCATCGCTGCCCTTCTCCAGATTGACCGGCCCGATTTCCCGGGCCGGTCTTCATTCGGAATGCTCGACTATTGAGCGTAGTAATAGGTTTGCGGAAGTGTCGGTCCAGGATCAGGATACATCCAGCTTCCCGGCATGATTTCCGGCACATTGCGCAGATTTACGTTGACCACGCCGATTTGGTTCGGGGCCAGGGTGATCCCGAAGATCTCGAACTCATCGGCCGCGATCTGGTGGATCTCGCGAAAGATATCAAGGGCCTTTGTCTGATCTGCCTCTTTCTTGAAGGCATCATATAGGGCAAGGCGCTCTTTCATCGTATCGCTCGGCTCTTCGCCTTCAGAACCACCTGACAGGTACCAGCGCGTCCAAGGAATTGCGAACCAACTCGCCTGCGGATGAACCGCCAAGACATCGCGCGGAGACAGCGTTGGATCCAAACCGCCCGGTGCGCCCCAAACCATGAAATCGTGCTCGTTGGCTTCACCGCGGGAATAGTAGATTGAGCGTTCGACCGAAGTTGCATTCAGGCCGATTCCAATCTCACTCCAGTGATCGCGAATAATCTCAAGAGCATCGCCCCACTGTGGCGCCTCAATCCCGGTGTAGTTCACGTTGAACTCAATCCTTCGGCCATCGGAGAACATGCGATAACCGTCGCTGTCGCGTTCGGAATAGCCCGCTGCGTCAAGCATCTCATTGGCCATGTCAGGGTCAAATTCGATGTGCTGACGTCCAAGCTGTTCGTTGAAGAGGACATGTGTTGGACGCGGACCAATCTGCCATGGTTCTCCTACACCCTGATAAACGATGTCAATGATCTCATCGCGATCAATGGCCAACGACAATGCCACACGAACATCCCTGTTGCGGATGAATTCGCGCATTATCGGATCCTTGTGGGTGTGATTGAAGTGAATTGCCATGTCATTTGAGTTGGCCGAATCCAATTCGTACAGGCGATATCCGCCACTCTCTGCCGCTTCAGACAGGACGGGCTTGTTCGAAAGTTTGGAAATCCTGCGCCTCTGCATGTCAATGTTTCCAGCGACGGCTTCAAGCAACAGGGTCTGGTTGTCCTGTGCCACACCCATCTGAAGTGTGTCGACATATGGCAGTTGATTGCCCTCGGTGTCCACCTGCCAGAAATACGGGTTGCGCGTCATGACCACTTGGGTTGCGCCGGCAGTGTAGCCCTGTTCGGTTGCCACCCACGGATCAAGTGTTGGACGTTCATGGTTGGCCCAACGGTTGGGGGCCTCGACTTCGCCGCACTTCAGCCGAAAGAGGCTTGGCCAGTCTTCGACGGCTTCGGTGCTGTCAACCATGGCCTGAACATCCGGGTTGTATTTCGGGTGGAACTGGCTGCAATAGTGTTTGGCCCACAGCACCGGTTCCTGTGCCAGCGGTGTCGCGAGCTCGGTCAGGAACGTCCCGTAGGGAGCGGCGAACTTCAACACCACCGTGACGTCATCAATTTTCTCTGCGGTCATGGCCGCGTCGGCGACCACGTATCGGGCCGGCGGGTTGGGATAAAACTCGCTGTTGTGCAGCAGGTCCTCAACATAGAACATGATGTCGTCGGCCGTGAATGGGCTGCCGTCAGACCATTTCATTCCCTCCCGCAGCTTGAAGGTGAATTCTGACCCTTCCTCATTCACGGTCCAGCTTTCGGCAACGTTTGGAATCACCTGCGAGAAGTCCGGCTTCCAACGCGTGAGCCCCTGTGGGCTGACAAAGCGAAGGATGGAGTTGTGGTCATTCGAGCCGCCGAGAACACGGCGGATGGTACCCCCGTAAACACCGATCGAATCCAACGGTGTGACAATTTCGGGATTTGCGGGCAGCCGCTCATCCACGGGCGGCAGTTCACCTGCTGCGACCATTTGCGACAACATCGGTGCTTCGTTCGCTGCAAATGTCGCCAATGGCAACATCACAACGCCAAGCGCTGTCGAGGTCAGCGAGGCACAAAGCCGATCGAGAGATTTCATGGTTTTTCCTCCTATTGACGATTAACAATTAGGTGCAGTTGTCAAACCAATTCTATACATGCTTGACAAGTTGTCAAATCAATTCATAATTGTTGTAAAATATATGCCACCAACGCCAGTGAGCGGAGATGAACAGCAGCAAGGGTAACGTTATTGAGAGTCCAATGAGAGGCGCCGCAGTATCGGGCGAGCGTCTGGAGAACCAAGTTTATGCTCGGTTGCTGGATTTGATCAGGCTCGGGCACTACCCGCTTGGCCAGAAATTGCCCAGCGAGCACAAGCTTGCCGCCGAGCAAAGGGTGTCGCGTCCGGTGCTCCGCACAGCACTGGCGCGACTGCGCGAAGACGGATTGATCGTTTCCCGCAGAGGGGCGGGGTCTTTCGTAAGCAGCGGAACTCCCTTGGAGGGCACAAACTTTGGTGCATTGGAAAGTGTGGAGGACATTGCGCGCTATTTCAGCTTTCGCAGGTTGATTGAGGGGGAAACCACCGCGCTGGCTGCCTTGAAGGCGTCGGAAAGGGACGTGGCCGAATTGCGGAAATTGATTGTTGAATCGGGAAAGCTGATCGACCGGGGCACTGCAACCATTGAGTTGGATATCCAGTTCCATGTCAGAATTGCCGAATTGTCTGGCAACCGCTTCCTGTCTGAAACCGTCAATATGTTGCGGCCGCAGTGGATGTTTGTCGGTAAATTTGTCCGTAGTTTGGCGCAGACCGGCTACGGCAAAGGCAAACGCCACATGAATGACGAGCACTCGGAAATCGTTGCCGCTTTTGATGCCGGCGACGGTTCTGCGGCACGGGACGCAATGCTTGCACATATCGACGGATCTGAGCGACGCGTTTTCAAGGGTGAATACAATTGGGAGTGATCGTTGCGTTCGTGCTGTCAATCCGATCCGGAATTTGCATGTGCGTGGTTCATCACGCTTGCTCCAAACTGCATTTTGGGTTGATGTCTTGGCGGGACTGATCTGCAGGTGTGAATCCGCATTTGGCCTGAGCCCCGCCATTGACTTGAGTGCGCCTTCCGGTTGTCCTGCAATGCAAGGGACGGATAATGCGGCAAAGGCCATCGAGTTGGAATTGCATTTGTTCGAATCCAAAATTGGCACAACTGGATTTCCTGTTGATCCCGGGGGCACCGGATTGAATGCCGTGTCGGCGGAGATGCGGCCGTTCAGTTGCCGAACGGCAGTCCTGCCGCTGTTTCGGGAGATGTGGCATTTGCCGTCCTGCAGTCCCAATTCGCGGATTGGCGCATGAGGATTACCGGCCTTCGTTCCTTCATGACGTGCGACCGCGATCGGCCGCGCGTGATCGTGGCACTCGACACCGATGAGGGCATCACCGGCTGGGGCGAGTGCTACAACCATGGCCCGGATCGTGCACTTCCGCCCTTGCTGGACTATCTTTACCATCAGCTTGAGGGCGAGGATCCCACTCGCATCGAACGTTTGGTCCTGAAGTTGTTGCAGCAGGCTCGTTTTCCGCCCGGTGCACTTGGCCTAGCAGCAATTTCTGCAATCGATCACGCATTGTGGGACATTTCCGCCAAATCGCTCAATGTCCCGGTATATCGTCTTCTTGGAGGTCATGTGCGTGAGCGGGTCCGGGTTTATCTCGGCATCTACACTGCACCGGAACCGGAGGTTTTGAGCGACCACTGTGAAGCCATGCGCTCAGAATTCGGCATCACAGCATTCAAACTTTCGCCTTATCGGGTGGACATTCACGCAAACCCTTGGGGCAGGGTTGTTTCGTCAACGACCGGGTGGGTTGCCAAGCTGAAGGATATCTGTCCTGACGATCTGGAATTTGCCTTTGATGCTCATGCCAAGTTGTTTGAACCTTGGCAGGCGGTTGATCTCGGCAATGCGCTCGCACCGTTTTATCCGCTCTTTTACGAGGAACCGATGCGGCCGGAGAATATTGAGGCTTGGGGGGATTTGAAGGCGCGCCTCCGAGTGCCGCTTGCCACTGGCGAAAGTCTTTATTCCCGGTTCGAATTCAATCGTCTTATGCAGTGCCATGGGGCTGACATCATTCAGCCGGACATTTGTGCCGTCGGAGGACTTTTGGAGATGCGGAAGATCGCTGCGATCGCCGAGGCGCACCATGTCACAGTCGCTCCCCACAATCCAATGGGACCACTTGCCACCGCAATCAACCTTCACTTTTGCGCCGCTCAACCGAACTTCAAGATTCTCGAATACCGTCTGCCGACCGGTCCGGCGTATCACTCCAACGGAATCGAGGCAGATCCCAACAGAGCAAGCTACGTCGCTGACCCCTATCTCCCGGAGGATGGCTATCTGGAGCTTCGTCCAAACCGGCCGGGATGGGGCATTGAGATTGACGAAGACTACCTTAAGACCGATCGCTATGTGCATTGGGAACGCAAGCTGCCCATTCGGCCGGATGGATCCTATGGGTATACCTGAGAAATTTTCGTCTGGCACCGAGATGCTGCGCAGCATAACGCCGCGCCACCATCGGCCATGGGCTCTGAATCCGTGATGGAAAACCGGGTTGACGATTGGCGCGGAGTTGATTTGGTGATTGCAGCCCTTGAGGTCCATTTGGATTCGTGGATGCCCGAAAAATCACATGGGCATCCCCGCAACACGTCGCTTGCCGTGACGCAATTCAACGGATTAATTCCGATGTGCCTGATGCCGGTTCAAAAAGCCGGCGACAGTGCCTGACCTCCGGCAAATGCGAGATTGAACCGCCAACCGATTGCAATCATTCAGTCAGTAGTGCAGTCATCGAATTTCTGCACTGCTGCTGCAACACATGAAAGGAGAGCTGCATGAAGCGACTACTTATCACCGGCGCTGCCGGCGGGATTGGCTCCGTTTGCCGTAAGCGATTGACACATATGGCCGATACGCTCCGGCTTTCCGGCAGGGGCGATCTTGGCGAACCGGCGCCGCATGAGGAAATCATGCTTTGTGATTTGGGCGACAAGATTGCTGTTGAGGAACTGGTCGAAGGCTGCGACGGAATTGTGCATATGGGGGGGCAATCAACCGAGGCCAGTTGGGATGTCATCCGCAACGCGAATATCGAGGGAATGTTCAACCTCTACGAGGCGGCCCGCAAGCATGGCAAGCCGCGCATTCTCTATGCCAGCTCAAATCACGCCATTGGCTTCTACCGCCAAAGCCAAAATATAGATGCCACCGCTCCCGTGCGCCCCGACGGGCTCTACGGTGTCTCGAAGGTCTTCGGTGAGGCGTTGGCTTCAATGTACCATGACAAGTTTGGTATCGAAACGGCCTGTGTGCGAATTGGTTCCTGCTTTCCCGAGCCAACTTCCCATCGGATGCTGTCAACCTGGATGAGCTTTGACGACTTCATTCGCTTGGTGGAATGCGTCTTCCGGGTTCCCGTTCTTGGCTGTCCAATCATTTATGGCGTTTCCGCGAATGATGCCACTTGGTGGGACAATACGAGCGTTGCATATCTCGGCTGGCAGCCGCACGACAACTCAGAGTCGCATCGTGCCAGACTTGATTCCGAGATGGCAGCACCAAACCGCAACGCGCCCGATGCCATCTACCAGGGCGGCATGTTCACGGCCGATGGCATTCATGAAGAGTGAATTCTGCGTCAGCACTGATTCCAACCGACATTTCGGCGAACCCTCAATGAAAATTGCGGGTGTCACGGTATTTGCATGTCGTGAAGAACCTGTCGGCCTTCGTCGGAATAGCTTAGCCCGACGATCACCCACAGTTAGGCGATGCGAAGGGGCACCTGACACCAGGGGAAGCCGGTGATGTTTTGCGGAAGCACCTCACCGGATTGCACTGTCAGCAAACGAGCAGCTTTTGCACCAACAATTCACATCCACTGCGGACCTCGAATCGCTGCGGACAATTGCCCGCAATCAGTGACATTCATCAGCAACCCTGGCTGCCCGATTGCTCCGGATTATTTGCTCTCCCCGCGAAATGGTTTGCGCCAAGGCAGCTCCGGCATGCCGGATTCTGGCCTTAATTCGGTGCTGAAGGCGCTCTCGCGGCGCGCAAGCCGCGTTGCGGGATTGGAGATTGCCGGGAAGGTGTCAGGTGTGTCGGGAAAGCGGGCAATGAATGGGAACCCGGCATTGAGTGTCCTGAGGTCGGCCTATTCTTTCCGGAACTGGAGAATCTCATATGACTGACAGCCTCAAAACTGCATTGACCGGTGTTTCCGGCATTCTTGTAACTCCGTTTGATGATTGTGGAAATATCGCCCCGGAACGCCAGAAGCCCATTGTCGAAAGGGCCATCACTGCTGGCGTCAGTGTTCTCACCATTAACGGCAACACCGGTGAATTCTATGGGCTCACAACCGACGAAGCGGTGGCAATGGTCGAAGCCGCAAGTTCATATGTCGCCGGTCGCGTGCCCTTGGTGGCTGGCGTTGGCCGTGGAATCCGCGACGCGTGCCGGCTGGCCAAGGCGTCCGTCGAGGTTGGCGCAAATGCATTGATGGTTCATCAGCCACCTGATCCTTTTGTCGCCCCGCGCGGCTTGGTTGACTACGTAAAAAGTGTCTCGGAAGCCGGAAACAACAAACCCGTCATTCTCTATCTCAGGAACGATGGCATCGGAACCGCTGCAATTGCCGAACTTTGTTCCGTTCCCGGTGTGATGGGAGTCAAATGGGCAACTCCAAACCCAATGAATCTCAAGGAAGCCAAGGGTGCTTCCCCCGACCAGGTAATCTGGGTCGGCGGTCTCGCCGAAGTCTGGGCGCCCGCATTCTATGCCGTGGGTGCAAGGGGATTCACTTCCGGCCTCATCAACGTGTGGCCCGAACGCTCAGTGGACATTTCCAATTCGTTGGAGTCTGGTGACTATGCAAAGGCGCGCGACCTGATTGCCGGAATGCAGGTGTTCGAGGACATTCGCGCTGAAGAACAGGGTGGTGCAAATGTTTCCGGTGTCAAAGCCGCTCTTCAATTGATTGGAGTTGATTGCGGCGGTGTCCGCCCTCCTGCAGCATATCCGCTCACCTGCAGCCAAATGAAACGAATGAAAGCCTTCATGAACGACAATGGCCTGCTGTCCGGAGCCGGATAATTTCCGGAACACAGCTCCCCGACATGTTTGTGGATCTTTCGAGCGATGCGCCGGAAAATGCAGTTGCCGGATCTGCACTTGTTGCGCCACCACCGCCCACCGTATGCAGAAAATTCCGGACACAACTCGGCAACAGAGCTTTGGTTGCGGTCTGAACTTGAACGCTGCACCCCACAGCACTCTGAACCGCCACTGCATCGTCCAAAGTCACAAGTTCGCCAAGTCGGGCTTCGGGCAGGATTGTCAGGGATTCTGGTGCACATTGCGTCAATGTGCAATTCGTACAATGAGAATTATCCGGGTTCGTTCCTCAATGGTCGCCAAGATTCGGTAGTCGCCCACGCGATATTTCCAAAAATTCTCAGAGGCGGAAGCCTTTGAGAGCTTCACCGATGCCGTGCGGGTTGTCCAGCAGTGCAACGCGCTCGTTCAGGAAAGTAAGAATGGGCCGTGCCACCTTCGGATCAAGCCTGCTGAGTTCCCGACTTGCGGCGAGGTCAAACTCAACGCTCCATACCATGTTCTCTCATGACGTCCTCAAGAGGCACGGTTTGGTTCTTTCCCGCACGGATGTAGATCAGGCGTTGCTCCGCAAGATACCGGTCCTCAAGATCGTCCAGATGCTCAAGGACTGCCTCACGGGCATAGTAACTCTCTGTACGGCCAGTGGCCCATGCCAACGCAGTAAGACGATGCTCAACTTTTGCGGGCAGTTCGAGGGCAAGCATGAATTCGGATCTCCCGCGGGAACAATGTAAGTTGTTTTCCTACGTGCATTGAGGGAGAAATTTCCAAAATGATTGTGCCTTAAGCCGAAGATGTTCCGCAAGGGCACAGCCGCGCAAAGGTGCATCGGGTTGCTGGAGTGGGATCTGGCATCAATCCGGATTGACTGACGTTTGGGGTATCCTCTTGCGGTCCAAAGCGGAAGACTCGCCTTCCGCTCCTGAATCCTGAGCATTGATAAATTTCAGCATGTTGAAATGGCGCGAGCGTCAATCCATCCAATGAAGTTCAACCAAGCGGCAACCCGTCTCCCACCTCAATACGGATTAAGGCACGCAATCATTCGGTTGGATCCGTCGCGTGCAAGAGCGGGACGCTCGGTCGCACATTCATTCAGTGCTCGTGGACAGCGTGCACAAAATGCGCAACCCCCGGGTGGATTGAGCGGATCGGGCAATTCGGTTTCGCGCCCTTCGGGAGCGGTCAACGGGCGACCAACGACAGGTGCACTGTCGGCCAGGAGTTTGGTGTACGGATGGCGGGGTTTTGAAAACACCTGCTCCGCCGGACCAATTTCCACAACCGAACCGAAGTAGAGAACAGCAACACGATCACTGACCGCCTCGACCACAGCCAAATCATGGCTGATGAAGAGATAGGTCAGATCGAACTTTGCCTTCAGATCGGACAGCAGGTTCAGCACTTGCGCCTGAACCGAAACATCAAGGGCTGAGACCGGTTCGTCGAGAATGAGGATTCGGGCGTCGGCCGCAAGGGCCCGACCAATTCCAATTCGTTGGGCCTGGCCACCGGAAAACTCGTGCGGATAGCGATCGAGAAAATCCTCGCGCAAATTCACTGCAGAAAATATCTCGGAAATCCGTCTTGCGCGTCTTTCCTTTGACATGCCATGCAGATGCCTGAGCGGCGCTTCCATGATTTGGCGGATGGTCTTGCGCGGATTCAGGCTGCTGATGGGATCCTGAAAGACATACTGAATTTTCCTGCCAAAAGTCGCCGGGTTCGCGGTGTCAAGTGGTTCGCCCTCAATCTCGATTTGTCCACCGCTCGGTTCCAGCAAACCCACGAGCATCCTCGCCAAGGTCGACTTTCCGCAACCGGATTCACCCACGATGCCCAACGTTTCTCCCTTCCTGACCGTCAGTGTCACGGGTTGAACAGCACGCACATGTGCTTGAGGAGGACCAAAGAGCCGTTTGCCGACAGCAAACGTCTTGGAAAGTTCAGAAACCTTCAGGGCGTTTGTCATTGAGCTTTGTCCATGGCGGGGGTTTCAGGAAAAATGCAGCGCACAGCTCGTTCGTCATCAATCGCTGAAAGTGAAATGTTCCCGGTGCGGCAGGCATCCTGAACCCTATGACAACGATCTGCAAATGCGCATCCCTGAGGCAACATGTCCAAGACGGGAGGCAGGCCCGGTATCGCCGCCAATTCACGTCGACCGCGCCCCAATTCAGGAACGCAGGCCATCAGGCGGGCGGTGTAGGGGTGTGCCGGTGAGTTCAGGATGGCATCGGTCGGGCCTTCCTCCACAATGCGACCAGCATACATGACCGCCACCCGGTTGCAAAGCTGGGCAACTACGCCAAAATCGTGGGTGATGAATATGATCGCCAAGCCGCGCTCGCGCTGCAAATCACTGAGAAGTGAAAGGATTTGAGCCTGAACTGTTACATCAAGGGCCGTTGTGGGTTCATCCGCAATGATCAGATCGGGGTCATTTGCCAGTGCCATGGCGATTCCGACCCTTTGCCGCATGCCACCCGACATTTCGTGCGGGTAGCTGTCGATCCGCATTTCCGCATTTGGAATGCGCACGGATCTGAGAAGTTCCACGGCGCGTTCATGTGCATTGGCCCTGGATGTCGGGTGATGGGCACGAATTGCCTCAACCAGCTGCCTGCCCACGGTGTAAAGCGGGTGCAACGTGGCCTGTGGATCCTGAAAGATGTAGGCCACGCGATCGCCGCGCAACCGGCGCAATGTTTCATAGGGTGCCCCCAACAGTTCCTGTCCGGCAAAGTGAACCGCACCGGCAGTGATCACGCCGGGTGGCGAGGCAACCAGGCCCATGACCGAGAGCGCGGTAACTGATTTCCCCGAGCCACTTTCACCGATGATTCCAACGCACTCGCCAGCCTCCACGCACAGGCCAACCCCGCCCACCGCCTTGTGGATGCGACCGTTTGAGTGGAACTGTGTCTTCAGCCCGTTCAACTCCAAAAGTGCGTCGGTCTTTGTTTCGGGAACCGGGTCCTTGCGCCGGACCAGGGTGTTTGGCATGGGGCGGCTCAGTGCACCTGATCGCAGCCGCGGGTCCAACGCATCGCGGACTCCATCGCCCAGAAGGTTGATTGCCATGACAATGACCAAAATCATTGCTCCCGGAACGATGGACGTGTGAGGATTTGTGATGAGTGCTGAGCGTGCCTCGCCCAACATGGAGCCTAGATCGGCCTGTGGCGGCTGGCTTCCCAATCCCAGGAACGACAGCCCGGCGGTTTCAAGAATCATCCAGCCCACGGTGGTGGACATGGCGATGACGATCACCGGAATGACGTTGGGCAGAACCTCGGTCAATATGATCCGGGCATCGCTCATTCCTGAAAGCCGCGCAGCATCGACGAATTCTCTGTGGGCGATGCTCACCGTTACGCCGCGGATGTTGCGGGCAAAGAACGGAATGTTGACCGCAGCCACCGCGATCAGTGCGTTAATGAGACCTGGACCGAGCGCAGCGACAATTGCCAATGCGAGGAGGATGTAGGGAAATGCCATCAGCATATCTACGCCGCGCATGATGACATTGTCGGTGCGGCCTCCATAGAAACCGGCCACGATCCCAATGGTGGCACCAATCACTGCGGCGATCAATGCGGATGCGAATCCGACCGCAAGCGACAGTCTGCCACCCCAGAGAAGGCGGCTGAGAAGGTCTCGGCCAAGGTGATCGGTGCCCAGCATTGCATTGTCTTCGAATGGGCGTTTGAACCGTTCGGCGGTGTTTGTCACATCCGGGTCGGCCAATGGCAAGAGCGGCGTGATCAGTGCCAGCAGAACGATTAGCAGCATGACGATCAACCCGGCAAGCGCCAGCCGGTTGCGGGCAAGGAGATGGAGGAAGTTCAAGTTTTGATCCTTGGATCCAGCAGGCTTTGGGCCACGTCCACCGCAATGTTGAACATCACGTAGCAAGCTGCAACAAAAACAACTCCACCCTGCACCAGCAGAATGTCGCGCTTCAGGATTGCGTCAACAAGCATCCGGCCCACACCGGGCCATTGAAAGACGATCTCGATGTAGACCGCGCCGGAAAGGACAAATCCCGCCTGTATTCCCAGCACGGGAATTATGCTGACCATTGCAGCGCGAAGGGCATGGCGCCATATCACGCTGCGTTCATGTACGCCCTTGGCGCGCGCGGTTCGGATGAAATCCTGCCGCAATACCTCAAGCATTGCCGAGCGGGACAATCGGGCAATGACACCGGTTGCCACCACTGAAAGGACCAGCGCAGGCAATGTCAGGTGACTGATCAGCGACGACAAATCGCGTGCACCGTAGATCGGCCACATTCCCGACACCGGCAACCAGCGTAGGTTTACCGCAAAGACCAGGATCATCATCATTCCGAGAAAAAATGAAGGGATTGAGATCCCCAGAAGCACCGAAAACGTTATCGCCTTGTCAGCCAAACCGTATTGCCGCGCGGCCGAAACTGTGCCTGCAGCCACCCCCAGAACAGAACAGATGACAAAGGAGGTTCCCGCGAGAATGAGCGTTGCATTGAACCGTTCCATCACTTCGTGAATCACGGCACGGTTCAGCGAGAATGACCGTCCAAAGTCACCTTGCAGCATATTGCCGAGCCAGATGAAGTACCGGTGCACCAAGGGTTTGTCGAGCCCGAGATCGCGGTTCAGTTTCTCAACATTTTCAGGGGTGGCGTAAGAGCCGAGGATGGCCGTCGCCGGATCGCCGGGGATCATGGCCATGATAAGAAATACAATGATCGAGATGCCCAGAAGAACCGGGATGGCCGAGACAAGCCGCTTTATTATGTAGCCCGCCATCCGCGGCCTTCATGCCGCGGCTGTCCCATTTTTCTTAGTTCTTGGTAACCTCGTCAAGCAGAAGGAAGAATGACGGCTGGAGCGAGAAGTTGCCCACTCGGTCCGAGGTAACCGCATTCTGCTTCCAGTTCGCAACGAAGACCCATGGAGCGTCTTCCTGAACGATCGTCTGCATTTCCTGATAGAGCAGAGCCCGTTCGTTCTGATCGGTCGCGGCCCGGGCAGCTTCCAAAAGCCTGTCAACTTCGGGATTGGAGTAGTAGCCCGAGTTGAAGCCACCCTTGTCCGGCCAGGCGCCAGTCCTGAGCGCAAGGAACGGAAGTGTGTCGGGATCGTTCGTCATCCAGGCCATTTCTGCCATGTCGGCTTTTCCTTCGAGACCGGGATTCACCTGGCCAAGGAAAGTGTTCCATTCGTAGGTCTCAATGGTCACTTCAAAACCGACTGCCTCCAAATCTGCCTGGATGGCGGTGCCCATGGCAACCGGATCCAACATGCCTGATCCGCCTTCGGTAACATAGAAGGTCAACTCAGCACCGTCAGCGCCGGCCTCGGCAATCATCGCACGCGCCTTTTCGGGATCATAGGGATAAGGCTCGAGGCTTTCGTTGTAGGCCCAGGCAAATGCAGGCGGGGTCGGACCAGCCGCCACGGCAGCGGTGCCTTCCAGCACGTCGTTGACGATCGCTTCCTTGTTTATGGCGTAGTTGGCTGCCTGACGGACACGAACATCGGCGAAAGGACCTTCCTTTGCATTTAGGATCAGGAACCAAACGTGGGGGCCTGCCTGCTCATGGACGGTAAATGCATCGCCCTGAAATTCCGACAGCGAAACCGGGGGAACTTCGACCATGAGATCAATCCCTCCGGCCAGCATTTCCGCGGTGCGCGTGTTGGCGTCGGTGATCGGACGGAAGACAACGGTCTGCAGTTCCGGAGCACCATCCCAATAATCGGGGTTGGCTTCGACCACGACCGCTTCATTTGACCGCCATTCAACAAACTTGAATGCTCCGGTGCCTGATGGATTGCGGCCCACATCCGAACCATGCATTTCCACGGAGGCCGGAGAAACGATCAGGCCCGTAGGATAGGCAAGATTCGACAGGAAAGGCGCATATGGTGCGTTCAGGGTGAACTGCACGGTCATCGGGTCAATGACATCGACCGAACTCACCGCCGAGAAGAAGAAGGAAAGCGGGAATGGGCCAGTGCCATGCTGCGGATGGCTTTCATCAAGCATCCGGTCAAAGTTGTATTTGACCGCATCCGCGTTGAAGCCGGACCCATCGTGAAACATCACGCCGTCGCGCAGGGCAAAAGTGTAAACCGTGCCGTCGTCGCTGATGGTCCAGTCGGTTGCCAATGCCGGTTCGACCTCAAGCGTGCCGTCTTTGTAGCGCACGAGGCCGTCAAAGACATTCATGAGAATGCGGAAGTCGTTCACGGCCGTAACGGCGGCTGGATCAAGTGCCTTTGGCTCTGCAATCTGGCCAACAATCAGCACATTTTCTGGTGATTGAGCCTGAACTGTCACAGCTCCGAGGCCCAGAGTCGTCGCTGCAACCGTTGCCAGTAGCGTGCGTCGAGTCAATTCCGTAGGTTTCATTGCATGATCCTCTCTCTTGTTGGTTGAAATTATCATGATTAATTGCATTTTGTCAAATTATCATGACAAATTCAACAGGAATGTTACAGGAGTGCCAGCATGACCTTTTCGATTCTCACATATGACAGGGCAACAGGCGTCTACGCTGCCGCCGCGGCCACCGGCAACCTGTGTGTGGGTGGTTGGGTGCTGCGCGGAGACATAGAATCAGGGTTGGTGGCATCCCAGGGCACGGCGCCCAGCACCTTTTGGCGCGATGACGTTCTGCGCCAGATGCACAGCGGGGTCGAGGCAAATGCTGCGATCCTGAATGTAACCAAGGCAGACCCTGGACGCGGATACCGGCAGATAACAGCATTGAACCGAACGGGTGGCACCGGGGGGTTCACGGGTGGCGAGAGCATCGCTTTCGCCGACCACATTTGTGAAGACGGATTGGCGGTTGCTGGAAACATGCTGACCGGTCAATCCGTGCTTGATGCCATGATTTCCGCATTTCGAAACAGCCAGGCTGCGGTTGCCAACCGGATGTTGTCCGCCTTGACAGCCGCCGAGGGAGCCGGCGGTGATACGCGCGGGCTTGTTTCAGCGGCACTCTTGATATTGGAACCGCACCGTCCCCCGCTGGATCTGCGAATAGACTGGCATGAAACACCCATAGCGGCCCTGCAGCAACTGTGCGACCGGGCGCATCTGAACCCTTACCTCGGTTGGCTGGATCAGGTGCCTGTCCTGTCAGACAAGTCGCGGCATCCCTAAGAATTTACCGGCTCATTCGCCCATGAATCTCCGCATGAGTTGGGCTTCCTGCGCGATCATGATCCTCTCTGCCCCATTCATGTGAGATGCCATAATCGCCCTTGCCCGGTCGGCATCGCCATCGCGCAGGGCCAGAACCAGTTCCATCTGATGGTCGCGACCGCGTTGCCAGAGCTCAACGTTTGGAGGTTCGTACAGACGGCGATACACCGTCAGGTCGGTTAGGATACGGGCCATGAAACCGATGACAAAACCAACAAGACGATTTCCCGCGAAGTCTGACAATCTTGCATGGAAGGCCAGCGATGAGACGTGCAACTCCTTTTCCTCTTCCGGACTGCTCGCAGGTTCGGGATGGCGTTCGGCCAGAAACTGGAGTTCGTCCAGTTGAGTCTCGGTCAGGTTTCCGGCGAGGCTGGCTGCAAGCTCCGGTTCCAGGGTCTTGCGCATCTGGTAGATGTCGGAAATCGACAGGTCCTGAAAATAGAAATAATTCGCCAAAAGCGAGGCGGCACGCTCCGCGGAAACCTTATCGATAAAACTGCCTCCGCCCGGCCCGGTTCGGGTTGCAATCAAGCCCTGCGCCTCAAGGATGCGCATGGCTTCACGCACCGTGCCCTTGGACACGGCAAACAATTTGATCATCTCTGCCTCGTTCGGCAGTCTGTCGCCTTGCTTCAGGTCCCGCTCAACAACCCATTGTTTGATCTTGTCCGCCACACGGACCGGCCGGGATTGTTTCGGACGCGCTATGAGTTCGCTGCTACCATCCATTTTCGGCTTCATCTGTTATCATTATGAAAACATAGACAAAGAGGGGAGGGATGTGTAGTGCAAATTTTATCATGATAAATGGTGGCAACCATGGGTTGGGGTGAAGAGGCGGAACGCAGGCTGAATGAAATCGCCAACTGCAGCGCCGGGGGAGAGGGGGTAACACGATTTCCGTTTACGCAGCAGCACATGGCTGCAAACGAAATTATCCGCTCTTGGATGAGCAAAGCCGGCCTGACAACACGAGTTGATGCCGCAGGAACATTGATCGGGCGCAGGGAAGGATCGGCTGGTCACAAAACGTTCCTAATCGGATCCCATCAGGACTCGGTTCGAAATGGTGGGCGCTACGACGGGACGATGGGCATTGTTGTGGCCTGCTTGGCGATGGAGAAACTTGCCCGGGACAGAACCATGCTTCCGTTTTCGGTTGAATTGCTGGCGTTCGCCGATGAAGAGGGCGTGCGTTTCCCAACTGCGCTCTTGGGCCCACGCGCCTTGGCCGGCACAGTTGACCAGGCGGTCCTGCGCATGGCGGATCGAGACGGCATAACTCTGGCCGATGCCTTGCGCACATTTGGTGGCGACCCGAACGAGGTCGTGAACCTGAAGCGGGAGTGTGGCGAAACTCTCGGATATTTGGAGGTTCACATAGAACAGGGCCCTGTTTTGGAACGGGAGAACACACCCATTGGCATCGTAACGGGAATTTGCGGAATTGAACGAAATTTCGTGACCTTTACCGGAGAGACGGGACACGCAGGCACGGTTCCGATGACAGAGCGGCGCGACACACTTGTCGCTGCTGCCGAGTTTATCACCGCTGTTGAAAATGCCGCCCGCAGGGCCGAGGATCTGTGCGCAACTGTTGGGTCCTTGGTTCTAAAGCCTGACGTGGCGAATGCCATTCCATGCCTATGCAAATTGACCTTGGAACTCCGATCGCCGCGTGACGGCGACAGGTCCCGCTTTGCGGATTGGGCACGAGATACGGGACACACAATTTCCTCAAGGCGAACGTGGATTTTGCCATGGAGCGCACTTACGTCCAATCTGCTGTGCCGTGTTCGGATTGGTTGGTTGACATTGTGTCGAGAGCTGCAGGCGCGACTGGCCATCGCGCTCCGCATAACGCCTCTGCCATGGCCGATCTTTGCCCGATTTCCATGATATTTGTCCGATGCAGACATGGAGTCAGTCACAGGCCCGAGGAATATGCGTCTTCGACTTACATGAACGTTGCCGTGGAAACAACGGCACATTTTCTCGCCACTCTTGCGTTCGAGACTTAAATCGTTTTCCCAAGAAGTCTCGTGCCGAGTTGACGTGCTCTCCAAGACTGACACACTGTTCCAGGTCAAAACCGGCGATTGGGACATTGCCTCTTGATGCCAAATTTCTGAATCGATCCTGTTCACTGAGGCGATTGCGGGACGCATACAACGGTTTTGATTCATGCTGGAACATTTTGCATGGCTTGGGTTAGGCCGAAATAGATGCTGAGCAACACTTGATCAGTCGCAATGCCCGATTGGTCCGGTTTGCAAAACGATCATGGTTTGACACCTTCAGATGGGGCGTTCATTCCATTGCTTTCGATTGCAGTGTCCGGATTTGACCCGCCGAAGGATCCCCATACTGATTTCCGACCGTAACTTTTGCCGCGAATGCAGCTGATGTCCCGACAGACCCCAGTTGGGATGCGGTCGGCCGAGGATGCCGCGAGCACGGCCAAGAACCTGGTCAGTGTGTCGCATCTTGAGATGCTGCGGATGGCGGCGGTCAGGAAAGAAGGCGACGAAGAATGCCGCAGCCGGGTCTGACCCGTTCGAGGAAATATATAGAGAGTGGACCTCTCAGATATACCGGGCAATATGGAGACATGCCCCGCTCATCTGAATGTTCCAGCGAACTTGCGAATTAACTTGGATGAGCTAGACTGCAACTTGACTTGGGCGTTGGCGCAGTTGAATGTGAACTGTGTCCATTGCTGCTGGCAAAGTGGCAAAACTGCTACGGTAAAAGACAATCGAAATCCAGACCAATTTTTTTGACTCAAAGGAAATATTGTAAACACTGGTCTTAGCTGCTGACTGACCGGAATTCCAAAGCGAAGTGAAGCGCAAGAGAAAATGTACGAATTGGCCGCTTGTCCAGCGACAACACGATGGCGGGTATGTTCCAAGCCGAGAATGTCCATATGTTGGCGTTGCTGCAAGTGAATAAATTTCAGCGGTTGAATTCGCGCCCGGAGGCAGAATCTGCAAAGCCCTGCTCACGGTTGGCTTTTTTCGGCGCACTGTTTGCAACAGTGTTGCTGCTCACACTGGCAGCGTCGGTTGAGGCACGGGTGCTTGTGAGCAACACCGGAAAATCCACTGTTGGTTGGACCGCGTGTGTCAGTGGATCCAAGCCACAGGATTGTGCCCAAGGGTTCACCACGGGACAGAATTCGCGGGGCTACAACCTTGATAGTATCGTTTTGGATGTTGCCAGAGCTCCGGGCGGCGGAAACTTGACAGTGACCGTGCGAAAGGGAAACGGGTCGGGTCGTCCGAGCAACACGAACCTGTACACATTGAGCAATCCCAACAGCGTCGGGACGGGGCTGCAAACGTTTGCAGCGCCCAGTGGAGCGCACCTGTCTCGCAACACCCGATATTTCGTGCACATCAGTTATGTCGGCAGCGGGTCCAGGCCTCGATGGAGTTTGACAACAAACCCAAACGAGGACTCTTCTGATTTGCCTGAGGGTTGGAGCATCGACGATCACAGATACACACGCCGCACGGATGGCACTGGAAGTTGGCAGGGTGGCAGCGGTGTCTACTCATCTTCGTTGCAAATCAAGGTCAATGGGGAGACCCGCCGCCCGGCCGCCCCGGCAAACCTCTCGGCCGAAGCGGGTAATCGCCAGGTCGAACTGAATTGGGACAATCCGAACAACAACACAATTACGGAATACCAACTCAGAACCGACGACAGCTCGAGCTTTGCCGAAATTGATGGCAGCGGTGCGGGCACCACTTCACACACTGTTTATAACCTGAACAATGGCACTCAGTACACACTTGAGTTGCGTGCTTTGAATGATGGTGGTCAAGGTACGAGATCCACAGTCACCGCCACACCGCTTTGGCCTGCACCAACCGGTTTGGAAGTGGATCCGGGCGACGGACAGGTCGAATTGACGTGGGATACAGGTCATTCCGATATCGCCGGTTATGAGGTGGACGCCAAGGACACCACCGACGGTTCAACGCCTGAGCCGTTTTTCACTCCAAGTGGATCCGGGCTGACGACAACAGCGATCATGTCCGGGCTGACAAACGGTGCCGGCCATACCTTCACTGTGCGGGCAGCGAAGAAGGTTTCCGGGGGCAACATCGTGATCACCGGAAAGTTGTCCGAGATAACCGCCACGCCGCTCGCGGTTCCGGCGGCGCCGGCGAATCTCTTGCCTGTGCCGGTTGACGGCGAGATCACTCTGACTTGGAGCAATCCGGAGAACGACACAATTGCCGGCTATCAAGTCAGCGCCGACGGCGGCGAAGAATTTGACAACATTAATGGCAGCGGTTCGGACACCACCACCCACACCTTGACCGGTTTGATCAACGGAGAGTCGTACAATTTGCATTTGCGGGCAGTAAACGCTTCCGGACCCGGCGATGCTGCCGAAGTAACTGCCACGCCGCTTGCAAAGCCGGCCATACCTGCAGGCCTCGTTGCAAACGCGGCTGACGGCTACGTCGTGCTGTCTTGGAGCAGTCCGGGCAACAATACGATCCAAAAGTACGAAATCAGCACCAACGGTGGCATGGATTTTTCCGACATAGATGGCAGCAACTGGACCACCACGACACACACGGTATCCAATCTGGCCAATGGCACCACATACACGATGGCGCTTCGGGCGGTTAACGCATCCGGCCCCGGCGGTTATGCCGAAGTAACTGCCACGCCGCTGTCGATCCCAAACGCGCCTGAAAACGTTACGGCTACTCAAGGTGACGAAAGTGCCACCGAACTGGCTTGGGACAATCCGAATGACAGCAGCATCAACCATTATGAAGTTAGCACCGACGGCGGCTCGAACTTTGCCGAAATTGATGGCAGCGATGCGAACACCACTTCACACACTGTAACAAAGCTGAGCGACGGTACCGATGCCGATCTGACCAATGGAACTGCATACACGATTGCGCTTCGCGCCGTTAATGCAAATGAAACCGCTGGCCCCTGGACCACAATCACGGCCACGCCACTGTGGCCAGCGCCAGCAAACCTGACGGCGATAGTGGGCAATGAGTTGGTGGATTTGGAATGGGACAGCAACTCTTCAATCACCCATTACCGGGTTCATACCCAGAGTGACGGTGAAACGTTGGAGAATTCGAATCTCGAACTGTCCGGAACGAACGAGAAAACCAAAACGACAATAACAAGCTTGACCAATAGTAAGGAGTATCAATTCACGGTGCAGGCGGTCGATGGTCCCGGACCCAATGCAGCAATCACCGGTCAGCCGTCGAGCGCGGTCGCCACACCGAATGCTGTCCCGGACAAGCCGACCGGCGTGAATGCCGTCGCGGGCAACGGCAAGGTGACGCTGACTTGGAGCCTTCCGAACAACAACCCGAACAATAGCACGATCACCGGTTATAAGGTCAGCGCCGACAACGGTAACAATTTTGACCCCATTCCCGGCAGCGATCGGTACACAACCACACACACGTTGACAGGTTTGAGAAACGGCCAAGAATACTCGTTGGTAGTTCGTGCGGTGAACCAAAATGGCGATGGATCGAAGTCGGACGCTGCGAATGCGGTGCCATTGGGACCTGCGCCGACCGGCCTTGTGGCGCAGCCGGATAACGAACGGGTGGTGTTTAAATGGAACAGGCTGAAAGGAATTAGTCCGCAGGGCGAACCTTATGATATTCATACCTATTGGGTTACTGTGACAGATCCCGTTACCGATCTCGTGGTCGGTGACCATGATGGAATTGCGACCATCCTTACTTTTGAAATTCAGCCGCACTATGCCGCAGACGGATTGATAAACGGCAAGGAATACAGATTCACGGTGGGTGCATGGGACAGTGGAATAGTTCCAGCGGCGTATTCCAGTGCGACGGCGTCTGTAGATGCAACGCCAAATGGTTCCCTACCCGAAAAACCTTCTGGACTGGTTGCTGAGCCCAAAAACAAAAAGATCAAGCTAACCTGGAACGACCCGGAAGACGCTACAATCACGGAATACCAGATCAGGGAAAATGGCGTAGGGGCTTTCAGTAAGATAAACATCCTTTGGGACGCAACCGAATACACCGTGGGCGGCTTGGAAAATGGCGACGAGTATGTGCTGGAGTTGCGGGCGAAGAACGCTACTGGTGCAGGTCCGGCGAGCGATGTGACTGCCACACCGGTTGTGGTTCCGGCCGCTCCGGATGGGCTGACTGCCGATCCGGGCGACAGCGAAGTAACGTTGAATTGGATTAATCCTGGC
>JAGWAS010000028.1:826-1392 GCA_021296235.1 Paracoccaceae bacterium | reverse complement strand
ACGGCAGCTTCGAAGACTGGACCACAATTGCAGGCAGCGATGAGAACACCACATCCCACACCATTCGGAACCTGACCAACGGCACCGAGTATACGCTAGAGTTGAGGGCGAAGAACACTGCTGTAGGTCCGCAGGCCAGCACGACGTTTAGGATGCCACCGGCCGCTCCGTCAGGGTTGGTTGCCACCCCGGGCGACGAGGAAGTAAGGTTAGATTGGGATGATCCGAACGACCACACGATCACGGGTTATGAGGTCAGCACCGACGGCGGCACGAGCTTTGCCTACATTTCCGGCAGTGGTGCGGGTACCACTTCACACACTGTAACAAAGCTGAGCGACGGTTCCGACGCCGATCTGACCAACGGCACCGAGTATGTGCTGGCTTTGCGCGCAAAGAACGCTTCCGGCGAAGGCCCGGTTGCCAGCGCGAGCGCAAGGCCACGTACGCTACCGGCCGCTCCGTCAGGGTTGGTTGCCACCCCGGGCGACAGCGAAGTTACGTTGAATTGGATTAATCCTGGCAACAACACTATCACCCATTACGAGGTCAGCACCGACGGCGGC
>JAGWAS010000028.1:0-802 GCA_021296235.1 Paracoccaceae bacterium | reverse complement strand
TCCCACACCATTCGGAACCTGACCAATGGCACTCAGTACACACTTGTGGTGCGTGCTTGGAACGATGGTGGTCAAGGTGCGGGGTCCACAGTAACCGCCACTCCGCTTTGGCCTGCACCAACCGGTTTGGAGGTGGAGCCGGGCGACGGCCAAGTTACACTTCAGTGGGATACAGGCGATGCTGAAATCACCCGCTACGCAGTGTTCACATATTACTTGCACGCCGACCCAGCAGTGGATCATCCACTCTTGGAATCGTTTCTTTCGCGGTCTGTCCCTCAAATGACATTGATCATTCCCGGTTTGGTCAATGGCATCGACTACAAATTCCGTGTGGCTGCTGCGGTGACATCAAACGAAACCTCCAGGGTCATCGGTGTATTTTCAGAAGTGTTCGCCAGGCCGGTGTCGGTGCCGGCCGCCCCGATGAACCTTGAGGCCATGCCGGCAAATGAACAAGTAACGTTGGACTGGGATGATCCGAACGACGACACGATCACGAAATATGAGATCAGCACCGACGGCGGAACAAGCTTTTCCGACATTCCCGACAGTGCTCCAGGCAAGGACAATGCCACCTCCTACACAATTCTGAACCTGACCAGCGGCACCGCGTATCCGCTGAAGTTGCGTGCAGAGAACGCTTCCGGTGAAGGCCCGGCAGCCAGCAAGACTGCCACACCGATCGCGGTTCCGGCTGTCCCGACGATTTCCGAGGTCGAGCCAGGAGATCGCGAGGTTGTGCTAACATGGGAAGATCCGATTGACGACTCTATCACCCATTACGAGGTGAGCACCGACG
>JAGWAS010000027.1:54632-77143 GCA_021296235.1 Paracoccaceae bacterium | reverse complement strand
GCTCCAAGGTGCCGGAACACCCCACTCCTCCGACAACCGGCGGTGAACGACGGCAAGAAGCGAGGAGTATTTCATGTCCGGGGTTTTTGCCTGCTGCGTTGATTCATGCCAAGCATGGCACTCGAGAATCTTGTCTCGGGACAACTCCGGTTCAAGCTGCCGCGTTAGCGAATTGAGATTTTCGACTATGCCCTGCTCCCAGTCGATCAGTGTTCCGTAGCAGTCGAAGGTCAGCACTTTGAAGTCAGTTAGTTTCATGGATTCCACATTCTTGTTGCCAATAGCATGTATCGCTCTGAACCCGGGCTGGGCACAATTTTGCGGCGGATTGTCCACATGGCCCAATATGCCAAAAGAGTTGGATTTCGATCCGAATTATCTGCGGTGAGTCATGTCAAGGATCTTTGTCAGGATGAGGCGCGGAATTGGATTGGTGTCGACCGATGGGCCAGTAATCTTTAGCGAGAAGTCGACCCTCCTGAACCAAGGGGAAGGCCGCTGGCGGTCCGGAAAGCAACACAGATGCATCGAACCGTTCCCGCCGGGGCAGCGGCGCTGGCATGCATGGAAGATGTGGCAACACGGGTAGCCCTGTCGGTGGCGGGCACACGCCAACCGGCACCCCGCGAGGGTCAGGCCGGGCCGGCAGGGTAGCGGACAGGCCTGTATGACTGAGGACGCCGGGTAACGCCGGTCGAGGAAAGGGGCCTGACTTCGGGAGAGGCATGGAAAGGGGGCAAGGCATGGCCACTGGTGCAAACCTAACAGTGTCATACAAGGTTCGGAAACTCCAGACTGTGCAGCATGCAAAAGCGAAGGAAGAACCCGACTGCCGCTTTCACACCCTGATCGACAAGGTCTGGCGGATGGATTTCCTGATGGAGGCCTGGGCCAGGGTCCGCCGCAATGGCGGCTCTGCCGGGACTGACGGGGAGACGTTCACGAAGATCGAATTGAATGGGCTTGAGCGTTGGCTTGGGGAACTGTCGCGGGATCTGAGGGACGGGAGCTATGCGCCGAAGCCGGTGCGTCAGGTTCTGATTCCGAAGAAACAGCCCGGCAAGTTCCGGCCATTGGGCATACCCTGCATACGCGACCGGGTGGCACAGACATCGGCGATGCTCGTGCTTGAGCCGATATTTGAGGCCGACCTGCAACCGGAGCAATTTGCCTACCGGCCGGGGCGGAGTGCAAAGGATGCGGTCAGACGCGTCCATAGCCACCTGAACACGGGGCACAACGAGGTGGTCGACTGCGATTTGTCCAACTACTTCGGCGAGATACCGCATGCCGAACTGATGAAGAGCATTGCCCGTCGCGTGAGCGATGGCAGGATGCTTGGTCTCATCAAGGCATGGCTGGAAATGCCGGTGGAGGAGGATGACGGCAAGAGCGGCAAACGCCGTTTGAGCCGTGCCCGCAGGCAAAGAAAGGGAGCCCCGCCAGGGCCCACAGCTTTACCGATTTTATCGGAAAATCTACCTGCGTCGCTTTGTACTGGCTGGGTGGCGCTGCCACCCAATTTGCCTGCCTGGGAAAGAAGACCTGTACCGGATTGCACCTGATCAACCAAAAAAAGACGCACACAAGGAATGTGGGAATCACCGCCTGGTTCATGACCGAATAGTCTGAGCCCCTACACAGGTCAGAAACAATTGATATTCGTGCCCCCCCCCGCAACCGATCGCGTGTCCGCCGTCCGGTTATTTCCGCCAACCCTGACCGCTTGTTCGACACGATCAAGTCTGCGAACGGCCAGCGGCGCATGAAGTTGGGATTCAACCTAAAGCCAACAACCATAACGCAATCAATGTCAACCGCGCTTATGTTGTTTACACCTGCTGTCCAACCGGACAGGTCCTTGGTCGGATCAACGAAATGCTCCCTCAAGGCGGAATTGTCACATGGTTAACATTGCCCCGAACACTTTCAGACCCAGGGAGTTCAGTGAATTCCGCAATATAGGTGTGCATCTTGTTGATCCTGAACCACCAGTGTGGCAAGTTGGAAGACAGAAAGGGAACGAGCAGAGTGCAAGTCGGTATCGTGCAACAAAATCCAGGTGTCGGGCCACCCCGAATTGTCCAATGCCTCCATCGTTACGAGGTCAACACCTCGCCACGAGCTGGAGATCAAAATCATGTTGTGTGGAAATAACCACATTCATTCAACATGTTAAGCGTCATTGCACGCGACCGGTTTGAGAACAATCAACAAGGGGAGCAATGCAGAACCGATGTCCAGGTGGTCTCGGGTTTCATACAAGATGAAAACACCACCAACTTGTGCTTCCAAGTCCTGAAGGTGGCTCTGGCGAGCTTGGCGGGGGAACGCCCATGACCCGGATCCCCATCAATCCCGAGCTTTTGCGCTGGGCGCGCGGGCGCGCCGGGATCGCGCAGGAAGATCTGGCGGCGAGGTTCAGGAAGCTTCCGGAATGGGAGAGCGGCGAGTCTCAGCCAACTTTGAAGCAACTGGAAAAGTTCGCCGGCGCCGTCCATGTGCCGTTCGGCTACCTGGTTCTCCGCGAGCCTCCGGATGAACGCCTCCCGATCGCCGATTTCCGCACCATTGCGGACACCGCAAAGGCTAAGGCGAGCCCGGACCTAATCGACACCCTCTACGCCATGCAGCGGCGGCAGGCGTGGTTGCGTGAGCACCTCGTCGGGAACGAGGCGGAACCATTGGCCTTTGCGGCAAGCGCCCGTCTCGCGGACGACCCCGATGCAGTGGGTCGCGAGATGCGGCGCACCCTCGGCCTGAACGAGGGCTGGGCGGCGGGAGTCCGCAGTTGGCAGGATGCCGTGAATGAACTGCGCCGCATGATCGAACAGCTTGGCGTGATGGCGGTGATCAACGGCATCGTCGGCAACAATACGCACCGTCGGCTGAGTATGGCGGAGTTTCGCGGGTTCGCGCTCACGGATAGCTATGCGCCCTTAATTTTCGTGAACGGTGCGGATGCGAAATCCGCCCAAATGTTCACGCTGGCTCACGAATTGGCACACATCTGGCTCGGCGAAGGAGGGCTTTCCGGTTTCGAAAACCTGCTTCCCGGCGGCACGGACGTGGAAGATTGGTGCAACCGGGCAGCGGCCGAATTCCTCGTGCCATCGCGCGAACTACAGGAGCGCTGGATGCAGTACAGGCGGAAACAGCATCCCTTTGAGGACCTTGGTCGATCATTCAAGGTTAGCCCGGTGGTTGCCGCCCGTCGAGCCATGGACCTCAAGCTCATCGAGCGCAGTACCTTCTTCGAATTTTACGAACACTACATCAACCGGGAACACCGGCGCGGCGCGACATCATCCGGAGGCGATTTCTACAACAACCAGAATACGCGTGTCGGCAAGCTTTTCGCAACCCACGTTATGGGAGCAGCAATGGGGGGCGAAATCGGTTTCAGGGAAGCCTATGAGCTGACCGGACTGCGGGGCGGAACGTTCCAAAAATACGCTGGCAGATTGGGCATCTTGCTCCCCTGATGGCGGATCAGACAACATACCTCGTGGACTCCGACGTCCTCATCACCGCAAAGAATCTTTACTACGCGTTCGATCTATGCCCCGGATTTTGGAAGAGCTTGCTTCATTATCACGGAGAGGGTCGGGCCTTCAGCGTTGACAGAGTGCGTAACGAACTGCTCAGCGGTCGCAAAGACGAGGATCTATTTCAGTGGGTGAAGAACGATGTCCCGGACGAGTTCTTCCTGCCAGTCGACACTGATGAACTGGCACGCGTGTATACGGAAATCATGATGTGGGTTCAACGCCATCCAAAATATAGCGACCACGCGAAGGCAAAATTCGCGACAGGTGCGGATGGCTGGCTCGTAGCCTGCGCGCAAGTACGCAGTGCAACCGTTGTGACGAACGAACAGCCTGCCCCGGACTCCAGAAAAGACGTGAAACTGCCGGATGTCTGCGACGAGTTCAAAGTCCCTCGACAAAACACGTTCGCCATGCTGCGAGCGTTGGGGGCGCAGTTCGATTGGACGGCAGGGGTTGAATGAGCCGTGTCAGTGGTCAGCACTATCCATCCTATGGTCTACTGAAACAGGGACCGCACAAAGTGCGCCTTCCCACTGGCCGGCGCGCGTTCCCGGGCCGGAAAGACTCGTACCTTATCGCCCGCGCCCGAAGAATGAATCTCTACGAGATGCTCCGCCGCGAGCAAGTGCGATTCATCTTGGGAAAGGACAGAGCAGCTACCTGATCGCCATGCTCACCAAAAGCAAGGTAGAAGACACTCTCGAATGGCTAGCCGGGGCTGTCTACGCCGTGTTGCATGGACCGGCGAAGGCGACGGACATACATCCGCTTTCTCCGGTCATGCGGATCTGTTTAGCGCCCGTTCGAGCGGGCAAAGCCTTTGGTACGCCCGACACTGTCAGCGCCGAGTGAATAATGCGTGGAATTTGAACCGTTCGAGATACCTGCCCACTGCCGCCTGCTGCATGCCAACATCGCACCGGGACAACCAAGTGAATCTTTCGAGTCTTTGCAGTTCCTTAGGCTCCCGTGAACGCCATTTGCTGGATTCTGTGGAATCGCCAAAGCTGGTGAACCCCTTCGTGGGGCATGATCCTCAGATCGGCATGTTGATTGACGTAACGCAGACCTGAGGCTACCGTTCTGAAGAGGAGACCGCGTTTGAACAAACCCACCGTACATGACATCGCGAAAGAAGCCGGAGTCAGTCTTGCCACCGTGGATCGCGTTCTGAATGCTCGCCCGGGCGTGCACGTCAAGACGATTGCAAAGGTTCAGGCAACCGTTAAGCGGATCGGATATGTTCGGGATACCTATGCCGCCAACTTGGCCCGGCGCCGGCAATACAGGTTCGCATTCGTCCTGCCCGATGGTCCAAGCCAATTTGCAAAGACACTCAAGGCGGAATTGAAGGAAGCCTATTCATCTCCAATCGCGGACAGGATGCTGCTGAATGTCGTTGGCGTCCCTCAGCACGATCCACACGGAATTGTGCATTCGCTTCAATCGCTGGAGGCCGGTCAACTTGACGGTGTGGCCCTGATGGTTCCCGAAACACCTCAGGTGCGCGATGCGGTTGTGCGCCTGAAGTCGGAAGGCACTGCGATCGTTGCACTCGTCTCGGACTTGCCGAACTCCGGGAGGCAGCACTTCATCGGCATCAGCAGTCTGGCGGCGGGAAGAACCGCTGCGCAGCTCATGGGCCGGTTCATGAAGGAGAAAGGGGAGATTCTGGTCGCAACAAATTCCATGCGTTCACGGGACAGTCTTGAGAGGCGACTCGGCTTTGACGAGGTGATGTTGGCCGATTTTCCGAACATCAAAGTGCTGCCTTCCGTCGAATCATACGATGACCCCGGAAGGATGGAAAAGGTCGTCGGAGAGGTGGTTGCAAGCCGACCCCGGTTGGCGGGAATCTACTCAATGGGATCCGGAAACACCGCCATGCTGAACGCCCTGCGCCAAAGCGGGCGTCTTGGCGAGATGGTGGTGATTGCCCATGAACTTACGCCCACCACCCGAAGTGCGTTGCTCGGGGACGAGATTTCAGCGGTCATTACCCAGAATGTCGGGCACTTGGTGAGAAGTGCATTAAGGGTCTTGAGGAATCTCAGCGATAACCTTCCCATTTTCGAAGCTCAGGAACGCATGCGCATTGAGATCCTGCTGAAGGACAATCTCCCTTGACCAAACGGGCCTGCCCTGCCCTTCAACTGTTTCATCAATGCTGGAGCAATAGCGCCAGTCCCACATTCCACCGCAATCCATGCGTGAACGGATTGGCAGCGGATGGACCACCTTCCCGGACAGGAAATCCGGCAATCGGTCAGGTCAGACCCAAACAGCGCGCACGACCGTGCCTCAGTTCTGCCGGAGCGGACCCGCCAAAAAAAGACTATCGTACCTCAAAATGTGCTTGAACTGGTTGCATTACCGGCATAGCTTGCCGGATGCACCCCCGTGCACCGTGCGGCGGTGTTTCGGAAAACCCCAAATCATCTTGGGACCTGAGGAGAACATCAATGAAAAAAACCCATCAATTGACGGCAGTTGCGCTGACCGCGGCATCAGCGGTCGCCGGAGCGACGGCACAGGCGGACGACCTTACGCTTTGCTGGGCTGCCTGGGATCCTGCCAATGCGCTGATTGAACTTTCAAAGGACTTTGAGGCGGCATCCGGCCACAACATGAGTTTTGAGTTCGTTCCGTGGCCCAACTTTGCAGACAGAATGCTCAATGAACTCAATTCAGGCGGCAAGCTCTGCGATCTGATGATCGGTGACAGCCAGTGGATCGGCCTTGGTGCCGAAGCCGGACACTATGTCCAACTGAATGATTTCTTTGACGCCGAAGGAATTTCAATGGACGACTTCATTCCGGCCACCGTCACCGGCTATTCCGAATGGCCCAAGGGCACGCCGAATTATTGGGCGCTTCCGGCCTTCGGGGATGTCGTGGGCTGGACCTATCGCAAGGACTGGTTCGAGCGCCCTGAACTCCAGGCCGAATTCATGGATGCACACGGGCGCGAGCTTGCTGTGCCGCAGTCGCTTGAGGAACTCAAGGACATTGCCGAGTTCTTCCAGGGCCGGGAAATTGACGGCACAACGGTCTACGGTGCTGCGATCTACACCGAGCGCGGTTCCGAGGGCATAACCATGGGTGTAACAAACGCTCTCTACAATTACGGTTTTGAGTACGGAAATCCGGAAAACGCATATGAACTCGAAGGCTTCGTGAACTCATCGGAAGCGGCGGCGGGTCTCGAATTCTACAAGGCGCTTTACGATTGCTGTACGCCGCCCGGATCTTCCGATTGGTACATGTCGGAGAACATTGATGCCTACAAATCGGGACAGGTGGCGCTTCAAATGAACTTCGCCTTCATCTGGCCCGGCGTTCACGCGGACGCAAATGTGGGCGGCGAGCGTTCCGGATATTTCCCCAATCCGGCTGGCCCCGGAGGACATTTCGCCCAGCTGGGCGGACAGGGCATCTCTGTCGTGTCGTACTCCGACAGCCAAGGGGCCGGGCTTGAGTACATCAAATGGTTTGCGCAGCCGGAAGTTCAGGCACGCTGGTGGGAGCTCGGCGGTTACTCGGCGCTTCGGGCAGTTGTGGAGGATCCGGGATTCGCCACCAGTCAGCCCTATGCGCAGACATTCCTCGACTCCATGGCCATCGTAAAGGACTTCTGGGCCGAACCGGCCTATGCCTCGCTTCTCCTGGCAATGCAGGACCATGTCCACAAATACGTTGTCGCGGGCGAAGGCACCGCCCAGGAGGCCCTCGACGCTCTGGTTGAGGACTGGGTTGAGGTGTTTGAGGACGAAGGCAAGCTCTGAACCGAGCCAAAATTCCCGCTGCTGCTTGCGGGCGGGATCATGAAACTCGCGCCGGGCCCATCCCTGTGATTGGTCCGGCGCAGCGGACTACCGGAAGAGACGGGAAGGACTTCTTGTGGCAGGCAGGGTCATGGATCGCGCGGCCGGGGCGACACCGCCGAATCTAGCCCGCCGGGTCAGGGGGCTGTCGGACCGGGCCATTGCATGGATATTCGTCGCTCCGACGATATTCCTTCTTCTCGCCATCAACATTTTTCCACTCGTTTGGACAATTAGGCTGAGCTTCACCAACTTCCGTGCCAACCGTCCAAATGCCGATGTCAAATGGATCGGACTGCGAAATTACGAGCGCATCCTGACGGACAGCGACATTTGGCTGACGATGCAGGCCACCGCGCATTTCCTCATCTGGACGATTTTCTTTCAGGTCCTGCTGGGCTTTGCCCTGGCTTGGCTCATCAATCGAAAATTCAGGGGCAACGATCTCTGGACATCCATCATCGTGTTGCCGATGATGCTTTCACCTGCCGTGGTCGGGAATTTCTGGACCTTCCTCTATCAGCCGCAAATCGGCCTGTTCAACTATGCCATTGCATTCCTGACCGGCACCGACCCCACCAGCTTTACCATGATTGGTGACGTGGCACTCGCTCCGTGGTCGATCGTCATCGTTGATACGTGGATGTGGACGCCCTTCGTCATGTTGATATGCCTTGCCGGTCTCCGATCCATTCCGGATTCAATCTATGAGGCGGCGGAGTGCGACCGGGCATCAAAATGGCGGCAATTCTGGACCATAACCGTTCCCTTGGTGTTGCCGTTCCTGATGCTTGCGGTTCTGTTTCGCGGCATTGAGAACTTCAAGATGTTCGACCTTGTCGTGCAGTTGACCGGCGGCGGTCCGGGATCAACCACGGAACTCACCTCGGTCAATCTCAAACGCGAAGCTTTTGAGAAGTGGAGAACAGGTTATGCGTCCGCCTATGCCGTGATCCTCTTCGTAACGGTGTTCGGTCTGGCCTCAATTTATGTGAAGGCCCTCAACAGGGTTAAGGAACGATGAAGGTCATTTCGTTGACCGAACCGTCAAACCTGCAGAAGTGGATCGCCGGTGTGCTTGTCGGCGGCTATGCTCTGATTACGCTTTTGCCTCTCCTGTGGATACTGGCGACGGGATTCAAGACATCGGAGGATTCCATCGCTTATCCTCCCAAGTTGCTGTTCGAGCCGTCACTTGAGGGATATGTCAACCTGTTCACGACCCAGACGAGGCAAACACAGGATTTCCTTGACGCCAATCCTCCGGAGAACTGGTACGAGAAGATTGTCCGCAACAAGGGAATGGTGATTGCCGGACCGTCCCGCTACGGCGAACGCTTCATGAACTCGGTGATCATCGGATTTGGTTCAACCTTCCTTTCGGTCTTTCTCGGTACGCTTGCGGCCTATGCGTTTTCCCGTTTCCGAATTCCGCTTAAGGACGATCTCCTGTTTTTCATCCTGTCGACGCGCATGATGCCGCCGATTGCGGTTGCCATTCCGATCTTTCTGATGTTTCGGTCACTTGGCCTCAGCGACACCCATGCCGGCATGATTCTCCTTTACACCGCAGTCAATCTTTCGCTGTCGGTGTGGCTGCTGAAGGGATTTATCGATGAGATTCCGCCCGAATACGAAGAGGCTGCGCTGATCGACGGATACACCCGTTTCCAGGCCTTCTACAAAGTCGTGCTGCCCCAAGCCACCACCGGGATTGCCTCCACCGCAATTTTCTGCCTGATATTTGCATGGAATGAATATGCGTTCGCGGTGCTTCTGACATCGGGAACTGCACAGACGGCACCGCCGTTCATTCCCACAATTATCGGGGTGGGCGGTCAGGATTGGCCAGCTGTGGCGGCCGGCGCGACCATTTTCCTGGTTCCTGTCATGGTCTTTACCATCCTGCTGAGAAAGCACCTCTTGCGCGGCATAACATTTGGAGCGGTTCGCAAATGAGCAGGTTCATTCAGGGCCTTCTGAGGTTCCGGCGCGGCCCATGGGAAAATCTCGCCTCCTGCCTGATTGCCGCGGGTGTTGTCATGCTGATGCAGCCCTACCTGCTTGTGGCGTTCACTTATTCTTTCATCGTTACGCTGGTCGGTACGATCATGTTCGTGATTGTCAGCCACTTTCCCGAATGACGGCCGCAGGATGATAAGCGACATGACAGGTTCCGATCTTCGGAAATGCACCACAGCAACCACCTGCGGCAGGGCGACCGCGAGTCTTGGAGGCGGAATGGGCCCAAAATCCAAAATGCCGCGAAGCCATCATCGCCGAGCCGAATGGTTAGGCGGGGACCGCAAGACACGAGTTGCGGCCTCCCTTGCGGCGACATCGTTGCGTTGCAATTGTTCACCTGAAAGTTTGCCGGCACCTGCCAAAGTCAGATCTTCTACCGGGCGCACATCCCCTTTCCGACCTGCGGCGGTTCGAGATTTCGTTATCTCCGCAAGTTCAGGCACATTTCGCTGCCTGCGACATTTGTCCGATGGGAGAGGGCAAGGCCCCCGCAAGCGGGACCTGCTGCGCAATCCAGGGGGAACGCTGGCAGCCGGTTGTTCCGGCAACATGCCGCGGCGGAGTTAGGACACGAATCATGGCGGAGATTCTGGTTCATAATTTGTGCAAGGAATTCGGCGATTTCGTGGCCGTGCAATCCTCGTCATTCAAGGTTGAAGACGGCGAGTTCTTCATGATTCTGGGCCCTTCGGGCTGTGGCAAGACCACGACCCTGCGGATGATTGCGGGCCTTGAACTTCCGACATCCGGCGAAATTTACATTGACGGAGACGAGGTCGGTCAAATGCCGGCAAGCCGGCGCGACATCGCATTCGTGTTCCAGTTGTATGCACTCTATCCCCACATGAACGTTCGCAGAAACATCAGCTATCCCCTGTTGAGCCAAGGAATGCGGCGGGCACAGGTTCAGGAGAAGGTCGCCGAGGTGGCAAGAATCCTCGGAATCCAGGACATCCTTGAAAGTCCGGTAAGCGCCCTCTCCGGCGGCGACCGCCAGCGTGTTGCGCTCGGCCGCGCCATCGTGCGCAATCCAAAATGTTTCCTGATGGATGAGCCGTTGGGCGCACTTGACGCTGAGTTCCGGGCGCACATGTCGGAGGAACTTCGGGCGCTGCACAACAGGATGGGGGCAACGACCGTCTACGTTACGCACGATCAGCTTGAGGCCATGCAGATGGGCGACAAGATCGTGGTCATGAACCATGGGATCATTGAACAGTTTGGGGTGCCTCAGGACATCTACGACAAGCCTGCATCAATGTTCGTGGCTGATTTCATTGGTTCACCTCCGATGAACTTCCTGAGATTCCGCGCCAATGTCGAGGCGGGTGCAACTGCCGTTCCGTATCGCCAACACCGGCTCGGAATGCCCGCATTGCATGAGCCATTGGAGGGGGATGTTGTTTATGGAGTGCGGCCCGAGCACATCAGCCTTTCCGACTCCGCTGATTATCGAGGCGAGATAATGGCATCCGAGTATCTCGGCACGACGCAGATCATAACACTGAACACCGAAAACGGTGAGGTCAAGGCACGCATATCGTCAAGCCAACCGGCTCGGGTCGGCGAAACCGTGGGACTTGAATTCAACGGAGCAACCGTAACCCTGTTCGACAACCAGTCAGGCCGGGCCCTCAGATCAGAATTGAATGAAGGGGTGCTGTCCAGTGGTTGATGTGGTCTTGCGGAATGTAACCAAATCCTTCGGCTCGACCGTTGCGGTTGACGGCATGACAATGACGGTCGAAAACGGCGCCTTCGTTGTTCTGCTCGGACCGAGTGGCGCAGGAAAAACCACAACACTTTGCCTCATCTCCGGACTTGCGCATCCCGACAGCGGTGACATTCTGTTCGACGGCCGTTCCGTGGTTGAAAGCTCACCTGCGCAGCGCAATGTCGCCATGGTGTTTCAGAGTTACTCGCTCTATCCGCACATGAATGTGCGGGACAATCTTGCATTTCCGCTTCGTTCGCCAATTCTCAAGACCCCGGAGGATGAAATCACGCGAAAGGTTCACGAGGTTGCGGAGATACTTCAGATCACACACAAACTCGACAGCAAGGCAACGGCGCTGTCCGGGGGCGAGATGCAGCGGGTGTCCATCGGACGCGCCCTGGTTCGCGACCCCTCAATCCATCTGATGGATGAGCCGTTGAGTTCCCTTGACGCCAAGTTAAGAGCCGAACTCCGTGTCGAACTGAAGCGGATACAGGCTGGCCTCGGGGCAACACTGCTCTACGTTACGCATGATCAGATTGAGGCCATGACCATGGCGACCGACGTTGGCGTGCTGGACAATGGCCGCTTGGTTCAATTCGGCAGCCCGCGCGAAATCTATGTCAATCCTGTGAGCCTCCATGTTGCAAGGCGACTTGGATTGCCTCGGATCAATGTACTTCCGGCCGATCTCTTTGCCGGCGCGCCGTCCGGAGCAAGCACGATTGGACTTCGGCCCGAACACATCCAGCACGGTGAAGGCAAGCCTGCAAAGGTTGTCCGGATCGAACATCTTGGCGACGAAACAAGGCTGCACCTGACACTTGATGGTCATTCCATCATCACCCTTACCGATGTCCACACGGAACTGGCCCCCGGCGATACCGTTTCGATCCAACCCCGAAACGCCCTTTATTTTGATGCCACCGGCAACCGGATAGCATGAGGAGAATGGCAATGAAGCAATTCATCAACACAAGGGAAACGCTGGTTACGGAGGCGATTGACGGAATGCTGCGCACCGCCGGCGGACGCTTGGCGCGATTGAATGGCTATCCCCACATTAAGGTGGTGATCCGAACCGACTGGGACAAGTCGAAGGTGGCGCTGGTTTCGGGTGGCGGCTCCGGGCATGAACCTTGCCATGCCGGATTTGTCGGCCAAGGCATGTTGACGGCCGCAGTTTGCGGCGAAGTGTTTGCGTCGCCCTCTGTCGATGCAGTGCTGGCGGGGATTCTCGCGGTAACCGGCAAGGCAGGCTGCCTGCTGATCGTCAAGAATTATACCGGCGACCGGCTGAACTTCGGCCTTGCGGCCGAACGCGCAAGGGCGCAGGGCCTTAAGGTCAGCATGGTAATCGTCGATGACGATGTCGCGTTGCCTGATTTGCCACAGGCGCGCGGAGTGGCCGGCACGCTCTTTGTGCACAAGATTGCAGGGGCACTTGCCGAACAGGGAAAGGATCTGGACACCGTTTCCGAGGCAGCAAAACGGGTGGTGGATGGAGCGGTTTCCATAGGAATGTCCCTCGACACATGCACGATTCCGGGGTCCCCGAAAGAAAACCGAATTGAACCGGGAAAGGCGGAGCTTGGGCTGGGAATCCACGGCGAGGCAGGTATTGAACAGGTCGATTTTTCAACGGCACGCGATGCAATGGACATGGTAATCGATCGTCTTTCCCCAACCATCGGATCCGAACCGCTTGCTGCCCTGCTCAACAATCTCGGAGGCTCGACGCCGCTTGAGATGGCAGTTCTTGAACAGGAATTGCTGCGGTCGCGCATCGGAGGTCAAATTCGTTGGCTGATCGGGCCTGCGCCGATGATGACATCGCTGGACATGCAGGGGTTTTCGGTTTCGCTTTACCCGGCGACAATGGCGGATGAGGCCGCACTTTTGGCACCTGTCGAACCTTGGGCTTGGCCAGGTTGCCAACCTGTTGGCGACATTTCGGTAGTGGCGTTGCCGGACGGGCTGACACCGATTCAGCCCATTCCTTCGAGCAACGACTCAATGCGCAGTTTTGTTGAGCGTTGCTGCCGAACCCTTACAGATGCCGAGGCCAAACTCAATGCACTGGACGCCAAATCGGGAGACGGCGATACCGGCAGCACGCTTGCCACGGCCTCCCGCGCCCTGATCAACGCCCTTGATCGTTTCCCCTTGGCAGACCAGACCCAAATGTTTCGGGCAATAGGCCTTGAACTCGGTCAGACAATGGGCGGCTCATCGGGTGTGCTTCTTGCCATATTTTTCACTGCGGCCGGCGATGCATCGGCAAGCGGGAAAGACACCGTCGGTTCGCTGAAGGCAGGATTGGACCGCATTCAACAGGTCGGCGGTGCGCAGTCCGGAGACCGAACGATGATTGATGCTTTGCTCCCTGCCTTGGACAATCTGCACCTCGGCATTGAAGCCGCCGCCAAGGCGGCACGCAAGGGTGCGGATGACACGGCGGAAATTACGCGCGCCCGGGCGGGGCGGGCAAGCTACCTGTCGGAGGAGAGTCTGGCTGGCCACAATGATCCGGGCGCTGAAGCCGTTGCCCTGCTGTTCGAAAAATTGGCGGAATGAAGTGGGAGCATTTGGATCCGCGGCCGGAATTTCTTGATATCAAAGCACCAGTTCAGTTTTGTCGAATTTGCGGCAACGCAGAATAATTGCATCTCCCTCTTGGCTTGATGGCAGTCAAGCACTCCCAAAAACCGCCTTGCCGCACTTTTGCCTTTCCATCACGAAGCGTCTGCATGCCATCCAGGTGGCATGGACCGCCTGCCAAGCCTCCTGTTCAAATCAGGAGCAGCGAAATGACCGGAAAGTAACTCAGAAGAACGAGAATGATGGCGACAGCCACCAGAAATGGCCACAGGGCCCTCAGGATCGAACCGGTCGAAGTGTTGCCCATCGATGACGCAATATAGAGACCAATCCCAACAGGCGGTGTCAGCAAGCCCAAGACAAGGTTCAGACAGACCACCACACCGAAGTGATAGGGACTGATGTCATAGGAATTGACGGCGATCGGCAGCAGGATCGGAGTTATGAGAATGATTGCCGCAATTCCGTCAATGACCATGCCCACCAGCAGCAAGGCCGCGTTCACTATCAACAGAAACAGGAACGGGTCTGAGGTGATGGAGGTGATCAGTGCGGCCAGTCTTTGGGGCACCTCCTCGTAGATGATGACCCAGCCGAATACGTTTGCGGTGGCGATCATGAAGATGATCATCGAGGCATTGCTGGCCGTGCGCTTGAATATCTCGCCCAACTTCCGGGGCTGCAGCTCGCGGTAGAACAGCCAACCGAAGGCAAAGGCGATCAACGAGGCAACGCCGGCGGACTCGGTTGGCGTGGCAATTCCGAAGATGATGCCGCCAATGATTGCCAGCGGAATCAGGAGTGCGGGCACGGCCTCCAAAAGAGCTTTGAGCGCATCCTTTCGGGACAGCCATATACCCTTCGGAAATTCCTGAACCCAGCCAATCAGGGTAATGACGATGGCGAAGGAAATCGTGAGAAGCAGTCCGGGAAGAATGCCGGCAATGAACATTTCGCCAATCGGGATTTGTGCCAGCACACCAAAAATCACAAACATCGCCGACGGGGGAATGACCGGCGCCAGAAGTCCGCCCGCAGCGGTGGTCGCCGCAGCGAAACCCTTGTCATAGCCTTCCCTCTCCATTGCCGGCACCATGGCTCTCGACATAACGGCAATCTGCGCTGTGGCGGAGCCAATAATGGCAGCGGTGAGCATGTTTGCCAGAAGGTTGATATAAGCAAGGCCGCCCCTGAAGCCCCCCACGAAAACCCGTGCCGCATTGACCAGACGCGTTGTCATGCCGGCTTCGTTCATCAGTTCGCCGGTAAGCATGAACAGGGGTATCGCAAGCAGCCCGTAGTTTTCCAAGCCGCCGAACATTTTCTGTGCGAAACTGTCAAAGAGGATCGTGTTTCCGCTCTCCAGTATGTACCAGATGGCCGCAACGGCAAGGACGATGGCGACCGGAACCGAGAGGAATAGGACAATCAGAAATACAATCGCAGTCACGGCTGTGCTTCCCTTGTGGGCCAAGACGACAAGTGCATCGCGGAATGCAGCGTTGCACCCAGGGAAAAAAGCCACATGACCAACCAGAAGAGGTATTTGCGGACGCCCAATGTCGAGGTCGGCTCAGCATAGATGAAATTGAAGGTCTTGCCCTGAAAGGCCAAGGTGTCGAATCCCGAGCGGACGATCTCCAGCGGCGAGAACCAGCGCCAGCAAAACCAAATCATGCAAAGCGCAAATGCAAGCACCACAACATCCACGCACTTGTTGACAACGGCACTGATTCTCGGCGGCACGGCGTCAATGAGAACGGTAATTGAAATCGACTTCCGATGGTGCAGGGTGGCGGATGCGCCAAGAAAGGTCATCCAAATCATGGTGTAGATGGCCAATTCGTCGACCCAAAACAGGGCTGCGCCAAAGTAGCGCGTAACAATGTTCAGGAGGATCAGGAGCGTGGCGGCAAGAGCAAGAAATGATGCACACCAAAGTTCCAGACGCGCCCAGAAGCGCGATAGCCTATAGAGCATGCCCTCGCCCCCTCAAACAAAGGGGCGCAGATTCAACCGCGCCCCATTCAGTCATGTTCCGACGGTTACTGCGTATTTGCGGCCGTTTCGCGCAGGACATCAAGTGACTCGGCTTTGGTTGCCCATATGGCGTTCCACTGTTCGATTGCATCACCGAAAAACGAGGCGTCAACCTCAACATAGGTTTTGCCGGTTCCGGAAATCTGCTCAAGCCAACCTGCTTCCTTTTCAAGGTAGCTGTCAATCGTGCTGTCCACATGCCGGGCCATCAGTTCACCAATCATGGCGCGATCTTCGGCGGACAGGCTTGCCCAAACTCTGCCTGAAACCAGTCCAACCATTGGAAACATCATGTGATTTGATCGCACGATGGTATCTGCATGTTCGTAGTATTTGAGTGCCCAGATCAATTCGGCATCCATGTCGATGGCATCCACCTGGCCATTGGCCAAAGCGTCATAAACCGCAGGCAGGGGCATCGGAGTCGGTGCGGCACCGAGCGCATTGTAGAAATCCAGTATTGGAGTGAATGGTGTGATCCGCAGCTTGAGACCCTTCAGATCTTCCGCGCTGTTGACCTGCCCGCGGCTTACAATCTGACGAAGTCCGGCCATGCCGTATCCGACACCGACCACACCGACTTGGCCGGGCAGCGGTTCGAGAAGCGATTTGGCGGCGTCAGAACGCAGAATGCGGCCTGCATGGGCAATGTCGTTGGCAAGGTAAGGCGCATAGAATGCCCCAAGATTGGGAACGCGGTTGGAAACTTCAGCCACCGTCATGAAGGCCATGTCAAGCGCGCCGGTCTGAAGTTGCTGCAGCATCTCAGCTTCATTTCCGAGTTGTCGGGAAGGGAAAACCGAGACGCTGTGTGCACCACCACTTTTTTCAGCAAGCTCCGCGCCAAAGGCCCCGGCCGCCTTGGTCCAGATGTGGGGAGGCGGCGTAATCAACCCCAACCGGAATTCTTCTGCATGCGCAGCCATGGAAAAGGTTGCAGCCATTGCAGCTGCCACGAGTGATCCCAACATATGCTTCATTGTGTTTCGCCTTAGCCTATTGGTTAGATTTTGACCCATCCTTCAGGTGGTTCCTTGCCCGGATGAATGGCACCGCAGTTCGGACAGGTGCGCGCTTCTTCCGAGGCATAAAATTTCTCGTAGATTGGCGGCAAATCGTCGACGATGGACTTGAGCTGAATTTCGGCCCGGTGAACACGGTTGCCGCATTCGAAGCAATACCACTCAATGGCATCCAATTCGCCCGTTTGCCGCTTCGGTTCGATCACCAAGCCGATTGAACCTTCCTGCGGGCGTTGCGGGGAATGGCGCACATGTGGAGGCAGCAGGAAGATGTCGCCCTCACGGATTGGAACGTCATAAAATTCCTCTCCGTCGAATAGCTTGAGCACCATGTCCCCCTCAAGTTGATAGAAAAACTCCTCGACAGGGTCGTCATGGTAGTCGGTGCGCTTGTTCGGTCCGCCCACAATCGTAACCATCAGGTCGGCGTCCTCCCAAACCTTGGCGTTTCCAACCGGCGGCTTCAGAAGATGGCGATGTTCCTCAATCCAAGCCTTGAAATTAAATGCGGACAGTTTCGGCATGATGTCCTCTCTTTGGCAAATCCTTGGGCAAGTTTGCCCTCAACCGCAAAGGGTAAGTTGGGAATTTGATATCTGAATTATTTATATCAGGTTAATCTGCAGCATCCAGTCCGCTACTGGTTGCGCTGTCCGAAGCAGTACCTGCAAGAATTGTTGTGGATTCGCCTTTGGACAGAATTCACTGATTCACAGCGATCTTCATGAACGAGCTTGGCAACTGCCGGATACGATTGCGCCAGCACTCAATCCTACAGCCTCAACCCACACTTGGTAAATTCATGCCGAATGGTCATTCGCTCTGCCTCGGTCAATTCCAACATGGGTGGGCGAACATGGCCGCCGACCTGCCCGAGCAATTCTTGCCAATATTTGCCAAAGGCGTGCGGCTTGTCCGCAGGACGGGAACGTTTCATCGCTTCCCGCACAGGCTGGAGGCTGTCGCGCACCCTGCGCGCTTCGTCGAAACGCCCTTCAAATGCAAGTTGCGTATATTCGTGCATGCGCCGGTCGTTTGCCGCTTGCAAATGATATGGCGGCGAAGAGCAGAGATACAGCTTCCAGCCCAATTCTTCGATGTTGTCCAGCCACTCATCCTCAACGGAGGTGGAGACATGTATCAGTTCGCCGACCAAATGGCTGAGCCGAACATACATTTCTCGAGGCACGGAGTATTTGATTGCCACAATGTTGGGCAATTCAGCAATGCGAGCGCATTCCTCAGGCTGCATCAAGTATCCGCTGTCAGGATGGCTCCACATCGCAATTCCGATATCCAGCCGGTCACAGAAATTCTTGTAGTACTGATACAATACCTCTCCCCGACTGTGCACAAAACTCAGCACCGGTGCATGCACGACGATGTAATCCGCTCCGCACTCCTGGGCATGCCGGGCCAGTTCCAGCGCGGTGTCCATGTTTTGATCGGAAACCGACACGATCACACCTGCGTTGCCTGCACACTCTTCCACCGCGATTTCAAAATTGCGTTTGCGCTCCTCCAGACTCATCGAAAAGAACTCGCCCTGTTTGCCCGCGATGAAAAGCCCCTGAATTTCCAACTCGTCCACCCAGTGACGGATGTTCGAACGCAAACCGGCCTCATCCAGTGACAAATCCGCATTGAATGGATTGAGTGCCGCTGCCCAGATGCCGCGCATGTTCTCCCGGGCATAGTCCTTGGCTTCGAACTTTGTGTATTTCATTGGAATTTCCGGAGCGCAGGTTGAATGTAGCGGGACGATTGGATTTCCCCATGACCATTTGGGGGAATTTAAGCGCCGTGACCAATTCGAATTGACCGAATTGGGTATCAAAAAACTTGATATCTGACAAAGTTGAGTTAACGCTATGTTGCGCTTGGGCAATGGAGGACACCATGATCGTCGGAATTATCGGCAAAGGCGCGATTGCAGGCTATGTGTCGCATCATATTGCGTCGTCTGCCCACAGCCTCGGCGCAATTCTGTTGCGGCAGGAATTTGTTGCAGAACACCCGTCGGAGCTCCACTTCGGAACTGTGTCCGACCTGCCCAAGGACCTTGATCTCGTGATCGACTGCGCAGGGCACGCTGCGCTGAAATCCTATGGCAGGGACATTCTTCGGCGCGGGATGGACCTGATCACCGTCTCGCTGGGCGCTTTGGCAGACCCGGATCTATGGCATGAATTGAATGAGGCGGCATCTTCCGGCAACTCAAGGCTTCACCTAGCCAGCGGAGCAATCGGTGCGCTCGATTGTCTTCAGGCGGCGCGGTATGGCGGGTTGAAGGAAGTTACCTATTTGGGCCGCAAACCGCCATTGGGATGGCGGGGATCGCCGGCAGAGAGCGTGCTTGACCTCAGCTCCATGACAGAAGGAAGCGCAGTGCACTTCTCCGGATCTGCCAGGCAGGCGGCAATTGCCTATCCCAAGAATGCAAATGTCGCTGCGGCTGTTGCTCTTGCCGGGGTCGGATTTGACAAGACGAGAGTAAAGCTTGTCGCCGATGCGGGCATCTCGGACAACATCCATGAAATCGAGGCAATGGGCAGTTTTGGACGTTTCAGTTTTCAGGTCCGCGGCAAGACCCTGCCCGACAATCCGCGCAGTTCCGCCCTTGCGGCCATGAGTGTCGTAAGCAAACTTGAGCAGTTGACGATGCGCATCGTCATTTAGGTTCAGCATGGCCACCAAACATTCACGGATCCTCAATCGCGCCCTGACAAGGCTTAAGTTGCGACAGCTGCGGCTGCTGGTTGCAGTTGGGCGCCACGGCAACATTCAAAACGCGGCGCGCGAGTTGGGCGTATCCCAGCCCGCGGCAACAAAGATGATCCAGGACCTCGAACTGGATTTCGAAGTCAAACTGTTTCAACGCACAAATCGCGGCGTCATACCCAATGAATTCGGTGAAACTCTGATCCGGCACGGAAAGCTGATTTTTGCGCAGGTTTCAAATGCCGCGCAGGAGTTGGACGATCTGAATGAAGGTAACAGTGGTCGCGTTGTCATTGGCACGCTGCTTGCAGCTTCACCCAGCCTGTTGCCTGCGGCCGTCGAAATTCTGCTGAAGGACAGACCCAGGGTTGCAGTCAAGATAATCGAAGGCACCAACGAGGTTCTGATGCCCGCCATGCTGTCGGGAGAAATTGACTTGGTGGTGGGACGATTGCCATTGCATCGCCATCGCAAAGAAATCATCCAGGAAAAACTCTTCGAAGAGAAAATACTGGCGGTTGTTTCCGTCCAACATCCCTTGGCCGATGTCGAACCTGTCTCGTTCGATAATATCAAACCTTTTGGATGGATCCTGCCCCCCCTGGAAACTACGCTTCGCCGCCAGGTTGATCAATTTTTTGTCAATCGGTCGCAATATGTGCCACCGCTATACGTGGAATCCGTGTCCTATCTTGCCAACCGGGCACTCCTGCAGGCTCGCGACCTGATCTGCCTGATGCCGGCGCATGTCGCGTTGCAGGACATCGCCGACGGTTACCTGAAGCAGTTGAACTGGACTGTGCCCTTTGGCACCGGTCCCGTGGGAGTTTCCTATCGAAGTGCAGATAGCCTGTCTCCGGCCAGCAAAGTGTTCATGCAGGCTTTGCGGCAGGCGGCCGCGGCAATGTAATGCGTGATATTCGGCAATCTTATATCAATATTCCCCCAATTCACTTGAAGGAAATTACTGCTTTGGATGATCTGCTGGAGTTCATTTTGGAGACCAATTGCTGATGTACCCCGATCTCAAGCTGTATATTGACGGCAGATGGCGCAAGACTGCCCGGGACTTGCCGGTCGTAAACCCGGCCACCGAAGAGGAAATCGGTCGTTTGCCTCATGCAGATCTGCAAGATCTGGAAGACGCTGTTGATGCCGCCAAGAAGGGTTTCGAAATCTGGGGCAGGACCGCGCCCCGCGAACGCAGCAACATCATCATGCGCGCCGCCACGATCATGCGGGAACGACAGGAAGCCATTGCAAGGTCGATAACGGCCGAACATGGCAAACCTCTGCGGCAGGCGAGGCTGGAGGTCATTCGCGGCGCCGAATTCTTCGAATGGGATGCCGGCGAAGCGATGCGAACGTACGGTCGGGTTATTCCGGCACCGCAGGGTCACAGCTTTACCGTACATCATCAGCCGATTGGGGTCGTTGCCGCCTTTTCGCCGTGGAACTTCCCGATGAGTCAGCCGGCACGAAAAATCGCCGGTGCATTGGCTTCTGGATGCTCGATCATACTGAAGGCTGCAGAGGAAACGCCCGCCGGAGCCATTCATATTGTGCGCGCCTTTGAGGATGCGGGCCTGCCCCCCGGTGTCCTGAACCTTGTCTTCGGAACGCCGTCGGAGATTTCGGATTTCTTGATTCCTCAGGATGCCGTTCGCCTGGTGGCCTTTACCGGCTCAACCAATGTTGGGAGGCACCTGACAACACTGGCCTCGGAACACATGACACCGGTGCTGATGGAATTGGGTGGACATGCACCCGTGATCGTTTGTGAGGATGCGGATGTGGAAAAAGCCGCGATCAACGGCGCCGAGCGAAAAATGCGAAACGCCGGGCAGGTCTGCACATCTCCCACACGTTTTTTCGTGCACGATGGCATTTATGAATCATACGTCGAAAAATTCGTCGAACGTGCGGCGGCAACCAAGGTTGGCAACGGAATGGATGATGGTGTTGAGATGGGGCCGTTGGCAAACGATCGCCGCATTCCGGCATTGTCCGAGCTTGTTGAGGATGCTTGCACCAAAGGCGCCGAACTTCGCACCGGTGGAACACGCCTTGGCAACAAAGGGTATTTCTTTCAGTGCACTGTCCTTGCCAACGTGCCGGAGTCGGCACGCATAATGCAGGAAGAGCCGTTTGGCCCCGTCGCCATCATCAACTCTGTCGGATCACTGGATGAGGCAATAGAGAAGGCCAATTCGGTGCCATATGGTTTGGCGGGCTATGCATTCACCAATCGTGCCGACTATATTGATCGGCTGATTGACCGGGTCGAAGTCGGAAACCTCTCCATCAACACGCTGCCTTTGGTGGCGTGAAATCAAGCGGTTCCGGCCGCGAAGGGGGAACAGAAGGTTTGGAAAACTACCTGACCGTCAAGAACGTCTGGCATTCGCGCGAAATAGTTTGAGATGAACATTGGAGTGGAATTCATCATTCTGCCGGTGATGCGGCTGAATTCCTGCCATGTTCAAGAATCGCGCCTCGATACGCCGAGGACGTACGAACCCCGCCGGTCGAATTGAGAGCCGTCAACCGGAACACTACCTCCAACCGCTCAACTGCTTGCGATCTTGTCCCGAGTGAAATCGTTGCATGCTTGCAGGGTCGACTGCCTCCTGAACACGCTCATTCACAACAAAGGCACATCGGACAAATTTGTGAATTTGCAATCACCGTCGATTTCATGGTAGCTTTCGCGCACCGTTGGGGAGCTTTCAAAGGCTGAGAGGCGCAGGTGCCGACCCATCGAACCTGATCCGCGTAATTTCGGCGAAGGGAACGGATTGCACCATGGCACAAATCACCGTTCGAAGGCTTCGATCGCTCGTCATCGCGGTTGCGGGCAAATGACAATCGCAAGCGCATTGACGATTGCCGGGTCCGACAGCGGCGGCGGTGCCGGCGTCCAAGCCGATCTGAAGACCTTTTCCGCCTTGGGTGTCTACGGCACCTGTGCGATCACCGCGATCACGGCACAGAACACGGTCTCGGTCGA
>JAGWAS010000027.1:0-54408 GCA_021296235.1 Paracoccaceae bacterium | reverse complement strand
CCAAACCTGCCGGAGGCCGCTGCGCTGCTTGGTTCGGAAATCGCCGTGAGCGAAAATGAAATGGAGAGGCAAGGAAGGGAAATTGCAATGCTTGCGGGCACTGCAGTCCTGGTCAAGGGCGGCCACTCGGACAGCAGGATTTGCACCGACATACTTGTGGAAAGGGACGGGCAAGCCTGCCGCCACTCGGCAGTGAGATCCCCCACAAGAAATACCCATGGAACCGGCTGCACCTATTCGGCAGCCATCGCCGCAGGACTTGCGAAGGGGCTGGCACTTCAGGAAGCAGTTGCCGGCGCGCACTCATTCCTGCAGCGCGCCATCAGAGCAGCGGACGAACTCGAAATTGGTTCGGGACACGGACCGGTGCACCACTTTGTCGGCATTTGGGATCAAAATGTCTGAATTCCAGGTTGTCGGGGCAGGCGTCGCCGGTCTCTGTGTTGCCACAGAACTGGCCGCTCGAGGCGCGTCGGTCAGGATTTTTGACCAAGTTCCGGACTCACCGGGCCCGCATTCGTGTTCCTGGTGGGCAGGAGGCATGCTTGCACCGGATTGCGAGGGAGAGAGTGCTGAGGAACCGGTTACCCGATTGGGCAGAACTGCAGCAAAGTGGTGGGAAAGACATGCAGGAGGAGTTTCATGGCGCGGCACTCTTGTTGTTGCCCTTGAACGCGACAAGGGCGAACTGAGCAGGTTTGCCAGATTGGCGGACGGTCATGAAACCTTGAAGGACAGTGCGATCGCCGAATTGGAACCGGATCTCGGCGGCAGATTCAGGCGAGCTCTGCACTTCAGGAATGAGGCGCACATCCGGCCCAGAACGGCACTGGCCGGACTGGTCAAAAGGTTGAATTCCTCGGGGGTGCAGATAGAAACGGAACCGCCAGACCGGGACTTGCCGTCGATTGATTGCCGGGGGCTTGCCGCAAGGGATGTCCTCCAGGATTTGCGCGGCGTCAAGGGTGAAATGGTCGTGGTACGCTGCCCCGACGTCGAATTCGCCCGACCTGTTCGCCTGTTGCATCCAAGGCATCCAATCTATGTCGTGCCGCGCGGAAACGGGATATTCATGATCGGCGCCACGATGATTGAGACCGACAGTCGACACAATGCTTCGGTGCGATCAATTCTTGAGCTACTGTCGGCCGCCTACGCGTTGGTGCCGGCATTCGGAGAGGCGGAACTGCTTGAAATGGGGGCGGACTCGCGACCCGCATTCGCCGACAATCTGCCGCGCATCCGCAGGCGCGGCCGCACCGTTTTCGTAAATGGGCTCTACAGGCATGGTTTCCTGCTGGCACCAGCCATGGCTGAGATGACAGCGGAACTCGTGCTGGAGGGCAGGAAACCGGAGATCATGGATGAGGATATCGGTTAACGGAAAATCAGTGGAAATCGGAACGACGAGACTGTCGGAGACGCTCACCGAACTCGGCTACACCGACGACTTCATTGCAACCGCCGTCAACGAGGAATTTGTGCCTTCGTCGGCCCGGGCGGGATATGAACTCAATAACGGTGACCGGATCGAAATATTGTCCCCGATGCAGGGCGGCTGAATCCATGCGGCTGTATGGCATTGAAGTTGAAGTTCCGATGATGTTGGGCACCGCCCAGTATCCTTCACCCGCCATTATGGCAGAAGCCTTTCGCGCGTCCGGTGCCGGGGTTGCCACGGTATCGCTCCGAAGGGAGTCCGGTGCCGGCTCGGCTGGCCGCGAGTTCTGGAAGCTGGTGTCCGGCCTTGGTGTCAGGGTTCTTCCGAACACCGCCGGATGCCATACCGTCAAGGAGGCAGTGACAACCGCGGCGATGGCGCGCGAAATCTTCAGTACCGACTGGATAAAGCTTGAGGTCATCGGCAATCCTGACACCCTGCAACCGGACGTTTACGGCCTTGCCGAAGCAGCAAAGCTCCTCTGCGAAGAGGGATTCAAGGTGTTTCCATACACAACGGAAGATCTGGTGGTTGCCGAACGGTTGCTTTCAGTGGGCTGTGAGGTTCTGATGCCGTGGGCAGCGCCAATCGGAACCGGATTGGGATTGACCAACGAGTACGGTTTGAGAACTCTGAGGGCACGTCTTCCGGATGTCACAATGATCATCGATGCCGGGTTGGGTGTTCCATCCCAAGCAGCGCGAGTGATGGAATTGGGCTTCGACGGCATTCTTCTCAACACGGCCGTGGCAAAATCCGGTGACCCCGTTGCGATGGCAAAGGCATTTGCCAAGGCGACAGAGGCAGGCAATCTTGCCCGCCTTGCGGTTCCGATGGAACCGAGGGACATGGCGGCAGCCTCGACACCCGAAGTAGGAAAGGCGTTTTTGGAATGACCAGGCTTGACCGGTTCTATCCGATATTCGACAGCGCCGACTGGCTTCGCCGCCTTCTTCCACACGGCATTCGGCTGGTGCAACTCCGTGTCAAGGACAGGCCAGAAGACGAAATTCGTGGCGAAATCACCGCTGCCAACCAACTTTGCCAGCGGCATGGCTGTCAACTCATCGTCAACGACCACTGGCACCTCGCAATCGATCTGAACTGCGATTTTGTCCATCTGGGACAGGAGGATCTTGATGGAGCCGATGTGGCTGCAATCCGCCGCAGCGGCATCAAGCTTGGATTGAGCACGCACGATCGCTCCGAACTTGAAAGAGCGCTGTTGTTGAATCCCGATTATGTGGCTTTGGGGCCAATCCACGAGACGATACTCAAAAAGATGAAATGGAAGAAGCAGGGGCTTGACCGGATCACAGAATGGAAGCATCTGGTTGGCTCCATCCCACTGGTTGCGATCGGTGGCATGACAGTCGAGCGCGCTTCGGCGGCGTTTGAGGCCGGTGCCGACATCGTCTCCGCTGTTACTGATATCACTTTGAACAGTGCTCCCGAAAACCGCATTGACCAATGGATTGCGGCAACCCGATGACGAGATATGCGCGTCAGATTTCGCTTCGGGAAATCGGTGAAACCGGTCAGGCGAAACTGTCGCGATCCTCGGTGTTGATTGTTGGAGCGGGAGGCCTCGGTTCACCGGCAATGCAATACTTGGCGGGTGCCGGAGTCGGCATGATCCGGATCGTCGACCCTGATCTTGTCGAACTCTCCAATCTTCACCGTCAGCCGATCTTTGCTGAAAGCGACATTGGGCAGCCAAAGGTTGAAGTGGCCGCCCGGCGACTTCGTGGACTGAATGTGGATCTTGGAATTGATCCTGTCAATCGCCCGCTCAATCCCGGCAACGTGCATGCAATGCTTGAGGGTATCGACATCGCGTTGGATTGTGCCGACAATTTTGCGGTCAGTTACACGCTCTCGGATGCATGCCTGAAGGCAGAATTGCCACTTATTTCTGCATCTGCTCTGGAGTTTTCGGGATATGCAGGCGCCTTTTGCGGCGGTGCACCCTCACTGAGGGCCGTGTTTCCTGAACTGCCTGAACGCTCCGTGAACTGCTCAACCGCCGGCGTTTCAGGGCCGGTGGTTGGTCTTCTCGGGTGCTGCCAGGCGCAAATGGCGCTGTCCCTTCTTCTCGAAATTGAACCATCACCGCTTGGGAAGCTTGTGCGGTTCGATGGACATGCGTTCCGATTTTCGGAGTTTGAATTCAATGGTGCTGAGGAACCACCCGGACGCCGTTTCGAATTCACGACGCTGGCGGCGGTATCTACCAGGGATTTCCTCGCAGATCTCAGAACGGTCGATGAAGCTCCGAGCGCTGCGGCACTCCATGCGGTTCGGCTGACTGCTGAGTCCTTCGGCGGGAAAGGCATCGTCCCCGATCCGGGGCAGCGCGCGGTCATGTGCTGCAGGACCGGGCTTCGAGCATGGAAGGCAGCCAGACGCCTCAGTTCAGTGTGGGACGGGGATATACGTCTGATCGCAACAGCGAATGAGGAGCAGGAAGCAGAGGTCGGCTGATACATCGGCCGGCAGCGGGATGACCTCCGTTTGCTGCGCAACGCGGAGAAGAGCGGAATGCGGCTGTGGGCATCAGGCTGGTGCCGAGCGCATGCGGGTACTTGCACCTGCACAACAGCAACGAGCGAAGTGGAAACAGTTTTGGGGACCAGATGAATTCAACACAGAAATATGGAAGGGCGTTTGAGGCCCTTAAGAAATGTTGCGGGGAGGAATGGGCTGCGTTCACGGAACACGAATTCGTGCGGCGACTCGGAAATGGCACGTTGCCGAGGGAAGCCTATTTGCATTACCTCCGTCAGGATTATGTGTTCCTCTTGCACTTTTCGCGCGCCTGGGCCCTCGCCGCGGTCAAGGCGGAGACAATTGACGAGATTCAGCTTGCGGCAAACACACTTCACGGCCTGATCACATTCGAGATGTCTCTCCATGTCGAAACTTGCCGGAAGGAAGGGATGTCAGAAAGGGAACTCGCCGAAACGAAGGAGGAGTTGGAAAATCTTGCCTACACCCGATACGCGATTGATGCCGGGCTCTCCGGCGATTTTCTTGACATTCTGCTGACACTTGCACCGTGTGTTCTTGGCTATGGGGAAATCGGATCGAGTCTTTCGAACGTGCGGACATCAGACGAATATCTTCCATGGATCGAAACTTATGCCGGCGAAGAGTATCAGTCGGTTTGCCGCGATCTCGGACAGATGATGGATGGCGCACTGGAGCGCCGTCTTGGAAAACAGTACCAATCGCTGCCGCGATGGAATTCGCTTTCAAGCAGATTCACCGATGCAACCCGCCTTGAGGCCGCATTTTGGCAAATGGGGCTTCGTCCCTGAGGGGCATTTGATGAACGGAAGCGCAGTGCGGCAGGACATCGGCTGAGCCGTCGTCGCTTTCCCTGCTTATCAAATCGTTCTGCCAAGCAGGGCAATCACTACAGATGTCTGAGTGTCTTGGCTTGGACGGTTTGGTTGCGCACATCCTGCCGACAGCCCCTTCCAGCTGTTCAGTCGGCACGTCGTCGGCGGACCCCCCAGTTGAATATTTGGTCCAAGACTTTCATGCATATGCAGGGGCTCGGACAACTACGTTATGAGCCGGGTGGCTCTTGCCGATCCACTTGCATATGTTTTTGCCTGCCATGTACAATCCGGGACTGGAATTCTTTCCCAAACTGGCATTTTCAAGTTGCTCCGACATTCGGTCAATCTTCATCAAGAACTCCTTGGCGTGGACCGGATGCTTTAGGTTTTCCGAGAAAACTCCTTGACAGACAAATCCTTATGTTGTATGTATAAAAGACACTACAGAACTTCCGATTAATTTTTCTCAGCGTCACCCCCACCGCTGCGACTTCGGCTTGGACCGAAGTTCCGGTTTTTTTGGGCATGCGGCCAAGTGCCGAATTGATGAACAGCATAACTGATCAGTTACCAGCTTTCAATTTGGCGCGTTTTCAGTGTTTTGATCCAGAGAGAAACTCCAATCTCCTGGTGCAATACAAATATGCAATTCCTGAAGTGATGCGGAGTGAAAATCCTCTGGAACAATAGAGATGCAGATAATGTTGGTATGCGACAGATGATAAAGCAAATCGAAGTTGATAAGGAGAATGAGCTATGAGTACAAATCCAACAGCAATGGCTAAAGAACAACTTGGCCGAAACGGCCCCATCGTGTCGAGGTTGGCGCTTGGAACCATGACCTTTGGTGCTGAAACCGATGAAGCCGAAGCATTTCGACAGTTGGACTTGTTTGCCGATCATGGCGGAACCTTTATTGACACTGCTGATGTATATTCAGGTGGAATTTCGGAAGAGATCATCGGACGCTGGATCAAGCAACGTGGTGGTCTTGGAAAGATAATCTTGGCAACCAAGGGGCGGTTTTCACCTCCCGCGGGCAGCCACGGTGGTTCACGGCGTGCCATTGTGAAAGCGCTGGAAGCCAGTCTTGCACGCCTCCAGATCGACGCCATCGATGTCTATTACATGCATGGTTGGGATACACATACAGAAATCGAAGAAACAGTCGCCACACTCGGCGATTTGATTCGTATCGGCAAGATCCACAACATAGCTTGGTCGAATGTTTCGGGGTGGCAAATACAGAAAATTGTGTCGACCGCAGATAAGCTTGGTGTCCCACGTCCAGTTGCCGTGCAGCCGCAATACAATCTTCTGGACCGGGGCATCGAATATGAAGTGCTTCCCTGCTGCCTGGAAAATGGCATTGCTGTTGCGCCCTGGTCGCCGCTTGGCGGCGGGTGGTTAACCGGAAAGTACAACTGCAATACCGAACCCACAGGCAAAACCCGGCTCGGCGAAAACCCAAATCGTGGTGTCGAAGCTTATGGTAAGCGCAATACCAACAGGACTTATCGTGTGTTGGACACGCTTCGTGGCATAGCAGAAAGTCTCAACAGACCAATGTCTCATGTTGCGCTTGCCTGGCTTTTGTCCCGCCCCGGCGTTGCCACGCTGTTGCTTGGCGCTCGAACTGTTGAGCAACTGCAGGATAATCTCCGCTCCATTAGTTTAACAATCGCGGCAGAAGATATAGATTCCCTCACAAGAACTTCGGCACCTGGATTGCCGGAATACCCCTATCAGTTTTTATCGGACTGGTCAGAAATGCATGTTTGGCAAGATCTCGGAACCTAGAAAGAGGTGCATCTCACCAATTTGTCGAATTGGTTCGTACCGCTTAGGCGCACTTTGATGCATTGGACGAAAGTGCAGCGAAGCAACTTCGTTCAAGGATCACCAATTGATCGCCAACAAACTGCAGCTTCCGCATGTCCGCAAGAATGATGTCAAATCAGGAACTTTCAGGAAGGTTGCCGGATTGTCAAGAAACCCAAACGACTATCGCCAAACTGGAAATTGTGACCGCCAACAACAAGCCCACCAACGCAATGGCATACGGATAGGCCTTAAGAACATAGCCTGCCGTTGCGCTGAAATCTGCGCCAAAAACCACAATGACCGCACCTGAAAGTCGTGTCGCGCTCGCCGCAAGCTCCCTGCGCACGAACATTGCAGTCGTGCGGCGCGGACGGCGCTCTCCGACTCCAGATGGAATACCGGGCAGGTGTTGGGTTGCAGTCGGTGGAGGCACTGCGAGGCACGACTCAGGCGGGCCGAGGAGTGGCGAGTGGAGACGTGGGCTGAAGCACCGGGATGCCGGTCGGGGCAGGAAAAGAACGTGGGCCGCCGAGAGGATGCAGTCGATGCGTCGGCCGTTAGGGGGTTGCGCCCCCTCCACACTCCTGCAGGAACAGGCGGAAAATGGAGTTAGTCTTGGTCGGCGACGTCGATCACGACGCGGAGATCTGCGATATGCGTGTCGGTGAAATAGATGGTCACCGGTTGGTCGGCGAGTGTTAACGTCAGTTCGTTGCCATCCAAGGCGAGAAACACGTCCTTCATATCGTCTTTCGAGGCATTGGCGTGCATGAACATCGCCGCATGATTCGGGCATAAGGCGAGGTAGTTCTGATAGTGGTGCCGCTCCAGGCCCTGGAGAAACTCCACCGCCTCGAAGAAGTAGGTTCTATCGGCAAGCCTGAAGGGGAGGCGATCTTTGCACGCTTGGCAGATGGTTGCGCCGTCGGGGTTGGTATAGAGTTGCCGCAGATAGGGATCTGATTGTTCTCTCTTGGTCTTGTCGCGGTCAACGGACACGGACCGTTCACGCGGTTCGGTTCTGCGCTTAGGCGCTTTCCGAGCATTATCCCGAACTGCCGCGGCCCTTCGGTCGGGGTTTCTGGGCTTGTGGATCGGCAGGTCGACCGGGCTCTGGTGCTCCGCAAGGATCTTTTGTCTGGTATCGAGAGGCAATTTCGCAAATTGCATTCCGTGGATGAGCGCCGCCTCGTCTGGAAATCCGAGTTCGGCGGCGATTGCCTGATTTCTGCGAAGTTGTTCATCGCGCCCTTTGGTTTCGGCACCAAAGCGGATGGCGGCGAGCCAGGCCCAGCCGGGATCGAACGGGAAGCCGTCTGGCAGCAGGTCTTTCAGGGCCTCCGCGGGGCGAACGAATTCGCCCTCCCGCTGAGGGACCCAGGCAGTGTTGCGCAACTGGTGAACGAGCAGCGATTCGGCGGAGCGGGGGTCGTTCGATTGGTTGTATTGAAAGGTGGCAATCAGAATGCTCTTGTCTTGTGATCGGCCGGAAAGGGTATTCCAGACAAGACGGGAAAGCGCACTGGTCGGTCTTTTGAACAAGGCGTCGAGCCCGGGAACGGTGAAGTCGCAGTCAATCCCAGTTTGCGTCAGAACTGCGCCCGGAGCGCTAAGCAGGTATGCCCTTTTGGGGTTGTCGGTGCAACTAACCGTCGCGATTTCGAGGCGGTCGGCTACGCCGCACATCCGGGCGAATGGGACAAGTTGCGCCAGCATGTCGAAGGTCAGGTATTTCGCGGACAAGGCCGCGCGGCTCGCTTCGGAACCGAGGGGTCCATAGTAGGCTCCCAATCCGGTTTCGAGATAGGGCGTGTCGAGGTAGAGGCCGCCGGGCTTGGACCAGAGACTGTCGGCTCGGTGCAATATGAAGTAGTCCTCGAAGAGAGCGGTAGCGTTCCTATCCTCTTCGACGAGCGCAATGAAACGCCTCAGGTCGGATTCATGGGTCTTCCACGGCGGGACGCTGGCGAGGTCGGCGTATCTCCGTTCGAGGATGGCCTCTACCTGCTGGAACTCTCCTACATCGCGGACGCCGATGCCTTCCAGGAATGCCCTGGCGCGTGTCTGCTCTTCTCTGGTCCCTCCGCCTGCATAAGTGTCTTCTGCGACGCGGGGATGGATGGGGTCTTCGCGGGTTTCAGGGGTCGGGAAGTAGGATTCGTTGCCAGTCCCATACTCGCCGTCGGAGAGCCGGACGATGCAGATTTGGTCGAAGAGTTTCAGCTCGTCTCCCAGCTCTTGACGAAAAAGGGCATACAGTGCCCGGTGCCACTCTGCCGGTTTCCGGCGCATCCAGTCGAGAAACGGCCCGTCGGGTTCCTGCTTCCAGGTGTAGGTCGGATAACTGAATCGGCGTTTGTTGGAGAAACGCTCGTCCAGTGCCTCCACGAACTGTTCGACACCCCATTGCTCGATATTGAGACCGCGCAGGAAGCGGTCGACACGGCTGTTCCTCTGCGTCGCGGCAATCGCCCAGTCGCGCGGGTCGCCGTCGGCGTCGACTAGGAAGTGAATGTCGTCGCAATCAAGCAGGTCCTTCAATCCGGCCTCCGCCTGCAGCAACCGGCTGGCCGGGGCATGGCCGCCCGCGTGCTTCGGAGTAAGCGCGCGTTCGTTCATTGCGTCGACGATGGCGTCGCGGATGGGCACGTACTGTGCGGGGATTTCATCCTGGCTGTTCGGCAAGACGGCGAGAAACTCCCGGTCGAGCAGGCCGAGATCGCGAATTGACGACAGCGATTCAGCCGCGAGCCCGGCGAGTTGTGCGAAGAGCGGGGCGTTCGCCGGCGTGTCCTTGATGCTGGAGCGGCTAAGTTCCGGGACGAATGGCGCGTGGAGATGGAAGCGCAGATTCGAAGATTCCTTCGCTGCCGTGAAATAGACCGCGACGCATCCACGTCCCGAGTGAGCAATCCGAAACTTCTTTGCGAAGGGGGTGAGCCCGATTGACGGGGTGTTCCCGGACACCGGCTCGAGTTCGAAGGCGACGGCAGCGTGCTGGCGCTCCAATCCGTCGACCGGTTCAGTGAAGCGGAGGAAATTTGCACTTTCGGTTGGCCTTCCGTCGATCTCCCGCAGAATCTCGATGTGGTGATCCGTATGCAGTATTCGGAGCAGCCGGCCTTCCCGACCGCGGTCGATCCGCCACTGGATCTCTTCGATGTTGGAGAGGAACAGCAACGTGTTGTCGGAAATCTCTTCCAGGCCGTCCTGCACCTCAGAGAAGGCTTGGCCTTGTGGCCTCTTTCCAGAGTTGAACGGGAATTCGAACCGCGTGCGATCGCCCAGGCTGGGGTCCGATGGAATCTCCGACGGGAGCACCATTTCGGAAATCTCGAAGGCATAGCTCGGCGACCAGATGCGCGGCGTCTCCGTGTAGGCGAACACAGCCTTGAAGCCGATGCCGAAGCGGCCGATCTGCTCGTCGTCCTCCGCCTTTGTTCCTTCCCCGATATCGGTGATGGCCCGGATGTCGGCTTCGTCGAACGTGCGGCCGTTGTGCTCGAACACGAGCCTGTCCTCGGTAAGGACGAATGCGGCCTCGGTCGCACCTGTGTCCTCGGCGTTCTGGAGCAGCTCGTATATGAAATGCGCGGAATCCGGATAGAGGTCTTCGACGATCCTGCGGATGCCGGCATGCTTCTTCAGGACGCGGGCAAGATCCCCGCGGTCCTGGCGAACCCGCTCAATGACGCTCACGCCACGTCGTCCCGCGTGACACGAAGCATGCCTTCGACGATCAAGGTGGCGTGGATGTCGGCGCTTTCCGCCAGCCTCTCCAGCTCGGCGACCCGGTGCTCATAGTCATAGTTGGCGCGCGCCAATTCACCTTCCTTCATCTGGCGAATCTTGTCGTTCGTCGCGGTTCCGATCTGGTCCTCCAACAGCTTGCATCGGGCCCCGTGGCTGGTGCTCAGGCTTTGCCGCCGGTGTTGCACGAGTTCCCGGTTCTCCGCCATATGGTTTGCGCGTGCAGCGCGCCATTCGCCGTGGTGCCGATTGTCGAGCCGTTCGATCGCGGCTTCGTCGGGTGGGGTGCCGCAGGGAGCGTCGGCTGCGACTTCCAAGAGGGACATCACCGCGCTGTCCAGCTCGGGGTCCGAGGAGACGGCCACCAGCGTGTCATCGGAGCGAATGCCGACATTGCGCCACTGGTAGAGGGCGAACGGATATTCGCCCGGTGGGACAGCCTCGCTTGAGGCGATCAGACTTACCTGCACCGCTTGGGCGCGTTCCAGGTGCCGTGCCGCCTGCCTGACCAAGGGATGCAGGACGTTGAGATAGACGGCCTTCGGCTCCGCGGCAGCGGTTTCCTGTTCGAAGGTGACCGGCAGCAACGGGTCGGTGCCCCTGAGCCACTTTTCCCATTGCCGGGCGACCGGATCGGTGGATCGCGGCTGGCTGCGGAAGTCGCCGAGCAGCCTGGCCCGGATCTTCTGGCCGAGACGCAGAGTCTTAAGGGGTTTGTCGCCGAGCAGAAAATCGCCGTCGGTCTCAGCCACGCCCGACAGATAGGCGGCAACGCATCTTTGCAGCGCCTCCGCTGACAGCCAGAAGCTCTTGGCCTCCGCGATCTCCTCACGCCAGGACTGGTTGGGAACCGTCAGGCCGAACAGCTCGGCCTGCTTCTCTTCAAGCGCGGTTTCTTCCTGAACCTGGCGGATCTTGTTGTCGGCGAGCTGCTGCAGGCGCTCAGCACGCTGTTCCGGCGTCAGCGCGAAGCTGTCGGCGATGTTGTGGATCTCCCGCGTGATATCGCCGAGAATCTCTTCGCTGCCGCCGACCGCGTGATGGAACACGCCGATACGCATCAGGCAGCGTTCGTAGATGTCCGCGTCGACCGTGCCGGGCGTAACCAGGTTGACGATTGCGACGTTCTCGCTCCGCTGGCCGTAGCGGTCGATGCGCATGGGGTTCCACGGCAGGTCGTAGTTGACCAGCAGGTCGCAGAACTGGAAGTCGAGGCCCTCGCCGCCGACTTCGGAGGACAGCAGAACGTCCAGCGCCTCCGGGTCATCCTTCGACAAGGCGAGCCGGCGGCGCTGGTCGGCACGCTGGTTGTCCTGAACGCCCCCGTGCACGAGGCCATAGCGTAATCCTGCGTCCGCGACGTGTTTCTCGATATAGGCGAGCGTGTGCCGGAAGGTGCTGAAGACCAGCGCCTTGTTGTTGGCCATTCGGTCCTTGTCTCGCAGGACGCTGACGAAGGCCTGCACCTTGGGGTCGAGGGGATCGAGATCGTCGGCCCTCTCCAAGAGCGCCTCGATATCGGCCTGGATGTCGGCAAGGAAGGCGGCATCAACAGGAGGTTCACCGTCGGTTCCATCCATCTCTTCGAGGCTGTCCAGCTTTCCGGCGAGCATATCGCGCAACAGGGGGGCGAGGCCGTAGAGGCAACTCGCCGCCTGCCGACGGATCGTGGTCATCATGAATTTGACGTTCTGCTTGCCGTGGGCGTGCGCCAAGATGCGGCTCACGACGTCGAGCAGGTCGTCATGCAAACGGCGCTGATCGGGCGTGAATTCGACCGTCAGCGTTTCCGGCCGGCGGCTCGTGAATTCCCCAATATCCCGGCGGCGCGTGCGGTTGATCATCGGGCTGAAGGTATAGAGCTCCTCCAGCGACCGGATAATGCGGATGCGGCTGGCGTCGTCGATATGCTCCTCCGCCAGCCGATCGTAGATGTCCTGGAACGCCGGCGATTCTCGCAGGAAAAGGCGACCCCACTCGGTCTGTGCGGCATGGCCCAGGCACGCGCGGGCTTCGACCTGCCAGTGATCCACTCCGGCGCGGCAATGGCCCACGGCTGCGTTGATGAACCCGTTGGGCGCAGCCATCTGCTCGAAACTCGGGCGGTCGATGACGAGATCCGGCCGCAGAACGTTCAGCAAGGTGAAGAGATCCTGGCTGCCGAGTTGCACCGGAGTGGCGGTGAGAAAGACTGCAGCTTGGGCGTTGTCGCAGAAATAGCGTACCGCCTGATGGAGAAAGGTGTCCGCGTTGCGGATGTGGTGCGCCTCGTCGACGATCACGAGATCAAACCTGGGCGGAGGATCGAGGCCGAGAAGCCCTTCGCTGGCCCGAGACACTCTACCCTCCTTGCCGAATAGCAGGTCCGAATCGAACAGGGAGAACGGGATGATCGCCCTAGCATAGCGGTCGGGCCATTCGCCTTCCAGGTTCGTTTCCCGCAGACAGTGACGGAGCGTCCGACCGTCGAGCGCCTCGAAGTGCTCGTCGAAACGCTTCATCTCCACGAACCACTTGCGCTCGGTCACGAGCGCCTTTGGACAGATGACCAGAACCGAAGAGATGTTCGTCCGGGCCCGCAGCTCCTTGATGATCAGTCCGGCCTCGATCGTCTTCCCCACGCCCACCTCGTCCGCGATCAACAGGCGCGGCCGGTCGGCACGGATCAATCTCACAACGGGGCGATACTGATAAGGCACGAAGTGAACGCGTCCGGACCGCAGCGAATACAGGTTGGCGGTTGACGGTGAGAGCAGATGCAGGCTGGTCAGATGGGCGCGCAGGTCGGCGGCGCTGAGTAGGGAGGATTCGTCGGCGGGCTCGAGGGGCAAGAGCTGGCTCTCGTAGTAGGCGGCCTGACGGTTGTCCTGGAACACCTGGTATCGGGTCTCGGCGGTGCTAGCCGTGACGCCGATGATCGGCACTACGGTGTCCGGGTCGGAGCGCAAAGCCACGAGATCGCCGACCTCGAACATCGTCGTTGCGGTGTGTGTAGGGACGGCGGGGATTGTGGGGCCGTCTGACGGTGCGGTTGGCGGGACGTTATTCGCTGGATCGGGCTTGGAATTCGGGGGCGCGTCGGACGGCACAGCCAAGTCAGAAAGGGCGTGACGCTTCGCCGATTCTGCCGCCTCGACTGACGCCGGCGCGGCACCAAGCATGTCCAGAACGCGGGCCAGGGTGTCGGCATCGCGGTACAGGTCCTCGGCAGGAACCGGCGCCGCCGGCAGGTGCGCCCATCGATTGCGCACGGATTGCAGTTCCCTGACCCAGGTGCGCCCCTCGCGCGGCAGGTTCAGCGCCTGGGAGAGCTCGTACCAATTCTGGTCGAGGATTCGCAGCAGAGCGGCGAAATCCAGTTGCTCCAGCTTGGTGAGCCCGCGTTCCTCCACGGTGCGCTGCTGCTGGAAGCTCAGGCGGTTGGCGACATGCGTTTCCCACCAATCTTCTCCGAGGACGGGTAAGTGATCCGCGAGAAAGGCGGCAAGCTCGGCGGTTGCGGTGCGAATCAGTTCATGCATGAAGCGGGGGATCGCTGATGTAGCGTGACGATGTCGGAACCAGGACTATTGCGAAGGGACTCATGATATCCTAGTGGACGACGTGAGCCATTATTTCAAGGTCCAGACGTTCCAACGCAGTGCGATCCCACGCTGAATTGCCCCTTCGGAATGCCTTTTTCTTCAGCAGCTTCGTTCTTTCGCTGGCTTTCCATCCCCGGATGCGTAATCCACAGCACCATGGACAGCGGATCGGACATATTTTCCACGCCGCCGCCGGACTTCCACCTGACCGAAGTCATCGCCCGCCGCGCCGAAGATGCCTGCCTTTCCCGGAATGGCAATGCGCCGGCCAACAACGCCCTTTGCAACTGCATTGCTCTTGCGGCGATCCTCGAACGGGGCGATGGGAAGGTTGCGGAAGCGATGCGCCATTTTGAACTAAACCGGCAGGACACCTTCAGGGCAGTTCTTTAGCCCGGCCGAACACCGGTCCATTTTCGGTTCGACATCCGACCGCATTCCGGGCGGCAAAGCTGCACCGCCGGTTGTTCGGTCAGAGCTGCAATCCACCAGAAAGATCCGAAATCGGTAGAAATCCGCCGAAAGGCCAGGCTTCCAGCCGAAACCTGCCGCGCATCGGACACAAAAAATAGCGTGAGAAAGTCCTGCCCGCTGAAGGGTTTTCCTAAACTTTTGGTCCGGTTTGTGGCATTGTGGTGGCAACAACGACAACAAATGTCGAGCAGCGACAATGACCAGACCCCGAGGATTGCGGTTCCGCTGTCACCTCGGCGGGGCAAGGGGCTTGAGGGGATGCCGTCGATCGACGGCACCGAGTTCTTCAAGTCGGTGTCGGTCCATTGCACCAACTGCTGCGTGCGCAACAAGCGGTGCGGGAAGGTGGAGCATTTCCACCAGATGGTGTGCGCCAGCCTGGTCAGCACCGAAACCGGAGCGAACTTTCCACTGGTCATGCCGGAGAAGGTTCACAGGTTGCGATTGATTTCGTTGGTCATTGAAACCACTTCTTTCTCAGATCGAGTAGGGATCATTGCCAGATATGGCTGCCGGCAATTAATCAGTCGTCAATCATGGGTAATAAACCGGAAAATGGTTGTTGCGGCATCTGCAGCTATTTCCAATCCCCGAAACTGTGTTTTGTTGAAGGAAGATAACGACTATCTCAGTGTATCGGAAGAAGTCCGATCAGGAGAGGGTATACGTCAGATGGCGATTCATGACACCCCATGATCGACCAATGGAGTTGGCACTCGCAACGCATGCGGTAACAGGAAATTCAACCGAATGCGGTATTCTGCCCCTTCGGCGAACAACCAGAAAAGCTTGGCATGGTGAGCACGGTTGGTTTCAAACGCCACATGGATCATTCGAGTCCTTGGGTTGATCCAATTGGATTCCTTGATCAACTTCGAAATCGGCTCGTGCCGGAATTCGCTGCTTCACCTTACAATGATTGCCCTGAAATCATTGACATTGGTTCCGGTCGGACCTGTTTCGAACAGCGTCCCGGCAGCCTTGAACGCCTGATACGAGTCATTCTGGCTCAGCAATTCAGCCGGTGACAATCCCTGGCTGGAGATCCTGCTGGCGGTCGAGCCATCAGCGAATGCACCTGCGTTGGTCTCTGTTCCATCGATCCCATCGGTGTCGGCCGCCATTGCAGTTACTCCACCACAATCCTCGATCGCCAGCGCAAACGACAGCAGGAATTCTGTGTTCCTGCCTCCCCTGCCCTCACTGCGGAGCGTAACCGTTGTCTCGCCACCCGAAAGCATCGCTGCAGGCTTTCTGAATGGACGGTCAAAGTTGCTGACTTCCTGCGCAATTGCCGCCATCATCTTGCCGACATCTCGTGCCTCGCCCTCAATCGCGCTGGCAACTATGGCTGCGTTTAATCCGTGCCGTTCCGCAACCGTCGCCGCTGCCTCAAGCGACGCAGCAGCCGATGCAATCACGTGAGTCTCAATGCCGGAGAACACAGGATCATCAGCATGCGGTGGTAAAGCCGCGCTCCTGATGTGATTCAGAATCGGACCAGGCAACACAATCCGATACCTGTCGATGCAATTCATGGCATCACCTGGAAGCGGTCGGGCCGGAACCGTCGGTCCCGAAGCCACGTCGGCCGGATTGTCGTCCGGCACATCAGAAATGACATAGGTAATCACACGGGCAGGCAGCGCAGCGAGCGCCAGCCTGCCCCCCTTAATTGCGGACACTTCCCTTCGGACTCTGTTCATGGCCGAAATTGGGGCGCCGGAAGCCAGCAGTGCCCGGTTCAGTTCCTGCTCATCGTTAAGCGTCAAGCCGGGAGGCGGCAGAGGAAGGAGGGCCGATCCACCCCCCGAAATCAGAGCAATCACAAGATCCCCGGCTCCGAGACCGGAAACGAGGTTCATCATGCACTCCGAGGCGCGCAAACCGTTTTTGTCGGGCACAGGATGAGAGGCCTCGATGATTTCAATGCCGCGGCACTTGCGCCCGCACCCATACGGAACCGCAACTGCTCCTCTTACGGGTCCCTGCCAGACCCTCTCAAGTTCTGCAGCCATGACAGCCGAGGCCTTCCCTGCACCAACAACGACAACGGGCATGTCTTTCCTTTCGGGAAGGTGCCGCAGGAGCGCCTTGGCGGGGTCCGCGGCATCCACGGCAGCACCGAACATTTCCTCAAGTATCAGAAAATCATCATTCATTTTCATGCCATCGTTTCACTTGGGACAACAACGCAAAGCAATTCGAAACCGGTTAAGAATCCCCACAAGTTGGGGCCAAGTTAAGGCAAGCACGCAGGAAAGTGGATTTTTTCTTGGCAACGGACACCGTTCAGCGCATCTTTCCGGTCAATTAAGTGCATTCACTTCCAAACGGGAGAATACAATTGGGATTGATGACGAAAACATCCTCCTGGCATGGCGAGGAACACGAGATCTTCACGGAATCCGTTCGACGCTTCTTTGACAGGGAAATGAAACCCAACATCGACAGGTGGATAGCCGATGGATGCTGTGACAGGGATTTCTGGCTCAGGGCCGGCGAAGCCGGCCTGATGGGCGGTTCAATCCCGGAGGAATACGGTGGCAGCGGAGGCGGTTTCGGTTTCGACTCGATTGTCCTTTATGAGCAGGCTGCATGCGGCGACGCAGGCTGGGGATATGGAATCCAGTCGATAGCAACCCACTACATTCTCAACTACGGATCAGAGGATCAGAAAGCCAAATGGATCCCGCGGTTGGTCACCGGAAGATCAATCGGTGCCCTTGCAATGACCGAACCCGGTGGCGGCTCGGATGTCCAGTCGATCAGAACAACCGCCGTGAAGGACGGGAACCAGTATCGCATCAACGGATCAAAAACCTTCATCACAAATGGCATGACCGCCGACTTGATTGTTGTGGCGACGAGAACCGGAAACGAATCCGGTGCCAAGGGAATATCTCTTGTCGTGGTCGATACGGAGGAAACTGATGGTTTCCGCCGCGGACGAAAGCTCGAAAAGATGGGACTGCGGGGCAATGACACTGCCGAACTCTTTTTCGATGACGCCAAAATTCCGATGTCGCACCTGCTTGGCCAGGAAGAGGGTCAAGGCTTCTATCAGATGATGAGGCAATTGCCGTGGGAACGCCTTTTGATAGGGATCACCGCGCTCGGCGCCATGGATCTGGCAGTCGGCATGACGGCCGACTACGCGAAACAGCGGAAGGCATTCGGGCAACGGATCATGGATTTCCAGAACACCCGCTTCAAGCTGGCCGAAGCAAAAACCAAATGTGAACTGCTCAGATCCTTCGTCAATGATTGCATCAGCCGGCTTGAGGTCAAAGAACTTGACCCAGCAACTGCTTCGATGGCCAAATACTGGGGAAGTCAGGTACAGAATGAAGTCATGAATGAATGCCTGCAGCTTCACGGCGGTTACGGTTACATGTCGGAGTTTCCGATCTCCCGCCTATACACCGATGCCCGGGTTCAGATGATATACGGGGGAACCAACGAGATCATGAAGGAACTGATTGCCCGGTCACTCGACGACCGTTGACGCCAAATCCGGTGGGCGATGCAAACTGCCTCCACGGGGACTCAATCGTTTGGGTTTTCCCGGCTCTGCCTGAAAATTCCGCCAATTTCCTTCCGTGCAACCCTCAGGGTGAACCAGAAGGCGAGCAGCAGTCCCGTAGCAACGCTGGCCGCAACCCCAAGCCAAACGCCCCAAGTGCCCCAATCGAATACAAGAACAAAGATCGCGCAAAAGAACGCTATTCCAAATCCTTGCCGGAAAATGCCAATCCACAGCGTGAACATTGGGCGCTTCAATGCCTGCAGAAGTGAGTTCATGGCGAAAAGAAGAATGTAGATTGGCAACATGAACCCGTCGACATTGAGGTAATTTCTACCGATTCTGATCACTTCCGGATCGTCGGTGAACAAGCTCATTGCCGGCTTGGAGGCAACCCAGAGCAGCAGAGACGCCAACAGCATGAGCAAGGTGCCGGCCTTGCAACAAAATATGAACGCCTCCTGCACGCGTTCATATTCGTGCGCACCAAAGTTCTGCGCAGCAATCGGCAGGAGCGTGATGGTAAGGCCGAACGCAGGCAACAGGAGCATTTGCTCGATTCGCAAACCGACTCCATATGCGGCGATCGCCTGAGGTCCGAATTGCTTAAGGTAGAGCTGCACGACAAAAGCTCCGACCAACATGACTATCATTGCAGAACTTGCCGGAAGGGCCAGGACGGTGATTTCCCGGAATTGACGAAGCCGGGGCCGGTATAGGACCAACCTTTGCCGAGCCATGAGTTCGGAACGGTAGAGCCGCCACAGCATATAGGCAAGAACACCGGATTGTGAAGTTGCCGTCGAAAGGGCTATGCCATTGAACCCCAAAGCGGGAAATACGCCGGGAATTCCAAATATCATAATCGGATTGAGCGCAATGTTCGCGAAGAAGGCTGCGATTTGCGCCCGCTGCATCGACACCGCATCGCCTTGTGCACCAAGAATTCCGTTGATCGAAAACACAACAATGAAAGCCGGTGCGGCAAGCAGAAGGACGTCAATATAGGCGTTGGCCAGATCCCTGAATGAGCCCGGCTCGGAAACAGCACTGATCAGAAATGGGGATACAGCATATCCAACAACAGTCAGGAGAATCGAGGCAACCACTGCGTAGCTGATTCCCTGGCACGCGATTGTCCGGGCATACCGCCGCCGACCGGCCCCCAAGGCGTTGCCGACCAGTGCCCCCATCGCAGAGTTCACTCCGAATCCGAAGGTCACCAGGATAAAAAATACGTGAAACGACACGGCCAGCGCAGCCAGAGCATCCGTCGAGATTATCCCCGCGAAATAACTGTCGACAACATTGTAGAGTGTCGTGAACACCATTCCAATTGCGGTCGGGATCGCCATTCGACGAAAATGGCCCGGTATCGAGCCGACAGTCAGATCTGCCGTGTGCGTCATTCCTGCCTCGCAATTCAAATCGGGCTGATTTCGGATGACCCCTGGCTACTGCCAAGGCGTCATCCGCCGGAATTGAGTTCGTTTCCAAGTTTCAATTGATTTATGCGACCGGAAATCACAACAAGAAATGGGATTTACATACAAGACTCGACAGCCGTTCCGTGTCCTGCCCCGGTGTCCCGTTGGCATGTGAACTCAATACACTCTCGGACACACCGGGATGGCTCGGAGAGCCAATGCCCTACCCGGTCAGCGCACAACCGCGCCGAAGAATGTTTCTTGTCGCATTGACATCACGATCAAGAATCAGACCGCAATCTTTGCAGGTTTATTCCCTCACACTCATTGGCATTGCCTGCCTGCTTCCGCAGACGCTGCGATCCATGCTGGTGCGGCGGAGATCAACCTCGACAACCTCGCCACCGGCACTTTCAGCCTTGCAGATCAGTTGATGTGCAAATTGTTCCCATTGCCGTTGGGTGATTGATCTGGCGATACAATGATCCCTCATCATGTTTCCGATCTGCAATCCTTCAACCGCGATCATGTTGTGCCGCCTGACGATGGACGCCGAGATCCTGTAAATTCTGTTGCGTTCCCTGTTTCTAGTGCGCTCCCTTTCCCGCTGCACAGCCTTGGTCTTCTTGCGCCGCGTGTTTGAGGCCCTCGTTGACCGGGAAAGCATTCCGTGTTTGCGCTTCAAACCCCTGCAGTCGAGGTGCACGTTATCAATGATTTCACCGGTGGACATGATGGCCCTGTGTTTCAAGCCCATGTCAATGCCGATGGGTGCGTCCTGCGCCTTCCGGCTGTCCCCGACCTCGACGATCAGTGGCGCACAGACATGCAATGCAGTTTCCACAAACTGTGCGCCCCTGATTTTGAGGTCAAGCATGGAACCAAGACGGAACCTGCCAATCCCCTTGATTGTGAGAACATGAACTTTGATGGCAAGGTTGGGCACGTCAAACGAGCGAATGCGTCCATCGCGTCCCTTGAACCTTGGAAAACTCGGCTTATGCCTCGCCCTTACCCTGCGGAAGAATGATTTGAACGCCTTGTCCAGCCGCACTTCCGCGAACGGCTTCTGGAGCGGGATCCATCTTTCTTGTCCAAATCCGATTGAACAATTGGCTTCCGCTTAACACCACCTGCTCATGACTCCCGGCTGGTCTGCGAACCTGTTTGCCCCATCGCGGGCCTTCAACCTTTTCGTGATGGCAACTTTGTCCGGCATCTCAGCTGCACACTGATGGTGCCAAGCCCGGTTTCCGCCGCGATCTTCAGTGATCGCCAATGCCTGAGCACCATGAGCTGATCAGCGGCAGTCCGCCGGGTCGCCTTTTCAATTGGGCTGCACCCCCCTGCCGGCAACCGCAGAAAGGAGAAGAACAGCCAGCAAAACAGTGCCGCCGCCGACCAATTCGGAACCGGTGATGCCCTCAAAGCCGAACAACCAAACCCAGATCGGACCAAGAACACTCTCGATCAGCACAAGCACACTGACCTCCGCTGCCGGAATATATGGCGTTCCCAATGTCAGGCACCCGATTCCTATGCCGATTGCGAACAGTCCCATTGCCAGAACCACAAGGAGATCGTGCGGAGAAATAACCAGCCCCGGACCGGCGGCAATTGAAAAAAACGAGCCATAGACCGCCGCAAGCAGGCCGCCGATGAAGGTTCCGCCAAGGATGTCAGTTTTCCTGCAACGGCGCGCGAACACCAGCATTACCGCAAATGATGCCGCGGCGGCGAGAGCGCAGAGGTTGCCGAATGTCCGACCCGATGTCACACCGCCGCCAACCATGAACAGCATCCCTCCGCAGGCGATCGCCATGGCAACCCAAGTGAAGGGGTGGGGTTTTTCCTTGATCCATATCCAGGCCGTAGATGCCGCAATCACCGGTGAAGCCGTTAGGATGAATAGAGCCGATGCCACAGAGGTGTTGAGAATCGCAAACACATAACCGGTGAACGCACAGGAAAGCAGCGCACCGATCACAAGGTCGCTTCGGTCCAGAGATTTTAGCACCGCCAGTGGCCCGCTTCTTCTTCGAATGCAAACAATCGCCAATACTGTCGGGCAAAGCGAAAGCGAGCGATAAAACAGGATTTGGAAGCCTTCAGCGGATTCGACAAACCTAAGGTAGACGGCACCAGTACTCATGAAAAGGGCGCCCACGACAACCAAAAGCACCGCTGCATTTCTGGTCATCGGCCCGTTCCCCGTTCGTATCGGAAAGCGATCCAAACTCGGACTGCGGTTTGGGCATTCATGCAGTTCCCTACCGAATTCCCGGTCGCATGGTTCGGGCAAATCCAACTGCTATTCGCAAACAACACCATCACCATCGCCGTCCCGCATGAAACGGTACGCCGGATGGCTACGGAACACGGGAGCGATGCCGTGTCTGCGCGCTTCCCGGCAGGTTATCCGCCCATTTCGATTGTCATCCCAAAGTGCAAGCGCCTCGGCGCCGTCGCCTGTCGGCGATGGCAGCACATTCCGAACCGCATCGGCGGAGACCGCCCTGCCCTCAATCACAACCATGTCAAAGTTCTTGCATCCTGCAAGAACCCCGTCGATCACCTTGGCTTCCCAAGGGTCAATCGTCAGGTCGTATTTCCGGCGAACTTGGATAATTCTGTCCACAAACCAGCAACGATTGAGAGCCGGTAGCCATTCGGCTGCATCCTTTCCGCATTTTGCGCCTGCCGAGCACTGGTTCACATCTGGAGCCGCAAGCGTGAGGTTCAGCAAATCCTTTGCAAACTGTCCCCGAACATCCAGCGACGCGGCACAAAGGCCACTGTCGTGTGCCTCGGAGATTGCAACGATGTGCTCAATGTCCGTTTGCTTGCGACTCGTGAAGAACCGCCCGGAATAAGGGCCGTACACCCTGCCGGTCTGTGAGGCGATGATCCTTGCTTCAATGCTCGAAGGATACTTGTATTCGCTCCGGTCGTAGCGTGAGCAGCGATGCTCTTCTGCAACTCGAATTCCGCGCCAAGTGTCGGCACTGCCTGCAAAAGCTGCAAGCACTGCCGCAACAAACACAGGCAACATCAACCACCTGCCGACTCGCCGGGCGCATGCCTCATGCACCGGTCAACTCCCCTGATCTGCCTGCAAACGGCGTTCCAGCCACCGAACACCGGCTGAAACGAGAAGTATCAAGACCAAATATTCGAGCACAAGAACAGTGTATATTTCAAGCGGTCGGTATTCGGTTACCACCAACTCATTTGCCTTGCGCGTAAGTTCCTGCATTCCGATAACCGAAACCAGAGAAGACATCTTGAGCATGTAGACGAGCTGATTGCCGAGTGCCGGAAGAATGCGGCGAATTGCCTGCGGAAGGATCACGAACCACATCGTATCCCGATAGTTCAGCGACACCGAATGCGCCGCCTCATATTGACCCTTGTCGATGGACTGGATCCCGGCACGGAATATCTCGGCCTCAAAGGCACTGTCCGACAGGGCAAGTGCGATTACCCCGGCCCAAAACACGTTGATCGAAACGTTCATGATTTGCGGCATGCCGTAATAGACCCAGAGAATAAGCACGAGAATCGGAACGGCACGAACCACTTCGACGAAGACCCGGTTGAAACCGCGCAGAAGGCGGCTCGGCGCAAGTCCCGGCAGCGCTATGGCCAATCCTGCGACGACTGAGATTGAAATGGCGGTCAGCGAAAGCAGAACAGTCTGCTGCAGTCCACCAATCAGGAATTTCAGGTTGGTCAGGCCGGACGGCGTGGCCGGGTTGACCACATACCATCCCCACTGCTGGGAGCAGCCGGCAAGTGTCATCGCTGCGGCAGCAAGCACACACGCCGTGATTCGTCGATGAGGCCGGTTCATGCCCACTTCCATCCCCTAATGATGCAGAATCTTGTCAAGGAAATCGATGCAGCGGCGGCTTTCGGGTTTGGTGAAGAACTTGTCCGGTTTTGCCATCTCCACGATCTCACCATGGTCCATGAACACCATCCGATCAGCCACACGTCGGGCGAATCCCATTTCATGGGTTACGCAGATCATGGTCATGCCACTCTCGGCCAGTTCCGTGATGACCTCAAGCACCTCGTTGATCATTTCGGGATCAAGGGCAGATGTGGGCTCATCGAAGAGCATGATCTTGGGTTCCATGCAAAGAGAGCGGGCGATTGCGACACGTTGTTGCTGACCCCCCGAAAGCTGACGGGGAAATTTATCGGCCTGTTCGGGAATCCGAACCCGTTCGAGGAATCTCATGGCCATGGCGCGCGCATCCTGCCTGGTCATGCCTTTCGAGCGCACAGGTCCAAGCATCAGGTTGCCGAGCACCGAAAGATGCGGAAACAAGTTGAATTGCTGGAAGACCATGCCGATCTTCGATCTCACGGAATCAATTGATTTCCGCGACTGCGCGAGCAATGTTCCGTCGACGCGAATTTCCCCTTCCTGATGCCTTTCAAGACCATTGATGCAGCGAATCAGCGTGGATTTTCCCGAACCCGACGGGCCGCATACGACCACCCGCTCGCCGGCGGCAACGTCCATCGTAACGTGCTTCAGCGCCTGGAAGTCACCAAACCAAGTCGAAACACCGTCCACCTGGATCATCGGTTCCCTGCCGTTCTCGGTACAATTCATTGCATTCTCATTCATGGTCCAGTGTTGCCCTTTGGGAAGCCGTGTTGCAACCCCGGCGCAATTGGGCAAAGAAGTTGTTGAACTTTTCATGGGAGTACAAAAATGAAAATGCTGAAAATCGCCGCTGCGATTCTGTTCTGCATGACCGCAACCCAAGCCTCGGCTCAATCCGCATTGCAGGATATCCTGAACACCGGGGTGCTGAAAGTCGGCACGACGGGCGACTGGAATCCGATGACGATGCGCGATCCGGCAACCAATAGCTACACCGGCTACGACATTGACGTCATGAACGAGCTGGCAAACGACCTTGGTGTCGAAGTGGAGTTTGTGGCAACGGATTGGAAGACACTGGTGAGCGGAGTTACCTCCGGCAAATATCACATGACCGGTTCCGCCTCGATTTCCCCGGCTCGCGCGAAGGCTGCAGGTTATTCGGACAGCTATTTCTCGCTCGCAACCGTTCCACTGATATTGGCAAGAAACGCCGACCGGTTCATGGACTGGGATGACCTAAACAACCCGGATGTAACGGTGGCGGCCACACTCGGAACCACCCAGGAAAAGCAGGTCAAAAATTTCTTCCCAGATGCCGAGCACAAAATTGTTGAAGCCCCGGCAAGGGATTTTCAGGAAGTTCTTGCCGGCAGAGCTGATGCGCACATCACCTCAAACGTGGAGGCATTCAAACTGGTTGAACAGTATCCGCAAATGATGATCGTTCCGGTTTCCGCCCCCAAGGCGCCAACCCCGATTGCGATGCTGCTCCCGCAGGCCGATCAGGTCTGGATCAACTATGTCAACACCTGGATCGCACTCAAGAGGGAGCGCGGCTTTTTTGACGGATTGGGAAAGAAGTGGAAGCTTCAGAACTGAGCACCTCCGTCGGCGCCCGAAACCAGTTGGTTCCGGGTGCCACCAGGTGAGGGGCGAGCGGCGAAGGGGATGCGTCTTGATCGTGCGACATGGTACGAGGTCGATGAATATCTGACCCGCTCCTCCGGCATCATCATACCTGCCGGATCGACCGAACAGCATGGTCCGATCGGCTTAATCGGAACCGATGCCATCTGTTCGGAGAGAATTTCGGAACGTGCCGGAGAACTGGCCGATGCGTTGGTCGCACCAACGCTTGCCTATGCGCCCGCACACTTCAATCTTTCCTTTCCCGGCACGGTTTCCATTCCACCGAACACGTTTCGGGAGCTGGCCGGCGCCGTTTGCCGAAGCCTTGCCAATCAAGGCTTCTCAAATTTCTATTTCCTGAATGGGCACGGAGCGAATCTTGAGCCGTTGAAGTGTGTCTCCGGGGACATCGGCGGCGGCGAAGTCAGGATCATGTCCTGGTGGGATTTTCCGGAAGTCAACGAACTGCGAAGACACAATTTCGGGGAATGGGAAGGTATGCATGCAACTCCTTCGGAGGTTGCAATAACGCAGGCGGTGGATCGCTCGGTTCAGTCCCCGCTGGCGGAAATGCCGCCGAGAATGCTCTCTCCCGAATACATTCGCGCTGCCGCCGGTGACCGGCATGGACCTCCGGACCGGCATAGGGCGGAATTCCCGGACGGAAGAGTTGGCTCCCATTCCGCCCTTGCCACTCCCGAGATCGGTCTCGAACTGTTGGAGGCGGCGGCAAACGCCGTTGCGTCCGACTATCTGCGCTTCATCGGCCGATCCTGATCTGGGACGCTATTCATCTTCGGTCGGTGGCGCTTTTGGAAATCCGGGACAATTGGGAACTTCATGCCTTTCACATCTTCTGGCCGCATCGGGTGGTTGCTGGTTGCCGGATATGATGAAATGGTCACGCGGTCCGGCACGGGCGGTGTTGTATCGGGAGGATGAGGGGTTTCAAATCCCGCTGCCGAAAGCCGGCGTACAGCAATATTGGTGCCATCAGGGGGTTGGCAGGAAATGCACAAGAACTTCTTGAAGCTTGCCGCCTTGGCATTCCTGACCTCGGCATGCGCAATGCCGGGCGGATTCAATGATTCCGAAAATACCGATCCGGATTTCCCGGAAGCTCTGACGCTGGTCCCGGACCAGGAATTGAGAAACCGGGCACCGCAACCGGATGAATACAGCCGCGTCATGGAAAATCGCTGATTCCGCCTGGCGCAAGCCGAATGCATTGACGTCCATCAACAGTCGATCAAATCTTGACGAATCAGGATTTCGGGCACGCCCATCCGGAGTGCCTTTTATGCGTGGACAGGTTCGCTGTTCTGCAAATCGAGTTGATTCCGGTGTTCCTTGCCCGTAATCCATTGATGCCAATCCCGATTGGCGAACGCTGCCAAGCGCAATTGACTTCCCGGAGGACAAAAAGGTGAGTGATCCCCTGCGATTGGGCATAGCTGGACTCGGTACGGTAGGTGCCGGGGTTGTCAGGATTCTGCAGGAAAACAGCACCATAATCAGTCGGCGAGCCGGGCGCGACATCAGAATTTCCGCGGTATCGGCGAGGGAACGAACGAAGCCCCGCGGCATCGACATATCGGGTTACGCCTGGGAGCATGATCCGGTGGCACTCGCCCTGCGTTCCGATGTTGATGTTCACATTGAACTTATTGGGGGCGAGGCGGGAGCCGCCAAGGACTCGGTCGAAGCGGCTATTTCAACAGGCAAGAACGTTGTTACCGCCAACAAGGCCATGCTGGCGGTCCACGGTCAGAAGATCGCCGAATTGGCCGAATTGGCCGGATGTGTGCTGCGGTTCGAAGCGGCGGTCGCTGGTGGAATTCCGGTCATCAAGGCACTTTCCGAAAGCATGGCCGCCGACCGGATCATCAGGGTCATGGGCGTCATGAACGGTACCTGCAACTACATTCTGACGAGGATGGAGGAAACCGGCTTGGCCTACGGTGAAATCTTCAGGGAGGCGGAGTCGCTCGGATACCTGGAGGCAGACCCGAACCTTGATGTGGGGGGCATCGACGCCGGCCACAAACTTGCTCTGCTCACCTCGATCGCGTTTGGAACCAGGGTTGATTTCGCCGGATTGGAAATCGAAGGAATCCAGAAAATAACGATCGAGGACATTGAGCAGGCGCGCGACATGGGATTTCGAATTAAGTTGCTGGGTGTTGCGCGCATGACCGACGACGGAATGGAACAGCGAATGCAACCCTGTCTTGTTCCGGCTGACTCGCCGATTGGGCAGATCAAAAACGCAACCAACATTGTGGTTCTTGAGGGTGCGGCGGCAGGACAAATTTTTCTGCGCGGCGCAGGCGCAGGTGAAGGTCCAACGGCCATGGCGGTTCTTGGCGATGTTGTTGACATTGCCCGGGGCAGGCGCATCTCGACTTTCGGCCAGCCGGCAACTTCATTGCAGCCGTCCCGGCCAGCGCAGAGTGCGGAAGTTGGGCCCTACTACCTGCGGCTTCTGCTTGAGGATCGGCCCGGGGTTCTGGCAACCGTGGCCTCGGCACTTGGGGATGCCGGCGTCTCAATTAACCGCATGCGGCAATACGGCCACGAATCCGAAGCCGCTCCCGTCATCATTGTAACCCACCGGACGACCCGGAACCGGATCAACACTGCGATCGAAGGTATCGTCGGGTCCGGAGCTTCATTGAGCGATCCGGTGGCTCTGCGGATCGAGGAACTTTGAAAACCTTGAGCACAAAACCAGGGTTCAAGGGGGAGGAAATGAATTGAACCTGGAATTTGAATTCAGGGACAGAATGTTGTCGCTGGGCCTGGCGCGCGTGTCCGAGGCGGCGGCGCTGGCCTCCGCCGAGTTCATTGGGCGCGGCAACGAAAAAGCGGCCGACAAGGCTGCCGTTGATGCCATGCGCAGTCAACTCAACATGCTGGAGATTGACGGCCGGGTGGTAATCGGTGAAGGGGAACGCGATGAGGCCCCGATGCTGTACAGCGGTGAGCGCGTCGGAACCGGAACCGGACCTGCGGTGGATATCGCGCTGGACCCGCTGGAAGGCACAGCGTTGACGGCCAAGGACATGCCCAATGCACTCACCGTGATTGCCATGGGGCCTCGCGGCTCAATGCTGCAGGCGCCCGACGTCTACATGGAAAAGGTTGCTGTGGGTCCCGGATACCCGGAACGGGTTGTAACCCTCCGGATGTCGCCGAAGGAACGGGTTGAACGGCTGGCATCGGCCAAGAATTGTTCTCCGGGCGACATAACGGTCTGCATGCTTGAGCGTTCGAGACACAAGGAAATGATCTCTGAAGTTCGCTCAACCGGTGCCTCCATCAGATTGATTTCCGATGGGGATGTCGCCGGAATTATGCACTGCACGGATTCGGAAACCACGGGCATTGACATGTATATGGGGACGGGCGGTGCCCCTGAAGGCGTGCTTGCCGCGGCTGCCCTCAAGTGCATGGGCGGGCAAATGGAGGGAAGGCTGCTGTTCCGAAACGATGCAGAATTGCAGCGGGCGACCGAAACCGGAATTTCCGATCCGGATCGAATCTATACGCGGCAGGATATGGTGGCGGATCATGTGATTTTTGCGGCGACCGGAGTAACCGACGGCTCGCTGCTGAGGGGAATAAGGCGCGCAAGCGGATGGCTTGAAGCCGAAACCATACTCCTTCGGTCAAAAACCGGCTCCCGCCGCAGGATGCGCTACAGGCACCTGACGAAATGAGCGAGTCAACCATGGCAGCCGGATCATCAGGGCCGGCTGCATTCCGCAATGTGGAAAACTCCGTCAACGGGCAAAGATGGGTTGGGCTCCCGCCCGAACAGGACCGGCTGGCACTTGCGATTTCGGAAAAGACCGGCCTGCCGGATCTGACGAGTCGGGTGTTGGCAAGACAGGGCGTTACACCGGACTCCGTCCAGGAATACCTTGAACCGAAAATCCGGAACCTTATGCCGGATCCGTCTACGCTCAAGGATCTTGACAAGGCGGTTGACCGGTTTGTGATCGCGGTCGAAAATCGGGAGAGAATAGCAATATTCGCCGACTACGATGTTGACGGAGGAAGTTCGGCGGCACTCCTGATCGATTGGCTCCGCCAGTCCGGAATGTCGGCCACGCTCTATGTGCCAGACCGGGTTGATGAAGGATTTGGCCCGAACGTTCCGGCCATTTCCGGATTGGCCAAAGACCATGACCTGATCATCTGTGTCGATTGCGGAACCTCTTCCTTTCTGCCAATCAAGGCCGCGGGTAGCGCCGATGTCCTTGTTCTTGACCACCATGTCGGTGACGTGTCGCTGCCGCCTGCTCATGCAGTGGTAAATCCCAATCGCCAGGACGAAACATCCGAACTGATCCAACTCTGCGCCGCAGGGGTGGTGTTCATGTTTCTCGTCGGGGTCAACCGGGCACTTCGTCCGCGACGGACGAATCTGCCTGATCTCATGCAAATGCTTGATCTTGTGGCTCTGGCGACCGTTGCGGACGTTTCACCGATGACCGGATTGAACCGGGCCTTCGTCCTGAACGGGATCAAGATAATGCAAAACCGGAGACGGCCCGGGTTGAGGGCGCTTGCCGATGTGGCCGGTATCAGTACGGCACCGAATTGCGGTCATTTGGGGTTTGTCTTCGGGCCGAGGATCAACGCCGGAGGGAGGATCGGAAAGGCTGATCTCGGGGCCCGACTGCTCGCAACCGACAACATCGCCGATGCCGAATCCCTGGCAGAAAGCTTGGACAGGCTAAACCGTGAAAGACGTGATTTGGTTGAGGTCGCCTACAGCGAGGCGTTGAGTCAGGTGGAAGATCGGGACATGTCGTCGCCGTTGGTTTGGGCAGCGGGCAGGAATTGGCATCCGGGAATTGTCGGCATAGTCGCTGCCCGACTCTCGGAACTGACCAACAGGCCCGCCATTGGTGTTAGTTTATCCGGCGCAACCGGCAGGGGTTCCGCCCGATCCGTTCCGGGAATTGACATAGGTTCAGCAGTCATGCGCTGCCGAGAAGAGGGGTTACTGATCAACGGCGGCGGACACAAGATGGCTGCCGGAATTGAGGTCGAACCTGAGCGGCTCGAACTGGCAATGGAACGCATTGGCGAACTTCTGGAAGCACAGGGACAGGAATTGCATGCCCCGCGTGAGGTTCGGGTCGATGGTGAGATTCAACCTGAGGCCGCTACGGTCGAATTGATTGGATCAATCGAACAGGCCGGGCCTTTTGGATCCGGAGCACCGCATCCGCGCGTTGTTCTGCCTTTCCAGCACATTGCCTTTCGTAGGATCGTCGGCGATGGGCACCTTCAACTGACCATGCAGGGGGCATCCGGCTCAAAGCTGAACGCCATAGCATTCAGGGTCATGGACAAGCCGCTTGGAAGGTTTCTGGAGTCGTACACGAACGGGGCCGTGCACCTGATGGGCCGACTCGAGATAGACAACTACCGGGGGAGGACATCACCCAAGCTCCATGTCGAAGATGCAGCGCAGGCATAGTGGTATCCGTTCACCACTTGAAATCCACGAAAACCAGTTCCTCAACCTTTTCCAAACGACATAAACTGGAGCGTTGGCTCTTCTTCTGCAGTACAGAGATTTCACTCTGACGGAAGACTTGGATTCTAGTTTTGGTGCTACGAACCAATCTGAGGATCTCGGGCCTGCAGGGCGGTCGCCGTACCACCCAACGCTGAATCCCAATCAGGCCTGATCGTGCAAAGGATTTTGGACAACAGGTCCTGTGCAAGTGTTGCAAGAAATATGGCACTGGAATCTGTCAAAACACTGCTGTCTGTTAGTGCCTGAATTCCGGACAATCTACCGGAAATTCTGTTGCACCGCTCCTGTCCGGAATGTATTTTGCCGCGGCACAGATTCTGCGGTCCCTTCGTCTATCGGTTAGGACGCCAGGTTTTCAACCTGGAAAGAGGGGTTCGATTCCCCTAGGGACTGCCAGATCAAACCCGGAACAATCGTTCAATTTGGTATCAATCGTCAGTTGGGCCTGACCGTTCACAAGCTGGACTGGGTCGGGTTGGTGATGCGGGTGCTGCTCTGAAAGTATGAACCGCGCTTGCGCGGCTTGAAACTGGCAATCTCGGCGATGTGAGGCCAGTTTTGGGCAGGACGTGTCCCGAACGGTGCATCACCTTCGGCCCAATTTATAGCATCAATTTTGGTCAAGATGGCAACAAGCTCGTGATTTTGCTTTGCGGCAGCACGAAGAAGCGCCAGTCAAAGGACATTGAGCGACAAGAACCGAAGACAGAATGGAGACTGACATGCCACTGACCAAAGATTTCAAAACACGATAAAGGCACGCGCCGAGCGCGATCCTGGATTTCGTGTCGGCTTGTTCCGTGAAGCGATCGAAGCGATGCTCAGTGACGATCTCGAAACAGGAAGGGTGCTTTTGCTTGACTACGTGAACGCCACCGCAGGGCTTGAGGCCCTTGAAGAAGACATACAAAAGGACCCCAAGAGCCTGATGCGCATCCTCAGCACAAAGGGAAACCCACGTACGATGTTTGTTACGCTGAGTTCAAAATAGTGCACGCCGATTGAACGCCTTTCCCAACCCACTGAGCTGACGCTTGCGCGGTCACCAGGCTTTCACCGAGCTTGAAGCACTATGTGGTCGTCCGACTGCTCGCCCTTGCGGCGGACATCCTGCCCTCCTGTTGTCTTGCGGCAGTGAACCGACCTTGCCTCATCCCTTGGCCGTTTGCACCGTTTCCGGCTTCGTGCCGGTTCAAGGGTCTCGCTTATCGAACCACGCCGGACGGTGAGGCATTGCCCCCACCTTTGGATACAACGCCCTTTAACCGGGCGTCAGTGGGACTCCAACCCACGTGATCTGGACGCTGCCAAATACACTGAACGAGTTATTCGACAATCGGTGCAACAATCGGGATCAAGGGAAGGTCAGACGGTTCCGTGCAACAAGCCGAGGAATGAGATCGCCCTGACGAAGAGCAGTGTTGCACTTGTGCTGACGGAATTGCTTCTGACGGCATGCAGTGATTTGCGCTATTCTCCTCTTACGCGAGTTGCCGCCGCTCTGCATTGCGGCCGGTCAACAAGGAGATGCGCACATGCTGAAGCCCCCGTCACTGAAAATCGGGATTGAGGAGGAATACCTGATAGTCGACCAGGAGAGCTTGGACCTCGTGGCCAAACCGGACCCGGAATTCATGGCAACCTGCCATAAACTGTCAGACGGAAGGACCACAAACGAATATCTGCAATGCCAAATCGAAGTCGGAACCCGGCCGCATCATTTGATACGGGACGCCGGCAGGGAACTTGCAGATTTGCGCCTGCTGACCCGGAATACCGCTGAAGAGTATGGCTACGGGATAATCGCGTCGTCGACACATCCCTTCGCCACGAGACGCGAGCAGTCGTACACTCCCAAGGAAAGGTACAAGATACTTCACAGGGAACTCGGCCTTTCCGCAAGTCGGATGCTGATTTGTGGAATGCATACCCATCTCGAGGTTGAGGATGAGGACCTTCGAATCGATCTCATGAACCAAGCCGCCTATTTCCTGCCGCATCTCTTGGCGCTGTCCTGCTCTTCGCCATATTGGGAAGGTGAAGACACGTCTTTGGCATCGTACCGCCTTGCTGTTTTTGATGCGCTTCCACGGACCGGGCTCCCCGACAACCTCAACTCGTTCGCGACATTCCGGCGACTGGTTGATCAGCTTGTTCGGTCGGGCAGCCTAGAGGATGGATCGAAAATCTGGTGGGACATTCGCCCTTCAGTTAAGTTTCCAACCATTGAACAGAGAATCACGGACGTTTGCAGCCTTCTCAAGGATGCGGTGGCCATAACCGCAACGTTCCAGGCAATTGTCGCCTATCTCTATCGGTTGAGAACACTCAACCAGAGATGGAGACGTTACCCGCCGACCCTGATCAACGAAAATCGATGGCGCGCGCAGCGATACGGCACTGACGAGCCGTTGATTGACCACGGCAAAACGATGCTGGTGCCATTCAAGGACCTCTTGGCCGAATTGGTTGAACTGATTCGAGAGGATGCTGCCGGCCTCGGCACCGAAGCTGAATTGGACCGGGTCAAGTCAATTTCGAGCCGCGGCAATTCCACAAAGCGCCAGCGACAGAGATTTGCCCAGGCGGTGGCCGAGGGAGCAGACAAGCAGGAAGCACTGAGGGAAGTTGCAAGAATGCTGGCCGACGACTTTCTGTCCGAGTGCGAATGACTCGAATGTGAATCCATCCAGATTCGGAACCAAAGCCGGGTTGCGGATTCAATTGCCTCTTCGGTGCTTGCCCCGTCTTTCGAGCCTCCGTTCGATTCTGTCTGCAAATTCATGCCTCTCATCCGGCGTCATGCTCAGAATTCTGGGAACAATGAGTCCATGCCCCTCCTCAAGCATCTGCAGCGCATGGTTCCTTTGCTCCTGGAAGTGGGTTTCCAATCCGGCCGGTTCAAACGGATCGGCCCTGAGGATGCTGACAAGGACCGCGGCGCTCGCACCGGCTTCTTGCCGCAATTGTCTGACGCTTTGCCCTCTTTCCTTTAGTTCGTCCCGGATCAATTTCTTGTGCTCGTCCCCGAGAGCACCGGAAATCACGCCGAGCCCGGCTGCACCGAAAAATTGATTTCCGAGAGCGAAGTGGCCTCTTGGCCACTTAACGTAGAGACCTGCCGCCGCACCAATCACAAGCATGTTCAACCCCAGTGACACGATAAGCAGCGGGCCAATCCACTTCCTGCTCTTCGATCGCGGTGGTTTGTCCTGATCCATGGCCTAACCTTCCAACATGACCTGCTCAAGGCTGGAAAAAATGTCCTCGGCGGGCAATTCTGCATCGACGATCATCAACTCTGCCGCAACCAACTCAACATTTTCTGCAAAGACAAATCCGAAACCAAACCCCAGCAGTGCGAACACCGCCAGGACACCGGCCGGCCTCCAAATTGGAAAGCCGGACAGCAAACCGGCCCACCAGTCATCCCAACGGCGATGGGTGCGCTGAGCGGCGCGATCCAATTGCACAGTTTCCGCAGCATCAAGGAGCGACTTCCGCAATTCGTACGGCAGATCAAGGTTGCCGCTCTGCCTCGCCGCGGCAAAGAACTTTTCCAATTCCGGGTCCGGCGCAGGTGCCTGTTCGTCCCGATTCATGCCTTCCATCCCAATTCATCCCGTCTCGGGCCAAGCCGACGGCGCAATTCACGCATGCCTCGGGTTAGCAGGCTCTCAACCGCATCAACGCTGGTTTCGAGGATTCCGGCAACCTCCGGATTGGACATGCCTTCTATATGTCTCAGCACAACCGCGGTCCGCTGTCGTTCGGGAAGTTCGTCCAAACTCCTGTAGAGTGCCTCGACCCGCTCACTGTCCATAATCCGGTCGCTCGGCGAAGGGCCGCCATCCTTCAATTCGGGCGTCAAATCCAGGCTGGTGCTTCCGGCCTTGCGCAACCGGTCCGTGCAAAGGTTGACGGTTACCCGCCAGATCCAGGTTGAAACCTTGGCCCTGCCGGGCTGCCAGTCGGGTGCAAATTTCCAGAGCCTCAGCATGACCTCCTGGGTAACTTCCTCAGCATCGGCGCTGTTGCCGAGCATTCTTGCCGCGAGACGCAGAACTCCCGCTGCGTAACGGTCGACGATTTCGCTGGCGGCGGCAGAGTCTCCGCGCACATAGGCTCCGAGAAGATCCTCATCCGACAAAAACACGCCATTGCGCCCTGCCCTGCCCATGCCTCGTGAAGCATCAAACCGAATCGGCAAAAAGATTGCCGACCCGGTCGGCATCGCTCGGATGCCGACCGGAAAGTTCTACTTTCGGTCCTTGCCACGCTGCCCGTGGCGATCGCCTCGTTTGCCGCCGCGGCGTCCGCGTTCGCCCTTTGATTTCATGCTGTCAAATTCCTCCTGCGAGATCATTCCGTCGTCATTTTCATCAAGGCGTGAAAATACCTTGGCGGAATCACGGCGATGCCCGATCTCATCGGCACTGATCATGCCATCATCATCGTCGTCGAGTCCGTCCATCATCATGGAGGAGCTGCGTTCTGCGATCTCCATCATCCGTGCAAGCATTGCCTCTGCCAGTTCCTCCTGGGACAGCATTCCGTCACCATCGCTGTCCTTCCCGGCCAACCAAACTGCAACCGCAGCATCAAATTCCTCTTGGCTCAGTTGACCATCTTCGTCTGCGTCCAAATCGGTGAACGCAATGTTCATTCCCCAGTGCGTTGCCTTTCCCATTCGGTGGCCCTTGGAGTCGGCCATTGCCTGCGAAGCCGACATGACCGCCACCGAACCGATTGCGGCACCTGCCACCATGAATTTGAGAGTCCTTTTTGTCATTGCCCATTTTCCTTGCCGTTTCAATGAATCGCCATTCAAACAACGGCGACTGAACATTAAACGCACGGGGCCGGAGATTCCGGCGCAAACTTGGCAAAAAACTCTCAAAGTTTCGGTGCACCACCCCGGCCGATCTCCAATGCGTCAGCCGTTATGTGCAGGAAGCAGCAAATATTCGTTCAATCGAACTGCCCAGTTCCCTGTCAAATGTCGGGTCATCCATAGATTCGACCAACCCCTCGACCAAGGCCCGCGAAAAGCTCGCTATCATTCCGCTGTTGGCAGCAAGCCTTCGGCACGCCTCGGCCCTGTCGTATCCTCCGGAAAGTGCGGTAACCCGCACCACATTTTCGTTCGCAATGATGTCGGCATACCGTCCGGGATTTTCGGGCAGGGTCAGTTTGAGGGCAATCTTTCGGTTCGGCCCGAGTCTCCCGATGTGATGCGACAGTTCTTCGAACAGCATATCCTCGCAACGCGCCTTGTCCTCGCAATCAATCGAAACCTCGGGTTCCACAATCGGCAGCAATCCGTGACCTGCTATCAGGTCGGCGAATTCAAACTGCTGGCTGACGATGGTTTTCACTCCGCGTTCGATTGGCTCGTGAATGACGGACCTCATCTTTGTGCCGAACATGCCCAATTCCACCGCCTGCCCAAGGCGATCATCCATTTTGGGAATGGCTTTCATAAGGCTTATGCCTGAATTGCGTTTGTCAAGTCCGGCGTCAATTTTCAGAAACGGGAGGATGCCGCGACCGTTCCAGAGATGATCGGGAACCGGTACCCCATTCACGGTATCCATCATGGTCCGCTCGAACAGGATCGCCCCAAGAATGTTCTCGCCCGAAAACCTCGACGCCGTCATGATGCGGACCCGCATCTCATGCATCAGCGCCATCATTTCCGCTTCGTCCGAATACCTGTCCTCACCAACGCCGTATAGAGCGAGAGCCTTTCCTGTCGACCCGCCGCTCTGATCGAGCGCCGCCACAAATCCCCTGCCCTCCGCAAATCGGGCGATGCGATCCTGATCCTGCATATTCCGTTTCCTTGCCTGCATTTGTTTAATGAACGTCATTGGAAGATCCTGCCGTCAATGCCCAGACCCAAGCCGTGGTTTTTCCAGAATTCCGACCCCAAGTCATCATCGAATTCGCCGGTCCACTGGCAAATTCCGCTGTCGGATGCCGATGGGTGGTCCACTGGACGGGACAATCATTCCACCAACCAACACCGTTCGACACGTTGTTTTGCAATCCGGTACCGCAATTTCTATCCTGTTTGCCGGATCCCGTGCCAGCAGGGCCGGACGTGCCACAACGCCATTGAGTCATTTGAACAGGGAGCGCAGTTTCTTTCCTAAATACGACACTGCTGTCATTGCCTGCGAGTTGATGTATGCGTCAGCACGATGCCAAGCCAATTGACCTGCATCCCAATTGCGTCAATCGGAGAACCGACATGACTCAACTTTCCGGAAGGAAAGCACTGGTAACCGGCGCACGCCAAGGACTCGGTGCCGCCATTGCCCGCGAGTTGGCGGCACAGAATGCTGACGTTGCCGTGTGCGGACGCAATGAAGGCGACTGCACCGCCGTGGTCGGCACAATCGAAGCGTCCGGCGGCAGGGCCTTTGACCACTACCTTGACGTTGGCGATCTGGAAAATTCCGGCGACAGGCTGCTTTCCGCGGTGGAAAGACTTGGCGGCCTCGACATCCTCATCAACAATGCCGCCGTCATCGAACCCATGGCAAAGTTCGGCAACATTGACCCGTTGGCCTTTGACGAAGCGTGCCGCATTAACCTCACCGGTGCGATGGCACTTGCAAATGCCGCTTGGACTGCGCTCGCGGATGGTGGCGGCCGGGTGTTGAATGTTCTGTCGGGTGCGGCAATTCATCCGCTGGAGGGATGGGCTGCCTATTGCGCCAGCAAGGCAGGACTTCATATGCTGACCCAAATGATCGACCTTGAGGGCAAGGCAGCCGAAGTGCGCGGGTTCGGCTTTGCACCCGGATTGGTTGATACTGCCATGCAGGGTGCGATTCGCGACTCGCACATAAATCACGTATCCGATATTCCGCGGGAGCAACTCGCCGACCCTGCAATCCCCGCCAAAATGGCGGTCTGGCTCGTCTCCGGTGAAGCTGATGATCTGGCGGGGTCAATGGTTGATATCCGCGACCCCGAGGTCGGAGAACGGGTTGCATGGCAGAATTCATGACAGCACCTGTAGTGCAATTGAACGGGGACAATTGGCAGGGTCCAAAAGGCAACGCAATCAATCGGACAGATCTTTGTAATCCGTCGCTGCAGGGACACAACCGGTACGGCAATTGACCGATGACACCGCAATCAGGGATGCGGCAAGCGTCCTGCTCATTCGCGACAGATCGAGCAGTCCAAAGATTCTCATGGGCCAGCGCAGCAGCAAGGCGGCATTCATGCCGAACAGGTTCGTATTTCCCGGCGGCGCGGTCGACCCGGATGATGGCTGCATGAACCTCTGTGGGATGCCCGATCCACTTTGCCTCAGGCGGCTGGAAAGGCGCACCGTTTCAACCACCGCCGACCGGATCCTCCTGTGTGCCATCCGGGAATTCTGGGAAGAGACCGGGCTTCGCCTTGCGGAACGGACAGAACGTCCAGTTGATCGCGCAACCGTTCCTTCCTGCTGGCAAGAATTCTGTGCAACAGACCGGATTCCAAGTGCCCGCGGGCTTGTGTTTCTATACAGGGCAGTTACCCCGCCAGGGCGGCCCAGGCGGTTCGATGCCCGTTTCCTGTTTGGGGACATCAATGCCGTTCCGCTCATGGGCAATCCGGATGATTTCGGTGCCGCATCAGGCGAATTGGCAAACCTGCAATGGGTTGATCTGCAACAGGCCGCCGAACTTGATGTCCCACTCATTACAAGATTTGTGCTCAAGGAACTGGAGAACGCAATCAACCTCGGCGGGCCACCCCCGAAGGTTCCGTTCCGCTACGAGGAGAACGGTGTCCCGAAGCTGAATTCGCTGTGAGGCGCACCATCCGGCTTGGCCACACGGGAGCGGCTTGGTTCAGGTTCCGGCTGCAATCCAGGCACAGGATCATTCGGTCCGAAATCTGACAGCACTGCAACAGCCCCCTCAGGTGCCACCATGCAACTCTTTCCAGCAAGGCTTGGTGTCACCAGCCTCCGGGCGGGCCGCATGAACACCCCTTGCGATCGCCCTTGCAAGACAGCAAGCGGCGGCGTGCCCCAGTTTCAGCAAATCGTGACCGCTTTCCGAAAGCGGCCTCTCACCGGTGGCAACGGAGAATACCAGATCGCCGTCAAACAGGGTGTGCGACGGAACAATTGCCCGTGCGAGCCCGGCGTGAGCGGCAGCGGCAAGGCGCGTCGCCTGAGATTGGTCCAGAGACGCGTCCGTCGCAACAATTGCAATTGTCGTGTTTGCGTTCGGCAAAACGTCAGAAATGCCCAATTCGGGTTCCCAGCCGGGATCAAATCCATGACCGTTCCCCTGCCCACCGAATTCATCATCGATTTCGAACGGTGCCGCCCAAAATCGGGGGCCGCCCGCCACAACGGCGGAACCGACCGAATTCACTGCAACAAGTGCTCCAACAGTGTAACCGTCATCCGTAACCGCAGAAGCTGAACCAAGTCCGCCTTTGAGGTCAAATGTGGTCGCGCCGGCACCGGCTCCGATGCTGCCGAGTTTGAACTCCTTCGATGCGGCTTCCAGGGCCAGCCTGCCCAAGTGCCTGTAGGGATTTTCCGGCCATTGCTTTGAGCCGCCATTGAGGAGATCAAAGAGGATCGCACATGGCACGATCGGCACCTTGGCGGAACCGACCGAAAAACCCCGTCCGGCTTCAACCAATGCATCTGCCGCACCCGAAGCGGCATCAAGCCCGAATGCAGAGCCTCCCGACAGCACAATTGCATCAACCTCCTGTACCAATCGGTCCGGGGCCAGCAATTCCGTCTCCCGTGTTCCCGGCGCACCTCCGAGAACATGCACACCGGCTGTGAAGGGCACTTCCCCGATCAGGACGGTTGAGCCCGTCCTGATCAGCGAATCATCCGCGTTTCCGACCTTGAGCCCGCCAACATCGGTGATCAGGTTTCTGTTACCCTTCCTTATTGTCGCCTCCATGGTTGAAGTCGGCCGGAACATCCTCTTCCAAGGACGCTCATACCCTGTTGAACTCGAACTGGCATTATGGCACGGCAATCGTAAAATTTGAGGGCAAATTATGCTGGACAGAACAAACATTGTCACATTGTTGAAGGATCCGTCACTTCTCGCAGTGAAATCCCATGTCGGCGGTGAATGGATTGACGCCGATGACGGTGCGCGATTCGATGTAATAAACCCCGCTCGCGGCGATGTCGTCGCTTCCGTTCCCGATCTTGGCGTGGCCGAGGTCCGTCGAGCCATCGAAGCCTGCCGGGACAGCCAAAGGGATTGGGCCGCCAGAACCGGCAAGGACCGGTCGGAAATTCTCCTGAAATGGTATCGCCTCATGATTGAGAATGCCGACGATCTCGCTGCCATCCTGACCGCTGAAATGGGCAAGCCAATTGCGGAGGCAAAGGGCGAAATCATGTACGGCGCCTCCTTTCTCCAATGGTTCGGCGAGGAGGCCAAGAGGATCTACGGGGAAACCATTCCCGGGCACCAGGCGGACAAGCGATTGCTGGTCATCAAACAGCCGGTCGGAGTGGTTGCGTCGATAACTCCCTGGAATTTTCCGAATGCCATGATCGCCCGCAAGGTCGGGCCGGCACTGGCGGTTGGTTGCACCTTTGTTGCAAGACCGGCAAGTGAAACGCCGCTTTCGGCCCTTGCAATGGCGGTCCTGGCCGAGCGCGCCGGAGTGCCAAAGGGGGTGTTTTCTGTTGTAACCTCGACCCGCTCGCGAGAGGTCGGCGAGGAGTTTTGCAGCAATCCGATTGTCAGGAAAATCACTTTCACCGGATCAACGGAGGTCGGACGCATCCTGCTCAGGCAGGCCGGCGATCAGGTCAAGAAAGTGTCAATGGAACTCGGTGGCAATGCACCGTTCATTGTGTTCGATGATGCCGATCTTGATGAGGCCATCGAAGGCGCAATGATCTCCAAGTACCGGAACAACGGACAGACATGCGTGTGCGCCAACAGGATCTATGTTCAATCCGGTGTCTATGATGCATTTGCCGAAAAGTTGGCCAAGGCAACCGGCAACCTGAATCTGGGCGATGGGTTCGATGACGGCGTCAATACCGGGCCGCTGATAAATCAGGCTGCAGTTGGCAAGGTTGAATCGCACATTGCCGATGCCACATCGAAGGGAGCAAAGGTTCTGGTTGGGGGCACCAGGCACGAACTTGGGGGCAACTGGTTCGAGCCGACCGTCATGGCCAACGTAACACAGGAAATGTTGATCGCGCATGACGAAACATTCGGGCCGGTTGCGCCACTGTTCAGGTTCGAATCCGAGGAAGAGGTCATCGAACTTGCCAACGACACGATTCATGGGCTCGCCGCCTACTTCTTTGCGAGGGACATCTCCAGGGTATGGCGCGTTTCCGAAGCGCTGGAATACGGAATCGTAGGAATCAACACCGGACTGTTTTCAACCGAGGTGGCACCGTTCGGCGGAGTTAAGCAGTCAGGGCTCGGCCGCGAGGGTTCAAGGCACGGCACCGACGATTTCCTGGAAATGAAGTATCTCTGCATGTCAATTTGACCGACAGCGCAACTGTCCATTGGCCGTTCTTTCGCGCCCTAAACGCAATGCGCGCCCTTTCGGGCGCGCACTCTTTTGAATTCCGCTTCTTTCAGGCTGCGATTTTGACGGGGCTGCCTGACTTGCTGACTCCGGCATTCCCTGAAGTCGTGATTTCGATGCGCCTCGGCTTGTAAGCCTCTGGAATTTCGCGAACGAGTTCAACGTTCAGCATGCCATTCTCGAAGGTCGCGCCAGTAACCCGCACATGATCGGCAAGGCGGAACCTGCGCTCGAAGGACCGGCGGGCAATGCCCCGGTGCAGGTACTTGGCACTGTCGTCGGTTTCGGGTTTGGTTGCAGCGACAATCAGTTGATTTTCGCGAACCTCGACCTTGAGGTCGTTCTCGGAGAAACCGGCTGCAGCAACCGAGATCAGGTATTCGTCCTCGGACGCCTTCTCGATGTTGAAAGGCGGATAGGAGTTGGAAACAACATCCTGTGAGAACGCCTTGTCCAGGAGATCGGCGAAGTGGTCGAATCCAACGGTTGTACGGTAAAGGGGAGAAAGATCATATCTGTGCATTTTTACCCTCCATTGAGCGATGTTTCTGCAATGGCCCTCCATGATGGACGGGCCGATCAGTTGCCGGATCCAATTATTGGCCTTCCGACAACAGAGATATTGTGATGCCCAATTTTGATTTCAAGGGCAGGCGCAGTGAACGTTCAATGTCCCCTGTCTTGCAGACCAACCCGTCCTGCCACCGGGGAATTCCGAAGTGCAGGTGGCACCGGTCCGCCCAGCGCCCAATCAAGCAACTCAACCGTGTGGACCACCGGAATCTCGGTTCCGGAGCCGATTTGCACCATGCAACCAATGTTCCCGGTTGCCACGACATCGGGCTTCAGCCGCTCTATGGTCCCGATCTTCCTTTCCTTGAGTTGTCCTGCGATCTCCGGTTGGAGCAGATTGTAGGTCCCGGCCGAGCCGCAGCACAGGTGGGGGTCTGCAGGTTCAACCACCTCAAAGCCAGCCCGCAACAGCAATTGTTTTGGCGGAAGCTTGACCTGCTGCCCATGCTGCAGTGAACAGGCAGCGTGATATGCAACCTTGACCGTGTTCTTCGGGCGTTCCGGAAACCCAAGCTTGATGAGAAATTCCGTGACATCCATGGCCAACGCCGAAACCCTGGCCGCCGCCTCAGCCGACTGGCTGTCATTCTCGAACATGTGCCCGTAATCCTTGATGGTTGTGCCACAACCGCTGGCGTTGATGACAATGGCATCAAGGCCATCGCCCTCTTCGCCCAACCATGCGGAAATATTGCGCGATGCGGCCTTCCTTCCCGCGTCGGCATCCCCCATGTGGTGGACAAGGGCGCCGCAGCAGCCGGCTCCCTTCGCAACGACAACTTCAACCCCGAGCCGACGAAGCAAACTGATGGTTGAGTCGTTGATATCGGTGTTCAGGGCCCGCTGGGCACAGCCTGTGGACAGCACGATTCGGGCTTTCCTTTCGCCCTTTGCACCGAATTTCTGGGGATCGTCGTTTCGGCTGACAGGCGGGACATTGGCGGGCACCATCTCAAGCATGGCACGCAACCGGGCATCCGGAACCAAACCGGCAAATGGCTTGGCGATTTTTGCCGCAAGAAGCGCAATCCGGAAACGAGTCGGATACGGAAGAACCAACTTCAGCACGCTGCGCAGCAACCGGTCGGGCAGGCTGCGCCGAAAGGTCCTTTCGATGTGCTCGCGAGCATGATCAACAAGGTGCATGTAGTGCACCCCCGATGGGCAGGTCGACATGCATGCAAGGCAGGAAAGGCACCGGTCAATGTGCTTGACGGTCTTGGCATCGGCCGGGCGGTCGTTTTCCAGCATGTCCTTGATCAAGTAAATTCGACCCCTTGGACTGTCGAGTTCGTCGCCCAGAACCTGGTAGGTTGGGCAGGTCGCAGTGCAGAAGCCACAATGCACGCAGGTCCGAAGGATCTCGTTCGAACGCCGGATTGCCGGGTCCCTAAGTTGCACCTCACTGAATTTGGTTTGCATTCCCGCCCTCCTGTGCCAGCGGGAGGACCGTCAGCCCGGGATTGAGTATTTCCCTGGGATCAAATTGCCGCTTCAGGCTCTTCGAGATGCGGGCTATGCGCTCGGACTCCGGATGGAAAACCGATATCTTCCTGCGTGTCTCATCACTTGCGCGGACAAGCGTCGCATGCCCCCTGAAGGCCCCTGCACGTGCCCTCAGATCCACACCCTCGGGTACCAAGGCCCAAATGAGCCCACCACCCCAATCGTAAATGAATTCCAAATCACCGTTCCCATTCATCCTTTCGACCAGGTCCGGCGCTTCACCGGGTACGGTCGAGATGCGCCATACATCCCCCTGCCGTTCCTGGAATGACTCAACATCACGAATCCACCTCCAGCCGGCGGCGGTGCGGTCCTGATCAGTCTCAATCTCGAAATCTCCGAAACTGCGCAGTGCTTTCCGCAACTTTTCTGCGCGGTCCAGAACCGCATTTTCAAATCCCTCCAGCCTGATCATTGTAACCGGGTTGCCGTCCATCCCCTTCTGCAAATGCGCCGCTCCCGACACGTCGCAGGGTGAACACAGCGCCGCCGATAGTGCCTCGATGGCGTTACGGTCGGTCAAATCCTCAACCAGCAGGACAGCCCGAAACTCAGCGACGGGAAGAACCTTGAATGCGATTTCCGTCAGCACGCCAAGGGTGCCGCGGCTTCCGGCCAGCAACTTCACCAAATCGTATCCGGTGACGTTCTTCATGACCCTGCCGCCGTTTCGCACCACCCTTCCCCGACCGTCGACAAACCTGACTCCGATCATGAAATCCCGGCAGGCGCCAACAGCAACCCGGCGGGGTCCGGATACGTTTGCCGCGGCAATGCCGCCCAATGTCGGCTCGCCCTTGGTTCCGAGCAGGCCCCGATAGTCCATCGGCTCAAATGGAAGCTGCTGGCGGTTTTCGGCAAGCAGTGACTCGACTTCAGCCAACGGCGTTCCCGCTGCGGCCACGAGCGTGAGTGCGCCTGGCTCATAGAGGCTTACACCGGTTATCGCCGATGCGGAAACCTCGGTTCCATCAACCGGACCGCCCACCGGCTTGGTTCCTCCGCCCTTTATGCACAGTGGGCCGGATGCACCGGCAATCACTTCGGCAAGCTGACTTTCATTTTTTGGAGTCACGCCGCCCTGCGACCTTCCGTGAGTTCCAGCGGAAACACCTTCGCCGGATTGAGGTTCCAATCGGGGTCGAACACATCCTTGACGCGAATTTGGGCATCAAGATCGGCCGGATCAAACTGCGCATGCATCAGATCCCGTTTTTCCACGCCAACACCGTGCTCACCGGTGAGGCAACCTCCGACCTTGACGCACAACCGGAGAATTTCGGCACCGAATTCCTCACACTTTTCAAGATCGCCCGGCTTGTTTGCATCAAACAGGATCAACGGATGGAGGTTTCCGTCCCCGGCATGGAACACGTTCGCGACCTGAAGTCCAAATTTCTGCGACAGTTCGCCCATCCGATCCAGAACCAGAGGGAGCTCCGAAACGGGGATGGTGCCGTCAAGGCAAATGTAGTCGTTGATCTTGCCCATTGCCCCGAAGGCAGCCTTCCGTCCCGCCCAAATCAGCTCGGATTCAGCTTGAGAACGGCTTTCCCGAACCACTTCCGGTCCATGACCGGCAGCAATTTCTCCGATCAGTGAAAGCTGCCGGTCGATTTCCTCCTCCGACCCTTCCACTTCAACGATGAGAAGAGCCTCGACATCCGGATAGCCGGCGCCAACAAATTCCTCACAGGCCCTGATGCATGGCCGATCCATGAACTCAATGGCAACGGGCAGCATTCCAGACTTGATGATTTCCGCCACGCAAGCGCCTGCCGCCGAACTGGCGTTAAAACCCAGCATGACCGGTCTTGCCCCCTCCGGTTTCGGAAGGATCCGAAGGGTTGCCTCGGTTACTATTCCAAGTTGCCCTTCCGAGCCGCACACGAGGCCCAGTAGATCCAGTCCTCCGGAGTCAAGGTACGGGCCCCCAAGCTCAATCACCTCTCCGTCCATCATCACCATCTTCACACCAAGAAGATTGTTGGTCGTAACACCGTATTTGAGGCAGTGGGCGCCGCCTGAATTCATGGCAATGTTGCCGGCAATGGCGCAGGCCAACTGGCTTGACGGATCCGGCGCATAGAAAAATCCAAGTTCCTGCACTGCCCCGGTAACCGAGAGGTTGGTGCGGCCCGCCTGAACCCGCACGAAACGGTTTTCGCAATTAATCTCCAAAACCCGGTTCATTCTTGAGACGCCAAGCACCACACTGTCCGCGGTCGGCAGCGCACCTCCGGCAAGAGATGTGCCCGAGCCCCGGGGAACGACGGGAACATTTTCCCGGCTGCAGATTTTGAGGACCTTGGAAACCTCCTCGGTCGTACCCGGCAGCGCCACCGCAAGCGGAAGACAACTGTAAGCCGTGAACGCGTCGCAGTCATAAGCTCGGGTTTCGGTTTCGTCATGAATGACGCACTCGCCCGGAAGCACCGCCTGCAACTGCGCGACAATCTGGTTGCGGCGTCTGAGCACCTCTTGGTCGGGAGATGGCATTTCCATTGCCGGTTCCGTTCTCCAAAATCGGTTTCGGGCCGGTTGGTAGCCCGAATGCATGAAATTGTCCAATTCGACCGTTGCCGGCGGCAGAAATCAATCCTGCATTCCCGGTGCGACGGAAAGTGTCATCGGCACCCCCGCAGCAGCACAACGTTTGCGGCACCTGCGATCAGCTTTGCTTCAAGCTCATGCGGAAAAGTTCCTGAACAGCTCCACCGCAACGGCGTTGCCTTTCCATTGCAGGCCAGACGATTCATGAAGTTGCATTAATCCGGGCATCCTGAGAAAGGACTACCAAATGTTCGACAAGGAAGCTACGGGAACCTAATCCTGCATTCCCTTGTTCCCGGCATTGATGTCAAGCGGGCGGGTTTCTGTCCCGGGGTGGATCTGAGTGTTGCCAAAGGCAGAATCGTTGGGGAAATTGAAGTCAGACAAGGCTGGAAAAGGCAGGCGGCTCAATGGAGAAGTGATCAAGACGAAGGTTTTGCTTCAGGGCAGAATAGGTTTCCGGCATTGAATGCGGCCCGTGAGGAGCAACTCTCCCGAGTGTGACCAAGCCGGTTCACAATTGAGCGCGCTCTTGTGATCGACATCAATATTGAGGTTTAGGCAACAGCACTGGTTTGAAATGCAACAAGCTCGTATCATTGACAATCCGCACGAGTGCCACTGAAATGTCTGGCGGCAGGGTTCCGGACCGCAAGGCATCGACTGTGCCCGATTCCGCATGCGTGGAATTCGAGAACGTGTCGTATGGAAAGGACGGAACTCCCATAATCGATCGCATCTCGTTTCAGTTCAGGGAGCGACGGGTTGGAATCGTGGGACTCAACGGATCGGGAAAAACCACGTTGGCTCGGCTGGTCTGTGGCTTGATCAAACCGACCGGCGGACGGGTAGTCATAAACGGTTCAAATGTCACAGAAGATCGCAGATCGGCGCTGGAACTGGTCGGCATGGTTTTTCAAAATCCCGATCACCAGATCATCTTCCCGACGGTTCAGGAAGAAATCGCTTTTGGATTGACCCAGAAGGGACTCCGGCAATCGGAGGCCAACGGCAGGGCACTGGAGATTCTGGATGAATTCGGCAGGGCAGATTGGGCCGAGCGGGCAATTCAGACCTTGTCACAGGGCCAAAGGCATCTGGTTTGCATCATGGCTGTCATGGCGATGCGTCCATCCCTTCTGGTGCTTGATGAACCCTTTTCCGGACCTGACATGCCCACGGTCCGCCAATTGCATCGTCAGTTGGACAGGTTGGAGGTTTCGCAGTTGCTAATCACACATGACCTGCAGTATCTGGAGGCATTCGAGCGGGTAATTTGGATTGATCGGGGTCACATCAGGAAGGATGGTCCCGCGGGATCTGTGCTTGATGAGTTTTCGGCAGAAATCGACAGATTGAGTGATCTTGATGCTTTCACTGACCTCACCAATCAAGACACCCTATCACCCCATTCGACCGGCGATTAAGTTTGCTTTCCTTTGCGGATTTACATTCGCCATCTTCCTGACCGGCGATCCGTTTATTCTTGCAGTGGCCCTCTTGCTGGTTGTCGTTCTGTATCTGGTTCCGGGATATGGGTTTTTTCTACTCGGTCTGAGGCGCCTTGCGCCGATCTGGCTTTTCTTGGCCGTTGTTACCATTTGGCACATCGTAATCCGCGAGTATGCTGAGGGATTCGCGGTTGGGTTTAGGCTCCTTTCCGCGGTCGCACTTGCCAACTTGGTTACCATGACCACCCGCCTCGACGATCTTGTTGCCATTGCCGAACGGCTTTCGCATCCGTTCCGAAGATTCGGCGTCAACAGTAAGGGAGTTGGGGTCGCATTGGCACTGGTGGTCCGATTCACGCCGGTTCTTGCAAAGAATGCGGCGCTGTTGTTGGAGAGTTGGAGGAGCAGGTCGCCTAGAAGGCCAAGCTGGCGAATTGTCGTTCCACTTACTGCAATTGCCCTTGATGATGCAGAACATGTCGCAGAGGCGCTGAGGGCCCGCGGCGGAATCCAGAACCAAAATGGAAGGTCGAGATGGAACGTAACCTAGTGATGATTGCCATTTTTGCTGCACTGATTGCCGCCCTGGGCCTGATGCCAAAGCTGACGCTTGGTTTCGGGGTTCCGATTACGGCGCAGAGCCTTGGCATCATGCTCTGCGGGACTGTCCTGGGTGCACGCCGAGGTGCATTGGCCGTCCTGTTGTTTTTGTTTCTGGTTGCGCTCGGCCTACCGCTGCTTGCCGGCGGCAGGGGCGGCCTGGGCGTTTTTGTTTCGCCTTCCGTCGGCTATTTGATCGGGTTTCCGATCGCAGCGGCGGCTACAGGCTATATCATGGAAATTTGGCGCCCATCCTCTGTATTTTTGGCGGCCTTTGTTGCAGCCTTGGCAGGAGGTGTTCTGGTTCTTTTTGTTCCTGGTGTCATCGGAATGTCGATAACCTTGGGTCGATCACTGCCGGAAGCCGCAATGCTGGGCCTTCCATTCGTGCCGGGCGATGTCGTCAAAGCGGTTCTTGCCGGATTTATTACTGCGGGGATAGACCGATCGCGACCTGACAGCCTGCTGTCGCGGCAATAGATCACACCAATCCCAATCCGGCGGCACCAAATCGGGTGCACGCCGTTGGGCAAAAGGCAGCGCCGCGCGCAATCGGCGCGGTTTCAGTTGACGTGCAAATCAGACCAGGTGGGCATTGAACCAATTCAGTGTGCGGTTCCACGCAAGTTCTGCCGCCGCCTCGTCGAAACGCGGCGTCGAATCATTGTGGAAACCGTGATTCGCACCAGGATAGATGTGTGCCTCATACACCTTTCCGTGTTTGATGAGCGCTGCCTCGTAGTCAGGCCAACCGGCGTTGATTCGTTGATCAAGTTCGGCAAAATGCAACTGGATGGGGGCCTGAATCTTTGGAACATCGGCAGCATTTGCCTGCCGTCCATAAAACGGGACTGATGCCGACAATTCCGGATAGGCAACGGCAAGCGCATTGCACACTCCACCACCGTAGCAGAAACCCACGGAGCCGACCTTTCCGGTAGAATCGCTTCGGGTCAGCAAATGCTCGAAACCGGCGAAGAAGTCATTCATGAGTTTGGTTCTGTCCACCGTTCGCTGAAGTTCGCGTCCATCGGCATCGTTGCCGGGATATCCACCAACTGAAGTCAATCCATCGGGTGCCATAGCCATGAACCCGGCCTTGGCAAGCCGCCTGGCAACATCCTCAATATAGGGATTTAAACCCCTGTTTTCGTGCACCACAAGCACGGCCGGAACCTTTGGCGGAGCGTCTGCAGGCTTGACAAGGTAACCCCGCACTTCCCCGTGCCCATTCGGCGACGGATAAATCATGTACTCTGCCGCAATGTCGGGATCATTGAAGGACACCTGTTGCGCAAGGGCATAATCCGGGCTCAACATTTCAAGAAGGCCGACCGCGGTTACCCCACCAAGGAATTCGCGCTTGGTTATCCTGCCATGGGCGTAGTGGTCGTAAAGATCGAGAAGTTTCTGGTCGAAATCCCGTGCCGTCATTCTGTTCATGATTGAAATCCTCCTTGCTTCCGGACCGGCATCAGCGCCCTGCCCGGTATCAATCTTCTACAGTATTCGATGGGAACGCGCGCAGCCAATCGGGGCTTCTCCAAGTCATTGAGGTCAACTTTCCGTTGGGTTGAACCATGTGATTGCCGGTGCCCGACAATTCCCGGCAGGCAGCACTTCCGACATGAGTGGCGCTGGAATCGCCATCAATGAAGAAATGGAAAATTATTAGGCTAATTCAAAATCGTGTTTTGAATTAGCCTTAAACACTGCTATTCTGCTGGTCATGATAGAACGAGACCTTGCACCAAGACTGACGAAGGCGGCGCAGAATTCACCGTCGATTACGCTTACTGGACCTCGGCAAAGCGGCAAAACAACACTGTGCCGCGCCCTGTTCCCACAGCATCCGTACGAGACGCTGGAATCTCCGGATGTGCGGGCCTTCGCCACTGAAGATCCCCGCGCGTTCCTGGCCCAATTTCCGGAAGGTGCAGTGTTTGATGAGGTCCAGAGAGCTCCCGAACTGCTCTCCTACCTCCAAGGCATAATCGACACCGACCCGGTACCAGGTCGCTGGATTCTCACGGGTTCGCAAAATCTCGCGTTGCTTGAATCGGTCAACCAGTCGCTGGCCGGACGAACGCTGCACTTCGATCTCCTTCCGCTGACGCGAAGCGAGGTAGTTCGCTTTCCTCGACATCCCTCGACCCTCGAAGAAGCACTCTTTGCCGGTTCCTACCCGCGCATATTTGATGAAGGCCCGGAGCCCGCAGACTGGCTCGGCTCCTACGTGGCCACCTATATCGACCGAGATGTGCGGATGATCACCAACGTAGGCGACCTCACGACATTTCAACGCTTCGTTGCGCTTTGTGCGGGCAGAACAGCGCAGTTGCTCAACCACTCGTCACTCGCAGAAGATTGCGGCATCTCGCAACCAACAGCGAAGGCTTGGCTGGGCATCCTCGAAACCAGCTTCATCGCTTTCCGCCTGCCCGCCTTTCGTGCAAACCATCGCAAGCGTTTGGTGAAGATGCCAAAGCTGCACTTCTACGATACCGGGCTTGTCTGCTGGTTGCTGGGCATCCGCTCCCCTGATCAACTCCTTGCGCATCCGCTTCGGGGCCCGATTTTCGAAACCTGGGTTGTTTCAGAGATCTATAAGCATCGGGCAAATCAGGGCAAACTCGGAGACCTCTCGTTTTTCCGTGACCGTAATGGGGCAGAGGTTGACCTCATCGTCGATGGTCCGACCGGCATCACGATCGTTGAAGCCAAATCCTCCAAAACAGCTTCATCCAGCCTGTTTGACGGCTCCAAACGCGTCCAAAAGCACCTTTCTAAATCAACCAATCGTTTCCCAGTTGTCCTTGTTTACGGTGGCGACCGTCCGCAGCGCCGGGGAATCGACAGCCTGATCCCCTGGAGAGAATTGCATGAGTTCGACTGGGAAGCAGCGGGCGGCATCGTCACCGTCCAGGCCGCAGGCCGGCCAATAACCGGAGCCCATGTTGTCGCACTGTTCCCCAACAAGACGTGGAAAGATGCGGTCACAGATGAATTCGGCAACGCGATACTTGGTGTGCATTCGGCCCAATTGCCGATGACAGTTTTCGCCGCTGCCAGCGGGTTCTCCGCACACTTGGCACTCAACTGGAAACCGGCAGATGGACCGTTCAATGTCGAATTGACCGAACTGCCCAATGGCGGCTCTGTCATTTTCCCCAAAGGACGGGGATTTGTGCCCATCCTGCAAGGTCGGCTCAATCCGATCCTGGACGATCTTGATCGCACATATCTCTACGCCGACAACATTGCCATCAACGGCGGACAACGGCAGCCGACGAACTTTGCGCTCGGTAAGGACCTGAATCTCAGCGATGCCGAGGGAAAGGAGGCGACAGTTCGAATTGTTGCCATGGTCGGCCGGGTCGCCCTGGTGCAATATCGCCAAGATCACGGGTAGGTAATACAAGAACGGATTCCCGTATTGCCGACACCTTCACCAAACCACGCCAAACTTACCCAGCGGCACCGCTTGGGTGTCAACGGGCAATGACGGCGACAATGACCAATCCGATGAAACGATGTTCTTTTCCATCGGAAGAATTTGAAGATCAGGGTTTCCAAACAGTGATGCGCCCGGCATAGGCGGGCACGTCCAATCGTGTCCGCTCCGATCATGCCAATGCAAACACAAGCAGCTGATTGAACGATTAAGTGCAGGTGCAGCAGAAAGCGTTGTGGCGTTCCACAACAATAAAGATCACCGATTTCACAAACAGCGGGAAACAGTGCCGGCAGCGTGTCCCCTGCCTGTCAATGACGCTCAAACAACGCCGCGATTCCGATATCTCCGGCAGATGCAATCGCGGCAATTTCATGTTTCCGTTGCGGAATTGCAGTTCGTGAAAGAACCAGATGGCCAGGATTGTTCCGTTCCAACCCATCGTGAAGTAGTAAAATGAAAGAGATTACCGCGTTCAGAGTCGAGCCGAGTTCAAATTGGTTCCGGACGGCAATATGGTCAACAAATCAGAATTCACTGAAATTCTGAACATTCCGAGCCGGTCCAGAGTCTCCCTACGGGGAACAGCGGCACTCGGCCACTCAATCCAAGCGTTGTCCGATATCTGCAGCTTGGACAACACGACAGAACTCCGCCGTGCGACCAAGTGGAGTTATGCCGGCAATCCATGGGCGGAACTTCTGCTTCCGGTTCGACGGTTGAAATTCACAAAACGGTAAAGCAGCCGCAACATGGTGTTCGTCCTTGTTGGTCAGAAGCTTCGAAATTGCAATTTGTTGGAAACCAAATGAACAATCATGTGCTTGCCGCAACTGCGGCGTTCGCCTTGGCAGGAGGTTCTGCCAACGCTGAGATGAACTTCAATCGTATCGCCAGCTTCGCAACACCTCTCAATATCGCCGACAGTATTGACACGAAGCGGGAAACTTCGGCGGAGATCATCGCGGCAACATCAGACGGAATGACACTCGTCTACACCGACAGTCCGCTCGGGGTGCTCGGCCTCATCGACATTACTGATCCCAGAAACCCTTTGCCGCTTGGGATTATCACACTGGATGGTGAACCAACTTCGGTCGCAGTCTCGGGACGCCACGCCTTTGTGGCCGTGAACACCTCGGAAAGCTACCTGAGACCATCAGGTCACCTCGCAGTCATCAACATCGATGATGGGTCAGAGATATCCCGATGCGACATTGGCGGGCAGCCGGACAGTGTGGCATTGGACGGGACCGGTGGTTTCATTTCAATTGCCATTGAAAATGAACGCAACGAGGATGCAGGCGACGGACGCACCGGTCAGATGCCCGAAGGCGATCTGGTGATGATCGACCTTGTCGGCGAAATGGCAAACTGCAATACGCTTCGCCGCGTCAATCTGACAGGAATTGCCGAAGTTTCGCCAGAGGATCCCGAGCCAGAATTCGTTGACATCAATGGCCGGGGTGAAACCATTGTCTCACTGCAGGAAAACAATCACTTGGTCATAGTTGCCCGCGACGGCTCAGTTGCCGGTCATTTCTCCGCTGGTGCCGTGAACCTGTCCGCCGTGGATACCGACGAAGAGCGGGCGCTTACATTCGACGGATCTCTGAACGGTGTTGTGCGCGAGCCCGATGCCGTGAAATGGCTCGGCGACAACTTCATCGTTACTGCCAATGAAGGCGACATGGACGGCGGCTCGCGCGGCTTCACGATCTTCAGCAGGGATGGAACAATCGCATATGACAGCGGAATCTCGTTTGAATATGCCGTCGCTGAGATTGGTCACTATCCGGAACGGCGTTCGGGCAACAAGGGTGTCGAACCCGAATCGATTGAGATCGCCCAATTCAGCGAAAGGCCCTTGATCTTCGTTGGCTCGGAACGTGGATCTGTCGTCGGTGTCTATGACGCCTCGGATCCTGCAAACCCTGAACTTCTGCAACTGCTTCCGTCGGGCATCGGACCGGAAGGTTTCGTGGCCATCCCCGACCGGAACCTCCTTGTAACGGCAAATGAGGTCGACCTGATTGAGGATGGTGGGGTGCGCTCGCATGTCATGATCTTCGAACTTCAGGACGCGCCTGCAAGCTATCCTCACCTCACCTCTGCCGGAATTTCTCAACCGAATGGTTCACCGGTTGGCTGGGGTGCAATTTCCGGTATGGCAGCCGATACCGATGGCAACATTTGGGCAGTGAACGACAGCTTCTACGGTCTGCAGCCGACGATATTCAAAATCGACACGACGCGGTCGCCGGCACGCATGGTCGACCACATCCGAGTTTCCCGCGGCGGCTTTCCTGCCCAAAAGATCGACATGGAAGGCATCGTTCCTGCCGGGAACGGCAGTTTCTGGGTGGCCTCGGAGGGCCGGACAGACCGGTTGATTCCGCATGCAATCCTCAGGGTTGATGCAGGAGGTGAAATCGTCGAGGAGATCGGCCTGCCGGCAGAACTGAATGCAGTGGAGCGCCGCTTCGGTTTCGAGGGATTAACCAAAATGGGCGATGTCCTTTGGATGGCTGTCCAGCGGGAGTGGGCGGATGACCCGCAAGACCACGTCAAACTCGTTGCCTACAACACCGCAACAGGTGATTGGGGTGCGGTGCTTTACCCCAAAGCAAGCGCTGATGTTGGCTGGGTTGGCTTAAGCGAGATCACAGCTCATGGCGATTTCGTTTACGTGATCGAACGAGACAATCAAATCGGCACCGCAGCGGCAATCAAGAAGATCTACCGCATTCCGGCCGCTGACATGGCACCCGCACCGCTGGGCGAAACTCTGCCTTTGGTGTCCAAGGAGGAGGTTCGTGATCTCATTCCCGATTTGCTTTCAACAGGCGGATATGTCCTTGAAAAGGTCGAAGGGCTTGCGATCTTGCCCGACGGCACTGCCTGGGTATCAACAGACAATGACGGCGTCGATGACCACTCCGGTGAAACCATGTTCTTTACTATCGGAAAAATCTGAAGGTCAGGATTTTGGAATTGTGACGCGCCCGGCATGGCGGGGCGCGTTCATTCACCAATGTCCCGATCATGCCAATGTGTGCGCAAGCAACCGAATGAACAAACACGCGCAGGCGTAACGGGAAGCGCAGCGCCATTCCACAACAGCAGAAATTCCGATTTTCAAGCTGGGGAAACAATGCCGACGGTGCAACCCCTTCCCGTCAATGACGTTCAAACAATACCGCGGTTCCGATCCCACCGGCAGATGCAATCGCAGCAACTCC